>CACMYJ010000003.1 GCA_902617895.1 uncultured Pelagibacteraceae bacterium | reverse complement strand
TAAAAAACCCTCTTTATCAGCATCCAATATACCAACTAATGCACATTCTGGGATATCTAAACCCTCTCTTAATAAATTTATTCCAACCAAAACATCAAAGACACCTAGCCTTAAATCTCTCATAATTTCTATTCTTTCTAGAGTATCAATATCAGAATGCAAATATCTCACCTTGATACCATTTTCATGTAAGTATTCAGTTAGATCTTCGGCCATTTTTTTTGTCAAAGTAGTAACAAGAACTCTGTAATTTTTTTCAATTGTTTTTAGACATTCATGCATTAGGTCATCAACTTGATTTTTTGCAGGTTTAATTACAACTGGGGGATCAATCAATCCAGTTGGTCGAATAACTTGATCAATAAATTTGCCCTTTGTTTGTTCTAATTCCCATGGACCTGGAGTTGCAGATACAAAAACAGTTTGTGTTCTCATCATATCCCACTCCTCAAATTTTAATGGTCTATTATCCATACATGATGGAAGTCTAAAACCATATTCTGCTAAAGTACTTTTCCTAGATCTATCTCCTTTAAACATTCCATTTAGCTGAGGAACTGTAACGTGACACTCGTCAACAAATATTAAAGTGTTATCTGGAAAATACTCAAATAGAGTAGGTGGAGGTTCACCAGGTTTTCTACCTGATAAAAATCTAGAATAATTTTCAATTCCTGCACATGACCCTGTAGCTTCAATCATTTCAAGATCGAATTTTGTTCGCTCTTCCAATCTTTGCGCTTCAAGTAATTTATTTTGTTCTTTATGTTTTTTTAGAGTTATCTCTAATTCTTTTTTAATATTTATTACTGCTTGTTCAATTGTAGGTTTTGGAGTTATGTAGTGGCTGTTAGCATAAACTTTAATTAAATTTAGTTCTCTTACTTGATCACCTGTTAATGGATCAAACTCCTCAATTTTCTCAAGTTTGTCCCCAAACAAACTTAGCCTCCAAGCTCTATCTTCCAAATGAGAAGGAAAAATTTCTAAATATTCACCCCTAGCTCTAAATGTACCTCTATAAAAATTTTGGTCATTTCTTTTATATTGAAGTGCAACTAAAGATTTTATTATATGCTCTCTATTATAATCATAGTTTTTTTGCAGAGTAAGTGTCATTTTACTGTAAGCTTCAACAGATCCTAATCCATATATGCACGATACACTGGCTACTATAAGAACATCATCTCTTTCAAGAAGAGAACGAGTAGCAGAGTGTCTCATTCGATCAATTTGCTCGTTAATTGATGCCTCTTTTTCTATATAAGTGTCTGATCTTGGAACATATGCCTCTGGAGTGTAATAATCATAGTAGGACACAAAATACTCCACAGCATTGTCTGGAAAAAAACCTTTCATCTCACCATATAGCTGAGCAGCAAGTGTTTTATTTGGTGCAAGTATTAAAGCTGGTCTGTTAGTTTCTTCAATTACTTTAGCCATTGTAAAGGTTTTACCTGACCCAGTTACTCCCAATAAAACTTGATTAAATTGGTTTTTTTTCGCACCATTAACCAAATTTTTAATTGCTTCTGGCTGATCTCCTGCTGGTTTAAAATCAGATTTAATTTTAAATTTTCTACCACCTTCAAGTTTTCCACTTATTTTTGGATTTTTGCTTTGAATATCTGTAATTAAATCTTGATATGTATTTTCCATATATTAAATAAAGTAATAGAATATAAACAATTTTCAATGAGCATAATATCAAACAGTTTAAAAAGAATTAAACCTTCACCAACAATAGCTGTAACCCAAAAAGCGAGAGAATTAAAAGCTGCTGGTAAGGATGTAATAGCTTTAGGTGCGGGTGAACCTGATTTCGACACACCAGATAATATTAAAAAAGCTGCCGTTAAAGCTATAAGAAAAGGTGAAACCAAATACACCCCAGTCGACGGAACACCTGCAATTAAAAATGCAGTTATTAAAAAGTTTAAAAGAGAAAATAAACTTAATTATACTTCAGAACAGATAACTGTAGGTACAGGAGGTAAACAAGTTTTATACAATGCTTTTGTAGCTACTTTAAATAAAGGAGATGAAGTTCTTATACCAGCTCCATTTTGGGTATCTTATCCAGATATGGTTTTGCTTGCTGGTGGTAAACCGAAATTCATTAAATGTGGAGAGGAAGATGGTTTTAAATTAACACCTGCCAAACTAAAAAAATCAATCACAAAAAAAACAAAATGGATAATCTTAAATTCTCCATCTAATCCTACAGGCGCAGCTTATACAAAAAAAGAAATTATTAGCTTAGGAAAGGTATTAATTAAAAATAAAAATATTTTTATTTTGAGCGATGATATTTATGAACATGTAAAATTTGATAATTTTAAATTTTTTACAATTGCACAAATCAAAAAACTTAAAGATAGAACATTAACTATGAATGGTGTAAGTAAAGCTTATGCTATGACGGGGTGGAGAATTGGTTATGCAGCTGGACCAAAAAATATAATTGCGGCAATAAGAAAGATTCAATCTCAATCAACATCAAATCCATCATCAATAAGTCAAGCAGCAGCCGTAGAAGCTTTAAATGGATCACAAAGTTTTATAAAAAAAAGAGCAAAATCTTTTAGCAACAGAAGAAACTTTGTTGTTAATTATTTGAACAGTATCCCAGGAATAACTTGTTTATTACCAAAAGGTGCTTTTTATGTTTTTCCTAGTTGCAAAGGATTGATTGGAAAAAAAACAAAAATCAAAGATGATACAGATTTTGTTCAAAAGCTCCTTGAAAAACAAAATGTAGCTGTGGTACAAGGCTCTGCATTTGGTCTAGACGGTTATTTTAGAATATCTTATGCAACTTCAATGCAAAAATTAAAAGTTGCAATGGCAAGGATCAAGCTTTTTTGTGAGAGTTTAGGCTAATTTTAGTCTTACTACTGACTTTGCAGCATCAATAACAGCAGTTTCTGATGGTAAAAATTTCATCTGAAGAATTTCCTCTGCGTATGTTTGATCTGTTTGCATTATAAGCCCTAAATCTGGAACCAAATTTTTTGCACTTGTGTCTATGTAACTAAGAAGTTTAACCATAAAATTCGGTAATTCTTTTTTGGGAAGTTTTTTTGCATGGCTTGGAAGATTTTCAGCCATTATTTTTGATAACTCAAGAATACTTCTTACTTCAGATCCAACAATTAATCTTCTACCACCAGCTCTTTTATTTGCTAAAGATAAAACATGTGCTCTAGCAATATCTTTTACATGGGATATCATTACTGAAAACTTTGGTGCAGCTGGAAATTTTCCTTGAAGTAATTGTTTTATATATTCCATGGATGTACAGCTTTTTTCATTTAAAAAATCTCCTAAAACAAAGCCAGGATTGATACAGGTAAGATTATTTTTTAAACCTTTACTTTCCATAAGATCCCATGCAGCCTTTTCAGCTCTTGTTTTAGATACAAAATAATCAGTAGTTTTGTTCCATTCTACATCAGTCCAATCATCTTCACCAAAAGTGTAAGGATTTGTTCTATTGGGTTTTCTAAACATACATACAATGGATGATGTCTTTACAAAGTGTTCAACTCCTGCATTTATCCCTGCGTTTAAAACTCTCAAAGTCCCATCTTTTGCAGCTGGTGTAAGTGACTCTCTATCATTCGATACTTTAAATGGAAAAGGAGACGCAACATGAATAATATATTTGCAACCCTTTGCAGCCTCATTCCAACCTTCATCTTTTAGTAAATCTAACTCTACAAACGATAATTTCTCTGTTGAAACATTATTCTCTTCTAATGTTTTTTTAGTTTGTTCAATTGAATTTTTATTCCTCACTGTTCCTAAAACTTCAAAGCCTGAATTTAACAATTCAATTGCTACATGTTTTGCTACAAAACCACTTATTCCAGTTAATAAAACTTTATCTGGCATTTATTTGAAAATTATTTAGTTTTTTTCTTTTTCTCTAAACCAAATACTGGAGAGTTTCTAAATCTTAAAACAAGTATTGCTATAGCGATTAAAACAATGGCACCTGCTTCATATAATAATACTTCTGGATTAATTGATTTTCCTTGTAAAATTATAAATCTAGATAGAGCAGTAATAGCAATAAATAATGGGAGAGTTATTTGAATTGACTGACTTTCCCAAAATACTCTTACCATTGCTAAAACTTCTAGGTAAAGAAAAAGTAAAAGCAAATCAGCCAAAGTAACTTTTTGAACAACTATCATTTGATATATCTCAATACCAAATGCTATAATTGTAGCAGCAAGTATAATTACCAAAGCTATTAATTGGATTTGTTTTACTATATTTTCCATGAATAACTTATAAATGATCTTAAATTAATTTGAAGCTAAATATTTTTCTGCTTCTAGAGCTGCCATACAGCCCATTCCTGCTGCTGTAACTGCTTGTCTAAAAATTTTGTCTTTGACATCACCAGCAGCATAAACACCTGGAACATTTGTTTCAGTAGAATCACTTTTTGTAATCAGATAACCTGTATTGTCCATTTCTAATTGATCTTTAAATAGTGAAGTAGCAGGGTCATGACCAATAGCTATAAATAAACCATCAATTTTTAGCTCTGACATTTCATTAGTTTTAACATTTTTAATTTTTAATCCTTTTACATTTTTTGGCTCATCATCACCTATTACTTCTTCAACAACAGAGTCCCAAATAATCTCAATTTTTTTATTTTCCATTAATTTTTTTTGCAATAGTTTTTCAGCTCTAAGTTCATCTCGTCTATGAATTAATTGTACCTTTGATGCAAATTTTGTAAGAAACATAGCTTCTTCTACTGCAGCATTTCCCCCACCAACTACTGCAACTGTTTTATCTTTAAAAAAGAAACCATCACATGTTGCACATGCCGAAACCCCAAATCCTTTAAATTTTTCTTCAGACTCAATGTTTAACCATCTTGCTTGAGCACCAGTTGAAATTATAACTGAGTCAGCAGTATACTTTTGTCCTCCATCACCAATTGCCTCAAACGGTTTAGATTTTAAATTCACTGATTGGATATGATCCTCAACTAAATCGGTTCCAACTGCCTTTGCCTGTTCCCTCATTTGTTCCATTAACCATGGTCCTTGTATTACATCAGCAAAGCCCGGATAGTTTTCAACATCAGTTGTAATAGTTAATTGGCCACCCGGTTGCATACCAGCAACTAACATTGGTTTAAGCATAGCTCTCGCAGCATAAACTGCAGCAGTATAACCCGCTGGCCCTGATCCAATTATTAACACTTTTGTATGTTTAGTTGGTTTTTCACTCATACAGGTCTATATAGTAAATAATGAGCAAATTAAAAGGTATATTATTGACTGAGGGCATGCATGGCATGCTTAGCCAAGTAGAGGGCTTAGCTAAAGCTCTTGATATTGATTTTACTCACCACATGGTTGAACTAAAAAGTTTATGGAGTTTGATTCCGCCAAAATTTACTCCAATTTCTCAAAATGTTTACAAAAAAATAAATTATTTAGATTTTGATATAATAATTTCTTGTGGAAGAAAAAGTATAATTCCATCAATCCATTTAAAAAGTATTTCAAATAAAAAAGTTTTTAATATTCATATACAAGATCCCAAAATTAACTTTGATTATTTTGATTTTATAGTAGCGCCTGAACATGACGGAATTAATGGTCAAAATGTAATAAATACTAAAGGAGCAATTCATTATCTTACAAAAGCTGACATAGAGGAGAATAAGAATTATCTAAACTCATTTATAAAAAAAGATGACAGAAAAATTTGGTGCTTAATTATAGGCGGACCCACAAAATACTACGATTATTCAACAAAAAATATGAAACATATTTTCTCAATTTTCTACAAGCTTTTAAAGAAACATGATTTTCAACTTGTTATAATCCCGTCAATGAGAACCCCATTAAATACTATTCATTATGCAAAAGAATTTTTTGGTGAAAATCATACAGTCATCATGGACGTTGATAAAAAGGCTTACTTATCTGCTTTAGCTATTTCAGAAAAAATTACAGTTACTTGTGATTCTAGTTCAATGATTTCTGAGGCTGCTTTAACAGGAAAGCCTATTTATATTGCAAATATTTTACCTAAAAAAAATGATATTAGGTTTCAGAAATTTAGAAATTTATTTAGAGAATTAAATATCACAAGAAATCTTGGAGAAGATATAGAAAATTGGAGCTACCAAAATCTTGATGAAACTAATAGAGTTGCAAAAATTATAAAAGAAAAAATAAATAATTAATGTCACTTTTAAATTCAATACTTAACGACTCAAAAAAATTTGATAATCCATTTGAACATTGGGAATTAAATAAACCCCTTACCGATGATCAAATAAATGAGATAATAAGTGCAGATATATCTGACCCAGCAAAACATAATCTTAATTATGATGGCACCAGAGCCATCGATGGTGGAGAAGGAAAATTTAGAGAAGGAATTTCAAATGGTGGAAAAGCTTTAAAATTTAGATGTTTTATAACACATGAAAATACTAAAGAATTTCCAGGATTAACTGGTCTTATTAAAGAACTTCAGAGCAAAGAAACCCATCACAAAATCTCTAAATTGATAAATAAAGATTTATCAAATTCTTTTGTGAGAGTTGAGGTAATATGTGATCGAGAGGGTTTTTGGCTAAAACCACACTGTGATATTAAAGAAAAACTAATGTCATGCTTATTGTTTGTGAATAAACATGATGAAAGTGAAGAGCTTGGAACAGATTTTTATGATAGTGATTTGAAGTTAATTAAAACATTACCTTATAAAGATAATTATGGATATTTTTTTTCCAGTGGACCCAATACTTGGCACGGTATGGAAAAGAAAGAAATAATTAAAGAGAGAAGATGCCTCCAAGTAAATTATGTAACATTTAAAACAGATTGGAAAGTTGATTAATTTTCTTGGAGAGCTTTTACTTTAAGTTTTTTTGTTTTTAATGCATTTATTGCTTCCAAAAATGAATATGCTGTAGACATGTTAGTGCAATAAGGAATTTTATTAGCTAAAGTTCCTCTTCTTAGTGCTCTTGCATCACTAATTCTATTTTCACTATTTCCTCCACCAGTATTAATTACCAATGATATTTTTTTTGAATTTAGGATATCTACAATATGAGGTTTACCGCTACTTACTTTGTTAATTTTTCTGCATCTCATACCATTCTTAATTAAAATATTTGCAGTTCCCTTAGTTGCGCATAGTGTAAATCCAAGTTTTAATAATCTCTGTGCAACTCCAACAATTTCTTGTTTATGAGAGTCTTTGACTGATAAAAATGCTAAACCTTTTGTTGGTAATGAATTTGCTGCAGCTATTTGACTTTTGGCTATTGCCATACCAAAGTCATCATCAAAGCCCATTACTTCTCCAGTAGATTTCATTTCTGGTCCAAGCAATAGATCACTATCTGGAAATTTATTGAATGGAAATACTGCTTCTTTTACTGCATATTTTTTATTAGTTTTATATTTTAATTTGTACTTTGAAAGTTTTTCTCCTGCCATTATTCTGGATGCAATTTTAGCAAGCGGAACCCCATTAGCCTTTGACACAAATGGCACTGTCCTACTTGCTCTGGGATTTACCTCTATTACAAATATTTCATCTTTTTTTATTGCAAATTGAATATTTAAAAGCCCCTTTACCTTTAGTGCTAATGCTAATTTTCTAGTTTGGATTTTAATTTCTTTTAAAAGATTATCTTTGATAGAAACTGGGGGCAGACAACAAGCAGAGTCTCCAGAATGTACTCCCGCCTCTTCAATGTGTTGCATGATACCCGCAACATAAACATCTTTACCATCAGAAATAGCATCCACATCAACTTCCATTGCTTGATCTATAAATTTATCAATTAAAATAGGATTTTGTTCTGAAGCTTTAAAAGCTTCATTAATAAACTTTTTAAGTTGGCTTTTATCATGAACAATTTCCATTGCTCTTCCACCTAAAACATATGAAGGTCTAACAACAACAGGTAGTCCAATTTTTTCACTTATTTTAATTGCTTGATCAAATTTGTTAGCAATTCCACTTTCTGCTTGTTTTAGATTTAATTTGATTAAAAGATCTCTAAATCTATCTCTGTCCTCTGCTAAATCAATTGAATTGTATTGAGTACCAAGTATTGGTAAATTATTTTCATGTAAAAATTTTGCCAACTTAATTGGAGTTTGACCTCCAAATTGAACGATAACTCCAATAAGATTTCCTTTAGATTTTTCTTTTAGAATAATATTTTGAACGTATTCCTCTATAAGAGGCTCAAAGTATAGCCTATCACTAGTGTCATAATCTGTTGAAACAGTTTCAGGGTTACAATTAACCATAATTGTTTCAAATCCAGCATCTTTTAATGAAAAACTTGCCTGACAACAGCAATAATCAAACTCTATTCCTTGACCAATTCTATTTGGACCTCCTCCAAGTATAATTATTTTTTTCTTATTAGTAGGATTAGCTTCACACTCAGTATTTATAGAAAAATTTCTCTGATATGTTGAATACATATATGGAGTAAAGGATTTAAATTCAGCTGCACAAGTATCTACTTTTTTGAAAACAGGTAAAACTTTAAGGGCAACTCTTTTTGATCTTACAATTTTCTCTTTAATTCCAGTTAATTTTGATAATTTTTTGTCGGAAAATCCAATAGATTTTATTCTATTAAATTCATTATAAGTTTTAGGAATTCCTTTTTTAATTATATTTTTTTCTTCATCAATTAGATCCTTAATTTGATTTAAGAACCATGGATCAACCTTAGACAATTTATATATTGTCTTTAGGGGAATATTATTCCTAAAAGCTTCAGCAATTAATACTAGTCTATTTGGAATACTAACTCTTAAATTTTTTAAAATTTTTTTTTTAGAGTAGTTGAAAATATTGTCTAATCCAGAAAATCCAGTTTCTAAAGAAACTAGAGCTTTTTGTAAAGATTCTTTAAAGTTTCTACCAATTGCCATTGCTTCACCCACAGATCTCATAGAAGTCCCAAGCACAGCTCTAGTGTCAGAAAATTTTTCAAATGTAAATCTAGGTATTTTCGTTACCACATAATCAATTGTTGGTTCAAATGAAGCTGGAGTTACCTTTGTTATTTCATTTTTTAATTCATCAAGAGTATAACCAACTGCAAGTTTAGCAGCTACTTTTGCAATTGGAAAACCAGTAGCTTTAGATGCTAATGCCGAGGATCTTGACACTCTTGGGTTCATCTCAATTATTACCATTCTTCCATTTTTAGGGTTAATTGCAAATTGAACATTCGATCCTCCAGTCTCTACACCTATTTTTCGAAGACAAGCTATCGATGCATTTCTCATTACTTGATACTCTTTATCTGTGAGTGTTAATGCTGGTGCTACTGTAATTGAGTCACCAGTATGTATTCCCATTGGATCTACATTTTCTATAGAACAAATAATTATGCAGTTGTCATTTCTGTCTCTAACAACTTCCATCTCAAATTCTTTCCATCCCTCTAAAGACTCCTCAATTAAAACTTGATTTTGAGGTGACTCATTCATTCCATTTCTAACAAGTTTAAAGAATTCTTTTTTACTTTTTGCAATTCCTCCACCTAATCCACCCAATGTGAATGAAGGTCTTATAATTGCGGGCAAACCAATTTCTCTTAAACATTTTGATGCATCTTTAAAATTATTTATTATCCTTGACTTCGGTAAATCTAAACCAATGTTAGACATATTTTTTCTGAATTTTTTCCGGTCCTCAGCATTTTCAATTGCTTTTGATTTAGCTCCAATTAGTTCAATTTTATATTTTTTAAGTAGACCAGCTTTTTCTGCACTTATTGCTAAATTTAAAGCTGTCTGGCCACCCATAGTAGGAAGAATTGCATTAGGCTTTTCTTTTTTAATCACTTCTTCAAGAACTGGAATTGTAATAGGCTCAATGTAAGTTTTATCAGCAACCCCTGGATCTGTCATAATAGTTGCAGGATTTGAATTTATTAATACTACCTCAAAACCTTCATCTTTAAGTGCCTTACAAGCTTGAGTACCTGAATAATCAAATTCGCATGCTTGTCCAATTATTATTGGGCCTGCACCAATGACTAATATTTTTTTAATGTCTTTTCTTTTTGGCATATTTTTTTACATCTTGAATAAAATTTTTGAATAAATATTGACTATCCTGTGGTCCTGGATTTGCTTCAGGATGGTATTGAACTGAAAAAACTGGTCTCTTTTTTAATCTTATTCCCTCAATACTTTTATCAAAAAGTGATTTGTGCGTTATTTGTACGTTTTTTGGTAGGCTTTTTTCTATTACTTCAAAACCATGATTCTGGCTTGTGATCTCAACTGAATTATTTATTAAATTTTTGACTGGATGATTGGCACCTCTATGACCTAATTTCATTTTTTTTGTTTTAGCATTTAATGCCAAAGCTAAAATTTGATGGCCTAAGCAGATACCAAATATTGGATAATTCTTTTTAATTAATTTTTGTATTATTTTAATTGCATATTTACCAGTTGCTGCTGGATCACCTGGCCCATTCGACAAAAAAATTCCATCTGGTTTTAATTTTGAAATTTCCTCAGCGGTTGTCTTGCAAGAAACCACTTTTACATCACAATTATAATCAGAAAAATATCTTAAAATATTTTTTTTTATTCCATAATCAATTGCAACTATCCTAAATATTTTTTTGTTATTTTTTTTATACCCAGTCTTTTTTCTCCAAGTTTTAAAACCTTTCCATGAATAAGTTTTTTTTGTTGAAACTGCTTTTGCAAGATCAAGACCATCTAGTCCAGGCCATTTAATTGAATTATTAATTAATTTTTTTATATTAAATTTACCTTTTTTATTATTTGATATCGTTCCTTTTGGAGCACCTTTATCACGAATAAAATTTGTTAAGCCTCTTGTATCTAATCCAGTCAGTCCAACTATTTTGTTTTTTTTAAGCCATTCATCTAAGGTTTTTAAAGCTCTATAATTTGAGGGAGAAGTAATCTCCGAATTAAATATTGCACCTCTTGTCCAAATTTTATCAGACTCTAAATCTTCATTGTTAGTTCCAACATTTCCAATATGAGGAAATGTAAAATTAATAATTTGACCAGCATACGAAGGATCCGATATAATCTCTTGGTATCCAGTTAAAGAAGTGTTAAAACAAACCTCTCCAGTTGCTGTACCTTGATATCCAAGACCAATACCCTTGAAAACTATCTTGTTATCTAAAACTAAAATACCTGTTGGAAATTGATGTTTAATTGCAATTTTATTTTTTTGTTTTTTGTTCAATTACAACTCATGAGTTAAAGGTCTATACAATAAAACCTTTTTTTGCGCAACACATCTAATGTATATTTTGTAAAAAAAATATTTTTCTTTTTGAAGAATATTCTTAATACGCTAAAATTAAATATGTCATTGAGAGAAAGTATAGAGTCAGACTACAAAACAGCTTTAAAAGCTAAAGATAAAAATAAAATATCAACTTACAGGTTAATATTATCTGGCATCAAGGATTTGGATATTAACAATAGATCTGGGACGGAAAAAAAAGAAACGGATGATGAAGATATTAAGAAGTTACTAAAAAAAATGATTAAACAACGAAGCGAATCAATTGAATTGTATAAAAAAAATAATCGTAAGGATCTTCAGGATATAGAAGAACAAGAAGTGGGAGTAATTAGTCAATATTTACCTAAACAAATTAGTGAAGAGGATACTAAGAAAATTTGTGAAGAAGTAATTAAATCCACAGGTGCAAACTCAATAAAAGACATGGGAAAAGTAATGGGTGAGCTAAAGAAAAATAATGCGGACAGTATTGATTTTTCCAAAGCAGGAGCCATTATAAAACAATTATTAAATCAAAAATGAAATACCCCAAAGAGTACTTACAAGAAATTAAAACTCGATTAAAAATTTCAACTGTAGTTTCCAAAACTGTTAGTTTAAAAAAAAGAGGAAAAGAATATGTTGGTCTTTCGCCGTTTAAAACAGAAAAAACACCTTCTTTTACAGTAAATGACGAAAAAGAATTTTATCACTGTTTTAGTACTGCTGAACACGGAAATATATTTGACTTTGTAATGAAAACTCAAAACTTTAAATTTGGTGAGTCAGTTAAGTATCTAGCAAATTTAGCAGGAATGAGACCTTATACATTTTCAAAGGAGGATCAGATCAGAGAAGAAAAGTGGACAAAGTATAAATTGATATATGCAAAATACGTTGAATTTTATCATAAAGATCTTTTTAAAAATCCAGTAGCAAAAAATGCTAAAGATTATTTAAAAAATAGAGGTTTAACAATTGATGAAGTAAAGAAATTTAAAATTGGATATGTCTCAGATGAAGAAAATTTTAAAGAGGATATATTTAAAGAATTTTCTGAAAGTGAGATCAAAGATACAGGGTTATTTTATTTTGATGAAAATAAAAAAAAATATATAGATAGGTTTAGAGATAGAGTCATTTTTCCTATTAATAATATTTCAGGTGATCCAATAGCTCTCGGCGGTAGGATTTTAAAAGATAATAAATATCTTGCTAAATATATTAACTCACCAGAAACTCCATTTTTTAAAAAGGGATCTAATCTTTATAATTTAGATTATACTAGGAAACTTTCAAACAATATTAACAATATTTATCTTGTTGAAGGATATATGGATGTTGTGGGTCTTAGTAAGAATAAAGTAGATAATGTAGTTGCAAATCTAGGTACTTCTTTAACTACAAGACAAATATTAACTCTTAATCAATTTTTTCAGCATATTATTGTTTGCTTTGACGGAGATGATAGCGGATATAAAGCAGCTTTAAGAGCAGCAGAAAACTCTATTGTCGAGTTAAAACCTGAAAAAGAAATTTCTTTTTTATTTCTACCCGACAAGCATGATCCAGATAGTTTTGTAAATGAAAAGGGAAAAGATTTTTTTGAAGTTTTTTCAAAAAATAATTCAGTTCCAATTCACAAATTTCTATTTAATCACTATTCTAAAGATTTAGATGACAACCCTTCATCGCGAGCTATTTTTGAAAAAAAATTAAGATTAATTTCATCAACTATTAAAGATGAATTTATTAAAAAGTATGTATTAGAGTATTTTCTAGGAAAAATTTCTGAATTAACTCCTAATACAAATCTTAAATTTAAAAATAATTACTCGAAGCCAACAAAGTCACTTAAATCAACCCAAAACTATTATAATGAAACAAAGTCTTTAAAAGCAATTGATATTAAGGAATTTTCTTTTTTATATTTGTTATTAAAAAGACCTGATCTTATAAGAGATAACATTAATCTCATTGAAAATGTAAAACTATTTACGAGTGAAAATAAATTATTATTTGAAGAAATAATAAATCAAACTAACAATTTTGAAAACTATGATTTTGAAAATTTAAATGTTGATATGAATTTGATTGATAGGGTGTATAAATATGCATCTATCAAGCATATATTAGTTAAAAACTTAAAAGATGACCAAAAAATTCTTGAAATCTTATCTGAACTAATAAGAGACCTAAAAAATTATGAGCTTGAATTAAGAATTGTAGATTTAGAATCAAGATTTTCAAAGGATCTGAGTGAAGCAACATTTAATGAGTTAAAAGAGCTTAAAAAACTGCAAAAAATCAATTAAATAACAATCAGAATCCCGTAGATTTTTTTAATTTTAGCATTATATACATGCTGAACTTTTTTATTGTGGAACGTATAATTACAAAATCATTTGCAAGGTTAATGGGCAGAGGTGTCCATAGAGGTTTTATAACCTATGAAGAATTAAATAAATCCTTAGGAAAAAGAAACTTATCGAATCAAAATCTCGAGCAAGCTTTCATACATATCCTAGATGAAAAAGTAATTTTAGTTGAAAAAAAAGCTGACTTTAAAGTACTTCGAAAAAAAGAAAATGGATTAAAAGATGAGGGTAAATCTATCGAAAAAAGTGATGATCCCATTAGAATGTATTTAAGAGAGATGGGGGGAGTTGAATTGCTTTCAAGAGAGGGTGAAATTGCAATCGCAAAACGAATAGAGGCGGGTAAAGATGTAATGTTAAATGCATTATCCCAAAGTCCAATAACTGCTCAACAATTTTTTGAATGGAATAAACAACTTCAAAACGATGAGATCTTAGTGAGAGAAATTATAGATATAGATACTAACTATATGGAAGACGAAGATACTGGTCAAAGTGCTAAACAAAAAAAGTCTGAAGATAATAATAATCAAAGTGAAGATGATGGAAATAACGTTGAAGATGACGAATTTAATCCAACACTTGCAGCGATGGAGACTGAAATTAAACCAAAAGTTTTAAAAACAATTTATAATTTAACTAAAGACTATAATAAATTAACAAAATATCAGAATGAAAAGCTAGACTGTGTTTTAAAATCAAGACAATTTTCACCCTCTAAAGAAAAAAATTATAAAAAAATTGTAGACGATATATTGGAAAATATAAAAACACTTCAATTATCACCCTCAGTTTTGGAAGAATTGGTACAAAAACACTATGTTGAAAATCGTAAAATAATTTCCCTTGAAGGTAACCTGTTAAGACTTGCTTTAAATGACAAAATTCCGAGAGAAGAATTTATAAAATTTTATGTAGGTAATGAAATAAATCCTAATTTAAAAAATTTCTTAGATACTAATGAAACTTGGAAGAAATTCTTTCAAAAATATAAAGTTGAATTTAAAAATATTAAAGATAGATTAATTGAAATAAGTAACAGACTAGGTCTCTCAGTAACAGAATTCAAACAACTAGTTAGCAGAGTACAGAAAGGTGAAAAAGAATCTCGTATCGCAAAAAAAGAAATGGTTGAAGCTAATCTTAGACTAGTAATTTCAATAGCAAAAAAATATACAAATAGAGGTCTTCAATTTTTAGATTTAATTCAAGAGGGAAACATTGGATTGATGAAGGCAGTTGATAAATTTGAATACAGAAGGGGTTACAAATTTTCTACTTATGCTACTTGGTGGATAAGGCAGGCAATAACTAGATCTATTGCAGATCAAGCTAGAACAATAAGAATACCAGTTCACATGATTGAAACAATTAACAAGATAGTTAGAACTCAAAGACTGATTTTAAGTGAGTTTGGTAGAGAAGCGACTCCAGAAGAATTAGCAAAGAAATTAAGAATGCCATTAGATAAAGTAAGAAAAGTACTTAAGATTTCTAAAGAGCCAGTTTCGCTTGAAAAACCTGTTGGAGATGAAGAAGATAGTAGTTTGGGAGATTTTATTGAAGATACTAAAGCTCTTGCTCCTCTTGAACAAGCTATTAAATCAAATTTAAGTGAAGCAACAACAAAAATTTTATCAACCTTAACTCCAAGAGAAGAAAGAGTTTTAAGAATGCGTTTTGGGGTTGGCATGAATACAGACCATACCCTTGAAGAGGTTGGGTTGCAGTTCTCTGTAACTAGGGAAAGAATTCGTCAAATAGAGGCGAAGGCGCTTAGAAAGTTAAAACACCCTAGTAGATCAAAGCAACTAAAAAGTTTTCTAGAAAGTTAAAGGGCCGTTAGCTCAATAGTAGAGTACTGCATTGACATTGCAGGGGTAGTTGGAGCGTAACCAACACGGCCCACCAATTTGAAATTTAAGTATATTTTTTCTCTATCTTATCTATTTCATTGAAATTTAAAAACTCAGAATAATTTTCATAAGTTTTTAAAGATGTTTTGTAAACGGGATTTCTTGCTTGTTCTATACTTAAGGTTTGTATTGGAATATTTTTTTGGTAATATTTTAATGTTTCTTTTTCCCAATTTAAGTTACAAAAATTTAACATTTTTTTAGACTGAGTCTCCTGATTTTTTACCAATAACTCATAGCTCGAATTAAAAATAAAACCCGGCATTTTTGTATTCCAAAAGTTCATTATTTTTTTGTATTCCCCGTAATATGTTGTTAAATCACTTATATCATAACTCCATGGAATATTTGATTCATAAAAAACATTTTTATAAATGGATAAACAGTTATCCTTAGCTTCACGAGTACAATGAATAATTTTAGACTGTGGGAACAGCATTCTAATAAATCCAAGCATTCTAAAATTCATTGGAGATTTATCAACTATAATTTTCCCTTCATTACTTAAATCTCTGCAATTGTTGTTATAATTTTCAACTAAATTTTTTAATTTTTGAAAATTATATTTTTTGAAAATATCCAAGAATATTGGATTATCTATATTATCATATACTGCGCGGGTAAGCAAATTAAGTTCTCCACCGCCAAAAGTTTTAGAATGAGATGCAATAATTTGATGAGTTAATGTTGTTCCAGATCTAGGTAATCCAAGAATAAATATTAAATTTTTTCCACTTTTGTTTTCATTATCGTACTTTGTAATATCAATATTTTGAAAAATTTCTTTTACAGTATTTAAAAAATATATTTCTTTTTCAATTGGATTTTTTTGATTTAATCTTTTAGCATTTTGTGTAATTAGCAATTTTTTTATATCATTTCCTTTTTTTAACCATTTGAATGAATTTTTATAATCTTTTTGATCTTCAAATGATTTTGCAAGTCCAAAATATAAAGGATATTTTAATTCATCGGTATATTTTTGATTGTCTTTATCCATGTATTCGGCATGATTAAGCATTTGTAAATGATGTTTATCGTTAACTTTATATCTAGTAATATCGGAAAGCAATTTGTGAGGAACTGTTAAACCTGGAAATTTTTGAATAATTTCTATTAATAAATTTCTTGCGTCTTCAAATCTTCCTAAGTTTTGATAGAAACTCGCAAGATTGATCAGTACGGTTTGATTATTTTTGTCAATAAGCCTAGCCTTTTCTAAAAGACTAATTGAATCTTGAACTTTATTAAAATCACCTAATGCATTTGCATAATTGACTAAAAGCGCAATATCATTAGGATTTATTCTAAAAGACTCTTCAAAGTATCTTAATGAGTCTCTTTTATTTTTTTTTATTCTGTAAATCGATCCTAAATTCGTCAATATTCCAGGATTTTTTGGATCTTTTGAATAACCTTCCAAAAGTATTTTCTCAGCAAGTTTTATGTCTCCAAGTTGTCTGTAACTTATGCCTAAAAAATTATAAAGTGGACTAAATTCTGGATATTTTTTTAAAAGTTTTTTTGATATACTCACAATTGAGTGAAAGTCACCTAACTTATAAAAATTCAAAATTTTATTTATTTCTTTTGCTAAGAAATTGCCCTTTGATTTTTCCATAAATAACTATACTTAATTAGTTAAAAAACTAAAATTTTTAAATTCAGTTTTATTTCTTGCTAGAGCACAATAGTTATTGTAAAAAACCTTCAATTTAGGGCCTGTAGCTCAGTTGGTTAGAGCAGTACACTCATAATGTATTGGTCCCAGGTTCGAGTCCTGGCGGGCCCACCACTACTTGATAATAAATTCCTCAAGAGATTTAAATAAATAATCAATATCTTCATTATTATTTTGTAGTATTGATTTAAATTCTTCTTTTTGAGTTCTTGCTAAACTCAAACCCTCAACTATAAGATCTCTTATTAAAGGTCTCTCTGGATTTTTTGTGTAAATTCTCCAGTCAATTTTTATTTCAGGATTTTTTGCAGTCGCTTCTAAAACAGTATTTACAATCGTATATTTTTCATTTATTTTTTTTTCAGAAACTATGCTAATTTTTGGATTTGAATAATCAACTAATCTACTTGAAAAGCTTTTCAAAAAATAACTATTAAAAAGTTTCTTATATTTAATTTTCTGATTTTCATTTAAATTTTTACGGTATTTTCCCAACGTGTACATTCCAATACCTTCAATATCTACGTTGGTTTCAGCAATATTGTTTAATTTAATTATTTTAGACTCGACTGGATCGTTACTAGATAAAATCATAGATGCTTCATTGACTATTTCTGTTATTAATATAGTTGGTTCCTTAGATGCTAAAGGAGTAGTCAAAGAAGTAATTAAAAAAATAATTAGAATTTTTTTGATTTGAAACATTAATAATTATTGGATATCTATTTCTTCCCAATCATCATCATTCATTGTTTCTGTTATTTCATCCGAATTTTGAATTTTTCTTTGTCTATCTTGTAAATATAAACTCCTTACAGATGCATAAAGATCTAATGAATTTTTTTCAAGGTTATCAAATGCCTCCAAATTTTTTGCTCTAAAATTAACACCAGAGGTTAATCTTGAATAATAGTAATCTGAATTTTCAAAAAATTTTGTATCAGCTCCTATTGTAACATTGTACCATGGATCTCCACCGGCTAAATTAACAATTGAACCTAGCGAGTCCCTTACAGTTGTAGGACCTAAAACTGGCAATACAAAATAACATCCTTCTTTTACACCCCAAGACCCTAAAGTTTGGCCATAGTCTTCTTTGTCAAGCTTATTTAACCCATAATATGAAGCGACATCAAAAATTCCGGCAATACCAAGCGTGGTATTAATTGAAAATCTTAAACTATTTACACCAGCTTCTTTAAATTGACCTTGCAATATATTGTTAGGAATGGTCACAAGATTTGATAAATTATTTAAAGCATTGCCCGTTCCTGATCTTATTGGTTTTGGTAAGTATCGATAACCTTTTGCAATAGGTTTAAAAAAAACTTTGTCTAGACCTTGGTTGAAGCTAAAAATAGCTCTGTTTACAGTTTCAAAACAATCCTTAACCTCAACATTTTGGTCTTTAGTTTTATTATTTATTTCTAATGTACCATCAGATCCAGCAAAAACATTTAGTGTTATAACTTGAAAAATTATTGAGATTATGAATACTTTTAAAAATTTTTTCATCAATGACGTTTATATTATATCTTATATTAATTAAAAGATTTAAATGTTTGAAATAATGCAAAAAAATGTTGAAAAAATGACCATTAATTACTCTCCAAATTTTGATTTAAAAAAAAGACATAAAAATAAAATAAAGTATTTAATCTTTCATTATACTGGAATGAAAAATGATAAATTAGCAATTAAAAAATTAACAAGTTTTAATTCTAATGTAAGTTGTCATTATTATATAACTTCATCAGGTAAATTAATACAAATGGTTCCAGATTTATATACAGCTTGGCATGCTGGTAAGTCAAATTGGCGAAATGACAAATCTCTAAATCACAACTCAATAGGTATTGAAATCTCAAATCCCGGTCATAAACATGGATATAGAAAGTTTAACGATAAACAAATTAAAACTTTAATTAATATTTCAAAAACCTTAATTAAAAAATATAAAATTAATAAAAAAAATATACTAGGCCATTCAGATATAGCCCCTTCAAGAAAAGTAGATCCAGGAGAAAAATTTCCCTGGAAACTTTTGAGTAAAAACAAAATTGGCATGTGGCATGATATTAATTATAAAAAAAAATTTTTAATGAAAAAAATACCAAAATTTGACTTACAAAAGTTTAGTAAGTATTTAACCAAAATAGGCTATAGGATTAACTATTCGAAATCCTTTCAAATAAAACAATTGACTAAAGTTTTCCAGATGAGATTTAGACCTGAGAAAGTAGATGGAAAACTAGATTTAGAATGCTTTATAATAGCAAAATCCCTTAAAAATCTTAAATAATAAATAATTGAATTTTACTAAAAAATTAATATTGTGCACAAGCCAGATAAAAGACTTATCGCTTTAATTTATTAAAGAGGAAAGTCCGGGCTCTACAAAGACACAGTGCCAGTTAATGGCTGGCGGGGGCGACCCTAGGGATAGTGCCACAGAAAATAAACCGCCTTATCAAGGCAAGGGTGAAAAGGTGTGGTAAGAGCACACCGGCTAAGTTGGTAACAGCTAGCGCATGGAAAACCCCACTGGGAGCAAGACTGAGTAGAGATGACACTGTTAGAAATAACGAAAAGCAGTCTTTGGCTAGTCATCTGGGTTAGTTGCTTGAACCTCAAAGTGATTTGAGGTCTAGAGAAATGATAAGTTTAAATGACAGAACCCGGCTTATATTTTATCTGGCAAAATCACAACCTTATAATTCTTATCTCTTATTAAATTAAATCAAAATTTCTATTTAGCTGCATTGCAGAAGTTTAGAACAAATCAAGAATACTCGACTATAATATAATATTAGGTGTTGACGATTAAATTTAAAACCCATAATATCCCATAAAATCCCAAATATGGAATTTATGGATTATGTTTTTATCTACATACGAAAACAAATTAGACAAAAAAGGAAGGGTGTCCGTGCCTGCTAGTTTTAGAAGCTATCTCTCCAATATGGGATACAACGGAATCGTATGTTTTCCATCATTTAATAATCAGTCAATTGAGGCTTGGCCTCAAGATCGAATTGAAAAAATTTCTAATGCAATAGACACTTTAAGTCCATTTGAGGATAAGAAAGATTATTTTGCAACCTCAATACTGTCAGAAAGTATTAACTTACAATTTGATAGCGAGGGAAGAATTCTCATTACAGAAAAATTATTAAGACATGCAAAAATAAAAAATAGTATGTTGTTTGTTGGTCAGGGAAAAACCTTCCAAATATGGGAACCAACAAGTTTTGAAAAATTTAGGGTCACTGCTAGAAAAAAATCTAACATTAATAGGGCTAACCTTAAATGGGAGCAAAAACTTAATAACTAACGGGGGATAAATGACAATTAATTTTAAAACACCAGATATAAAAGAGTTAAAACCTAGAATATTAGTTCTTGGGATTGGAGGAGCAGGAGGAAATGCAATTAATGGAATGATAGAATCAGGTTTGCAAGGAGTCGAGTTCATAGCTGTAAATACTGATGCGCAAGATTTAAGACTAAGCCATGCACAAACTAAAATCCAAATGGGATTAAATTTAACAAAAGGATTAGGTGCTGGAGCAAAATTAGATATAGGCGAAGCTGCTGCTGATGAATCCTTAAATGAAATTGTTAATGTTCTTCAAGGATCTAATATGGTTTTCATAACTGCAGGGATGGGTGGTGGAACTGGAACGGGTGCTGCCCATGTTATTGCTCGTGCTGCTAAAGAATTAAATATATTAACGATTGGAGTTGTTACCCTACCTTTCTTATATGAAGGTCCTTCAAGAATGAGAAAAGCAAATCAAGGTCTTGAGGAATTAAGAAAACATGTAGACACTATAATTGTAGTTCCAAATCAAAATTTATTCAAAATTGCAAGTGAACAAACTACATTTGAAGAATCGTTTTTATTATCTAATGATGTACTAAAGCATGGAGTTCAAAGCATTACTGATCTAATGGTAAGACCTGGATTAATAAATTTAGATTTTGCTGATGTTGAAACAGTAATGAGTTCGATGGGTAAGGCCATGATGGGTACTGGTCAGGCCGAAGGCGAAGGTAGAGCAGTTAAAGCTGCGGAGATGGCTATTAGCAATCCTCTTATAGACGACTACACATTAAAAGGAGCTAAAGGATTATTAGTAAATATCACTGGAGGAAAGGATCTTAAACTTTTTGAGGTAGATGAAGCTGTTAATAAAGTTAGAGCTGAAGTAGATCCAGAAGCAGAACTGATAATTGGAGCAATTACAGATGAGAGTCTAGATGGTTTAATGAGAGTTTCAATAGTAGCTACTTCTCTGGATGGCCAACAACCAGAGCCAAAATCAGTCATTAATATGGTTCATAGAATACAAAATAGAAATCCTGGATATTCTGATTTTTCTAACACAGGTTCTTCTCAAGCTTTTACATTTTCTAACCAAAACAGCTCAATCATGACTAATGGGGCAAATGCTCTTAAAATAGAAGAAGAGATTAAAGCTGAAACTGAAAGTCAAGCAAAATCTGAAACTGATAATTCAGAAGAATTAGTAAGTTCGACAAATATTGCGGAGGAAATAAATACTGTAGAGAATGAAGCATCCACAGCTTCCGAGCAGTCTTTTGAAACAGATGAAAGTAACTCATCTCCATCAAATGGATTGGAGAATTTTGATTTTGATGAAGAAACACCTGAGCTATTTAATTCTGATGGATCAATTAGTGAAACTGAAGAAGAAACATCATTATCAACTGAAACAAGCACAACAAGAGAAGAAGAAGATGATTTAGAAATTCCAGCATTTTTGAGAAGACAAAAAAATTAATGGTCTTCAAAAAAATAAATGAATGCCACCATAAATCTGGAAAACAAACATTTTCCAGTTCTGCTAAAAGAATTAATTAGCATTATTTCCCCTCTTTATGGTGGCACATTTATCGATTGTACTTTTGGTCAAGGGGGATATTCAGAAAAAATTCTTGAAAATAAACAAAACAATATTATTGCGTTGGATAGGGACAAAGATGTCTTAAGCAGCACATCAAAACTCCAAAAAAAGTATGATAAAAGATTTAAATTTTATAATCTAAAATTTTCTCAAATAAATCAAATCAAATTAAAAAATCATAAAATAAAAGGAATTATTTTTGATTTAGGATATTCATTTAACCAAATTAAAAATTCTCGAAAAGGTTTATCATTTTCTGATAAAGGAAAGCTAAATATGAGAATGGGTATAAATGATTTTTCAGCAAATGAGGTTATATCCAATATGGATGAAAATAACCTTGCTAAAGTATTTAAAGTATTTGGCGATGAAAAATATTCAAAAAAAATAGCAAAAAAAATAGTAGAAAAAAGAAAAGATAAAACCATAAAAACAGAGGACTTAGTTCAAATTATAGATAATGTTAAAAAATATCAAAAAACAAAAATACATAATTCCACTAAAGTTTTTCAGGCTTTAAGAATTTTAGTGAATAAAGAAATTAGTGAATTAATAAATGGCTTGATTAATTCATTTAATTTAATTCCCGTAGGCGGCATTATAGCTGTAGTTAGTTTTCACTCAATAGAGGACAGAATTGTCAAATTTTTTTTTAAACACTACTCTGAGCAAAGAAATTCCTCAAGATATTTACCTGAAACAGAGATCCCAGAAAAATGCTTTAAATTAATAGATAAAAAACCTATTTTACCAAGCTCAAGTGAGATAAAAAAAAACCCACCTTCAAGATCAGCTAAATTAAGGTATGGAATTAAAACTAATGATAAATGTGATTTTAGCGAATTTGAAGAAAAATTTAGAAATTTAATAAATATTGAGGATTTGAGATAATTAAATGAAAAAATTATTTTTTTTTGTGCCTATAATTTTTTTAATATTTGCAACAACATTAACTAAAAACACAACAAAAAAACTCGATAAAGAAATTTTTCAATTAAAAGAAAATATTAGAATATTAGAAGATCGTTATGAACTGACTTTACTTGATTATAGTATTTTAACTTCACCAAAAAAACTAATGGAGTATCAACAATTTTACTTTGAGGATAAATTTGTTCAAAAGAAAATAGAAAATTTAAGCAAAATTGAATTTTTAGGCGATAATTTAAAAATTAATAAAATGGGTAAAACTGATGAGTGAATTATACAATCACTCTCAAAATTCTGATAAATTTAATGATAGCTTTTCATATAAAGAAAATAAATCATATCTTAAAATATCTTTTGAAAGAATAGCATTTCTTTTTTTTGTATTTTTTATTTTATCAATTATTTTTTCATCTAAGGTAATATTATTGAGTATAAAAAAAATCCCTGAAATTCAAAAAATAGTTAAAAAAGATAATTTCAGATCTAGTATTTTAGATAATGAAGGAAATATTTTGGCTAAAAGCGTTCCAGTAGTTAATATAGGGATTAACCCTAATTTAGTAATTAACAAAGAAAAATTGTTAATTTCTCTTAAGTTGATCTTTCCTGATAAAAGTTTTGATGAAGAAATATATGGAAAAAAATTCTTTTATGTAAAAAAAAAAATAAGTCCTGAAAAACTTAAGCAAGTTCTTCTTTTAGGAGACAAATCCTTTATTCAAGAGGATAGCATAGCAAGAGTTTACCCAAATGGAAATTTATTTAGTCATGTAATTGGTCAAATCGATAATGATAATAATGGTATATCAGGAATCGAAAAAACTTTTGATTATGAGCTAACAACCACAAAAGAACCTTTAAAATTAACCCTTGATAAAGATCTTCAATATTTAATTAAAGAAGAGTTATCAAAATCCAAAGATATATTTCAAAATATTGGAAGTGCTGCAATTTTGATGGATATTAATGATGGTAACATTTTATCTATGGTATCTCTTCCAGACTTTGATCTTAATAAAAGAGAAAAAATAAATGATGTAAAATATATTAATAGAGCAACAAAAGGTGTTTATGAATTTGGATCTGTTTTTAAAACTTTTACTTTGGCTGCAGGGTTACAATACAGTGTGGTTGAGCCAGAAACAGAATTTAAAAACCTTAAAAAAAAAATTACATGTGCAGGAAATTCTATATCTGAATATGATGATAAAATACCGTCTGATTTAACAGCTGAAGAGATTCTTATTAGATCAGGCAATATTGGTTCTGTTAGAATAGCTGAAAAAGTTGGTATTGAAAATTATAATGAGTTTCTTCAAACTATTGGAATTATATCAAATTTAGAATTCGATATACAGGAAGTAGGCACAACTCAATTAGGTAGATGGGGTAAATGTAAACTTGCAACAGTTGCATTTGGCCATGGGATAGCCACAACTTTATTACAACTTTCAAAAGGCTATTCAATTATAAGTAATGGAGGATATGAAATAACACCTACACTATTAAAGAAGAAAAAATTACAAAGACAAAGAATACTCAATGAAAACTTATCAGAAACAATTAATCCTATTCTTAGAAAAATTGTATCAACAAAAGATGGAACAGCAGGTTTTGCTAATGTAAAGGGTTACGAAATAGGCGGAAAAACTGGCACTGCTGATCAACCTTCAATGGGTGGATATTCTAAAAAGAAAGTTAACACTTTTGCATCAGTTTTTCCAACATCAGACCCAAAATTTGTATTAGCAGTAATGTTGGATGAACCTAAAGCAAATAGAGAATTTGTCTATCATTATAGAGATGATAGATATCCTTATAAGGGGAATTGGAGAAATACAGCTGGTTGGACCACTGTCTGGGTAGCCGGTCAGATAATAGAAAAGATCGGGCCAATTTTAGCCACAAAATATTAAGAGCGTAAATCATGTTACTCAAAAACTACTTTCCAAATTTACATAAAAAATATCACGAATTAAGTTTTAAAGGGATAGCTTTTAATTCTAAAGAAGTTAAAAGGGGCTACATCTTTTTTGCATTAAAAGGAAACAATACAGATGGGAATTTATTTATAAAAGATGCTATTAAAAATGGATCTGAAATTATAATAACTGATAGATTTAAAATAAATAGTTGGAAAAATAAAGTATTATTTTTAAACTATAAAAATCCTAGAAATTTACTAGCTAAATTTAGCTCTAAAATATTTAAAAAAAAACCAAACAACTTAATAGGTATTACTGGCACAAATGGCAAATCATCAATAGCAAATTTTTATTTTCAAATTTTGAATTTAAATAAAATTAAAGTAGCTTCGATTGGAACATTAGGTGTTAATGGTATAAATATAAGAAACAAATTTTCAAATACTACATTTGACACAATACAAATAAATAAAATCTTACAAAAATTAAAAGAAAAAAAAATTGAAAATGTTATTTTGGAAGCCTCTAGTCATGGATTAAATCAAAATAGATTAGATGAATTAAAATTTGACATTGGTATATTTACAAATTTATCCAGAGATCATTTAGATTATCACAAGTCATATAAAAATTATTTTAATTCAAAATTAATATTATTTAAAAAATTATTAAAAAAAAAGTCTTATGCAATCTTTGATGATAATTTAAAAATTTCATCAAAATTGAAGAGAATTACTAAATTGAATAAAATTAAAAAATTTACAATAGGAAATACCAAATCAAGTATTACAATATTAGATCATCAATTTTTGAAAAATGGGCAGAAAATAACATTCAGATTTAACAAAAAGAAATACAGCTTTACAACAAAATTAATTGGAAGAGTTCAGATTCAAAATTTATTAATGGCAATTATGGCTGCAATAAAAAGTAAAATCCCATTAGAGAAAATTTTAAAAATTACTCAAAAAATAAAGCCAGTCAATGGTAGATTAGAAAAAATTGGAAAGCTTTATAATAATGGTGTTGTTATTCTTGACTATGCCCATACACCAGATGCATTAAAAACTTGCATTATAAATGTGAAGGAGCAATTTAAATTAAGAAAAATTAATCTAGTGTTTGGATGTGGAGGAGAGAGAGACAGGCCCAAAAGAAAAATAATGGGCAAAATTGCTAATAAATATTGCGATAAAATATATTTAACGGATGACAATCCTAGAAGTGAAGATCCAAAAAAAATAAGAAGAGAAATAAAGTCTAATATTTCCAAGAATAAAATATTAGAAATACCTTCAAGAGAAAGTGCAATAAAATCAGCAATTTTGAACATTAAGTCAAATGAAGTAGTTATTATTGCTGGAAAAGGACACGAGGTCTATCAAGAATATATTTCTAGAAAGTTCTTTTCAGATAAAAAATGTATTAAAAAATTTATTAAGATTAAAAATGAATCTCTAAATAGAAATTGGAAATCAAATATTATTTCAGAGATAACCAAAAAAAAAATAGAAAAAAATGTTTATATCAATGAAGCCTCTATTGATTCAAGAAAAACTAAAAAAAATAATATTTTCTTTGGCATTAAAGGAAAAAACTTTGATGGTAACAAATTTGTCAGTCAAGCTTTTAATAATGGAGCCTCTATCTCAATTAATGAAAATAAAAAAAAAAATAAACTCAAAAATGAAATATATGTAAAAAACTCATTAAAGACTTTTTCAGAAACTGCTAAATTAGTAAGGGTATCATCTGATATTTCAACAATAGCGATCACAGGATCCTCAGGTAAAACTTCTTTAAAGGAGATGTTGGGGCAAATGATGAATAAAATATGTCAAACATCTTATTCTAAAAAATCATTTAATAACAAATATGGAGTTCCGATTTCTTTATTTAATATTAAAAAAAATGACATATTCGGTATTTTTGAAGTTGGAATGGATAAAAAGGGGGAAATCGATTTTTTAACAAAAAAGATTATGCCTAATGTTGGTGTTATTACTAATATCTCATATGCACATATTAAAAATTTTAAAAATCTTAAAGGCATTGCTTCTGCCAAATCAGAAATAATTAACAACATTATTAAAAATGGTACAATTATATTAAATGCAGATGATAAATTTTTTAAATTTTTTAAACATAAATCTATTAAAAAAAAATTAAATATAATCTCATTTGGAATCCAAAAAAAATCAGATGTGAATTTAATAAATTTTAAAAAAGGGAAATCTAGTTCAATTATTCGTATAAAATATAATAAAAAAAAATTAATATTTATTATTAAAAAAAATTTAGAAAATTATATTTACAATATCTTATCAACTTTAGCAGTATTATCTGTGTATTTTGACTTGGAAAAATTAGACAAATATTTTTTCAATGACTATCAATTTCCTGAAGGAAGAGGAGATTTAAAGATAATAAAGTTAAAAGAAAAAAAAATTAATTTAATTGATGAAAGTTATAATTCTAACCCTTTATCTCTTGAATTTGCATTAAAAAAATTGAATAACTTAAATTCTAAATCTAAAAGAAAATTAATTCTTTTAGGTGATATGCTGGAACTTGGCAAATATTCAAAAAAACTTCATATAGAAGCCGCTCGATTTATTAATGGTACTAAAATTGATAAAGTTTATGTATATGGAAAGTACATTATTGATACATTTAACAAAATTAAACCACAAAAAAGGGGCATGATATTAAATTCAAAAAAAGATATCTTAAATTTTGTGATAAATGATATTAAGAATGGTGAATATCTGATGATTAAAGGTTCTAACTCCACAGGACTCAATAAAATAAGCAAAAGCTTAAAAGTAGGTAAAATTAATGCTTTTTAGTCTATTTTCTAACTTAGTTGAAATTTTTAGTTTTCTTAATGTTTTTAAATATTTAACTGTAAGAACTGGTCTATCAATGTTTACATCAATGATAGTAGTTTTTTTAGTTGGAGGTCCACTTATTAACTATTTTTCTTCTCATCAAATTCACGACCCAATTAGAGAAGATGGACCAAGCGATCATATAGTAAAAAAAATAGGAACACCTACAATGGGAGGTCTAATGATTTTACTCGGTATTTTCTCAGGTGTTCTTTTGTGGGGTGACTTTTCAAATCCCTATATTTGGTTTTTAATTTATATAGCTGGATCTTTTGGATTATTAGGAGCTTATGATGATTATCAGAAAATAAAAAAAAAAAATTCAAATGGTATAACTTCGAAACTAAAGATCATAATTCAAATTATTTTAGCATTAGTTGGAATTTTTTTTCTTTATTTTTACAGTGGGTCTAATGAGATTGAGAATTTGTATTTTCCATTTTTCAAAAATTTAATAATTAATTTAGGATGGTTCTTTATTCCATTTTATATATTTGTTATCGTTGGTTCTTCGAATGCAGTTAATTTAACTGACGGATTAGATGGTTTAGCTACAGTACCTGTAATATTGGTTGCAGCATGTTTTGCCTTTATTAGTTATGTAACAGGAAATATAGTTTTTTCAGGATATTTACAAATAACATACATTGTTGGAGTAGGAGAAGCGTCTATTTTTTGTGGAGCAATAATAGGTTCTTGTTTAGGTTTTTTATGGTTTAATGCTCCACCAGCAAAGATATTTATGGGAGATACTGGGTCATTAGCATTAGGTGGATCATTAGGGGCAGTTGGCATAATTACTAAACATGAAATTGTCCTTGCAATTACAGGGGGACTGTTTGTCTTAGAAGCTGTTTCTGTAATTGCACAAGTTATATCATTCAAACTCACTGGTAAAAGAATATTTAAAATGGCACCAATACATCATCATTTTGAAAAAAAGGGGTGGCCAGAGTCAACTGTGGTTATAAGATTTTGGATCATATCAATTATTTTAGCAATGATAGGACTAGCAACATTAAAACTAAGATAATGAATGAAAGACAAATTTATTTTAAAAATAAAAAAATTTTAATTTATGGATTTGGAAAGTCTGGTGCTGCTTGTTTTAAATTTTTAAAAAAAAATAATATCTGTGTAATATTTGATGATAATAAAAAAAATATATCAGCTAAGTTTAAGAAAAATTTAATAAATATCCGTAAATTATCATCTATAAACTTTGATTTTATTGTTTTGAGTCCAGGTATAGATATTAATAAATGTAGAATTTCTAGTTATTTAAGAAAACATAGTTCTAAAATTATTTCTGAGCTTGATATATTTCAAATTAGTTATCCAAACATAAATAAAATCACAATTACTGGAACAAATGGTAAATCTACTACTTCAAAACTTCTCTATGAAGTTCTAAAAGATACAAAAAAAGATGTGAGATTAACTGGAAATATTGGATTTCCGCTTTTATTGGAGAAAAAAATTAAAAAAAATACAATTTTTGTAATCGAAGCATCTTCTTATCAACTTGATTACAGCAAATACTTTAGATCTAAATATTCGATCATACTTAATCTGAGCCCAGATCATCTTGAAAGACATAAAACTTTTAAAAATTATGCAGAGGCAAAATTCAAAATAGTTAAATCTCAAAAAAAAAAAAGAATATGCTTTTATTGAGAATAAAAATAATTTTTTAAATAAACTAATCATAAATAATCAAATTAAATCAAAAGTTATAAAAATTAATTATTTAAAATATAATAAATACTTTAGACAAATAGATAATATTTACTTTAATAATTCTAGTAACAGAATAAATCTTAGCTTTGTAATTAGTATAGCAAAGATATTAAAAATCGATTTAAAAAAAGTTATAAGAACTGCAAACAAATTTAGGGGTTTAGATTATAGACAACAAATAATTTATAAATCAAAAAAAATATTAATTATCAATGATGCAAAATCCACTAGTTTCTCGTCAACAGTCCCATTACTTGAAAGTTATAAAAATATTTATTGGATTTTAGGAGGACTTGCTAAAAAGGGAGATAAACTTAAATTAAAAAAAAAATATTTTTCAAATATTAAAGCCTATATTTATGGAAAAGATAGAAATTTTTTTATTAAATCACTACCAAATCAAATTTTTTATAAAACCTCGGTAACACTTAAAGTGATTATGAAAAATCTAATTAAAAATATTAAAAATGATTATACTAAAAAAGTAATTATTTTTAGTCCATGTGCTGCTTCATTTGATCAATTCAAAAATTTTGAAGAACGGGGAAAATTCTTCAATAATATTATAAGAGTAATGTTAAAAAAAAATGAAATATGAATAAATATTTAGATACTTTTTATGACTGGTGGAAAAACATAGATAAATTTTTATTATTCTTAATTTTAAGTTTATTTTTATTAGGTCTCTTCTTTTCTTTGGTGTCAACTTCACTTATAGCGTCAGAAAAATTAGATACAAAATCATATTATTTTTTTTTTAAGCATTTGGCTTATATAGCTTTAGCAATAATGATTTTGATTATATTTTCATTTTTAAATCAAAAATTTTTGACAAAATTTTCATTAATTTTATTTTTAGTTGCATTTTTATGTTTGCTGTTAGTGCCTTTTCTTGGAATTGAAGTAAAAGGATCAAAAAGGTGGCTAGATTTGATGTTTTTACCAAGATTTCAGCCTATTGAGATTGTTAAACCCTTTTTTATTGTAACATTATCATTAATGATAACTTCTCAAATTAGAAGATTATATTTTAAATACTTCTTAAGCACTTTATTCACTCTTCCAATATTAATGTTACTTGTTTATCAACCAGACATTGGACAAACAGTGCTGTTGGCAATGGTTTGGTTAGCTTTAATTTTTATTTCTGGTATAAGTGTTTTTATTTTTTTTATATTCATTTTTATTGTTGGCTCAACCTTAAGTTATTTGGTGCTATTTATTCCAAAATTTGAATATATCAAAGTAAGACTTTTTGCATTTTTAGACTCAAATTCGAGTAATAATTATCAAGCTGATAAAGCGAGTGACGCAATTATAAATGGAGGCTTTTTTGGAAAAGGTATTGGAGAAGGTACTTTAAATTCAAGAGTCCCGGAAGCGCATACGGATTATATAGTTTCAGTTATATCAGAAGAGTTTGGTGCAATTATAGTAATAGGAATATTATTTTTATATCTAATTTTCTCATATAGAATAATTCAAAAAATCAATTTTCTAAACGAAGATTCATCAAAACTTATTTTGACTGGGTGTGTTACGTTAATTTTGTTACAAACTTTTATTCATGTAGGTGTTAATATAAGAATTCTCCCTACTACTGGAATGACTTTACCCTTCTTAAGTTATGGCGGGTCATCTATAGTGAGTACAGCTATTTTATCAGGATTAATTTTGAATTTAACCAAAAGAAAATTAGACTAAATAATGAAAAAAATACTAATTGCAACAGGTGGCTCTGGTGGACATGTAATCCCATCTTTAAGTATATATGATGCTTTAAAAGAAGATTATGAAGTAAAAATTTCAACAGATTTAAGGGGATCAAAGTTCATTAATAATAAGAATTATGATTACTCATTAATTGATGTACCAAACTTATTTTCAAATTTACTATTACTTCCATACAATTTAATTAAATTTTTTATATCAATAATAAAATCTTACAAATACATAAAATCAAATAATTTTAATATTTTAATTAGTACTGGTGGATATATGTCCTTACCTTTATGTTTGGCTTCAAATTTATTGAATTTAAAAATTTATATTTTTGAACCAAATTCTGTCCTAGGAAGAGCGAACAAATTAATGCTAATTTTTGCTAAAAGAATTATTTGTTATGAAAAAAATTTAAAAGGTATTTCTAAAAGATTCTCAAATAAGATTTATTTAGTTAAGCCATTACTTAGGAAAGAAATTTATAAATATAAAAAAAACGAAAAGATGGTGGTTACAGGAAAAAAAAAAATATTAATTATTGGAGGAAGTCAGGGAGCAAATTTCTTTGATGAATTTATAACTAAAATTATTATAAAACTTTCAAAAACTCAGAAAATCCAAGTTTTACAACAGGTAATTAATACAAATTCGAGAGAAAATATTAAAGAACTCTATCAAAAAAACCACATAGAGCATGAGTTATTTCACTTTGATGACAACTTAATAATAAAAGCTATTAATTATGATTTAGCTATTACACGTTCCGGAGCATCCGCAATTTCAGAATTAGGTTATTTAAATATTCCATTTGTGGCAATTCCTTACCCATATGCTAAAGATAATCATCAATATTACAATGCAAAATTTTATGAAAAAAATAAATCTTGCTGGCTAATTATGCAAAAAGATATTGACGAAAATAACTTTACAGATTTGATTATGAAAATATTTCAAGATCAAAATGAATATTTTTCAAAAAAAAATAATTTAATTAAACTAACTAAAGAAAATACCTGGGAAAAAAATAAATCTAAACTAATTGAGCTTATTAATGAATATTGACTTGGGAAAAAATGAACTTATCCATTTTGTTGGTATTGGAGGAATAGGTATGAGTGGTTTAGCATTGATTATGAATGGGTTAGGTTACAAAGTTCAAGGAAGCGATATTGCTGATAATCGAAATATTGAAAGATTAAAAGAAAAAAAAATAAGGGTATTTTTAAATCAAAAAAAAGAAAATTTAAAAAATACAACTGTTCTGGTAATTTCATCAGCTATAAAAAAAAATAATCCAGAATTAATTGAGGCTAACAAAAAAAATTTACCTATTTATACAAGAGGAGATATGTTGGGTCACATAGTATCTTTCATGAGGAATGTTGTGGTAACTGGTTCACATGGAAAAACAACAACAACATCATTAGTATCTAGTATATTTACAGCAGCTAAATTAGACCCAACTATAATTAATGGTGGTGTATTAAATTCATTTGGTAATTCTGCAAAATTGGGCAAAAGCAATTGGTGTGTTACAGAGTCTGATGAGTCAGATGGGAGCTTTTTAAAGATCCCCTTTACGTATTCTATAGCTACTAATCTCGACTCTGAGCACCTAGATTTTTATAAAAATATTAATAATCTTAAAAAAAGTTTTCTTGAATTTATTGAAAAAATACCATCAGTAGGTAAAGGGTTTATATGTATTGATGATCAAAATCTTAAAAATGTTCAAAAAAAATCGATAAACAAAAATTTTTATACATATGGTAAAAATAAAAAGTCTAATTTTCAAATATTAAATATTAAACAATCATCTAATTTTTCTAGTTTCGATGTCAAAATAAATATACCAAGTAAAAAAAAAAAAATTAAAGGAATTAAAATTCCAATGATAGGAATCCATAATATTCAAAATGCAACCGCAGCAATTTCTTTAGCTTTTACAATTGGACTACCTGAAAAATATATTAAACTTGGACTATACAATTTTAAAGGAGTTCAGAGAAGGTTTTCTCACATATTCAATCATAACAACATAGGTTTTTATGATGATTATGCTCATCATCCAACAGAAATATGTTCAGTTCTAAATGGTGTTAGAAATGTCTACAAAAACAAAGAAATTATTTGTGTTTTTCAACCTCATAGAATCTCAAGAGTAATAAATTTGAAAAAAGAGTTTTCAAAATGTTTTAAAATGGCAGATACAGTTTTATTGTGTCCCATTTATAAAGCTAATGAAAAACTAAGACTGAATTTTACATATCATTCATTTGCAAAATTAATAATAAAAAATTCTAATGTTAAATTAATACAGGTTGAAGATGAATTACAATTACAAAGATTTATTAAACAGAATGTATTTGGTGAAAAAATTTACATTGGTATGGGCGCAGGATCTATATCAAATTGGATGAAAAATTTAGAAAATATTTTTTAATGGAAATAGATGATATAAAAAAATCAGCATTATTAATAGATGGGGATATTTTTTTTGATCGAAGCATTAAAAATCTTAATTGGTTTAATATTGGAGGAAAAACCAAAATTTTTTTTAAACCGAGCTCTCTTAAAGGTTTAATAGACTATCTTAAACTTTATGCAGAGAGAAATAAAATATTTATTTTAGGGAATGGGTCAAATGTATTATTTGATGATGATACTTATCAAGGGACAGTAATTAAATTAGGCAAAAGCTTCTCAAATATTACGCTGCTTGATAACGAGACAATCATTGCCGGGACTGCAGCTTCGCAAAAAAAAGTTTCAGAATTTGCAAAGGATAACAATATTTCTGGATTAGAATTTATGTCGTGTATTCCAGGTTCTATAGGTGGAGGTATAAGAATGAACTCTGGATGTTTTAAAAAAGAATTTAAAGATATTCTTATTTCTATTCAATTAGTTGATTTTAAAGGTGTAGTAAGAAGTTTACCTGCAAATAAAATTGATTTCAATTATAGATCAATAGAATTACCTAAAGATTTAATTTTTTTAAGTGCGACTTTTAAAGGAAATGAAAAAAAAAGTGATGAAATAAGTAATTATATGACGAAATTAAATACAGTTAAAAATATGGCTCAACCAACTAAAATTAAAACAAGTGGTAGTACATTTAAAAATCCCATTAATCAAACAGACAGAAAGGTATGGGAACTAATTAGATCATGTGTCCCTAATGAAACGAGTTATGGGGATGCATTTATATCAAAGAAACATGCTAATTTTTTTGTAAATAAAAAAAATGCAAAATCTGAAGATATGAAGTCTTTAATTAATTTTGTTAAAAAAAAAGTAAAAGACCAGACAGGAGTAAAATTAGAATTAGAAATTGTGGTGGTCGAATAATGGACAAAATTTTAATATTGGCAGGAGGATATTCAAATGAGAGAGAGATCAGCTTAATAACAGCTAAAAGTGTAATCAACGAATTAAAAAAAATTAAAAAATATAAACTTTTATTAATCGAACCAGATGGGAATTTTGTCAAAAAATTAAGAAAATTTAAGCCAAATTTAGTTTTAAACCTGCTACATGGGAGGTATGGAGAGGATGGTTATATTCAGTCGATACTCGAGTCAGAAAAGATAAGATATTCTCATTCTGGTGTTTTATCATCTTCTCTTGCAATCGATAAAGAAATTTCAAAAAAAATTTTTACTAAAAATAATATTCTAACACCCCCTTATATTAAATTTTCTTTTAAAAATGATTTTAATGTTAAAAGTATAACAGATAAAATTGATAAAAAATTAAAATTTCCTGTAGTTTTAAAGCCTATTAATGAAGGTTCTAGTGTAGGTGTTTATATTTGTAACAAAAAAAATTTTACTAGTGATTTAATAAAATTAAAAAAATTTAAAGATATTTTAATTGAGAAATATATACCAGGAAGAGAAATCCAAGCTGCTATATTAGGTAAAAAAAAACTTGGCATTATTGAGCTTAAACCCAAAAGGAAATTTTATGATTATAAGGCTAAGTACAGTGCTAATGCAAAAACTGAACATATAATACCAGTCAACTTGAGTTTAAAAAATTTTAATAAAGTTAATTCAATCGCCATGAAAGCGCACAAATTATTAAAATGTAGGGGAGTTTCAAGGTCAGATTTCAGATTTTACAATAACAAATTTTATTTATTAGAACTTAATACTCAGCCAGGTATGACTTCACTTTCTCTTGTACCTGAAATTGCAAAATACAAAAATATAAGTTTTATAGAGCTTATTGAAGAAATAATGAGAGATGCTTCCATTAATAAGTAAATATAAATTATACCTTTATTTGTTTTTTCTAATTTTTTTAAGTTCAATATTTAATTTCAAATTTTTAGAACATTATCAAGATAAGTTTAGTTTAAAAACTATTAATATAAATGGAGTATCCTACAACGAAAAAAAAAATATTGAAGAGGAATTAAATAACTTAAAAAATACAAACATTTTTAAAATAAGAGATAAAAAAGTTTTAGAAAAATTAAACAAATTCAATTTTATTGAAAGTATAAATGTTAAGAAAATTATACCTTCCTCTATAAACGTGAATTTATCAAAAACATCAATCCTTGGAAAAACTTTTATTAATGGAGAAAAGTTCTACATTGGTAAAAATGGAAAATTTATAAATTCAAATCAAATCTATGAAAAATATAATACCCCAACAGTATTTGGGGAATTTCAAATAAAGGAATTTCTAAATTTGTATAATATTTTAAATAATCAACAGTTACAAATAGATAATATAGAACAATATTATTTTTTTAAAAATAGAAGATGGGATCTGGTATTCTCTAATGGATTAATTTTAAAGTTACCATCTAAAAATATCATAAATTCAATTAAAATTTATAAAAAACTATCAGATAATGATTATTTAACAAAAACAAAAATTATTGATCTTAGAGTAATTGATCAGATTATAATGACAAATAATAATGAGTAATTTAGATACCGTTATTGACTTTGGGTCTAAAAATTTAAGATTAGGCGTATTTAACCAATCTTCTGAAATAATTTATTCTTCAAATATTAAAACTACTGAAGTTTTTGAAAGTGAAAATTTAGACAATTCTCTAAATAAGTTGATAAGAGATGCAGAAAAAAAATTATCAACACACTTGGTTGATGTAAATGTATTATACGACTCTTCTAAATTTAATTTTGTCGATCTTTCAATAAAAAAGTCTTTTGATCAACCTATTTTAATTTCAAAGTATTATAAAAGTCTAATCAAAGAAGCAAATTTCATTGTTTCTGAAAATAATTTTAAAGACAAGATTTTACACATCAGCATAAATAATATGATCGTAGATGATAATAAAAAATTAGAAAATGATTTGGATAATTTGAAAACTAAATCTTTAATATTAGAATTAAAATTTATCTGCCTTAAAAAATCTTCAATTAATAATTTATCAAATAAATTTAAAAAAAATAATTTAAATATATTAAATATCTACTGTTCAAGTTACGTTAAATCTAAATTGTATAAAAAAAATTTTGAAAATAAAAATAATTTGATATTTTTAGATATAGGTTTTGAAAGATCTAGTGCATTTTTTTTTCATAATAAAAAATTTAAATTTTTAAAATCTATTCCAATCGGTGGAAATAATATTACTAAAGATATTTCAAAAGTTTTAAATCTAGATCTTAACTATTCTGAAGATTTGAAATTGAAATTTAACAAAGACGAGAATGAGATATCTTTTAATAAAAATTCTTTAAGTGATATTAATCTATATAGTGAATTAATTAAAAAAAATATTTCAATTAATTTGTTGAAACAAATTATTGAAGCAAGAATAAATGAAATTATAAAATTAGCGGTTACTCAAAATAATTTTTTTAAAAATTATACTAGTGTTAGTAAACCAATTATAATTTTTATTGGAGGTGGTTCAAAGTTACTATCAAAGAACTTTAATTTTGATTTTAATAAAGATTTTTCTGAATTAATTTTTTTTAACGAAAATGATTCGGATATCTGCGAAGCAGCTATGCATTATCACAAAAGTGATGAAAGATTACTCATTAAAAACTCAAAAAAAATAAAAAAAATAGGACTTTTTGAGAAATTTTTTAATCTATTTTCTAAATAATCGTATTTTCTTGTAATATTACTTGAATACAAAACTTTCCTTAATTTTATATACTTATTTTATGTCAGTACTTTCACAGTCAACCATAGCAAATAAAGTCTCATTTTCAGGGGTAGGGATCCATACAGGAATGAATGTGAATGTGAATATTTTGCCTGCATCACCAAACTCAGGAATAGTTTTCAAAAGAGTAGATTTAAAGAAAAATAATGTTGTCATACCAAATTTTGAAAATGTTAGTGAAGCTACTCTTTGCACAACTGTATCAAATCAATTCAGGGTAAAAGTATCAACGATTGAACACCTAATGGCTGCTTTTTTTGGTTTAGGTGTGGATAATGCCATTGTAGAGCTAGATGGGCAGGAAGTTCCAATTCTTGACGGTTCAGCAAAAGATTTTGTTAAACTTTTAAAAGATATAGGCTTGAAAACTAGCGATATTCCAATCAAATTAATTAAAATTAATAATCATGTTGAAATAGCAGAGGGTAATAAATACATCTCTTTAAACAAATCTAATACAACTCTAGAAATAGATTTTGAAATAAATTATAAAAATAAAATTATTAAACGTCAAAATAATAAAGTTAATGTATTCGAGGATAATTTAGAGGATATATATAACTCTAGAACTTTTTGTTTATTTGAAGATATTGAAAAGCTTAAGAAACTCGGTTTAGGTAAAGGCGGATCATTAAAAAATGCAATTGTCGTTAAAGATGATAAAATTCTTAATCCGAATGGACTAAGAAATGAAAAGGAATTTGTAAATCATAAAATTTTAGATTGTATGGGAGACCTTTATTTAGTTGGTTACAGACTCATAGGATCATTAAAATGTAGACATGGTGGCCATAGTTTAACTAATCAATTACTTAGAAAAGTATTCAGCGATAATAAAAATTATTCCTTGTTAGAAATTAAAGGTAAAAATTTACCACATACATTAATTAATAATCGCCATAATTTAAAATCAATTGCATAATAATTAGAATTTTAAAAAAATTCTGTTAAAATTTTTAAATGAAAATTCAAAAAATTATATTTTGTTGGTTCATTTTATTTATTTTAGTTTCTTGTTCTCAAAAAGATGAACAAGTTTCATTGATCAAAGAAAATAATTTGGAGATGCAGATGATAGATGCTTACAATGAGGGATTAAAAGAGCTTAACAGAGGTGATATTTTTTTTGCAGCGAAAAAATTTAATGAAGTTGAGCTTTTATATCCTCAATCTGTCTGGGCACCAAGATCAACGTTGATGGCTGCATATTCATATTACTCTCAATTATATTATAATGATGCAATATTTGAGTTGGAGCGATTTCTTGATAAATATAAGAATCACCCAGACACAGATTATGCTTATTACTTATTAGGCATATGTCATTACAATCAAATAATTGACGAAAAAAAAGATTTAGGAGAAATAATTAAGGCAAAAGATTATTTTACTTTATTAACAAATAGATATCCAAATACTGACTTTTCTGAAGATGCTAAATTTAAACTTGAATTAATTGAGGAAATACTTGCTTCTAAAGAGTTATATCTAGCTAATTATTATCTTGATAGAGAAAAATGGATACCAGCAATGAATAGATATAAAAAAATTGTAAATAAATATGATACCACAATTTTTGTAGAAGAAGCTTTGTATAGACTTGTTGAATTAAATTATAAATTAGGCCTTGAGAATGAATCAAAAAAATATGCAATTATGTTAGGATATAACTACCAATCGAGTGACTGGTATGAAAGGTCGTATAAAATTTTAAATAAAGAATATAAAAAGATAGAAATCAAAAGTGATCTGAACAAACAAAAATCCTTGCTTAAAAGATTTAAAGACTTATTTCAATAAAGAAGTTTAATGAAAGAAATTGAAATAAAAAAATACTATAAAAAAAAAATTAAAGAACTAAAAATACATAATAAATCATATTTTCAGGATAGCTCTCCAAAAATTTCAGATAAACAATATGATGACATTAAAAAAGAGATACTTGATTTAGAAAAAAATTATAATTTTTTAAAAAGTACCTTTTCCCCTTCAAAATCATTGGGATTTACGCCCTCAAAGAATTTTATAAAATCTAGACATAGAGTTAAAATGTTATCATTATCGAACGCTTTTGATAAAGAGGACTTACTAAATTTTGAAAAGAAAATATTTAATTTCCTCAACAAGAGAATTGATGTTGAATATAGTGTTGAACCTAAAATAGATGGAATTTCTGCATCATTAACTTATAAAAATGGAATATTAGTCATGGGTACCTCAAGAGGAGATGGTACTACAGGTGAGGTAATTACTGAAAATTTAAAAACGATTAAAGATATACCTCATAAAATAACAAACAAAGATTTCCCAGAAGATATAGATGTTAGAGGTGAAGTCTTTATAGAAAAAGATGATTTTAATAAATTAAAAAATGATTTTGCCAATGCTAGAAATGCAGCATCAGGTTCACTAAGACAAAAAAATCCACTAGAAACTAAAAAAATTCCACTTCACTTTGTAGCTTATACTTATGGTTATTTTGAAAGTGATAAAATAAAAAAACAGTCTGATTTTTTAAGTTCATTGAAAAAATGGGGTTTTAAAGTAAATGAGCATAATAAGGTTTTAAAAACAATTAAAGAATTAGAAAGTTTTCACAAAAAATTTGAGAATGATAGATTTGATTTAAAGTATGATGTTGATGGTTTAGTCTATAAAATCAATAATCTTGATCTTCAAAACAGATTAGGATTTACAGCAAATTCTCCTAGGTGGGCTATAGCTCATAAATTTTCAGCAGATAGTGCATATTCTATAATAAAAGACATAAATATTCAGGTTGGTAGAACAGGCGCTTTAACTCCAGTAGCAAGAATAAAGCCAGTAAATATTGGCGGTGTGGTGGTTTCTAGTGCAACACTTCATAATGAAGATGAAATAATAAGAAAAGATATAAGACTTGGTGATACTGTAAAAGTAGAGAGAGCAGGTGATGTTATTCCTCATGTTGTTTCAGTCGATTTTAAAAAAAGAGAAAAAAAATCCAAAAAATTTATTTTTCCTAATAATTGCCCTTCCTGCGGTTCAGAAACAATAAAAGAATTTAATAAAACAACAAAAAAACATGATGCTGTAAGAAGATGTACAAATGAAGGTTATGATTGTGAAAAAATAGCAATTGAAAAAATTAAACATTTTATATCAAAAGATGCTATGAATATTGATGGTCTTGGAAAAAAAGTTGTAGAAAATTTCTGGGATCTCAATTTAATAAGATTTCCACAAGATATTTATAATTTAGATTATAATAAAATATCAAATTTAGATGGATGGGGAGATCTATCAGTTTCAAACTTAAAATACTCTATTGATCAATCAAAAAAAGTTTCTTTGGATAAATTTTTGTATGCTATTGGGATAAGACATATTGGAATTGAAAATGCAAAACTTTTGGCGGAACATGTAAAGTCTATAAAAAATTTTATAATTTTAGTAAAAAAAGATAAGTTGAATGAATTTTTAGACATAGATGGAATTGGCGAAACTCAAATAAATTCTTTGAAAACTTTTTTTGAAAATAAGTCAAATTATAAAATAATCGAAAAGTTGTCTTCTATTTTAAATATTTCTGATCTCAAATTAAATAAAAACGGTAAACTTTTAAACAATACATTTATGTTCACTGGAAAATTATCAAATATGAGTAGAGCTGAAGCAAAATCTTTAATTGAAGAGAATTCAGGATCTGTTGTAAGCTCAGTCAATAAAAAATTAAAATATTTAATAATTGGCGAAAAACCAACTAACCGAAAAGTAGAACAAGCTAAAGAGTTAGGAATAAAAATTTTATCACAAAAAGAATGGCTTAATTTATTAGATTAGATTAGCTAACCATTTTTTTTCATTTGTATTTAAAAATGGTGAAATATTATTGTAAACTTCAAAGTGATATTTAAATAAATAATTCTTTTCCTTTTTATTAAGCATTTTAAGATTGATTAGATCAGTATCGATTGGCGCCATTGTTAAATTTTTAAAAAAAAGTTTAGATTTAACCTTTTTTATGAAAACCAAATTTTCAATTCTTATTCCAAAATCATTTTTTTTGTAAAAACCAGGTTCATTGCTTAAAATCATTCCCTCTTTGAGCTTTACATAATTATTTTTTGAAATTCCTTGTGGTCCTTCATGTACATTAAGAAATGCTCCAACTCCATGACCGGTTCCGTGACGATAATCAAGACCAATAGAATTGAGACTTTTTCTTGCTATTTTATCAATATTATGGCCATTTTTCTCTTTTTTTATGTTTGATAAAGCAACTGCAATATGACCTTTTAAAACTCTTGTAAATGTATTTTTCACTTTATTTGAGACATTAGAAAAACATACAGTTCTGGTTACATCTGTAGTTCCCCATTTATATTGACCACCAGAATCGAGTAATAGTAGATCGTCTTTTTTTAACTTTCTGTTTGAAAATTTATCAGATCTATAATGAATTACTGCTCCATTTGGTCCAGATCCAGCAATTGTATCAAAGCTTGGGTATAAATAATTTTTACTACTTTTTCTAAAATTCTCTATTTTCTTCTCAATTTTTTTTTCTGTAAGGTTATTAATATTAAGATTTTTAATCCAATATAAAAACTTAGTTAAAGCAACGCCATCTTCAATATGTGCATTTACCATATTTTTAATTTCAGTTTTATTTTTTAAAGATTTTAAAGCATAAAGGGAATCCTCTTTATCAACAATTTTAAATTTGTAGTTAATTAGGCTTTCTTCAAATACTGAACAAGTTTTACTATCAATACAAAAATTTCCATTCTTGAGACCTATTAAGCATTTTAAAATATTATCTTCATTTAAAAAATGCATTTTTAATTTTTTATGACTTAACTTTATTTTTTTTATCTTATTTTTACTTGAAAAAAAATAAATTTTTTTATCTCTAGTTAATATCATTTTACAATTTGCAATTGGAGAATTTGGGAGATCTTTTCCTCTTATATTAAGAAGCCAGCAAATGTTTTCACCCGAGCTTATGAAATTGTAATCAATTTTTTTTTTTTTCATTATTTTAATTAATCGATTTATTTTACTTGTTACACTTTCACCTGCTATAGCTGTCTTGAGACTAAAGAAAGGATAAATATCTTTTTTATTAGTTTTTTTTTGAAATTTTATGTTTAAAGGAATTAATGAGTATTCAATCCCAAAATATTTATTTAGAGTTTCCCAAGTAAAAAGATGTGGATCAAACCCAATTTTAATTTTTTTCTTCAATATATCTTTTGGCCACACATAAGGAATTTCACAAATTTTATAATTTTTTCCAACCTCTTTTTCTGCTTGAATAGTATATCTTCCATCAACAAATAAATATTTTTTATTTTTTAAGAAAATAGCAAAACCTGCAGACCCAGAAAAATTTGTAATTGATTTAAGATTATTTATTTTGGAATATTCGGTGAAATAGTTATCATTTTTTGGTAAAATATATCCATCTAAATTATTAGATAAAATAATATTATTTATTTCTACACTCATTTTAATTTTTTTTGATAACGGATCCAACCAGGACTTCTAATTTCACTATCAGTATCAAAATCTATATCTTGGTTGAATTCGAAATCTTCCTCTTTTTCATCTATAAAATTATTATTTTTTTTAATATATTCATCTGGTAGTTCATCTACAAACCTTGAAGCCATGCTGTCAATCCAATCTCCTTGATAGAACCTGTTCATAGAAAATGATATTTTTGCTAGTTTTTTTGCTCTAGTAATTGCAACATAAGCTAATCTTCTTTCTTCCTCTAATCCACTTTCACCTTTTTCCTCAATACTTTTCTGATGTGGAAATAAACCTTCCTCCCACCCTGGTAAGAATACGACATCAAATTCCAGTCCTTTAGAAGCATGTATTGTCATTAAATTAACTTTTTCACTCTGCCAATCTTGATCAAGTGATGTTGCAAGAGCAACATGCTCTAAAAAACTTTCCAAATTATCAAATTCTTTCATTGCACTTAATAATTCTTTTATATTCTCTAATCTATTTTCATTCTCTAAGTCTTTCTTATTTTTAAGCATTTCACTATATCCAGACTCATCAAGTATTGTTTGTAATAATTTATTATGATTCACTTTATTCTTTAAATCACCTCTCCATTTGGCTAAAAGATTTAGCAGAGAATTTAAACCTAATTTTGTTTTAGGTTTAATTTTGTTCTGTTCAATTAAATGTTTTGAGGCAACTTCTAATGAGCATTTATTTAATTTGGCAAAATTATTAATAGCTTTTACCGTTGTATCTCCTATAGATCTTTTTGGTACATTTAAAATTCTCTCAAAAGCTAAGTCGTCTTGAGGTTGAAAAACTGTTTTTAAGTATGCAACACAATCTTTTACTTCTGCTCTTTCATAAAATTTAATTCCACCAATAATTCTGTATGGAACACCAATTTTTAAAAACCTTTCTTCAAATTCTCTAGTCTGAAAAATAGCTCTCACAAGAATTGCAACTTCATTTAAAGAAAATCTATTTTTGAAATCTTCAATATTAGAGCCTATTTCAGTCGCTTCATCTTTTACATTTCGAAAACAGTTTAATGTTACAAGCTCTCCATCTTCTTGATCTGTAAAAAGTTTTTTTCCAACTCTATTTTGATTATTTTCAATAATATTAGATGCAACATTTAAAATATTTTGAGTTGATCTATAATTTTTTTCTAATCTTATTATTTTGGTATTTTCGTAAACATTTTCAAATTGAAGAAAATTCTTAATTTCTGCTCCTCTCCAACTATATATTGACTGATCATCATCTCCAACACAGCAAATATTTTGATTATGTTCTGCTAAGTATTTTAGCCATTCACTTTGAATAAAGTTTGTATCTTGATATTCATCGACTAAAATATATTTAAACTTTTTAGAATACATTTTTGATATATCACTATGTCTTTCAAAAATTTTAACAGTATGAAGTATTAAGTCACTAAAATCAGCAGCGTTTAAGTCTATTAATTTTTGTTGATAAATTTTGTAAATTCCTAGGAAGTTTTTTTCTAATATGTCTTTACGCTTTAGTACAACTTCGTCAGGGTAAAAGCCTTTATTCTTCCATTTATCAATTACTGCCAAAATATATCTTGGAGATATTTTTTTTGTATCTATGTTCTCAGATTTACAGATATTTTTTATTAATCTTACTTGATCGTCTTGATCAATAATTGAAAAGTTTGATTTTAACCCAGCCGCTTCTGCATGTTTTCTCAATATTTTTGCACTAATTGAGTGAAATGTCCCTAACCATGGAAGACCAGTTGCTTCTTTTCTCAGGAATTTAGACACTCTTAATTGCATTTCTTTTGCTGCTTTATTTGTAAATGTCACTGCCAAGACTTGATTAGGAAATGCCTTATGTTGTTTAACAATATGAGCAATTCTAGCTGTAAGAACCCTTGTTTTTCCTGACCCAGCTCCAGCAACAATCAACAGAGGCCCATTTAAATGTAAAACTGCCTCTTCCTGATTTTTATTAAGATTTGTTAAATAATCTAAATTCATCATTTATTTTTTTTTAATTTAGGCGATATTAAATTAATGAATAAAACTAAGAAAGTACCAATATTTATTAAAGGGATTTTCGTATTAATAGCATTGTTTTTTACTTTTGGCATTTATTTATCAATACCAGTTTTATTTAATTATAAAAGCATAGAAAACATCATTGAAAGTAAGTTTTATTCTGATTTTGATATTAACCTAAATATAAATGGTGACATAAAGTATCAATTACTTCCAAAACCTCATTTATTAATTAGCGATTCATCGTTATTGATAAATGAAAATAATGGTAAAGACATGTTGGTAGATATTAAGAATCTTAAGATATTTTTATTATCTAATAGTTTATATCCAAAATCCAAAATTGATTTTGAAAAATTTGAGATACAAAGTACTAATTTTTTATTAAGACAAAAAGAATATAGTATTTTGAGAAATTATTTTCATACTAGTAAAAGTAAACCTTTTTCTATTAAAAAAAGTAAAGTATTTATTATAGACGATAATGATGAAACTTTAATTATATCTCCAATAGAAAAAATTAATTTTACTACCTCTAAACTAGATAATTTCAAAAAATTAAATATCAAAGGAAATTTGTTTGATTTAAATTTTAAATCGTTATGGAAAAAAAAATATAAATCACAAATGAATTCACAATTAGAAGTAAATTTTGAAAATCCTAATATTATATTAAAAAATCAATTAAATTATAAAAGTAGCACTGACTTAAAAGGATCAGTAATAATAAATTTCTTAAATCAAAATATTGAAGTAGATTATGAGCTTAAAAATAATTTAATTAGTTTAAATTCACCTGATAATACTAATAAGATTAAATTTGACACGAAAATAGAGCTATCACCGTTTTATCTCAATTCGAATATAACATTGAACAAACAAAATTTAAATTTTTTGATTGATGAATTAATATTTTTTATTTTGAATTTAAGTCCTGATTTATTAGGTAATTTTAATGGAGATATCAAATTCCTTTTGACTAATATTGAGCACGAACTTATAAGAAATGGCAGTGTAAGTTTTAATATAAGTCAAAAAACTATCAATTTAAGGGATGTTTTATTAAATATTGGTGATATTGGCTCAATTAAAACTCAAATAAAATATAGTGAGGAAAATGGTGATACAATATTTAGTTCATCAAATTCTTTATCAATAAAAAATAAAAATCAGTTTGCTAAAAAATTCCAGTTAAAATTAGATAAAGTTAAGAATATTAATGTGATCAATTTTAAAATTGAAAAAAATATTAACACCGGATTAGTATCAATATTTGATATAAAAATTAATCAAGATGTCAAGTATGGCAAAAAAAATGTTAAATCTGAATATAATATTAAAAATTCACAAGAGCTTAAATCTTTAGTTAAAAATATTATTAATAATTAGTCTGGTTTTATCATTTTATTAGGATCAACAATTTTATTATATTCTCTATCATTTATTAACCCTGATTTTAGTGCTTCAGCTTTAAGAGTAGTTTTATTTTTTAATGCATTCTTAGCAATCTTTGCAGCATTATCGTAGCCAATCTTTGGAGATAAGGCAGTTACCAGCATTAAAGAGTTATCCAACAAGTGTTTAATTCTATTTTTGTCGGCTTTTAGTCCAGCGATACAATATTTTGCAAAGCTTTTTGTGCTATCTGAGAGAATTTGGATTGATTGAAGTACATTATGAATTATTAAAGGTTTGAAAACATTAAGTTCAAAGTGACCATGTGAACCAGCCATTGTAATTCCATTATGGTTACCAATTACTTTCACACATACCATTGTCACAGCCTCACATTGAGTTGGATTTACTTTACCAGGCATAATTGATGACCCAGGTTCATTCTCTGGCAGTATCAATTCTCCATATCCAGCTCTCGGTCCAGAACCTAAAAATCTAATATCATTTGCTATTTTCATTAAACATACTGCAGTTGTGTTTAATGTACCTGAATAATTTACTATCACATCATGAGCAGCAAGTGCAGCAAACTTATTTTTAGCTGGCTTAAAAGGTAACTTAGTTATTTTTTTTATTTCATTTACTATTTTCTTATCAAAATTCTTTTTTGTATTAATACCTGTACCTACCGCTGTACCACCTTGTGCTAAATAATAAACTTCATTTAGTGAAACTTCAATTCTTTTAATGCATTCATCTAGTTGAGATTGGTAGCCAGAAAATTCTTGACCTAATGATAGAGGAGTTGCATCTTGCAAATGTGTTCTCCCTATTTTAATTATTTTTTTAAATTCTTTTACTTTCTTTTTTAATTCCTTATTTAACAATGTTAAGCTTGGTAATAGTTTTTCTCTAGTTTCTATAGCAATAGCAATATGCATTGCTGTAGGAAATACATCATTTGTTGATTGAGATTTGTTGACATGATCATTTGGATGAACAGGTTTTTTTGTACCCATTTTCCCTTTAAGCATTTCAATGGCTCTATTTGAAATAACTTCATTCACATTCATATTTGTTTGAGTGCCAGAACCAGTTTGCCAAACTTTAAGTGGGAAATGATTATCTAATTTTCCTGCCATAACTTCATTAGAAGCTCGTACAATTGATTTATAAACTTTTGAACTAATATCCTTATTTTTATAATTCGTAACAGCTGCCGCTTTTTTTATAATAGCTATAGATTTTATTAACTTTGGACTGACCAATATGTCTCCTATATCAAAGTATTTTTTTGATCTTTGAGTTGATGCTCCCCAATACTTATCCACAGGCACATTAATTGAGCCAATACTGTCATATTCTTTTCTGAATTTCATATTTTAATTTTGAGAGTATATTTATCCACTTATACATTAAAAAATAATAAAATCATATAGGAGTAAAATGACAAATTTTGAAAAGGTTGGAATATTCATGAAAACTTTTAATCAAGATGTAAAAGATTCATCAAGCCTAAGCACAGATAAAATTAATTCGCTTAGGATATCATTGATCAATGAGGAGTTAGATGAATTAAAGCAGGCAATATCAGAAAAAAATTTAACCGAGGTTGCAGATGCACTTACAGATATTTTGTATGTCACGTATGGTGCAGGGCATGCCTTTGGTATTAATTTAGATAAGTGTTTTGAGGAAGTTCAAAAATCTAACATGAGTAAATTGGGAAAAGATGGCAAACCAATATATAATGAGTTCGGAAAAGTTATGAAAGGACCAGACTATTTCAAACCAGATTTATCAAAATTTGTTAAATAATTTATATCCAATTTGGTTTTAACACTTTTATCTTTGCATCTCCACACTTTAGATTTTTATCAAAATTAAAGCTTTTATCTTCTAGTTTCAGTAAAGCAAATGGATTTTTATTATTGATCAATAACTTTCCACAATTTTTATTTTCAGAAGTAATTTCTTCACTATTTATTTTTCCATCTAAAACTTTAATTGCAAATAATCTTTTATTAAGTTTATCTTTAAGTTTTATTCTAGCTGTATTTTCTTGCCCTACATAACATCCTTTTCTAAAGTCAATTCCATTTAGTTCTTCAAAATTACATTCAATTCCAAATATTTTATTTTGCAAATTATTTGTATCAATTTGAGCAATTCCTAATTCATGACTATAATTATAATATTCATTAATATCAGAAACTTTTAATCCCAATTTTTTTATAGAAAGATATAATTTTTCTAAATTAATCACTAATCTAGCTCCTAATTTATCAGTCCTTGGATCTAAAAGAATAGGATCTTCTCTAAATTTTATAGTAAAACCCATCTCATCTTTAGAATTTTCTAATTCTAGAAATTTTTCCTTTGTTAAATTTGCAACAACAAACTCATTGCTTAGATTTAAAATTTCTACCTTAGATCTAAGCTTGTATAAATTTAACTGTTTATATAAATTTTCAATAATTTTCTTTTCACAATCCAAAAAATATCCTGATTTATGTTTTATAATTATAAAATCGTAAAGATATTTGCCTTGTGGGGTTAGTAGGGCTGAGAAACAACTTCTATCATCTGATACATTTTCAATATTGTTTGTAATTATATTTTGTAAAAATTCTTTAGCATCATCCCCATTAATATAAAGAAGACCCCTATCCTCTAGGATGTAAATATTATTTCTATTCATATTGTAATATTATAACGAATGATATAAGTAGTTTTTTTACAAATGTTAGACCTAATAATCAAAAATGGGAAGTGTTATATTGATAAAGACCTCAAAGATGTTGATATAGGCATTCAAAACAGTAAGATTGTAAAAATTGGTAAGTTAGATGAAGATTCAAGTCAATCAATAGATGCAACTGGACTTACTGTTCTTCCTGGCTGTATTGACACTCAGACGCATTTTAGAGAACCAGGTTCAACAGACACTGAGGATTTAGCTTCTGGAAGTAGAGCAGCAATTGTTGGAGGTATAACCTCAGTATTTGAAATGCCCAATACTAATCCTGCAACTACAAACAAAGCAGAATTTCAAAGAAAAATAGATTTAGCAAAAAATAGAATGTATTGTAATCATGCATTTTATTTTGGAGCAACTCCCACTAATCAAAGTGAATTAGCTGATCTTAAAGGTTTAGACGGATGTTGTGGAGTAAAACTGTTTGCAGGCTCTTCCACGGGAACTTTACTAGTCCATAAAGAAGAAGATATTGAAAAAGTATTTGAAAGCACATCTAAAATTGTTGCAGTACATTCAGAAGATGAAGATATTTTAAATCTTAGAAAAAAATTAAGAGAAAAAGGTAATGTTCATTCTCATCCTATATGGAGAGATGAAGAGTGTGCAATTTCCTCTACTAGAAAAATTGTTAAAATTGCAAAAAGATTAGGTAAAAAAGCTCATATTTTGCATATTACTACAAAACAGGAGATTGATTTTTTATCTCAGAATAAGGGAGACATAACTTTTGAAATAACCCCACAGCATTTAACAATGTTTGCTCCAGATTGTTACGATAAACTTGGAACTTATGCTCAGATGAATCCACCTATTAGAGAAAAAAGTCATTACGACAGGCTGTGGTATGCCGTAAGAAATAATTATAATGATACTATCGGTTCAGATCACGCTCCTCATCTGAGAGTAAATAAAGATAAAGAATATCCAGATACTCCTTCAGGAATGCCAGGAGTTCAGACCTTATTACCTGTAATGCTTAACCATGTAAATGATGGAAAACTAACTTTAGTTCAGCTTATGAATCTAGTTTGTGAAAATCCGGCAAAAATATTTGGTATTATAGGAAAGGGTTATATAAAGGAAGACTATGATGCAGACTTTACAATTGTGGATATGAATAAAATTATCGAAATCAAAAATGACAAAATAGAGAGTAAGTGTGGATGGTCACCCTTTGATGGACATAAGTTTAAGGGAACTCCAGTTTATACAATCATAAATGGAGAGATTAAAATGAAAGATGGAGAAATCCTTGGAGAAGCATCAGGTAAGCCCATCAAGTTTGTTAATTAATCTAATTTATTTAATCAGAATTTTATTTTCTATTAAACTTTGAGTAATCTCCTCTAAAATTGCTGGATCATCGATTGTTGCTGGCATTTTATAATCTTCCTTGTCGGCAATTTTACGAATAGTTCCTCTCAATATTTTTCCTGATCTTGTTTTCGGTAATCTTTTTATAACTATTACAACTTTAAAAGCAGCAACTGGTCCAATTTTATCTCTTACCATTTTAATACATTCCTTTGAGATAGTTTCATTGTCTTTTTCAACACCAGATTTTAAAACAACTAAACCAATAGGCAATTGTCCTTTTAATTTGTCCGCAATTCCAAGAACAGCACACTCTGCAACTGATTGATGTTCAGATAATACCTCTTCAATTGCACCTGTCGATAATCTGTGACCAGCAACATTTATAATGTCATCAGTTCGTGACATAATCCAAATATATCCATCTTCATCAATGTGTCCTGCATCATAAGTTTGATAGTAACCCTTATAATTACTCATATAATTTTCTTCATATCTTTTATCAGCATTCCAAAGCGTAGGAAAAGTACCTGGTGGTAATGGTAATTTTACAACTATATCACCCATCTCATTAGGTTCTGCGATTGAATGATCTGGTTTAATTATTTTTACATCATAACCTGGAACTGCTTTACATGCAGAACCATACTTAGTTTTTTGCATTTCTATCCCAGTACAATTTGAACTTATTGCCCAACTAGTTTCAGTTTGCCACCAGTGGTCTATTACGGGAACATTTAAAAGATTTTCAGCCCATTTTATTGTATCTGGATCAGCTCTTTCTCCAGCCAGGAATAAAGATTTAAAAGAACTTAAATTATATTTAGAGAAAAACTTTCCATCTGGGTCTTCTTTTTTAATAGCTCTAAATGCTGTTGGAGCTGTGAATAAAGATTTAATTTTGTACTCTGAAATTATTCTCCAAAAAACCCCTGCATCAGGAGTTCCAACAGGTTTTCCTTCAAATAAAACAGTAGTACATCCTTTGAATAATGGAGCATAAACGATATAAGAATGTCCTACTATCCAACCAATATCACTAGCAGACCACCACACATCATTTTCTTCGATATTGTAAATATTTTTCATAGTCCATTTAAGAGCCACGATATGACCTCCTACATCTCTTACAATACCCTTTGGAATACCTGTAGTGCCTGAGGTATACAAAATATATGCGAACTCATTTGCTCCAATCTCAACACAATCTTTATTTTTGGCATCAACAAGTGCTTCCTCCCAGCTGATTTCAAGCGGAGAGTTGAGTTTTACTTCATGATCTTTCCTTTGAAAAAAAATAACTCTCTCAACTTTATGTTTTGCAAGTTTTAATGCTCCATCTACTAATGGTCTGTATTCAACGGTTCTTCCTGGCTCAAACCCACAAGAAGCAGTGATTAAAATTTTAGCTTTACTGTCATCAATCCTGCTTGCCAATTCATTTGAAGCAAATCCACCAAAGACTACCGAGTGTATTGCACCAATTCTTCCACAAGCAAGCATTGCTATAACTGCCTCAGGTATCATTGGCATATAAATTATTACTCTGTCACCTTTTTTAATACCTTGATTATCAAGTGCTCCTGCGAATTTTGATATTTTTTCTCTTAATTCATTGTATGTATACTTTGTTTTACTATTAGTTATAGGGCTATCATAAATTAAAGCAATCTTCTCACCGTTGCCTTTATCAATATGAACATCAATAGCGTTGTAACACGTGTTTGTAACACCATCTTCAAACCATTTATAAAATGGAGGATTAGATTTGTTTAAAATCTTAGTAGGTTTTTTAAACCAGAAGACATCATCAGATACATTTTTCCAAAATTCCTCAGGATTTTGAATAGATTCTTGATAAATTTTATTAAAATAATTTGTCATAGTGATTTGTTTTTTGACTCACTTTTTTAATGATTTTATGTAATAGGTTGTATTTAATTTTACAAAGTAAGTAAAATCAATACTTTTTAGAGGTCAAAAACCCTTCAATAAAGTAAATTTTTTTGCTATCTAACCCCTAACTTTAGGCTAATCATTAGATTAGTCTGTAGTTTAAATTTAAACTAATAAAAAAACTAACTATGAGGGAGTTTTTTATGAAGACAATGAAAATGTTAGCATTAGCGGCAGTGCTTTTCGGAGCAACTACAGCAGCTAACGCAGCAACAGCCTTTTTAGCTACAGACGATTTCGTAGGTATTTCGTTTTGGTTAATATCAATGGGTATGTTAGCAGCTACAGCGTTTTTCTTTATGGAACAGGCTAACGTCAGTTCACAATGGAGAAAATCAGTAAACGTAGCTGGATTAGTAACAGGTATAGCATTTATTCACTATATGTATATGAGAGCGGTTTGGATCGAAACAGGTGATACTCCAACTGTTTACAGATACATTGACTGGTTAATTACTGTACCACTACAGCTAGTAGAATTTTACTTAATTCTTTCAGCAGTACGAAAAGTTGACACAAACATATTCTGGAGAATCTTAATCGGTTCACTAGTTATGTTAATAGGTGGATATCTTGGAGAAGCTGGATTCATTAACGCTACACTAGGTTTCATAATCGGTATGGCTGGATGGATTTACATTCTTTATGAAATCTTTTCAGGAGAAGCAGGAAAAGTTGCTGCTAAATCTGGAAATAAATCTTTAGTAACTGCATTTGGAGCTTTAAGAATGATTGTTACTGTAGGTTGGGCTATTTACCCATTAGGTTACATTTTTGGTTACCTAACAGGTGGAATAGATGGTAACGCGTTAAACGTTATCTATAACTTAGCAGACTTTGTTAATAAAATCGCATTTGGTTTAATTATCTGGTCTTGTGCAGTATCTAACTCTACAAGAAGAGCGTAGTAACAATTAGTTACGAAATATAAAATAGGGCAAGTTTGATTACTTGCCCTATTTTTTTTTGTGCTTATATAATAGCAATGGCTAAAATCAAATATATTGAACACAATGGCAAAGAGCATGTAATTGAAGTCCAAAATGGGCTTACAGTTATGGAAGGTGCTATCCAAAACGATATTTCTGGAATTGATGCAGATTGTGGAGGAAGCATGTCTTGTGCCACGTGTCATGTTTATGTCAAAGAAGATTGGTACAATAAGTTACCAAAAAAAGAAATGGGCGAAGATGATATGTTAGATCAAGCTTATGAACCAAATTCTAATAGTAGATTAAGTTGTCAGATTAGTGTTTCAGATGATTTAGATGGTTTAATAGTTCATATGCCGGAGAAACAAGTTTAATGATTAAAACTGATGTTGTTATTATTGGAGCAGGTCCAACAGGACTATTTTGCGCTCATCAACTTGGGATTATTGGATTGAAGTGTGAAATAGTTGACAACTTAGATAAAATAGGTGGTCAGTGTATTGAACTTTATCCAGATAAACCAATTTATGATATTCCTGCGCTTCCAAAGTGTACTGGAGAAGAGCTTACAAATAATCTAATAGAACAAATTAAACCATTTAACTTTAATTTTCACTTAAATGACAGAGTTCAAGAACTAAAGAATGAAGATGAAAACTGGATTGTTAAAACAACAAATGGAAAAGAATTTCATACACCTAATGTTGTGATAGCAGGTGGTGTGGGTTCGTTTGAGCCAAGAAAGTTTCCTACAAAAAGTGCAGAAAAGTTTGATGGCACTTCAGTTTTATATTCAATTAAAGACAAAACTATTTTTAAAGATAAATATGTTGCGATATTTGGTGGAGGAGATAGTGCTCTAGATTGGGCGATAGAACTTTCTAATACTTCCAAGGTCTCACTAATTCACAGAAGAAATGAGTTTAGAGGGGCACCTGCGAGTGTTCAAAAAATTAAAGAATTAAGTGAAAAAAATATAATTAATTTATTTACCAAATACTCAATTAAAGATGTTAAAGGAAATGGATCTTTAGAAGAAGTAGAAATTAAGAGTGAAGAAGGGGAGAGTAAAATATTAAAAGCTGATTATGTTTTAGGTTTCTTTGGTTTGATAATGCAACTTGGTCCAATAGCAGAATGGGGGCTTAATTTAGATAAAAAAACTATCCCAGTTAATACCGAAAACTTTGAAACTAATAAGAAAGGTATATTTGCAATTGGCGATATATGTAATTACCCAGGAAAACTTAAACTAATACTTTCAGGGTTTCATGAGGGGGCTTTAGCAGCAAGAGGCTGTTTTAAATACGCAAGACCTAACGAAAAATATAGATTTGAATTTACAACAGCATCTAATACTATCAAAGACAGATTGGGTGTAAAATAGTGATTGAGCTATTTACCGCTGATACTCCGAATGGTTGGAAAATTAGTATCATGCTTGAAGAAATAAAACTTGATTATAAAATTACAAAGATAAATTTATCTGAAGGTGAACAACATAAAGCAGAATTCAAAAAAATCAGTCCATTTAACAAAATTCCAGTAATAACCGATCACGAAAATAATAAATCAATCTTCGAGTCAGGTGCGATTTTGATGTATTTAGGTGAAAAAAGTAAAATGCTTTATCCTGAAGAGAATAGACTAGAGATAAATCAATGGTTAATGGCCCAAATGGGTTTGATTGGTCCGATGATAGGACAACATCATCAGTTTCATTATTACCATCAAGGCAAAAGTGAATGGGGAGAAGAAAGATATTTCAAGATTACAAGAAAACTTTATGAAGATTTAGAAGCGAGGCTTTCTAAGAGTGATTATTTAGCAGGCAAAGAGTATTCAATAGCAGATATCGCAACATGGTCTTGGATTGCAAGACATAAAAGACATGACATAGGATTAGAAAACTTCAAAGGTTTATCAAGGTGGTATGTTAATATAGCTAAACGTCCAGCGGTTATCAAAGGATTTAAAGTATTAAATAAAAATGCTGAAATAGATTACCCTTAAATATCAGCGTAAACTTTTTCTTCTCTTTCGTGCTTTTCTTGTGCAGCAATACATAAAGTTGCAACTGGTCTTGCCATTAATCTTTTAAGACCAATTGGTTCTGCTGTTTCCTCACAGAAACCATATGTTCCATCTTGAATTTTTTTCAAAGCACCATCAATTTTAGTAATTAATTTTATTTGTCTATTGATTGCTCTCATTTCTACATTTTTTTCAGTGTAGGAGCTTGCTTGATCAACAATATCCGCTGACGCACTATTGTCATCCATTGAAGCATTAAATATTGCTTCATTATTTGTTCTCTTAAGATCTATTTTCCACTCCATTAATTTTTGTTTGAAATACGCAAGATGTTTTGCACACATGTATTTTTCAGTTTCTTTTGGGATATATTTTTTAGAGATCTTTACCATGTCTAAATTTATGAATTTGAGAATATATTCATCATTTATTGAGTGTCAAGAATGGATTAATTGTATAAATTAATAAAAATGGCTATTTATAAAAAAAATATAAGTAATTTATTTTATATTTTTATTTCAGCTCACTTATTCATCTGGACATTGGTTCCAAGTTTAACAAATAATAATTTACCACTTGATACTATAGAGGCCTTAGCATGGGGTAGTAATTTAGATTGGGGATTTAATAAGCATCCGCCAATGAGTGCATTTTTACCTGAAATATTTTACCAAATCTTTGGACCTCAAAACTGGGCTTATTATTTGTTAAGTCAAATCTGTATCGTAGTTTCGTTCCTTGTAGTTTTTAAGCTAGCCGAAGATTTTTTTGATAACAAAATTTATTGTTTACTATCTGTTTTATTATTGGAAGGAATATACTTCTATAACTTCACTACACCTGAATTTAACGTAAATGTTTGTTTAATTCCTTTTTGGTCTCTTTCGGTTTTTTATTTATGGAGAGGAATTAAGAATAATAAAATATTAGATTGGTTATTACTCGGTATATTTGCTGGACTTGGGTTTCTATCTAAGTATTTATTTGTCTATTTAGGTTTAGCAATAGATGTACTTTTAATTTATATGATTTATACCAAAAGACTAAATTTAAAGTGTCTAGTTTCTTTCGTTCCTTTTATTATTATTTTATTACCACACATTATTTGGTTAACTGAGAATAATTATGTAACTATTACTTATGGACTTCTCAGAACTGGATCAGAAGAAGCAAGTATTTTAAACCACATAAAACATCCTACGATATTTTTAGTTAAGCAAATTGCTATATTATTGCCGTTTTTACTAATGATTTTTGTTTTAGTTAAAAAATTTAAAATAAATATTAATTTAAATGACGAAAAACTTTTGTTTTTATTGTCAATTAATTTAATTCCAATTTTTTTTATTTTTCTTACATCATTTACTATGGGTGTAAAAATTAGAACTATGTGGATGACGCCATTTTATATAAGCTTTGGCTTGTTATTTGTTTATATTTTGAAGTCAGAAATTAATTTTGAAAAAATGAAAGCATTTTCTTCAATCTTTTTGATATTATTCTTATTATCTCCAATTTTGTATTCTTATGTTTCAATTAGTCAAAATGATAAAAGAACTGATTTTGACGGTAAAAAGTTAGCTCAGCAGGCTAAAGTTTTTTATGAAACCGAAGGTAAGGATCTTGGAAAAATGAAATATATTAAGGGTAATGAATGGATTGCAGGAAATATATCTTACCATCTTTCTGAAAGACCAAAATGGATTTATAGCTCAAGTGAAGTTCAATTGTGCAATAAAGATATGAAATGTATTAAATATAAATGAAATTTGAATTAAATCAAAAAAACAAAAGGCTTTTGTTCATCATAGGGATTGTAGTTTTAATTGAACTTTCAGGATACGGTTTTTTTGCATCTTTATTTAGACTAATAGGTTCAGTCAGTTAATGAATATTATAATATTAATACCAGTCTTTAATGACTTTAAATCTGTAACAAAATTAATTGAAGAAATTGACATAAATATTTCTGAACTTAAAGTTACATTTTCAGTAATAGTAGTGAATGATGCTTCAACTGAGGAAAAAATCTTAGAAACAAAAAATTTAAATAATATTAAATCCCTAAAATTAATAAATATGAGAAATAATACAGGTCACACAAGATGCATTGCGGCAGGACTAAAACATATCTCAGAAAATGAGCAATTTGACTACGTAATCCCAATGGATGGTGATGGAGAAGATAGACCTGAGGAAATAAGAAACTTTCTAGAAAAAATTAAGGATAATCCAAACAGTACAATTGTTGGGGAAAGAGTGAAAAGATCAGAAAGTATTATTTTTAAAATTTGTTATTTTTTACATAAAATAATTACCTACACTTTTACAGGCAAATTTATAAAATTTGGAAATTTTACTTGTCTTTCAAAGCAGATAGTTAAAAAATTAATTGAGGAAAAAGCAACTTGGAGTAGTTTTTCAGGATCATTAGCAAAAACTGAAAGTAATTTAATTAACTCACCATCAATAAGAGGCACAAGATACTTTGGCCCTTCAAAAATGAGCTTTTTAAATTTGATAAAGCATTCTTTAGCAATAATCTCTGTATTTAAGTCAGCTGTAATTTTTAGATCAATAGCATTTTATGCGATTTATTTAATAATTATTGCTGAATATATAAGCGTAATAACAGCAATACCTCTAGCTTTAATCATTATTTTTGGTCTAGTAATTTTAAAAATATCGGGAAGAGAAAATATGACTGAGTTTAATAATTCTTTAACAAATATTTCAGATATTGACAATTTAAAATAGTGTATTTTAAAATAATTTTATGAAAAATTTTTATCGTAAAGTTGCTTTTGGTTTAGGACCCGATGAAAAGGTATCCTCCGATCCATTAGAATGGGCAAAAAACCAATTGAATGATATTCCTGAATTTTCTTGGAAGGGAAAAATTTTACCAGAGAAAGAACTTAGAAATTATTATCGAGATTACGTTTATGGAGACAGAAAAGTTTTAAGAAAAAAATTTAAAAATGATAAAGATGGCTACAAAAGAGAAAAAAATAAGTTACGACATGAAACAGGTCAAAAGTTTTGGTGGAACCTTGAACTTTGCATAAGGTATTCAGAGGCATTAAAAAGTGAAACACCAGTTTTAGCTAAGCTTTGGTATTTTTGGGGTAACCATTTTGCAATTAGTGAAAAAGATTTTTTAGCACAATATACTACCGGAGCATATCAGAGAGAAATTATTAGAGCTAACATGAGTCAAAATTTTGAAAAAATGGCTCAAGAAGCAACTATCGGTTGGTCAATGATACATCACCTAGATAATGATCAGAATGTAGGGCCAAAAAGCCAAGAAGCTAAATGGGCGAAAGAAAAAGGAAAAACAAAAGGTGTAAATGAAAATCATGCAAGGGAGCTCTTAGAACTTCACACTGTGTCCCCAGATTGTGGATATACGCAAGAAGATGTAATCCAAATGGCATATATAATGAGTGGGTGGAGACCTGAGTGGGGAAAGAAAAGATTAGAGACAGGTGATGTCCATTTCAATCCTGATGCTCATGAGCCTGGTACTAAAATAGTTTTAGGTAAAAAATATAAAAGAGGTAGAAAAAGTTTATCAGTTGCCATTACAGATCTTGTTAATCATCCTTCATGTAGAAAATTTATTGCAATGAAACTCTGTAGATATTTAATCACAGATAACCCAACTAATGAAATGATGGAACCAATTATAAAAGCTTGGGAAAAATCAGACGGTTTTTTGCCAGAGGTTCACAAAGCTGCAATAGAGGTTGCTTTCAATTATTCTGATAAATACAATAAATTTCAGAATCCAGAAAACTGGCTACTGCAAATGAGTAAAATGGCTGATGTTGATTTAATTCCATCACCTGCATTTATGGATCTTTATAAACTTGGAAATAAACCGATAAGAGATCAAAGAGCTTTAGAATATTTAATGGATGAGCTTGGACAACATCCTTATTTAGCAAAACAACCAAATGGATGGTCAGATATTTCAGAGGATTGGATGTCGCCAGAATTACTTATTAGAAGGCTTGTTTATGCAAGAGAAGCTTACTATAGAAAGTCAGGTAAGTCGCAAACACCCGAATTTTATGAAGAAATGATTGAAAAAAATTATGATAATTCAGGTGAAATTTTAAAAATTCTAAATCAGCATAGAGAGCTTGTTCATAAACATGTTATTTTATTTAATTTACCGGAGACACTTAAATCATGAAGATATCAAGAAGAAATTTTTTAAAAGGTTCAGCCACTACATTATTTTTAGCAGGTTTTAATTTTCCTGTTTTAGCAAATACGGACAAGAAAAAAAACCTTGTAGTAATAATGTTAAGAGGTGGGATGGATGGTTTATGTGCTGTTCCAATAATTGATGACAAGAATTTTGAAAAGAAAAGAAAAGATTTAATTTTAGATGAAACAATAAAGTTAAATTCTGATTTTGCACTTCATCCCAAACTAAAGAATTTTCATAATTTGTGGCAAAATAATTTAGGGGCAATCGTTCACGCTACTAATATTCCATATACTAAAAGATCCCATTTTGATGGACAAAACTTAATGGAAACAGGAGGCCATATACCTTACTCCATAAAAACTGGATGGTTAGGAAGAGGAATGGAATTAGCAGAATTAAAAGGTGATGGTCTTGCATTAGCTTTACCGATGCCTTTATTACTAAGAGGAATTCCTAGTAATGATAATTTTTATCCTTCAAAAAAAAGACTTCCAAGAACAGAACTTTTACAACTTTTAAAATCAGTTTATACAGATAAATCCGAACATGACTTAGCTAATATGATGGAGATAATTGCCAACAGATCTATGATGAATAATGGGGGTACCTCTATGTCTAGAAAGAATTCATCTTTAGCTTATAAAGCAGGTTTAGAATTAAAAAAAATAAATGGTCCAAGGGTTGCTGTTTTTGAAGTTGATGGTTTTGATACACATGCTGCACAAGGAGGCGTGAATGGTTCACATTCTGATAGTTTGATTGAAATGGACTCAATTTTTAAAAGTCTAGAGAAAGGTCTGGGACCAGAGATAGAAAACACTTTGGTGTTAACCTTAACGGAATTTGGCAGAACTATTAAACAAAATGGAGGACGTGGAACAGAGCATGGCTATGGATCTGCAATTTTTATGGCAGGAGGCTTAATAAAAAAATCTCAAGTTTATACTGATTGGCCAGGGCTTAAGAGAAAAGAATTATTTGAGGGAAGAGACTTGAATTCAACAATTGATTCAAGATCTGTTTATGCATCAGCTATGTCTACCGTTTTTGATATTGACTTTAAAAGAATTCAGAAAGAAGTTTTTTGGGGTGATAAGCTTCAAAACTTATCTGAAAAATTGTTTAAAAGTTGATGAAAAGATTATTATTAATTCTATTATCTTTTTTACTTTTAACAAATCTTGCATATTCACAATCTAGATTTGGCGAATTAACTGAAATGAGAGACAAAAAAATGCGTGGAAAAGATGGTCAATGGGTAAGACCTCATCCAGGACCTTTCGTTTGGAATCATATAGAAAGCGAAAAAGGTAAATTTTTTTGGGAAGATGTAGATAAGTACGTTGTATATGCTCAAAATCACAACCAAACAATTTTAGCTACTATCTGGCCTCATACAAATTGGGATCAAAAATCTTGCAAAAGAAAAAAGGCCAGAAGTCCATTTGGAAAACGTTTTACAAAGTATTTAAGCAAACCTTGTTCAATGGAAGATTATAAAACTTTTCTTGTAAAATTAGTGGACCGTTATGATGGAGATGGTTCAAATGATATGCCTGGGCTAACAAAACCAATTGTATATTGGGATGTGATGAATGAACCTGAGTTTGATATGTTTTTTAAAGGAAGTGAGGAAGATTTTGTTGAAATTTTTAATTTTTCTTCAAAAGTAATTAAAGAACAGCAACCAGATGCAGTTATTGTTATGGCTGGTGCTGCAGGAATGTTTCCAGAAAATAAAAAATATTGGAAATCAGCTTTGCCAAAAATTAAGGATCATTTTGATATTGCAAATATTCACCATATAAGCGGTCCAGATGGACAGTGTGATAAAGAGCTATGGGTAGATGAATTTGCTGATTTATTAAAAAGTGTTGATGTTGATAAACCAATTTGGTTGACAGAGGCTATGACCTGTGGTCCCCCAATAAAAGCTTATGTAAATGCTTTTTTAAGTGGAGCAGAATTAATAATTGATGTGGGTGTAAACGCACCAGGTAAAAAAATGTCAAAGAAAAATAGAAAAAAATTAAACGAATTTATTTCTGAGTATGATGGCTTTGTATCAATAAAATCTATTTCAAAAAAAGAAGTAGAGTTTACTTATAAAGATGGTTCAACAAAAAATTTAAATTTAAAATAAGTAAATCAAGCCCTAATAGTTGGCAGTAAGTAAAAATCTGCAGTATCTATTTTAGATGAATGCTCTCTTCTCATGTTCCATCTTTTTTGAACACCAGCACTAGCAAGACTTAACGTAGATCTTCCGTACCGATAGTTAGTATTATCAATAGATTTCATTAAACCCTTAATTTTCTCGTCTTTTTCAGAATAAAATAGGTTCTTACTACGATCTTCATTGGATAAACCAGTAAGCATTACACCTGCTTTTTGATAACGGTAACCATTTTTGAAGATAGAGTCTAAAGCAACCAAAGCAGTTTTAACTATTTCAATACTATTATTTGTTGAAATTGCAAAATCTATTGTCTTTGAGTTCGAATAATATCCAAATCTACTTTGAAAAGGACTTGTTCTAACAAAAACTGTAATTGACTTTGCAATTAAAGACTCAGATCTTATTTTTTCAGACGCATTCAAACAATAATTTGCAACTGCTTCTTTTAATTCTTGATATTTTTCAATTCTTTGGCCAAAAGAACGAGATACAACACAGCTTTTTCTTTTTGTTTGTGTTGTTTCTAAATCGATACAAGGAACTCCTCTTAGCTCCATTGCAGTTCTTGAACCTAAAACATTGGAGTTTTTCTTTATCCATGTATTAGATTTATTTTTAAGTTGCTTGGCATTATAAATTCCATTTTTATGATAAAATTTTGTTAGTTGTCTTCCAACACCCCATACATCATTAATTTCAACTTTTTCTAATATGGGATCAATATTTTCAATTCCTATTAAACTTGTTACACCTGATTTTTTTTTCTTTGCAATATGATTTGCAACTTTGCTTAGGGTCTTTGTTTTAGCAATACCAATGCTAGTTGGAATACCTGTCCATTTTAAAACTGTTTCTCTAATTTCTTTTCCAACTTTTTCAACTTCGTTATCTGGAAAATTTGACAAATCTAAAAATGCTTCATCAATAGAATAAACTTCAATAGCAGAATTAAATCTTTTTAGTGTTCTCATCACTCTTCTAGACAAATCTCCATACAAAGAATAATTAGATGAAAAAACATTAACCTTATTTTTAATGATAATATCTTTTGCTTTAAAGTAAGGCTCCCCCATTTTAATACCTAAAGCTTTGGCTTCAGTTGATCTTGAAATTATACAACCATCATTGTTAGATAAAACTACAACAGGTTTTTTTCTTATTTTAGGATTGAATAATCTTTCACAAGAAACATAAAAAGAATTACAATCAATAAGTGCTATTTTTTTAGTATACTGAATGGATGACATAAGTTACAACTCCCCAAATAAATATATCCTCATCTTCATTAATTAAAATTCGATCTGTAAATTCTTTAGAACCTGATGTTAAAAATTTTTTATCTCTTTCTTGAACTAAACTTTTAACAACTAGTTCATCATGAACATTTGCAATAACTGTTGAGAAATTTTTTGGTGTTAAACTCTTATCAACAACTAATAGATCGCCATCATTAATTCCCACATCCACCATTGATTTTCCTTGAACTCTTATAATGAAAGTTGCCGGAACGTTTTTGATTAAATGAACATTTAAATCAATATCTTCCTCAATATAGTCTGTGGCAGGCGACGGAAAACCCGCGCCAGCTTTGTGTAAATAGTAAGGTATAGTTAGTTTCATAAATGTTCTTATTTTGTTCTAATTAATATCTAAGTTATTTAATAGTGTCAATCAGGTTGTATTTTGAGTCTGTAACTGAATCAAAAGTGAATCAAAACGTGAACATCGAAACCACATGTTGTATACATGTGGATAACTTTAACCATAAATAGTTTGAAGATAATAAATGGAAAAAAACGAAAGCTTAACAGGAAGATGTATTTGTGGTCAGGTTAGATATAGAATTACAGAAAAGCCTCTATTCACCCAAGCTTGCCATTGCAAAGATTGTAAAATTATAACTGGGTCTTCTTATGTTATTAATACTAGCGTTCTAGACAATACATTAATTATAGAGGGTGATATTTCGTCAACTGAACTTAAAACAGGTAGTGGAGCTACCTCAAGAGCTTATTTTTGTAACAAATGTGGTACTTATATTTATACAGATTATGCTACTGCAGTTGGTCGATCAACAGTTAGAACTAAAACCTTAGATAATTCCGAAAACTTTCCTCCTGAAGCGCATATATTTACAAAAGATAAAGATCCATGGTTAAAACTTACTGATGATGCAAATTGTTTTGAAAAAATGTATGATTTAAAAAATACTTGGCCAAAAGAAAGTTACGAAAGATATAAAAATTATTTAAAAGATAATAAAAGATAAATTTTTAGGAGATTAAAACATGAAAAAATTATCCTGTCATTGTGGTGCAATAGAAGCAGAAGTTAAGATGCCTTTGGGTGGTATTGAAAAAATCATGCGTTGCAATTGTTCAATATGCAAAAAAAAAGGTTATATTATAGGTGTACTTGGTCCTGATGATTTTAAACTTACAAAAGGGGAAGATAAACTATCCCTTTACCAGTTTTATACTAAAACTGCTAAACATTACTTTTGCTCAATTTGTGGAATTCATACTCATAACAGACCTAGAAGTAATCCAAAATTATTCGGTGTAAATATTGCTTGTATAGAGGGTGTGGAGCCATTTGAAATTGAAGATGTGCCAGTGAACGACGGCAAAAATCATCCATTGGATCAAAAACAATAAAATTTTTATGCAATCAATTACTGAGTGTTATAAAAAAGTTAATAAAGACTGTTTTGAGTTTATAAGATCTCAAGAAACTACAAAGGAAAAATTTAAAAACAAAGAAAAGATGATTAAATCTTTTCTAATTCCAATTAGTTTCTGGATCAATAATAGAACAAATAAATCTAAACCTTACTTAATAGGCTTAGCAGGAGGTCAAGGAACTGGTAAAACAACAATTAGCTCTATTCTAAGAATCATTTTAACAAAATATTTTAAGTTAAATGTTTTTAAATTATCAATTGATGATTTGTATAAAACCCGAAAAGATAGAATAAAATTATCAAAAAAAATTCATCCCTTATTAATGACCAGAGGCGTTCCAGGCACCCACGACATAAATTTTATTTTTGATCTTCTAAAAAAAACAAAGGGAAAGAAATTCAATCAACAGAGACTTCCTAAGTTTAATAAGGCAATAGATGATAGATTAAAAAGAAAGTCCTGGTATCTAGTTAAAAAGGTACCAGATGTTATAATCTTTGAAGGATGGTGTGTAGGAGCTAGAGCAGAAAAAAATGCTACTTTAAAAAAATCGATTAATTCTCTTGAAAGAACAGCAGATAAAAATTTAAGATGGAGGAAATATGTAAATGGTCAACTACAAACAAAATATAAAAAATTATTTTCTAAATTAGACTGTTTGTTATTTTTAAAAGCAGGTAATTTTAAATTATTGCAGAACTGGAGGCTTAAACAGGAAGCGTTACTAAAATTAAACTCAAAAAATAAGGCAAATAGCAAGGTTATGAGTAAAAACGAGGTATTAACATTTATGCAGACTTACCAAAGGGTCACACAAAATATGTTTAAATTTGCTCCAAAATATTCTTCAATTGTATTAAATTTAAATAGAAATCATCAAATTAAATCAATAAAATATAATCAATGAAAATAATCACTCTAATCACTTTTTGCTTAATAGCTTTTGTACTACCAGTAAATGCTGCAACTTTGAGTGATGCATTAAAACAAACCTTCCAGAACAATTTAGAGCTCAAAGCTGAGAGAAAAAATTTAGAAGTTCAAAAGGAAGTCTTAAATATTTCTAAAAGTGATTTTTTTCCAACTTTAACTCTTTCAGGCACTAAAAGTTTTGAAGAAACCAATAAATTAACAAATCAAGATGGTACTGATGCTTCTATAACTAATACAAATCCAATGACATCTTCTGTAAAGTTAGAACAAACACTTTTAGATGGTAGTGAACGTGGTACAAAATACGAAAAAAGTAAATTAGGACTAAACTTATCTGAAGCACAACTTATTAAAAAAGAGCAAGATGTTTTTATGAAAGCAATTGAGGCTTATACAGGTTTAATCCTTGCATATGAAAAACTAAGTATTAATGAAGAAAATGTTAACCTTCTCCAAAGACAATTCGAAATAGATAATGCAAGACTATCTAGAGCTCAAATAACTGCCACTGACTTAGCACAGTCCCAATCTTCTTTATCAGGGGCACAAGCAGGTTACATTGGAGCACAAAATTATATAGTAACCAGCAAATTAGCTTATGAAAATATAATTGGACCAATCAGCAGCAATGAAAAATTAAAAAAAATTTATAATTCTGAAGTTCCATTACCTTCAAGTTTAGTTGATGCAAAAAAGATTTCTGAACAAAAAAGTCCCAATCTTATTATTGCTGAAATAGAATATGGACAGTCTGAATTAGATGTTAAAATTGCAAGATCAGATTTATCTCCGACAGCAAAACTTTCTCTTGAAAGATCATATACTGATGATCTAAGCGCAACTTATGATGAAAGAGAAAAAGATGTACTACAAGCAACTGTAAGTTGGCCATTTCAATTCGGAGGAAAGAATAAGTCTAATATAAATAAAAATCTTCAAGTTAAAGGAATGAAAAAATTACTACTAGAAAATGCTTTTAGAAATAATACTCAAGGGGTTACTGCAGCTTGGTCCACTTTAGAATCGTCTAAAAGTCTACTAAGAGCTGTACAATCACAAGTTAAGGCTGCTGAAATTGCAAATGAAGGGATTAGTTTTGAATATGAGAGTGGTCTGAATAGATCTACATTTGATGTTCTTCAATCCAGATCAAATTTAATTAATGCTAAAATTAATCTTGCCGAAGCTGAAAGAAATTATTTATTAGCTCAATATAGACTCTTAAAGTCTGCAGGTTTATTAAATAGTGAATACCTAAAACTTAGATAAATAGGGACTTCTAGCCCTAATTTTAAAAAAATATTGCTAATGAGAACAAAATGTGTACATTTATTTTCATGATTCGAATGTTAATAAACGAAAAAAACGAGGCAAAAAATGACTAAAAATAACCTAAAAGTGGTGAAAACCACAAAAGATAAAGAATTGGAAGATAAAGAAAAAAATAAAGCACTAGATGCTGCAATCAGCCAGATTACAGATAGCTTTGGAAAAGGCTCCGTGATGAAGCTTGGAGAACAAAAAGCAATGGATATTGAGTCCATTTCCACTGGATCTTTAAGTTTAGACTTGGCACTTGGAATAGGTGGATTGCCAAAAGGCAGGATTGTTGAAATTTATGGACCAGAATCCTCTGGTAAAACTACATTAGCATTACAAGTTGTTGCTGAAGCGCAAAAAGCAGGTGGTATTTGTGGATTTGTTGATGCAGAACATGCATTGGACCCAGTTTATGCTAAGAAATTAGGTGTTAATACTGAGGAGTTGCTTATTTCGCAACCAGATACTGGTGAGCAGGCATTAGAAATAACTGATACTTTAATCAAATCTGGCTCAATGTCAGTTTTAGTAGTCGACTCAGTTGCAGCATTAACTCCAAGAGCAGAAATTGAAGGAGATATGGGAGATCACCATGTTGGTCTTCAAGCAAGACTAATGTCTCAAGCTCTTAGAAAATTAACAGGATCAATTTCAAGAACTAATACAATGGTTATATTTATTAACCAAATTAGAATGAAAATTGGTGTAATGTTTGGAAGTCCAGAAACAACTTCCGGAGGTAATTCTTTAAAATTTTATTCTTCAGTAAGAATGGATATTAGAAGAATTGGAGCAATAAAAGATAAAGAGCAAATTGTTGGAAATACAACAAGAGTAAAAGTTGTTAAAAACAAAGTTGCACCACCATTTAAAGTTGTTGAGTTCGACTTAATGTATGGAAAAGGAATTAGTAAAGTAGGGGAACTAATTGACCTTGGTGCCAAAGCCGAGATTGTTGAAAAATCTGGAGCTTGGTACGCTTACAAAGGTGAAAAAATTGGTCAAGGTAGAGAGAATGCTAAACTTTACCTTGAACAAAATCCAAAAGCTGCAGCTGAAATTGAGATGGCTATCAGAGAAAAAGCTGGTGTTATTTCAAAGAAGATTGAGGGCAATCCTTTAAGTGAAGAAAAGCTTGAAGCCCAGAAAAAAGAGGAAGAAGTACCTACTAAAAAGAATTAGCAGATAACTTTTAGTTATTAAAAAAAGGCGCTCTATTGGGCGCCTTTTTTCCCTTCAGAAGTGTAGACATCATATAAAAATGCTGTATTTTGGTAAAATATGGCTAAAACATTAAATGAAATTAGGTCAGCATTTTTAGATTATTTTGAAAAAAATGATCATACGATAGTTGAGTCTAGCAATTTAGTACCGAATAATGACCCAACATTGATGTTTGCCAATTCAGGAATGGTCCAATTTAAAAATGTGTTTACTGGACTAGAAAAGAGAGAATATCAAAGAGCTACAACATCTCAAAAATGTGTAAGAGCAGGTGGCAAGCATAACGATCTTGAAAATGTTGGCTATACTCCGAGACACCATACATTTTTTGAAATGTTGGGAAACTTTTCGTTTGGTGATTATTTTAAAGAAAGAGCTATTGAACTTGCGTGGAATTTAATAACAAAAGAATTTGGTTTAGACAAGAACAGGCTTTATGTAACTGTCTACCATGATGATGATGAGGCTTTTAATTACTGGAAAAAAATTGCTGGGTTAAGTGATGATAAAATCATAAGGATAGCAACATCAGATAATTTTTGGTCTATGGGTGAAACAGGACCCTGCGGTCCTTGTTCAGAAATATTTTATGATCATGGAGACCATTTAGAAGGTGGATTACCAGGAACCAAAAATGAGGATGGGGATAGATTTATAGAAATTTGGAATTTAGTCTTTATGCAGTATGAACAAATTTCAAAAGATAAGCGAATTAATCTGCCAAAACCATCAGTTGATACTGGAATGGGTTTAGAGAGAATTGCTGCATTACTTCAAGGAACTCACGACAACTATGAGACAGATCATTTTAAAAAAATAATAAATTCAGCTGCAGAAATTTTAAAAGTCGAGCCTAATAACGACAATTTAGCAAGTTTTAGAGTAATAGCAGATCACTTGAGAGCAAGTTCATTTTTAATTGCTGAGGGAGTTTTGCCATCAAATGAAGGAAGAGGTTACGTCTTAAGAAGAATTATGAGAAGAGGAATGAGGCATTCACACCTACTTGGTTCTAAAAAGCCAATTTTTTACAATATTTTTAAAACTTTAAAAGATGAGATGAAAGGTAATTACTCAGAAATAGAAAGAGCAGAGTCTTTAATAAAAGAAACATTAAGAATGGAAGAAGATAAATTTTTAATTCTTTTAGACAGAGGTATTAAAATATTAAATGAGGAAATAACTAAAATAGACAAGATATTACCTGGAGAAGTAGCCTTTAAACTCTATGATACCTACGGTTTTCCATTGGATCTTACGCAAGATATTTTAAAAAATAAATCTTTGACAATTGATAATGATAAATTTCAAAGTTTGATGAAAGAAAGTAAAGAACTTGCAAAGAAAAATTGGAAAGGCTCAGGAGATAGTACTGTAGATGATATTTGGTTTTCGATAAAAGATAGATTAGGTCCTTCAGAATTCTTAGGATATGAGACAGATCAAGCAGAGGGCATTGTATTATCGTTATTAAAAGACAATAAAGAAGTAAACGAATTGAATGAGAATGATGAAGGAATTATTATTTTAAATCAAACTCCTTTTTATGGAGAGTCTGGGGGGCAGGTAGGAGATACTGGTGAAATAACATCTGGAGACTTTAAGTTCGAAATAACAGATGTACAAAAAAAATTAGGTGATCTATTTGTACATTATGGCAAAGTTAAATCAGGAAGCATAAAGATCAAAGACCAAGTTGAGATGAAAATTGATATAGACAGACGAAATAATATAAGAGCTTACCATTCAGCAACACATCTTTTGCATGAGTCTTTAAGAAGAGTATTAGGTACTCATGTTACGCAAAAAGGATCATTAGTTGCACCAGATAGACTAAGATTTGATTTTAGTCATATGAAACCAATTTCAGACCAGGAAATAGAAAAAATAGAAAATCACGTTAATTCTATGGTACAGAAAAAATCAGAAGTTAAAACAAGGATCATGACCCCTAAAGAAGCAGTAAATAATGGAGCTCTTGCATTATTTGGAGAGAAATATGGAGAGGAGGTTAGAGTATTATCTATGGGAGATGAGAAAGAAAAATATTTTTCCACTGAATTATGCGGAGGTACGCATGTACGAAACACAGGTGACATTGGAAAATTCAAAATTATTAGTCAATCATCAATTGCAGCAGGCGTGAGAAGAGTAGAAGCACTTAGAGAAAATCAATTAAATATTTTCTTACAAAATAAAGAAAAATTATCTGACTTATCCGCACAAAAAGATGAAGAAATGATTAATGACTTATCAAAACAAATAATTAAATTGGGTGGCAAGCCAAATCTAGAAAATGAAGATAATAAGATTGTAATTAAAGAATTATCAAAACAATTAGAGCAATTAAAATTTAGTTCAATTTTAGACAATAATTCAAAAAATATAATTCAAGATGTTAAAATTAATAAAGTAAACGTAAGATTTCAAAAAGTTGATGATCTTCCACCTAAAGAGCTAAGAAAATTGGTTGATACTGGAAAAAAAGAGCTAAAAAATGGAATTGTCGTAGTTTTTGCTAGTTTAGAAGACAAAGTAGGTCTTGCAGTTGGGATAACAGATGAGCTTATTGATAAGTATGATGCAGTTACATTTGCTAAAACAGGATCTGAAATTATTGGTGGAAAAGGTGGTGGTGGTAGAAAAGATTTTGCACAAGCTGGAGGCCAATTTAAAGATAAAATCGACCAGGCTTTTGAAAAAATTAAGACTTTAATTTAATTTTTGTCTTAACTTACCATCTAAAGTATCTAAAAATTGATTAGTTGTTAAATACTTTGTCGAAGGTCCTATCAAAATAGCTAAGTCCTTAGTCATTGAACCTTCTTCGACACAATCAACACATACTTTTTCAAGTGTCTCTGCAAACTTTATTAATTCCGCATTTCCATCTAATTTTCCTCTATGAGCCAACCCTCTTGTCCATGCAAAAATTGATGCAATAGGATTTGTTGATGTTTCTTTACCTTGTTGATGCATTCTAAAATGTCTAGTTACTGTTCCATGTGCAGCTTCAGCTTCCATCGTTTTACCATCTGGAGCAAGCAAAACACTTGTCATTAAACCTAAAGATCCATATCCTTGAGCAACTGTATCTGATTGCACATCTCCATCATAATTTTTACAGGCCCAAATATATTTACCATGCCATTTCATTGCACATGCTACCATGTCATCAATTAATCTATGCTCATAAGTAATTTTATTTTGTTCAAATCTATCTTTAAATTCCTTTTCAAAAACTTCTTCAAAAATATCTTTAAATCTTCCATCGTATCTTTTTAAAATTGTATTCTTAGTAGAAAGATAAACTGGCCATTTTTTAATTAACCCATAGTTAAAGCAAGATCTTGCAAAGTCTTCTATTGATTTATCCAAATTATACATTGATAAAGCAATTCCAGGACCTGGGAAATTGAAGACTTCATATTTTCTTTCATCAGAACCATCTTCAGCAGTCCATTTGATTTCTAATTTACCTTTACCAGGCACTGTAAAGTCTGTTGCTCTGTATTGGTCTCCAAAAGCATGCCTACCTATGATCAATGGATCTGTCCATGAGGGCACAAGTTTTGGAATATTTTTACAAATTATTGGTTCTCTAAAAACAGTTCCTCCAATAATATTCCTTATTGTACCATTTGGAGATCGCCACATTTTTTTAAGATTAAATTCCCTTACTCTAGCTTCATCGGGTGTGATTGTTGCACATTTAATCCCTACACCATTTCTTTTAATTGCATTAGCACATTCAATTGTGATTTTATCCTCTGTTTTATCTCTACTTTCCATTCCTAAATCGTAGTACTCAATTTTGAGATCAAGGTAAGTTAAAACAAGCTTGTTTTTTATGAAGTCCCATATAACTCTGGTCATTTCATCGCCATCTAACTCTACAATGGGGTTTTTAACCTTAATTTTACTCATTTTTTCGATATATCTTAATAGTTGAATTTATTCTTTTTGTATACATATTAATCCAAAATTATCAATTATAGGATTGTCATGAGTAAAATTTTTCCAAAAATACATAATGAAGGTTACAAATTTATTATTATTTTTGCAATCGCAACTATAATTCTTTATTTCATAAATGGATTTCTTGGGTTTATAGGGTTGATATTAACCATTTGGTGCTATTATTTTTTTAGAGACCCAGAAAGAACTTCAATAGGTGACGATAACTATCTTACAAGTCCAGCTGATGGTGTTGTTATACAAGTGATGGATACTAATGGTCCAAAAGAATTAGGTTTAGAAAATAAACAAATGAAAAAAATAAGTATTTTTATGGATGTTTTTGATTGCCATGTAAATAGGTCTCCATGTTCTGGAGCAATATCTGAGATACTTTATAAACCAGGAAAGTTTTTTAATGCATCTTTAGATAAGGCAAGTGAAGATAATGAGAGAAATTATTATAAAATAAAAAATTCTGATGGAGAAGATATAATTGTTGTCCAAATAGCAGGACTTGTTGCAAGACGGATTGTAACAGAGGTTTCTAAAGATGAACTTTTAGAACAAGGTTCAAGAATAGGAATGATTAGATTTGGAAGTAGAGCTGATATGTATTTTCAAAATTATATACCTTTGGTAAAAGTTGATCAAAAAACTATAGCTGGCGAAACTTTAATTGCAAAAAAATGATTTAATGGAGCTTCAAAATAAAAATATTAAATTAGTTTCTAATAAAAAAACGAGAGTAATTCTACCAAATATTTTAACACTTGTTGGAGTATGTATTGGATTGACTTCAATAAAGTTTGCATTTGATGGTAAATTTGAATTATCAATAATTGCAGTTATAGTAGCTGCAATTATTGATGGGTTAGACGGGAGAATTGCAAGGTTAATTAAAGGAACTTCTAAGGTTGGAAAAGAATTAGATTCTCTGACTGATGTAATAAGTTTTGGTGTTGCCCCAGCATTTATAATGTATTTTTGGGCATTGTCTGAAACCGGAAGAATAGGTTGGTTAATTTCATTAATTTATGTTGTTTGTGTTGCGCTTAGACTTGCAAGGTTTAATGTTTCATCAAACGAAGAGAGTTCTTGGAAAGATAATTTTTTCGAAGGTATTCCTTCCCCAGCAGGTGGAGTTCTTGTTTTAATGCCTCTGATATTAAGTATTAGTGAATTTCAGTTTTTAAACTTAAATTACCAAATTATTGTACCAATAATGTTTATAATTGTTTCAATACTATTAATAAGCAAAATACCAACTTATTCTTTTAAAAGGATAGCTGTCCCAAGAAGTACATCAATATTTTTGTTATTTGGAATAATCTTATATTTTGGCTTAATTCTTGTTTATACATTTAATGCTATTATTATTTCAGGTTTAATTTATTTGTTAATGGTACCAATAAGTTCAATGCATTATCTTATGACCAAAAAAAATGCGAAAGCCATCACAGATGATACTGATCATCATGAAGATGTGTTATAATAAATGAGGGAAAATACAATAATCTCATTAGCAGATTCAAATTATTTCAATCTTCTTAACGAATTAATTGACTCAATAAATAGATTTAAACAAAGCAAAACAGTAGATATTTGCATCATGGATGCAGGATTAACTGATGAACAAATTAAAATTTTAGAAAAAAAAGTATTTCAAATCAAAAAGGCAGAGTGGGATATAGAAGTTCCAGATTTTAAGATAAAAGGAAGAGAGTGGTTGAAAAGTCAAGTATCTAGAGCATTCTTGCCAAATTATTTTCCGGGTTATAAAAAATATTTATGGATAGATGCTGATGCATGGGTAAACTCTTGGTATGCAATTGATCTTTATTTTAAAGGATGTGAGAATAATAAATTATCAATAGCAACATCAGCAGATAGATCTTATGGAAGAGTTTTAAGAGCAGAATGGATATTTGGAAGTTTTGCAAGAATAAAATCACAAAATTACAAACACGCCAAATCATCTGGATTTTCAGAAAAAGTTTCAAGAGAAGTTGCACTTAAACCCCATTTGAATATTGGATTATTCTGCTTGGAGGAAAGTGCTCCTCATTGGGAAATATGGCAAAAAAATTTAAAAAAAGCATTGTCCTCTGGAAAAATTTGGGGTTCAGAGCAAATAGCAATGAATATTACAATATATTCAGATAATTTAGATGTGGAAATTCTTCCGGCTTATTGCAACTGGACACTTATAGATGCAATAAAATTTGACAAAAAACTAAATACTTTTGTTGAACCATATTTACCAAACCATGAAATAGGAGTTATTCATTTAGCAGGAAAAAATAATGACATTATAAGAAATAATAAAAATTATATATCCAAAATTAAAACATTAGATGGAGATATAATTGAAAAATCATTAAGATTTGAGAATTAGTTGAAAAAGAATAAATTTTCTAAGAATTGGATCATTAAGCAAAAAAGAGATATTTACGTTAAAAAATCAAAATTAGAGGGTTATAGGTCAAGAGCCGTATACAAATTGCAAGAAATAAATGATAAATTTAAAATAATCAAAAATAATATTCTAGTTATAGATCTTGGTGCAGCCCCAGGTAGTTGGTCCCAGTATATATCAAGAAATTTCAGTAACTCTAAAATAATTTCAATTGATTTAAAGGATATTGAACCAATTAAGAATTTAGTACATATAAAAGGGGATTTTACTGAAGAACAGCAAAAAGAACATATCAAAAATTATTTTGGTAAGAAAGTAGATCTTATAGTATCTGATATGGCAGTTAACACTACAGGAAATAAAAGTGTAGACTCATTAGTTACAGGAGAATTATGTATAGATGCAATGAATTTTGCGATTGAAATACTTAATAAAAAAGGAAACTTTATTTCTAAACTTTTTATGGGATCATCTTTTAACGAGATTGTCGCATTAGGTAAAAAATCTTTTAAAGATGTTGATATTTTTAAGCCACCTTCAAGCAGAAAAGACTCTAAAGAAAATTTTATAATTTGTAGAAATTTGAGATAGTTATCCTTTTATTTTTTCAAGAATCATTTATATAGGGACATGGAAACTATTAAAGAAGCTTTAACATTTGATGATGTTACTTTAGCGCCAAATTACTCATCAATTCTACCAAGTGAAGTAAACACCTCTGTGAATTTGACAGAAAGTTTAAAGATAAAAATACCACTTTTGTCATCTGCAATGGATACTGTTACAGAATCTTCAATGGGGATTGCTATGGGGATGTCTGGGGGATTAGGAATAATTCATAGAAACTTAAATATCGAGGAACAGATTAAAGAAATTCGAAAAGTAAAATCAAAAAAAATATTAGTAGGTGCAGCAGTTGGTGCAAGCGAAAAAGAATTAAACAGAGCTGAAAAAATATTAAAAGAAAACTTAGATATAATAGTAATTGATACAGCACACGGACATACCAAAAAAGTAGGAGATATAATTAAAAAAATAAAAAAAATACGTCCCAAAAAAACAGCAATTTGTGCTGGAAATATAGCTACAGCAGAAGCTGCTAAGTTTTTGGTTGGATTAGGTGTTGATATTATAAAAGTAGGCATAGGCCCAGGATCAATTTGTACAACAAGACTTGTAGCAGGAATAGGAGTTCCACAACTAAGTGCTATATTAGATGTTAAAAGGGGAATTGGGAAAAGTAAAACAAGATTAATTGCTGATGGTGGAATAAAATTTTCTGGTGATATCGCTAAAGCATTAGCAGCTGGTGCAGATGCAGTTATGATTGGTTCATTATTTGCAGGTACAGATGAAGCACCTGGAAAAAAAATAAAGAAAAATGGCAAATTATATAAATATTTTAGGGGTATGGGGTCAATAGGTGCAATGAATAAAGGTTCAGCAGACAGATATTTTCAAACGAAACAAAAAGATTCATCAAAATATGTTGCGGAAGGTGTAGAGGGATACATTAAATACAAAGGTAAAGTTGATAAAATAATATACGACTTAGTTGGAGGTTTGAAATCTTCAATGGGTTACATGGGAGCTAAGAAAGTAATTGATCTGAGAAAAAAACCAAAATTTGTTAAAATTACTAAAGCAGGTTTTTATGAAAGTATGGTACATAATATAGATGTTGTTAAAAAATAAATATGAAATACTTAATTTTAATTTTTACATTTATTTCATTTAGCCTTTTTGTTAAAGCGAATGAAAATAATTTTTTTAAAGAAGCTAAAGATTTATTTGACAAGGAAAAATATGAAGATTCAAAATTTTTATTTCATAGAAATATAGTCTATAACCCGAAAGACTCAGTATCTTACCTTTATTTAGCTAAAATTTTTAAAATTCAAGAAGATAAAAGACAAGAAGAAAAGAATATAAAAACTACTTTACTTTTAGACCCTAAGAATGAAGAGGCAATGCTCCTTTTAATTGATATGGAATTAGAAAGATCAAATTTTTCAAAAGCAGATGAATTGAGTAAAGATTTTAAAAAAATTTGTGTAGATATGTGCGAAAAAATTGCTTCAATTGAAGATCGTTTAAAAGTTTTTGAAAGAAAAGATGCGTCTTGAGGACACTCTCAATAAAATACTAATTGTAGACTTTGGTTCCCAATTTACACAGTTAATTGCAAGAAAAATCAGAGAACTGGGTATTTATTGTGAGATAGTAAGTCACAAAAAAATAGAAAAATTCACAAAGTTTGAAAAAAATATTAAAGGAATAGTTTTATCTGGTGGTCCTTTAAATGTCTATGAGAGTAAAAAAGTAAAATTTAATAATAAAATTCTTAAACTAGGAGTACCTGTACTAGGCATATGTTTTGGTCATCAAATTATTTCAAAAGCAATGGGAGGAAGTGTAAGAAGCTCTAAACATAGAGAATTTGGGCTTGCTGAGGTAAAAGAAACTAGAAAAAGCAAGTTAACTAAAGATTTTTTTTCTAAGGGAAAAAATAATGTATGGATGAGCCATGCAGATCAAGTAACAAAACTACCAAAAAATTTTAAAATAATTGCACAAAGTATAAATTCTAAAATGTGTATTATTGAAAATGACGAAAAAAAAATGTTTGGAATTCAATTTCACCCAGAAGTAAGCCATACTATCAAAGGAAAGTTAATACTTAAAAATTTTATATTTTCCATATGTAAATTAACTAAAAATTGGTCTTCAAAAGACCAGAAAAAAAAATTAATAAATGAAGTAAGAAATAGTGTAGGAAATTCAAAGGTTATTTGTGCACTATCCGGAGGTGTTGATAGCAGTGTAGTTGCTAAATTACTGTCAAACGCCGTAGGAAAAAAATTAACATGTATATTTGTTAATACTGGCTTACTTAGGAAAGATGAAGAAAAACAAGTTGTAAACACATTTAAGAAGAGATTTAAAATTAATCTAATCTATGTAAATGCGGAAAATTTATTTTTATCTAAATTAAAAAATATTTCTGATCCAGAAAAAAAAAGAAAAATAATAGGGAATCTTTTTATTAAAATTTTTGAAAAATATTCAAATAAAATTAAAAATGTAAAATTCTTAGCCCAAGGAACTTTGTATCCTGATTTAATTGAAAGTAAATCTGTTACAGGTAGCCAAACATCAAAAATTAAATCTCACCATAATGTAGGGGGATTGCCAAAAAAAATGAAACTTAAATTAGTAGAGCCATTAAAATATCTTTTTAAAGACGAGGTTAGAAAACTTGGATTAGAACTTGGATTAAGTAATGAAATTATATCTAGACATCCATTTCCTGGGCCAGGTCTTGCAATAAGAATGCCTGGTATAATCACCAAAGAAAAAATAAAAATTTTAAAAGAGGCAGATTATTACTTTATCAAATCTTTGAAAGATAATAATTTATATGATAAGATTTGGCAGGCCTATGCTGCCTTACTCCCAGTTAAGACTGTTGGCGTTATGGGAGATAATAGAACTTATGAATATCTTTGTTTGCTAAGGGCAATCACCTCAGAAGATGGAATGACAGCAGATTTCTTTCAATTTAATAAATCTTTCATGCAGTCAATATCCAATCAAATTGTAAATAATATAAGAGGTATTAATAGGGTAGTTTATGATGTTACTTCAAAGCCACCAAGTACTATTGAATTGGAATAATAAGACTATATAAGTAAACTATATGAAATATTTACATACAATGATTAGAGTTTCAAATATTGATGACTCACTAAAATTTTTTTGTGATGGTTTAGGTCTAAAAGAAACAAAAAGAATGGAGAATGAAAAGGGAAGATACACATTAGTTTTCCTTGCAGCTCCAAATGATGAAAATGCTGAAATTGAATTAACTTATAACTGGGACGGAGATAATTTAGGTGACGGATCTAGAAATTTTGGACATTTAGCTTACAGAGTTGAAAATATTTATGAAACGTGTCAGAGATTAAAAGATATGGGTTATACAATAAACAGACCTCCTAGAGATGGTCATATGGCTTTTGTTAGATCTCCTGATAAAATATCAGTTGAAATTCTTCAAGAAGGAAACTTAGAACCTATAGAACCTTGGAAATCTATGGAAAATACGGGTACTTGGTAAGCAGGTATTTATGCTTACAAAAATGAGTAGGCTAATTCTTAAAAAAAAAAATAAGTCAAAAATTGTTTGTTTAACCGCTTATTCAAAAAATATAGCTGAAGAGATTGATAAATTCACAGATTTAATACTTGTTGGAGACTCTTTGGGTTCAGTTTTATATAATTTTGAAACTACAAGAAAAGTAAATTTATCAATGATGATTGAGCACTCCAAGAGTGTAAGAAAAGGAGTTAAAAAAAGTTTATTGATTGTAGACATGCCTTTCAATACATACAAAAATAAATCTCAAGCACTTAAGAATTGTAAAAAAGTAATGAAAGAAACAAAATGTGATGGCATAAAATTAGAAGGAGGGGGAAAAATTATAGAAATCATTAAACATTTAATAAAATATAAAATTCCTGTAATGGGTCATATAGGTATAACACCACAATCTGTAAGAGGAAAATTTAGATATAAAGGTAAAACAGATTTAGAAAAAAAAAATTTGTTAAAAGATTCAAAATCTTTAGAAGATGCTGGAGTATTTGCAATTGTTTTAGAGTGTATTGAAAAAAAAGTTTCAAAAAAAATTACGGAATCAATTAACATACCTACAATAGGGATAGGTTCGTCAAATTTTTGTGATGGTCAGATTTTAGTTACAGATGATTTATTGGGACTAACAGATAATAAAATAAAATTTGTAAAAAAATATGCTGATTTGAAAAGTAATGTAAGGACAGCAGTTAAAAAATTTAAATTAGATGTTAAGAAAGGGTCATACCCATCAATTAAATATTCTTATTAAAAATATTTTTTAAACTCTTCGTTTATATTTAGAATTTCTAAGTCTACAAGTCCCCCAATAATAAGTTGTATTGCTAGTATAAGAATAAATGCCATTCCAACATAGACGATCCATAAATGTTTCTGTACGTAATTAGCTAAATAAGTGGCCATTGCACCTGTAAGTACCACAGATAAAATTAAACCAAAAATCATGAATCCAAAGTTACCCTTAGAAGCCCCAACAACACCTATAACATTATCGAAACTGATTGTAATATCTGCAAAAAGTACTTTATACATACCCTTAGCAAATGATGGTTCTAAAGATTTTTTTGTAGGTGATTTAGTTTGTTTTTGAACTTGTAAAAGATCTTTTCTTAAATCGTTAACTATCCAAATTAACAACAAACCTCCTAGAATTTTTATAAAGTAAAATTTGAATAAATATGTAGCAAATACTGCAAATAAAACTTTAAAGACTAAAGCCCCGACTACTCCCCAAAATATAATTTTTTTCCTATTTTTAGGGACAAAATTAGATGCGATAAGACCAATTATTATAGCATTATCAGCAGTCAAAATTATATTTATAAATATAATTTGTAGTAAAATAAGGGCTTCTTCGATCAAAGTGACTGTATAATAGTAGTATTTTCTTATTTTTCAACAAAACATAGAAAATTTTCTATTGATTTAACAAATAATACATAATCAGATGTATTTTTTTAAAAATAAGGAGGATTAATGAAAAATTTAAAAACTTTAATTTCTATTTTATTTTCTGTTTTATTAACTGCTAACTCAAATGCTGCTGAGAAGTGGGATATGGCTTTAGCTTATGGTGCAAGCAATTTTCATTCAGCTAACGCTGCAGAATTTGCTAAAAATGTTTCAGAAAAAAGTGGAGGCAAATTAACTATTGTAACTCATCCTGGAGGATCATTATTTAAAGGTGGAGAAATCTTTAGAGCAGTTCGAACTGGTCAAGCTCAAATGGGAGAGAGATTTATGTCGGCTCTGGGAAAAGTAGATCCTATTCTTGAAATTGATTCACAACCATTCTTAGCAACATCATATGATGATGCTATGAAACTTTACCAAGCATCGAAACCAGCAATCATAGAAAGCTTGAACCAAAAAGGATTGGTATTTTTGTATGCTGTGCCATGGCCTGCACAAGGTTTGTATAGTAAAAACGAGATTAATAGTGTTACAGATTTACAAGGTCTAAAATTTAGAGCTTATAATTCAGCAACAATTAGAATTGCTGAACTTACTGGTATGGCTCCAACAAAAATTGAAGCTGCAGAAATAAGTCAAGCATTTTCAACTGGAGCAGTTGAGAGTATGATAACCTCACCAACAACTGGAAAAAATAGTAAAATTTGGGAGAACGGAGTAAAATATTTCTATGATATAGCTGCTTGGTTCCCAAAGAATATGGTGGTTGCTCATAGAGGATCTTGGAACAAACTAGATGCAGATACTCAAAAATTAATAATGAAAGAAGCAACTGCTGCAGAAGAAAAAGGTTGGATGCTTTCCAGAGTTGGAAATATTGAAGATAAAAAAGCTTTAGCTGCTGCAGGAATGACAGTGGGCAAAGTAAACGCTGATTTAGAAAAACATTTCCAAAAAGTCGGAAAAAAAATGGCAAAGGAATGGAAGAAAAAGGCTGGCAAAACAGGAGCTAGCGTACTTGCTGCCTACAAATAAAATTAATATAATGAGAAAGGCCGTTTAAAAAAACGGCCTTTTTTATGTTACAAAAAATTAATAAATCTTTAAATAATCTTTATAATTTCTCAGGATACATAGCTGCGTTTTTTTTAATTTTAATAGCAGCTTTTATTTTAACTGGAATTGCCTCAAGAATGTTTGGTTTTTATATAAGAGGTTTAGCTGAATATTCTGGTTACTGTATGGCCGCTTCCTCATTTTTTGCACTTTCATATACTTTTGTAAATGGTGGTCATATAAGGATCACATTATTTTTAGAAAAAGCTACTGATCTAAGAAAAAAGTTTCTAGAAATTTGGAGTTTAAGTGTTGCATCTATTTTTTCAGGATACATGGCCTTTTATTTTCTAAAAATGTTAAAGATATCTTATGAGTTTCAGGAAAGAAGTGAAGGTGCTGATGAAATTTTAATTTGGATACCTCAATCAAGTGTAGCAATTGGTTCATTATTATTTTTTATATGTATCTTTCATCAATTAATTTTAAGAATAGTTAATAAGCATGATTGAAATTTTATTAGCATTTTTTTTTATTAGTGTTTTACTGTTTTTTTTAGGATCTGGTATATGGGTAGCCATCAGTATGGTTGGCGTATCTTCAATAGGCATGATTTTGTTTACTTCTAGACCAGTAGGAGATGCGATGGCTACAACAATTTGGGGAGCTTCATCATCGTGGACACTAACAGCATTACCATTATTTGTGTGGATGGGTGAAATCCTTTTTAGAACTAAATTATCAGAAAATTTATTTGAGGGATTGGCACCATGGCTTCAGAAGTTACCTGGAGGTTTAATTCACGTAAATGTTGTTGGTTGTGCCTTGTTTGCCGCTATCTCTGGATCATCTGCCGCAACAGTTGCTACAGTTGGAAAAATGTCAATTCCAGAACTAAGAAAAAGAAAATACCCTGAAAAAATTTTGCTTGGAAGTTTGGCAGGGTCAGGAACATTAGGTCTTTTAATTCCACCCTCAATAATTTTAATTATTTATGGTGTAACTGTTCAAGAATCAATTGCAAAACTTTTTATAGCTGGAATAATCCCAGGTATAATGATTGCTCTAATCTTTATGGGCTATGTAATTGTTTGGTCTTTGTTAAATAAAAATAAAATGCCAACTAATTATGAAAATTTTTCATTTTTTAATAAACTAGGTAAATCCAAACAATTAATTCCAGTTATTTTATTAATACTTGGAGTAATAGGTTCAATATATAGTGGTATAGCAACAGCAACCGAGGCTGCATCTTTAGGTGTTGTTGGAGCTTTAATTCTCTCTTATTTTCAAAAGAGTTTAACCTATAAAACATTTAAAGACTCATTGCTTGGAGCAACTAAAACTTCATGTATGATTGCATTTATTTTAGCTGGGGCAACTTTCTTGTCACTTGCTATGGGATTTACAGGTTTGCCTAGAAATTTAGCATTGTGGATACAGAATATGGAGTTATCACCGTATGTATTAATATTTGTATTAATGATTTTTTACATAATTCTTGGGATGTTTCTTGATGGAATTTCTGCAGTTGTTCTTACAATGGCAATAATTGAACCAATGATAAGGCAGGCAGGCTTTGATATGATTTGGTTTGGAATATTTTTAGTTATTGTTGTAGAAATGGCTCAAATTACACCACCTGTTGGTTTTAATCTATTTGTTCTCCAAGGAATGGCAAACAAAGATATGGGGTTCATAGCAAAAAGTGCCTTCCCGTTATTTTTATTAATGATTTTTGCAGTCCTATTGATTGTACTGTTCCCACAAATCGCTTTATGGATGCCCGAACAAATGATTCAAAATATCAATTAGTATTTTGATTTTTTGGTTCCTTCAATAATTTCTTTTAACTCTTGATACTCCTCACAATTACAGCTTTTCAAAATTTCCAATCTTTCTTTTGCTAAATCAATTCTGTTGGTCACAACATATAATTCACCTAAGTATTCATTTATACCAACATGCTTTGGATCGACTTGCAAACCTAACAAATAATATTTTTCTCCTGCTTCAAAGTCCCCAAGTTTTCTAGTTGTAAAACCCAGGTAATTTAGTGTATCAGCTTGTAAGGGCTTTTCTTTGTCGAGTTTTAATAAAATTTTTTGAGCTTTTTCATATCTTTTTAATGCTTTATCCATTTTATTTTTGGATTCATATTTCTTAGCTGCTTCAATTATTTTTACAGCATTTTTATAGCTCGGTTTTTTATCTGATGAACTTGTTCCAGCAGCAAAAGTCTCAACAGTCAAAAAAAAGAATATGAGAAAAGTAAATATTTTTTTAATCATAATTATATAAATTTTTTCATTTTATTTAGAGGCTTTAATTCTAAATTATTTTTTATTAAGTTTTCTCTTACCTGTTTTGCAGTCGAGAGAGAACTTTTGTTATCTCCATGTATGCAAATTGAATCGATTTCACAAGGTATTTGTTTTCCACTGTGACAATTAAGAGTTTGGTTTTTCACCATATTGAATACATGCTCTTTAGCTCGCTCAGGGTCGGTTATTAGGGCATGGTCCTTACCTCTTGACACAAGTGTTCCATCGTCTTCATAATTTCTATCTGCAAAAATTTCACATGCAATTTTCATATTTAATTTTTTAGCTGCAATTTCCATTTTTGAACCTGTTGGTACTAAATAAATTATATCTTTATCAATACTATAAATAGTTTTTGCCAAAATTGTTGCTAGTTCAAGGTCCTCACAAGCCATATTATTTAAGGCTCCATGTGGTTTAATATGAGAAACCTTTTCATCTAATTTAATGGCAATATTTTGCAAAATTTCATATTGATCTATTAAAAGCTTAGAAATTTCATCAGCACCAAGATTAATACGTTTTCTTCCAAAGTTTTCTGGATCATTGAAAGATGGATGTGCACCAATACTTACATTATTTTGCTTTGAAATCTCTACAACTTCTCTCATAGTTTCCTTATCTCCAGCGTGGTACCCACAAGCCACATTTGCAGAATTTACTATTTTGAGTAAATCAGGATCATTCTCATTTGAATGATGCTTTGATTTTTCACCTAAATCACAATTTAAATTAATTTCCATACTATAAAGCTTAAAGTATAACATGACATGATTAAAAATATATCAAATCTTGGTGACGCAGCATTGTACTGTGACTTTGGTACTGAGGTAAATAAAGAAATTAACAGAAATGTTATAAATTATTTTAATAATTTAAGAGATAGTAATTTTTTAGGTATTACAAATATTACACCTAGTTATAATAAACTAGTAATTAGTTTCGATTTAAAACTTACGAGTTTTGCTAAATTAAAAAAACAAGTTGAAAATCTTGAGTTAAAAAAAAATAATAATTCAAAAAATAATCTAATTAAAATCCCAGTTTGTTGTGCAGAGGAATTTGCACTAGATATAAAACGTTTACAAAAATTATTAAAGATAAATGAAGCAAAAATTTATGAAACATTCTTTTCAAAAAATTATTATTGTTATATGACAGGTTTTATTGCGGGCATGCCATTCTTGGGAGATATGGATAAATCTCTTTTTGCAAAGCGTTTAGAAACACCAAGAGTTAAAGTCCCAAAAAATTCCATAGGTATAACAGAGCAATTTTGTAATATTTATACTTTTGAAAGTCCAGGTGGTTGGAATATAATTGGCAAAACACCAGTTGATATTTTTGATAATAAAAAAAATACTGAGCCAAATCTAATTAATCCAGGTGATACAATATCATTTTATCCAATTTCTAAACTAGAATATGAAAAAAAATATGAATAAAAATTATTTTGAGGTATTACGACCAGGTATCAATTCTACATTTCAAGATAACGGTAGAAATAATTTTTATCATATAGGCATACCTTTTAGTGGAGCAATGGATAATAGGAATTTTTTATTAGCAAATACCATTTCAAACAATGAAATAAATAATCCGGTTGTTGAATTTGCATATCAAGGTCCTAAATTGAAATATATAGGAGAAAATATCTCCATCAGTATTACTGGAGATGTTAATTTTAAAATTATAAGAAAAAACAAAAATTTAGAATTTAGTTGTTACGAAAATATTATTTTAGAGAATAATGATTGCTTAGATATACTGTCTACCAATCGATCAGTATATGGTTATTTATCTATTGGAGGCACATTTGAGGTGGATTATTATTTAAATAGTTGTTCTACTAATACTAAGGCTAAAATTGGTGCTAATAGTGGGGAAAAACTTAAGAAAGGACAAATAATTCATTTAAAAAATATAAAAAAAATCCTGCCAAAAAATAAAATAGAATACCTAAACTCTAAAATTGAAAATATTAGAATAATAAAAGGACCTCATTTTGATTATTTTTCAAAGGACGCAATAGATTCATTTTTTAGTGATGAATTTAATGTAACCAAATTAAGTGACCGTATGGGTATAAGACTTAAAGGACCTAAGATTAGTAATATTAAAAATACAAATATAAAGTCAGAAGGATTAGTGAAGGGTGTTATCCAAATCACAGCAGATGGGGATCCAATAATTATGCTATCTGATCATGGAACCATAGGTGGTTACCCTAAGATCGGAGTTGTAATAAGCGCTGATTATGACAAACTAGTACAAATACCTCCAGGATCAAAAATTAAATTTAAAGAAATTAATTTAAAAGATGCAGAAACTATTTTTAAGTTGTATGAGATGGAAACTCAAAATTTGATTTCCAATATTAAATGAATTTTATTTCAAAGATACCAGGTCCATTATTAATCTTTTTTGGTGCATTTTGTCTTAGTTTTGGTGGGTTGATAGTTAAATCATTTGAAGGATCAACTTTATGGCAAATCTTATTTTGGAGACAGGTTTTTTTTATAATTGTTGTAACTATTTTTTTAATTGCAACTTACAAAAAAGAGGTATTTAAAAAAATTTATGTATCGGGAATTCCTGGCTTAATTGGTGGAATTATATTAGGCATTGGATTTAGCAGTTACGTTTTTGCTATGTATAATACTACTGTTGCAAATACAAACTTCATAATACAAACACAAACAATTTTCTTAGCGATATTTGGATATTTTTTTTTAAAAGAAAAAATTTCAAAAATTACTTTAGCTTCTATCATTTTAGCAATTTCTGGATTAATTTTAATGCTAGGAAATACTCTATCAAGTGGACAAATTTCTGGAAATATCGTTGCCTTTGTAATGCCAATTACCTTTGCATCTCTAATTTTAATTGTAAGAAGATATCCTCATGTAGATATGGTGCCCCTACAATTAGTTGCTGGAATAGTTGCAATGATAATAGGTTTTTTAGCTTCAACAAAAATTTCTATATCTTTAAATGATATGTTTTTGGCATTTTTGTCTGGAACATTTCAAATAGGACTTGGCTTTATTTTTATAACAATTGGTGCGAGAAAAACTCTATCAGCTATGGTTGGCATAATAATGCTTACAGAGGCGATACTTGGTCCTCTTTGGGCTTGGCTATTTGTAAATGAAAACCCTTCATTCTACGTATTAATTGGAGGAAGCATTATAATTCTTGCAGTTTTTCTACAATTTGTCTCATCCTTTACAAAAGAAAATAAATATAATCCTCAATAATGAAATTTGCTATTATAGGCTCTGGTATATCAGGTCTAAGTGCAGCTTACAGTTTATCTAAAAAATATAAAGTAGATCTATTTGAGAAAGAAGACCATTTTGGAGGTCATTCTCATACTATTGATGTTAATGTCGGAGATAATATAGTCCCTGTTGATATAGGCTTTATTGTATTTAATAAAAAAACTTATCCAAATTTAATAAATTTTTTTCAAGAAAATGATATTGCTATCGAAAGAAGCAATATGTCATTCTCAGTATCCGTTAGAGACTCAAATATAGAATATTGTGGAAAAGGTCTTTCTGGAATTTTTAGCAATAAATCAAACTTGTTAAATATAAAATTTTTGAAGATGTTTTTTACTATAATCAGTTTTTATAAACAAAGTGAAAACCAAGATCGAATTAACGAAAATATTACTTTAGGCAGCTATTTAGACAATTTAAAATTGTCAGAGTACTTTATCAAATTTCATATTATTCCTATGGTATCAGCTATATGGTCAATGCCCCCTTACGAGGCAAAACAAATGCCATTGAAATTTTTTTTTAAATTTTTTCAAAATCATGGATTATTCAAATTAAAAGATCGACCACAATGGTTTACAGTTTCCAAAAGAAGTAGAACATATGTAGATAAAATTCTAAGTAAAATCAGTGGAGAATATTATAAAAATTACAATATTAATAAAATTAAAAGAATTGGATCAGGAGTTCAGGTTTATTATGGAGATAAAAATGAATATTTTACTTACGATAAAGTCGTATTGGCCACTCATGCCAATCAAGCTCTCTCTTTAATTGAAAATCCTGAAGAAATAGAAAATAAGATCTTAAGTAATTTTAAATATAAAACAAATGAGGCTATAGTCCATGAGGATATAAGTTATATGCCAAATAATAAAAGTGCTTGGTGTTCATGGAATTCCTCGATTGAATCTGAGAATAGTGAAAAAAATTCGATTACTTATTGGTTAAACCTATTACAAAATTTGAATATAAATAAAAATATTTTTTTAACATTAAATCCTTATTTAGAGATACCCGAAGATAAGATAATCCGAAAAGTTATATTTACTCACCCTTACTTTGATCAAAATGCAATCAATAGCCAGAAAGATCTTCACCTAATTCAAAATAAAAATAATATTTTATTTTGTGGTAGTTATTTTGGATATGGATTTCATGAAGATGGTATAAAATCATCAATAGATATGATTAAGTATATAAATGCTTAAAAACTCTAAGATATACGTAGGAAAAGTAATACATAGACGATTTAAACCTAAAAATCATTATTTCAAATATAGGGTTTTTTCATTACTAATAGACTTAGATGATTTAAATGAAATTGATAATAAAATTAAAATATTTTCATATAATAAATTCAATATCATTAGTTTTTTTGATAAAGACCATGGGGATAGAGATGGTACCTCTTTAAAAAACTGGGTAAAAAAAAAACTAGAAAATATTGGTATCGACAATAAAGACGTTAAAATCAAATTATTTTGTTATCCAAGAATATTGGGTTATGTATTTAATCCTCTAAGTGTTTTCTTTATATATGATAAGTACGACAAGATAATCTCTTTATTTTATGAGGTTAAAAATACATTTGGTGAACAACACACATACATTTTCAAAGCTGAAGATAATGAAACTTTAAGAAATAGTTGTGTAAAAAAATTTCATGTATCGCCTTTCATAGATATGGAGTGTAGTTACAAATTTAGAGTAAATATACCCTCAGACAAAATATCAGTTATAATTGACCAATCTGATAATGATGGTAAACTTTTATTCGCATCCCAGGACGGTACCGCAAAAGAATTTAGTAATAAAAATCTATTCGTTTCCTATATTTTTCACCCCTTGATGACATTTAAAGTTATTGTCGCAATCCACTATGAGGCATTTAAACTATGGTTAAAAGGAATAAAGTTTATTAAAAAAAAAATAAATATTAAAAATAATAGTTCGGTAGAAAAAAGTGAATTTGAATAAATTATCAGACAAAATTGTCTTTAACTCACTAAAATTTATTAAACATGGAAATTTAAAAATAATAAACCATGATGGAAAAGAATATACCTTTGGAAATGGTAATGAAAAATTAAATGCTAATCTAAAAATAAATAAACCAGGGTTAACTTTTAAAATTATCAAAAATGGAAGTGTAGGTCTGGCAGAAGCATATATGGATAATTATTTTGAGACAAATAATTTAACTAATCTTATAGAGCTTGCGGCAAAAAATATAAAAATAGTTCATAAATTTTCTGGCTCTTTCGATCTTTCAATATTTAATAAAATTAAAGGTTTGTTTATTAAAAATAATAAATCTAGGAGTAAAGAAAATATTAGAAAACATTATGATTTAGGAAATGAATTTTTCTCATTATGGCTTGATAAAACCCTAACTTATTCAAGCGCAATTTTCGACGATAGTAATGATTTGGAAAAAGCTCAGTTAAATAAATATAAAAAACTCTCGAGTCTTGTTAAGCCTAAATCAGGTGATAAGATGCTTGAGATTGGCTGTGGCTGGGGAGGATTTGCAGAATATATTGGAAAAAATTATGACGTAAAGTTAGATTGTATAACAATCTCCAAAAAACAATACGAATATTCAAAAGAAAGAATTCACAAAGAGGGCTTGAATGAAAAAATAAATATACAAATGTTAGATTTTAGAGATGTTAAAAATAATTATAATTCAATAGCCTCTATAGAAATGATAGAAGCAGTAGGGCAGAGTTATTTAAAAAACTATTTTAATACTATCAAAGAAAACTTAGTTGATGGAGGAACGGCAGCTATACAATCAATTACTATAGATGACTCCATCTATGATAGATATAAAAGTAAAACTGATTTTATCCAAAAATATATTTTTCCTGGTGGTTTTTTACCTAGTAAAAATGAGTTAGTAAAACTAGCAAATCAATCTGGACTTAAGTTTGAGAATTGTAATTCATATGGTGATCATTACTCAAATACACTAAATATTTGGAGAGAAGAGTTCTTAGAAAAATGGGAACAAATTTCATCCCAAGGCTTTGACAATACTTTTAAAAGAATGTGGAATTTTTATTTATCTTATTGTGAAGCAGGTTTTAAATCAAAAAATATAGACTTAATCCAATTTGCTCTTCAAAAATAAATAATACTATGAAAATAAAATATTTATTATTGATAATAATCTCAGTATTGATTACAAGTTGTTCATCAAACCAAGCAATGAAACCAGAAGATTTCAAAAACCAAAAACCTAGATTAATAATAGAAGAGTATTTATCTGGAAATGTAAAAGCATGGGGAATTTTACAAAATAGATCAGGTAAAGTGACAAGACAATTTTCTGCAGACCTAGATGGAAAGTGGGATGGAAAACAATTAATACTTGACGAAAAATTTGTTTGGAACGATGGAGAAATTCAAAATAGGCAATGGACAATCAATAAAATCGATGAACATAACTATGAAGGCACTGCTGGAGATGTAGTTGGAACTGCAAAGGGTTTTTCTTATGGTCCTGCATTTAAGTTTGAATATGCACTGTTAGTTCCTGTAAAAGGAAGAGAAATGAAAATAACTTTTGATGATTGGATCTTTATGCAAGATGAAAGAGTAGCAATTAATAGAGCAAAAATGACAAAGTTTGGTATTAAAGTTGCAGAATTAACTGTGATGTTTGTAAAAGATTAAATTTATTTTTTTTGAAGCTTCGTCATTTTTCTTATCAAATATAAGTAGATCCCATTTGGCAAAATCTTAAAAAATTTTAATATTAAAAATAAACTTCTAGGAAAGGCTATTTCAAATGAATTTTTATTTATTAAACCATCATAAATCTGTTCAGCCGCATATTGTGTGGTTTTTAAAAATGGCATTTTAAATGTGTTTTTATCCGTAAGTCTTGTTTTGATAAATCCAGGGCTGACTAGACATACGCGAACATCATATCTTTGAAAATCAAGATATAAACTTTCTGCTAAATTAATAAGAGCTGCTTTTGCAGGCCCATAGGCAGTTGAATTTGGCAAACCTCTGTATCCTGCAGTAGAAGATACAATAGATATAACTCCTTGCCTTTTTTCTTTATAATATTTTTCAACAGCTTTAATACAGTTTATGGTTCCAATATAATTGACATTCGTAACATCAATTATATTCTGAAGATCAAAATCCTTCTCTTTTTCAGGCTCATAAATTGCAGTAGAAAAAAAACAAATATCAACCTTATTGTATTTCTCTAAAATAGTTTTAAAAACTGAATTACATGCTTCATAATCAACAATATCTAATTTCAAATAATCAATATTTTCATTTTTGTCTGAAATATCTTTTAAAACTTCTTCACGTCTTGATGATATAATTACCTGCCATCCTTTATTTGCAAACTTTAATGCAACTGCTTTTCCTATTCCACTGCTGCCGCCAGTTATCCAAATTACTTTTTTCATCTATTTTTCATTGTTTTATCACATAAATTTTTATCGACATGCGACAAGAATTGAATAGTATTAATTATATTGAGAACTATATCAACCATATGTTCAAAATTATAATCATATATGAGTTAATTTTCGTCGCGTTTTGGAATATTCTTTATTATTCAAACTCTGGGGTAGAGAACTGGTTTCAAGAAAAAATTTTGACAGCCGTATTTGTATTTCTATCTACCATGGCTTTAGGATTAACTTTAATTTATGTGATTTATTATAGTTTAAAAATTACGGGGCTATCAAAAATTTTAAAAACACTTAAAGATCCTAGAAAAAGCAATACACAATAATTAATTATTAGAGGCGCATCTCTTAGAGCAATACTTAACTTTTTCCCAATTAAGTTTCCATTTTTTTCTCCAAGAAAAAGGCTTGTTACAAACTTTGCATACCTTAGTAGGTAGGTTTTGTTTTTTCATTTAATTGTTTTTTGTTTTTTAAAAATAAGAAATATGCAGCAATTTCGTATATATAATGAAAAATAATAAATAAGGGTTTTATTGAAAAAATTTTAGACAGGATTTTATATTTTGGTATTTTTGACCAAATTATAATAAATGCTTTAGCACCCCCAATAACTTCACCATTATTGATTACATGCAACCTTCTTAGTAACTCTTTTTGCGACTTAGATGTTATTTTTATAGCCTCATCATTATTTGTAATATCTATCCACTCCAAATCACTATTTGCAATTTTTTTATAATGATTAATTTCCATTCTACAAATATTGCAAGAATCGTTAAAATAAACCTTAATTCCCATAAGTATTATCTTTAATAAATTTGTTTGCTTCTGATAATATTAATTTTTTTCTATCTTCTTTCATTTTATCAAAAATTCTTACCATCATAGACAACCTTGGATTTTTCAAAAAAAATTTTCTATTTCTATCTATGAAACGCCAATATAGACCATCCATAACATTACACCAGCTGCCCCTCTTAAAATCCATCATTTTCATAAAATAACTTGATCCACATATATATGGCTTGGTTGCAAAAATTCCACCATCACTAAACAAACCCATTCCATAAACATTTGGAACCATAACCCAATCAGATGAGTCCACAAACATCTCCATGAACCATTTATAAACTGATTTTGGTTCAACTTCGCATAAATTCATAATATTTGATAATATCATTAATCTTTCAATGTGGTGCGACCAACCAAATTTGTCAGCATTTTGAATTGCATGATCTAAAGGATCCAAACCAGTGCTACCATCATAAAATGTATTTTTCATTTTTCTATTATGTTTAAAGAAATTTCCACTTTCCATTTCTTTACTAAAATTTTGATATATTCCTCTCATAAACTCTCTCCAACCAATTATTTGTCTTATATAGCCTTCTAAAGAATTTAGTCTCACACCCTTACTATCGTGATAAGTCATTATTTTTTGAATGATTATATCTGGCGTTATTAAACCTAGATTTAAATATGGACTAAGAGCACTGTGAAATAAAATATTATTATTTTGATCAACCGCATCCTCATAATCACCAAATAGATTCAACTTATCTTTAATAAAAAAATCTAATAATTTTAAAATATCTTTATATTCAGTTGCAAACCAAAATTTTTTGGTATCACCAGGATGTTTACTAAATAATTTTTCAATAATTGGTTTTAAACTTTTTGTATGTTTAGTTTCTTTAATTTCTGGAAATTTAGGTATTAAGATATTTTTTGGTATTTTTTTTCTATTATCTTCATCAAAACTCCATTTCCCTCCCTCTGGTGTGCCATCTTTATTCAACAAAATATTTAATCTTTCACGCTTTTCTTTATAATACTTAGCCATAAAGGGTTTTTTTGTTTTAGTTAAATATTTTTTAAAATCTTCTCGACTATCTAAAAACATTGGAGATCGAATTATATTCCACTTAATATTTTGTTTTTTTAAAAAATTATTTATTTTTGTTTCAAAAAATTTATCCTCTATTTCAAAACTAGTTATTTCTTTTAATTTGTTTGCCTTTAATATTTTTTCTAATTTTTTCGTATAATCTTTTTTAAAATCAGCAGAATCAATTTTTGAATAATTTAGCTTAAATTTATTTTCCTTCAATTTATCCGCATAAGATCTCATTGAAGATAAAAATAGTAGAATTTTTAATTTATGATGTCTTTCATATGTACATAATTGGTAGTCTTCTGACATAAAAAATAGGTGGTCTTTTTTGAAGCGGTCGAGGTTTTTTAATGGAAATAACTGATTTCCAAGTATAAAAAATAATTTCATTAATTATTATATGTCAGAAAAATATCTAATTGTCGGTGCGACAGGTTCTATCGGATCCAATTTAGCAGAGCAAATGTATTCTTCTGGTAAAGAAATTCATTTAGTTGGAAGAGATGAAAGTCAACTTAAAAATTTAGCTGAGAAATTGAACTCTTCTTATACTGTGGCAGATGTATTACACGAGGGGTTCGTGGATACAATTAAATCAGACATATCAGAAATCAAAGGTGTAGCATATTGTGTTGGATCTATAGATTTGAAGCCTTTAAAGATGGCAACTGAGAATGATTTCAATAAATGTATAAAACTTAATTTTTATTCTGCGGTGGACTTAATCAAAGGATATCAAGACAACCTAAAACAAAATAATGGTTCAATTGTTTTATTTTCAACAGTTGCAGCTCAAAGAGGTTTTACAAATCATTCAATAATAGCATCAACAAAAGCGGCTATTGAGGGACTAACTGTATCATTAGCAGCTGAATTTGCTCCAAACATAAGAGTTAATTGTGTTGCTCTAAGTTTAACTAATTCTAAGATAGCTCAACCAATGTTAAAAAATACAGCAATTGCTCAAGGAATAGCTAAAGCCCACCCACTTAAAAGACTAGGTGAGGGTAAAGATGGAGCAGCTTTAGCAAAATTTTTACTTACCGAGGAAAGTTCCTGGGTAACGGGTCAAATAATTGCAGTTGATGGTGGAAGATCAAAACTTTCATAAAGTGAAAAAAATAATATACGTTTTAATTTTTTTTTTCGTATTTGCCCCAAAATCGTATTCACAAAACTTTAAATTAGAAAAATTAGTTAATCTAGATTCACCTTGGGGATCCTCTTTTATTAATAATAATGAAATAATAATTACAGAAAAAAGTGGCAAAATAAAAATTGTAAATATTTTATCTAGAAAAGTTCAAGAAATTAGTCATCAACTTAACTTTGTTGTCCATGGTCAAGGAGGCTTATTAGATATTATTCATAAAGACAATAATATTTGGATTTCATATACTGAAGATAGAGGTGGATATAAAACTAGTACTTCTATTGCAAAAGCAGAATTTAATAAGAAACAATTAAACTTTAAAAATATTTTTCAAGCAAATCCCCCAATAGACTCTGGTTATCATTTTGGATCAAGATTAGTTATCAAAGATAATTTTATATTTGCTTCTGCGGGTGAGAGAGGACAAGGTATGATTGCACAAGACGCCTCAAAGCATCCAGGTAGTATTATAAGAATTCATTTAGATGGAAGTATACCAAAAGATAATCCAAAGTTTGAGGGTATGGTAGATTGGTTGCCAGAGATTTATCAAATTGGAATTAGAAATCCTCAAGGGATGGCACTTTCTGAATTTGATGGAAAAGTTTACATGAGTAATCATGGGGCAAAAGGTGGAGATTGGTTCGGAGAAGTTAAAAAAGGTGAAAATTATGGATGGAAAATTTTAGGATGGGGAGGAACCAATTATTCTGGAATTCCAATTGGCCCAAAATGGAAACCTGGATTTACAAAAGCTATTCAATATTGGGTACCCTCAATAGCAACTAGCGCAATAACTATTTATAAAGGTGACGAGTTTAATGAGTGGAATAGTCATGCTTTAATCACTTCTTTAAAAGATAAATCCTTAAGAAAACTGATATTTGATGACTTATCAAATGTAAAAGAAGAGGTTATTTTTAAAAATAAAATTGGGAGAATTAGAGATATTCAAGTGCATCCCTCTAACGGAAAAATTTATTTTTTATCTCAAGATGCTTTATGGTTAATGCAAAGAAAATAGTATATATTAAAATTTATGGATGATGTCGTCATAGTTGGTGGAGGTATAATAGGCGCTGCAACTGCATACTTTTTATCAATGGAAGGTAGAAAAGTTAAGGTAATTGAGAGAGACCCTACATATAAGACTGCCTCATTTCCTCTATCTTTAGGTGGATTTAGAAGACAATTTTTTCAAAAAGAAAATATACTTTTAGGTAAATTTGCTAGAGAATTCATCTTTAAAATACCAGAATTATTAAAAACAAAAAAAAATCCAAACCCAACGGCAAGCATGGTTCCTAATGGATACCTTTTAATGTTTGGATCAGAACATGCAGAGGAACAATATAAAGCTTTGGAAAATCATAGAGAATGCGATGCTGGTACTAAAAATATTAAAGGTTCAGAATTAAATAAAATTTTTCCATATATAAATAACGAAGGTATAGAAACAGCTACATATACTGATAATAAAAGTGAAGGTTGGATTGATCCTTTTATGTTTCATAGTGCTTTAAAAAGTAAAGCAATTGAGTTAGGCGCAGAGTTTCTTAAAGGTGAGGTTAAAAATTTGTCTGAGATAAATGCAAAAACTATCATTTCAGCAGCAGGATGTTGGACTAAAGAATTGTTATCAGATATTCCAGTTGAACCACAAAAGCACACTGTATTTCGAGTTAAATGCCCAAAACATTTTCCTGATATGCCACTAACTGGAGATTTAACAACAGGTGTATATTGGAGACCAGAGGGTAAAGAATTCTTAGCAGGTTCACCTATATCTGTATTTGATGCGAAAGATTTAGAACCAGCATGGAATGATTTTGAAGAATTAGTTTGGCCTGCTCTGGCAAAAAGAGTTCCAGCCTTTGAAGAACTAAAATTAACCGGTGGTTGGGCAGGATTTTATGATTGTAATAAACTTGATAACAACGCAGTTGTAGGCAAACATCCAAAATATGACAATGTTTATTTAGCTTCCGGTTTCACTGGAAGAGGTTTGATGCAGGCACCAGGAATTGGAAGGGCTCTGACTGAATTGATCACAACAGGTAGCTACCAATCAATAGATATAAGTGTTTTTGATGTAGAAAGAGTTTTAAAAAGTAATGCTAGACCAGAACCTTACGTTTTATAATTTTTTAATATAAACTCCTAGTATTCCGTTAAATATAGATACAGCTAAAATCAATAATTGTCCTTTAAACGAGTAAAATTCAAAGGATGGATAAAAACTTATCCCAATTGAAAAAAAAAGATAAGTTAACACAAAAGGTCGATAAAATTTTTTTATAAATTTTAAAATTTTCACTTACTTTCTAGTTGCAATATAAACGCCAATTGTTGCAAGTATAAATCCTGCTATATCAATATTAGATAATTTTTCTCCTAAAAATAAATAGGCCATCACAGCAGTTGTAGGTGGGACAAGAAAAAATAATGTTGAAGTTTTACTAACTGAGCCTGCTTTTATTAAAAACATTAAAATTGTGAAGGCTCCAAATGACACAAGAATAATTTGATGTGTCATTCCTAATAAAAATCCTGTTGTAAAATTTATATAAGGAGTTTCAAATGTTAATATTAAAATTAAATTAAAAGCACAGCCCCCAAAAGCTTGAAATCCATTATTAACTGATAATGGAACATTACCACTTAATTTTTTTTGCCACAAAGTTCCTGTAGTAATTGCAGCAAGAGCAATAAAACAAGTTACAAGTCCATCCTTTGGGAACTCATCTCCAAAATCTACCCCAAGCACTAGTAAAGAGCCAATAAAACCAAATATAATACCAACCCACTGTCTCCACCCAATTACTTCTTTATAAATTGGTCCTGATAATAAGTTAGTTAATATTGGCTGAAGAGTAACTATTAAAGCTACAACACTTGCAGGGACCCCTACATGAAACGCGTACCAACAACCACCAAGATATAATCCATGAAATAATACACCTGTAGTTATGCTCTCCAATATATATCTCACTTTTGTAAAAATTATATCTTTTTTAAGTAAAGCGAATAAGAAGAAACCTATAGTTACAATTCCAAATCTAAAGGCAAGTGCTGCAAAAGGTGATGCATTCTGAACTATAATATCACCTGAGATGAATGCGGATGACCATAGCAATATAAATAGTAAAGGAAATGTTTTAATCATTTATTGAGGATTTTAAGTCACAAATTTTCTAAACTAAATTTTGACAAGCATTTTGCCAATATTTTTACCGTTTAATAAATCAATAAATGACTTTGGAGCATTCTCTATTCCTTCGTAGATAGTTTCTCTAAATTTTATTTTACCATCCGCCAACCATTTCGACATTTCAGTTTCAAATGGCTCTCTTTCATTATCGTGATCAAAAATAAGAAATCCTTTAATTGTAAGTCTTTTTACTAAAACATAAGCCATATTTTTCAAACCAGATCCAGGATTTGTTGCATTCATTTGAGAAATTCTTCCACAAATCACAATACGACCATATGTTTTCATTTGGAAAATAGCGGACTCTAAAAAATCTCCACCAACATTATCGAAATAAAGATCAAAACCATCAGGACAAATTTCCTTAAAATGTAACACAAGGTTTTCTACTTTCTTATAATTAAAAGCATGATCAACTTTTAATTCATTTTTTAACCAATCAACTTTTTCATCAGACCCTGTGCTTGCAATAACTTTACAACCAAGATTTTTTGCAATTTGACAAACTGTGGATCCAACACTCCCTCCAGCAGAGGAGACTAAAACTGTCTGTCCAGGTTTTAATTCACCGTGTTTTAACAGACCTATATAAGCTGTATGACCTGTCATTCCAAGTGGACCTAAGTACGACTGTATAGGCATATCAATTGGTTTTAGTTTCTTTAGTTCATCAGAACTACAAACAAATTTATCTCTCATACCAAGACTGCTAAATACTAAATCTCCAACACTAAAATCTTTATCATTTGAGAGTTCTACTTTACCGATTGCATACCCTTCCATTTCCTCGCCGATTTTAAATGGTGGTTTATAATTTTTTCTCTCAGTCATTCTTGCACGCATATATGGATCAACTGATATCCATGAATTTGACACTAAGACATTTTTTTCATCATTCATTGAAATTTCTTTTGATTTTATTTCAAAATCTGTTTCTTTTGGTAATCCAGTTGGAATATAATTTTTTAAAGATACGTATTTACTAACCACAGACATTTTAAGACCCCCAAATACTATTTAATATTGCTTCGCGTCTACATCCTTTTTTATATCTTAAGTAATTAAGAAAATTTATTTGGTAATAATCTTGATGAACAGCCTCTGCCATGTAAAATTTATCAAATTTTCTTACATAAGTTACTACTTTTTTTTTAAATTTTTTCTCTATTTCCTTAATACTATTTTCTATTAGGTTTTTTTGCTCATCATTTTGATAAAATGCCACTGATCTATAACTATATCCCTTGTCACAAAATTGTCCTGCAGCATCAAATGGATCAATATTTACCCAGAATTCTTCTAAGAGTTTTTTATAGCTAACTACTTCTGGAATATATATGACTTCAATAACCTCAAAATGACCTGTGTTTCCATATGTAACTTCTTTATAAGTTGGATTTTCGGTAGTGCCACCTGAATAGCCAGAGATAACTTTTGAAACACCAAGAATATTTTCAAAAGACTCTTCCATACACCAAAAGCATCCTCCAGCAAAATAGGCTTTTTCAAAATTTGGTGAATTTGCAAAACTCGTTGAAGAAATAAGAATGAAAATTATTGATAAAAATTTTTTCATTAAAGGTAGCTATCTAATTAATGATAGCTTACCTTTAATAATTTCTATTTAAAACTCTATTTTTTTTGATATTTTGCCGCTTCTTCTGAACCACCGGTAGCGCTTCCTTTACTATAAGAATGCGCACCCATTCCAGCTAATTGTCCATCTTTAACAATCAAGTATTGGTTACGTATTTCACTACCTTCGAAGAAACATTCCAAGATTTCTCTTACACCATCAGCATATCTAGCTTGAGCAGATAGTGATGTTCCAGAAGTATGAGGTGTCATTCCATGGTTTGGCATTGTTCTCCACACGTGGTCGTTTGGAGCTGGTTGAGGAAACCATACATCTCCCGCATATCCACTTAATTGCCCACTCTTTAAGGCTTTTGCTATTGCATCTCTATTACAAATTTTACCTCTTGCTGTATTTACAATATATGCACCTTTTTTCATTTTAGATATCATTTCATCATCAAATAAATTTTCTGTTTCAGGATGAAGAGGGCAGTTAATTGTAACAACATCACATACTTTAACCATAGACTCTACGGTTTCATGAAAAGTAAGATTTAACTCTTTTTCAACTGACTCAGGTAATCTATGTCTATCAAAATAATGAAGATGTACATCAAATGGTTTCATTTTTCTTAATGCATCTAACCCAATTCTTCCAGCTGCAACAGTTCCAATGTGCATTCCCTCAACATCGTAAGATCTTTGAACTGCATCTGCAATATTCCATCCACCTTCATTAACGATTCGATGTTGGTTATGGTAATCTCTAACAAGTGAAACTATCATCATTACTATATGCTCAGCAACTGATCTTGAGTTACAGAAAGTAACTTCTACGACATCAATTTTATGATCCATTGCTGCTTGTAAATCTACGTGATCTGATCCAATTCCTGCAGTTATTGCCATTTTCAAGTTTTTTGCTTTCTCAATCTTTTCTTTTGTTAAATAATAAGGAAAGAATGGTTGAGAAATAACTATATCTGCATCGACTATATGTTTATCAGCCTCGCACCCTTCTCCATCTTTACTATTAGTTACAACTAACTCATGACCATTGCTCTCTAAAAATTTTCTTAATCCTAATTCACCAGATACACATCCTAATAATTCTCCAGGTGTGAAATCCCTACCTTTTGGACTAGGTAAAGTCATTCCATCAGGATATTTTTCTAATTTTGGAAGATCTGATAAAGGGTAAGCTTTTGGCATACCACCTTTAGGATCATCATATAACACGCAAAGTACTTTCATTTTTTCTCCTAATATTTATGTTTTAAAATCTCTCTATAGATATTTTCTTATGAAAGTGTAGCATAAAATTAGAACATCAATCAAACGAATAGTAGTTGATTAGGGGTATTTCTTTTTAGCAACGAATTTATTCAGAATAATTCCAAAGACTATTATAATCAAACATCCGGTTAATATTGGGAAGAATAAATAATCAAACGATACTGAGCCCAATATGACTATAATAGGATTTCCTCCAGCTGGAGGGTGGGTTACATCTAGCAAAATCATCAGTCCAACACCAAGACCTACCGCTAAAGGTATCGATATATAAATTGGCAATGGGATAAAATTATAAAATAGAATTCCAATTGCTGAAGTTACTAGGTGACCAAATAATATATTTTTAGGTTTAGCAAATGGACTTTCTGGGTAACCGTATAAAAGAACCATTGAGGATCCAAATGATGCAATCAAAAAAAGTCCAAAATTAGTTTTATAAGTCAATAAAGTGAGTATACCAATTGTTATAGTTGTAAAAATCAATGCTAAAAAGGATTTAATAATTTTATCTTTGTTCATTTATTGTATTACCTTTTTTAAAGCTTTTATTGGAAGAGTTAAACATTCTTTCCGTGCATAATTTTTTTTATCAAAAATTTTTTTAAACTCTTTCCATTCACTTGGAAATGATATATTTTTTTTATCATTAAACCGATCTAATAATTTTAAAAAATTTTTTATTTTTTCTTTACTTTTTTTCTTAAAATTTTTTGTAGCTAAATTCGCAGATGCATTACAATAAATGCAAGACTGAGACTGATACGAAAAATCTTTTATAACATTGTCTTTAATAATTAAAAAAATTTCAATCTCATCACCACAAATTTGACTTTTATATTTCATCGAGTGAGTAAAGTTATGAATATGTTTATTGTTTTTGGTATCAGAAGCTATTTTTAAAATATTAATATCCATTAATTTGAGTATTTATTTGATTGTTATTATACAAATTTATATTTATATTTTCATACTTCTTAAATAAAAAAATAGCACATGCTAAACTTAAAAAATCCTAAAGTAGCCATCCCAATGGTATTAATTGCTGGTATTTTTTGGTCATTTGGTCCATATGTTGTAAGACACATCGATCAGCCAGAAACAGTTCCTTGGCAATATTTATTTACAAGAGGAATAGTTATTTTTCTTTTGCTTAATATGTATTTGTTCCTTGAGGAGGGAAAAGAGTTTTATAAAAATTATTTTAAGATTGGTATATCGGGTTTAATTGGAGGTATCGGTCTTGGTACCGCAATGATAACATTTATATGGTCAATTACTAATACGACAGCAGCTATCACTCTACTTTGTCTTGCGGCAATGCCATTTATAACAGCATTATTAGGATTTTTGTTTTTAAAAGAAAAAATTTCATTAACAGTATGGATTGCGATTATAGTTGCAGCAGCGGGTATATGTATAATGGCTTTTGACAATTCTGGTAAAAATTCATTGCCAGGGCTTGTATTTGGACTTATTTCTGCAGTAGGTTTCTCAATTTTTTCTGTTTCACTTAGATGGAGAAAAGAAACCCCAAAATTTACTACTGTAGCCTTTGCGGGATTGTTCTGTTTCATATTTTCTGCTGTAATACTTATGTCGAATGATGCTAATTTTTTATCTACTGGAAAAAATGAAGCCTTATTTGCTACTCATGGAACTCTAGTATGTATGGGTTTGATTTTGTATTCAATTGGATCAAAAAATATTCCAGCAGCTGATCTAACTTTACTCTCACTGACTGAGGTTATAGGTGGAATATTCTGGGTGTGGTTACCATGGATGGGAATTAATGAAGTCCCATCCACTAATACTATTATTGGTGGGTTTTTTATCTTTATGTCAATTTTTTATTATAGCCTTATTATGCAGTCTAATAGAAGATTTATAGGTTTAAATTAAAATGATAAATGAAAAAGTAATTGTTAATAGTTGGAATGAATGGGATCCATTGAAACATGTAATAGTAGGTAAAGCAGATGGCACTTGTATACCTGCCCCTGAGCCAGCACTTGACGCCAAAGTTCCTGAAGACAGCGATATGAGAGGAAAATTTGGTCCAAGAACTAAAGATACTGTAGATAAAGCAAATCAGCTTTTAGATAATTTCTCAAATATATTAAAAAAAAGAGGGATTAAAGTTGATAGACCAGACCCAATTGATTTTAATCAAAAAACATCTACACCTGATTGGCAAGCGGAGACGATGTTTGGATGTATGCCACCGAGAGATGTTTTGTTAACTGTCGGTAATGAAATTTTAGAGGCTACGATGAGTTATCGTTGCCGATGGTTTGAATATTTATGCTACCGACCACTTTTAAAACAATATTATAATTCAGATCCAAATATGAGACACGAATCTGCTCCTAAACCAAGATTAACAGATGAGGATTACAGAGAAGATTACTTATCAGATAAAATAGGAATTCAAAAAAGACTGGAATGGACAGAAAATAAATATTTTGTAACCACTGAAGAGGAGCCATTATTTGATGCTGCTGACGTTCTAAGGTTTGGTAAAGATTTAGTAGTACAACATGGTTTTACAACAAATTTAAAAGGAATTGATTGGTTAAAAAGACATTATAAAGATCACAGGGTTCATGCAGTAAATTTTCCAGGCGATCCTTATCCAATTCATATAGATGCAACTTTTACACCTATCAAGGAGGGTATAATAATTAATAATCCTCAAAGAAGACTTCCTAAAGAGCAAAGAAAATTATTTGAAAATAACGGTTGGGAAATTATTGATAGTGCTCAACCTGCACATAATGAACCACCACCTCTATGTTACTCTTCAACATGGTTATCAATGAATGTTTTAGTTTTAGATCCTAAAACTGTATGTGTAGAAAAAAGTGAAGTATATCAAGCAGAACAATTAGATAAATTAGGAATGGAGGTTGTTCCTGTTGAGCTTAGAGACGCTTATGCGTTTGGCGGTGGATTGCATTGTTGTACAGCAGATGTTTATAGAGAAGGTGAATTAAAAGATTATTTTCCAAAACAATAATTGTGACAAAGATAAAAACAAAAAGAGAAAGAGTAAAATTTGCTTCAGATAACGTTACAGGCGCATGTCCAGAGGTCTTAAATGCACTTCTTAAAGATAATGAGGAAGACAAAACTCCATATGGTAATGATGAGCTGTCAAAAAACTTACAAAATAAATTTTCAGAAATATTTGAGAAAGAAGTTGTAGTTTTTCCTACAGCCTCAGGAACAGCCGCTAATGCTTTAGCCTTATCAACGATGACACCCTCTTTTGGAAATATCTATTGCCATAGACTTTCCCATATAAATGTAGATGAATGTGGGGCTCCAGAATTTTATACTGGAGGTGCAAAGTTAGTTAATCTGGACGGTAATAATGGAAAAATAACAGCAGAAGAACTAGATAGAAACATCTCTGGAAAAGGTGTGGTACATCATACCCAACCTTCATCAGTAAGTATTACTCAATTGTGTGAAACAGGTGTTGCTTACAATTTAGATGAAATAAAAAAAATATCAGAGATTACTCATAAACATGATCTAAATATTCATATGGATGGTGCAAGATTTGCAAATGCATTAGTTTCATTAAACTGTACTCCAGCAGAAATGACATGGAAGTCTGGAATTGATGTACTATCATTTGGAGCAACTAAAAATGGATGCCTAGCAGCAGAAGCCATTATTTTTTTTAAACCAGAGTTGGTTGGAAATTTAGCTTTTTTAATGAAAAGAGCAGGGCATTTACTATCAAAGATGCGTTTTGTATCAGCTCAATTAGATGCTTATATCTCAAATGAGGTTTGGTTAAAAAATGCAAAGCATGCAAATGCTATGGGGAAAAAATTAAGCCAAGGTTTACTGAAACACAAAAATATTGAATTAGCTTACCCAACAGATGCAAATGAAGTTTTTGTCAAAATACCAAAAAATATAATTGATCAATTTAATTCGCATGGTTACAAAATTAACGATGATGAGTGGGAAGATAAAGCTGTTAGATTAGTTGCTGCCTGGAATACTCATCCAGATGATGTAGAAGCGTTTTTAAATATAATTAAATCTTAATTTAGCTAGGATTTTCTTTAAGAAAATTTATGTAATTAACTATTTCATCAAATTTTTCATCCTCAATATCTTTATAACTTGCATTAAATTTACTCTTTACGCAAATTGCGACGTGTGCATAAGGATTTCTGCCTTTAGGATGATTAGGATGATCTGGAAGTTGTCCTTGTAAATAATCGCCAGCTTCCTGAATAATTTTCCAGAGTTTACTTGCGTTTTCTTTGTTCATACGACTTCAAACCTTGATTTATCTCAATCTGGTATAGTCTGCGGTATAGTATCCTATAAAATCCTATAACCCAGAACCACGATCCCTAAAAGTTTTTTCATTAGTTTATATATTCTTTAATTATAGATCCAATTGTTGGCATAGACCTTAATCCGTGACCTCCATCAATAATATGTAACTTAACTTGTAGTTTTTTCTTTTTAAGTAAATCATAATAATATTTTGAAACTCCTGGAGCTGTATTTTTATCATCTTTTCCAACAATTAATATATTGAGAGATTTTAAATCTATATCTTTATAATTGAAACTTGGTGAGTTTTTTTTTAATTCTTTCAATTGAGATTTGGTTTCCCATTTTTTACCGTTGCTTAGTTTTTTTCTAATTTCCCAGTCACACGGGCAAGAGATCAAAATATTCATATCAACTAATCCTGGTACTTTTCCATGAATAGTACCTCCCTGATAAGCTCCTCCAGAATGACCAATTAAAATTAGTTTTTTTGGTTTATAATATTTTTTAAGATTTTGTAATGCAGGCACTAGTATTTGAAAATTTTTCCAATCATAATTTACTACTGTACTCTTTATAGCGTTACGAGGTCCTGATGAATATCTATCCTCTTCACTACTGCCTCTTTCTCTAATAAAGTAACCAGGTCTTGCAAAAAGAAAAATATTGTTATCATCGTTTATTAATTCTTTTGCAAATCTAATTTGACTTTTTTTGGGTATTCCTGGCCTTGGAGAATTAGGACTACCATCACCATGAAGAAATACTATTAAGTTTTTTTTACTCTTTTCAATTTTTCCTAAATTTAAAATTGCTATACATTTGTTTTTACCTGCTGATATATATTTTATGAAATCCTCTTTTTCACAAGCGTTAGAGTTTCCACTCAACAACAAACCAAGAAACACGATCCCTAAGAGTTTTTTCATAATCCAAGATTACCAAATCATGGACCATGAGTCTATTTGCTTTGAAAATGGCTATTTGATTTATCTCAACTTGGTATAGTTTGCGGTATAGTTTTTTGCTTAAATTGATGAGTCTTTAAGCGATTTATTTTTGGTGAAAATTAAAATATCCGCATAACTAGTGTGAAGTCGTGTGAGGTAGTGTGTACCACTAGCCCCGTAAATAATCGCCAGCTTCCTGAATAATTTTCCAGAGTTTACTTGCGTTTTCTTTGTTCACACCTTCACTTTTCTTATTTTACCTCAAAAAGTTCTAGTTTGTAAACTAGTTACATTATTTTCTCAAGTTTCCAAGCTTCATCTTTAGCATTAAACTTTGCGTTCCAGTCTTTAGATCTTTGATCTTCAAATAAGGCATAAAATTTTTCTTCATCAGTGACATTTGCAATAAAAATCATTTTACCTTCACGAATGTGTGCCCATTCAAATGATGAAGTACATTTTGCAAGATCATCTTTAAATATACTGTATAATTCATCTGCATCTTTTTTAGTTCCTTCATATGTTGTTGTTCCAACAAAGTTCATAGTTTTTCCTTTCATTAATAAATTAAAATAATATAGACACAATAAATTCCCAATCAATAAGATTTTCAACTAATTTATCTCAACTTGTTCAAGTTTCAGGACTAGTTTCTCTAAAAAATCCTACAACACAGAACCATAAACTTAAAAGATTTTTTAATTTATTAATCAACTGGTTTGTTCTTATTTATATCTACTTCATCATAGGATTTACCAAATCTCACTTCATCAAATAGCATTACGGTTGTTGGAATTTTATTTTCCCATTTATATTTAAAAGGTTTTATTATATTTTTTTGACCACTTGGTTGAGTCATGGTCTTCATTCCCTTTGGTTTATTTCTATTTATTTGAGATAAGTAATCACCAACTCTAAATTTATAAATACCATATCTCATATTAATTTGTTGTTTGTTACTGCTCCACCCATGGCTTTTGGACTCTTTAATATGTTTGCTTTTTACAAATGGAATATAATGGGTGCACTCATTAATCTGTTCTCCATTCCACCATAGCTCAAAATATTTTTCACCTTTAATTCTTTCTCTACTATAATTAGTTTTAACTATAAAATCATTCCAACTACCTTTTTTAAAAGAGAATCCATGGCATCTCTTATAGTGACCTAATCTCACTTGAAAGCCTGAACCCTGTGTAGAAACCATCCATAATGGCATATCTACACCTTTCATTTTAGCTTGAAACAAAGACATCTTTGATGCTACGAAATCGTAACCAAAATCTTCGGGTATATAGATACTCAAAGCATAAAATACTGGTTCTTTAAATTTTTTACTTGAGTAATGAAGTTTTTTTAAATGTCTTTCTGTTCTTTGAGCACCCCATTTACAATCTTGTTTTTTACATTCACCATGTCTAATTTCAAACTTTTGAGCTGATTTACCAGCACGAACATTCTTATCGACTATTTCAAAATGCTCTTTGATATCCATGTGATGCCACTTAGTTTTTTTAATTGTAACAGGCTCTGTATAACCTAAATTACATGTAAAAAAGATTAGAACAACAATCCCAAAAATTTTTTCCATTTAAAATCCACCTCGCCAATTATTTTTAGATTTCAAATCTTTCTCTTCTTGTTTTGAAGTAGGTCTAAATAAATAAAAACCCACTACAACAATTACGAATATACCTAAAATAATTTCAATCATGTTTAATTAATCTCTAAAATTAATAAATTCAATCGGAAGCCCTATATCTATTGCTTCTATGGCAGATATTGCTTCTTGAAGATCGTCTCTTTTCTTTCCTTGAGCTCTTAATTCTTCTCCTTGAATTTTAATTTGGATTTTAAGTTTTAGTTTTTTTACATCAGCAATAATCTTCTTAGCATTTTCTTGGCTTATACCCTCAGCTAATTCACTAACCTGCCTTATAGTTCCACCAGCTGCACCCTCTGAATTTTTAATAATTAATACTCTTGGATCTACTTTTCTTCTTATAAGGTGAACTTGTAACAATTCATTTACTTGTTTTAATTTTAATTCATCTGGAGCTAGTGTAGTTATTATTTTATCTTTTCTTTCAATAGAAATATTAAGCCCCTTAAAATCGTATCGGTTAGCAATTTCCCTTAAACAATTAGCAAGAGCATTATCAAACTCTTGATAATTGATTTTACTTATAACATCAAATGAAGGCATACTTTTTAATACTACTTACATTAATATATTTTTTAATTAGAACAACCTTCATCAGAGCTACTTTATTCACATTTTCTTTATTCTTTTAATTTTTTGGTAACCAAGAGTTATAGAATGGATTATTTTTATCAATTGGAAGTTTGATATTTATATTTTGTCTTGAAGATTGGTAAACAGCAGTTACAAACTCTAATGATTTTCTAGCATCTGACAATGTTACCTCATCACTTGAAGAGCCATCTAGTTTCTTTGCTACTTCATCAAACATTCCTGCGTACCATGATTTAGTTTTTTCGACTTTTGACAATACCTCTTCAATTTGACTTTTTGAAATAGGAGCTCTTGGTAAAAATACCCATTCATCGTCAGCTGGATTATAAGGTTTATCTGGAGATGCTCCCGATTCTACTGTCAGTCCATCAAAACAGAATTTTAGTCTACTGGTATCATTTGCTGCACCAAGGGTGATAGAGCTAGTGACCAATGTTCCATCTTCCATTTCAATTGATAAAGACGCACAGTCTTCAACCTCAATATCATTTACTCTTGTTGTTAATTTTGCAAATACATTTGAAACTGGGCCTAGTATCATGCTCACCAAGTCATGAATATGTATAGCATGACTTAATATTGCCCCACCTTGTTCACCATCCCAAGTACCTCTCCAAGGTTTTGAATAATAATCTTTTCCTCTATTCCAATGAGTCTCCAATGAGGCGATTAAAGGTTTTCCAGCAAGTCCTGACTTTATTAGTGCCTTAAATTTAGAAAATCCTAATCCATACCTATATTGGAATACAGGAAAAATTATCTTTCCTGTTTCTTTACTTATATTTTCTAGCTCATCAATTTCTTTAAGACTTGAAACCAATGGTTTTTCACAAATTACATGCTTTCCAGCTTCAAGAGATTTTTTGCACGCAGAAAAATGTAAATGGGGTGGAAGACAAATATCAATTATATCAATTTCCTTTATTTTTAATACATCATCAAAGTTTAATGACATTTTAGTATCATTATTTGACGCCAAGATCCTATCTATTGCATCTCTTGTTAAACCACACAATGTATGAACACTAAATCGGTCTGATACTTTTTGAAAGTCTTCAAAATGTTTAGCTCCTATATTAGTTCCTATTATTGCTACCTGATATTTTTTCATTATTTTTCTGCTAATTCTTGAGCTTTAATTGCTAGTTCCATTGATAAGTAAGTAAGTTCTTGCGAACAAGCAGTATCAGTTCTATTCAAAACATCTTGAATTAAATTAGCAAAGTAGGGAAGTTTTTCATTCGAACAGTCAATATGTTTAACTTCATCATTATTTGCCAAAAATAGTTGATTTCCTTTTTCAGATTTTGCTAAATCTGTGTATTTTCTAATTTCAATAAAACCTTTATCACCCAAGACAAATAACCTTCCATCTCCCCAAGTACGAAGCGCATCAGGAGTAAACCAGTCTAAACGAACATATCCATGACCACCATTTCCAGTAAGATTAACTTCACCGAAATCTTGAAAACCAGCAGATTTTTTCTTAGTTGTATTTTCAACTAACGCATGATTTACTTTAGCTTCATTTGAATTTGTAAATACTAAAAATTGGTGAATTTGATGTGAGCCTATATCTGTTATTATTCCACCATAACTATCACGATCATAAAACCAATCTGGTCTTTCATAATTACCTTGCCTGTGGGGACCAGTACCAATTGTTTGTTTAACTTTACCGATTTTACCTTCCGCGACTAACTCTTCAGCTTTTGTAACAGCGGCTACATGAAATCTTTCTGAAAAATTAATTGACCAAATTTTTCCTGTCTCCTTAACTGTTTGTTTTAGATTATTAAGTTGCTCAAGTGTTGTACATCCTGGCTTATCGACCATGACATCTTTTCCAGCTTTCATTGCGTCTATAGATAGATTTGCCCTATCTTTAGGAATGGATGAAATTAAAATCATATCAATTGTATCATCATTTAAAATATCACTTTTATTATCTACTCTTTTAATTCGAGGATATTTTTTTCTAAATTCATTTAAAGTTAACGGAGAACCTTGTGTCCAAAAATAATTACAACTACATCCCTCTTTAAGCATCTTATCAAGCATGTCGAAGATATGACCATGATCAATACCCAATACTCCAAGATTTATAGTTTTAGTCATAAACTATTTTAGCAGAATAAAAGTTTTAAATAAGATTTTAATTATTGGGAAGGGTTATTCTCTACAATTACTGTTTCTTCGGTTTCTACTGGTTTTATTGGGTCTTCGATAGGCTCTGTCGCTGGATTAAGTTCTAAGCCAATAGGTGTTATTGTTGTAGGAAGAGGTGTGAATTGAGAGTCAGGGTTTTCAATAACCTCTCTTACATTCATCCTGTAAATTCCATATGCTCCTATTAAACAGTGAAATATAATTAGAAATATAAAGTAACCATTCTCTCCTATAAAATCCATAAACATAGAACATAAAAAAGGTCCACTAATTGCACCCATTCCGAAGGTAAATTGTAAACCCGCACCTGCAGCGACAAATTTTTCTTTAGCTATAAAATCATTAGTGTGAGCAAATATTAATGCAAACATAGGAAGACTAAAGAAAGCATATAAACCTGTAAAAATATAAAACCAAAACTTCGAGCTTGCTAAACCTTCAGGTAAATGCATCGTGCCCACTGAAAAAATTGCACATAACGCAAAGAAAGCCGAAGCAAATGTGGAATATACTGTAACTGTTCTTCTGTCATAAATATCTGATAGTTTACCAATTGGCCATTGCGAAATAGCTCCAGAAATAGCTATTAAAAATGTTACAAAAGAAATTTCAAAAATACTAAAATTCATTGACGCTGCATAAACAGCAATTAAAGCAAACATTGCAGAGTGACAAATTCCACATAAAAGTGCACTTACCATTCCAAAAGGAGATGCTTCATAAAGTTCTTTAATTTTCATTCCAATAATTTTTTTAAATTTTGGAGGTTTTTTCTTAGTTAATAATATTGGAACAAGTGACAATGACATGAATAAAGAAACAAGTATAAATGGCTGAAAATTTTCTGGTTTACTGATGTTTAAAAAAAACATTCCAATCGCCATAGATGCGTAAAGAACGATCATATAAATTGATAAAACACTTCCTCTGTTTTTATTGCTTGCTCGGTCGTTTAACCAGCTTTCAGCAATTGTATATAAACATACCATTGAAAAACCTGAGGCAATTCTTAATAGAAACCATGTAAAAGGATTGATGATTATAGAGTGTACTAAAACAACGATAGAAGCAATTGATGCAAAAGCAGCAAATACTCTTATATGACCAACTCTTGATACTAAAATTGGAACTGTTTTTGCTCCTATAAAATAGCCTACAAAATATCCAGACAACATAAAGCCGGTTGCTGTTAAGCTGAAACTTTCATGAACAGCTCTTACTCCAAGTAAAGAAACTTGAAAGCCATGAGCTATCATAATTAGACCCATGCCCGTGAATAATGCCCAGGAGTTTTTAAGTATCTTTTCCATAATTTCGCTATCTATGGATGATTTGATATTAAATCAAGAAATTAATTAATTATTTTTTCAGTCTCTCTTAGTTTTATAAATGAGTGGATACCCAAAGTAATAATGATTACGGCACCTCCAATAATTGTCTCAAGGGTTGGCTGCTCTTTGACAACTAACCAAACCCAAATTGGACCTATTATTGTTTCTAATAAGAAAAATAGATTTACTTCTTCTGCTGGTATAAATCTTGGTGCGATTGTTACCAAAACAAAAGGTAGGGCTACACAAATAATGCACATTATCGGTATATAAATTTGATCTGTTCCGATTAGATTAAAGTTTTCAACAAAAAAGAAAGCAAATACTGCAACTCCTAATTTGCCCATTACAGCAGAAGGCAAAAGATCTCTGTCTTTAGCATATCTGATAAGAACAGCATTTACAGCTAATCCAGATGCTGTAACAAATCCCATTATATTCCCAAAAAGATTACCGACTTGTAGCGAGTCGTAAAAAATAAATAAAGCCGCCAAAAATGTGATGAAAATGGCGATCCAAGTCCCTTTACTAGGCATTTCTTTTAAGAATACTGCCCCAAGTATTGCTGAAAGCATAGGCGCTAAAGCAATCATTATTAACGTATTGGCTACGTTAGTATTTTGAATAGAGACAATGAAAGTAATATTGCAAATAGAAAAGCTAATAGCATAAAATATACCAACTATACCGACTTTTAAAAAGGCATTAATAAAATTTTGCCTATAAAACAATAATAATCCAATTAAGACTATAAAGAAAGGAATGGCTCCTCTATAAAAAAGCATTCCCCATGTTTCTATGTCTGAAAGCCTGATAAGTAATGAATCAGGTGTAATGAACATTACAGCTACGAAGGCTAGTAGTGAACCTTTCTTTTGATCTGATAATTTATTCAAGCTCCTAAACCTTTCCAAAATATCTTAGCAAGATTGATTTTAGAAAGGTCATAGTATGTTTTTAATCCAGTAGGAGACGTTACATTAATATCTCCATTTAGTTTCTGATCTATGAAGTCAATTCCAGCAAAATAAATATTATCATTCTTTAATTTTTTTCCTATAAGTTTTGAAATTTTTATTTCTTGTTTTGTAAGTTTTGTAAGTTTAGGCACAGCACCTTTGCTCATATTGCTCAAATATGAACCTTTTTTTGGAACTCTTGAGATTGCTCCACATACTTTTCCATTAATAATAAAAACTCTCTTATCTCCTTTAGATATATTTTTTAAAAATTTTTGAAACATTGAATGACCATTTTTATTTAAAAAACTTGTAATAAGTTTTTTATTAAACTTATTTTTAATGAGATGAATTTGATTACCACCATATCCATTAATGGGTTTCATAATCATACTTTTATTTTGTTTATAAAATTTCTTAATTTCTTCTATATTATTTGAAAACAAAGTATTAGGCATAAATTTGATAAAATGCTTTGAATACAACTTTTCTGACACATTTCTGATAGCAGTTGGATTATTTATTACTTTTACTTTTTTTAAGCCATCTAAAATAAGAGTAGTTATCAAATATTCTGAATTAAATGGAGGATCCTGCCTAATTAAAATAAATTTAAGATTTTCAACATTAATTTTTTGTTTTTTATAAATTTTATAAAATTTTTTTCTTTCATAATTAAATTTTACAAATACTCCATTTGCATATGTTTTATTTTTGATGATAGATAAGTTTGAGGGAGTATAATAAAATATTTTATATCCTAGTTTCTGAACTTCATAAGCTAAAAATATTGATGTATCAGAAGAAATATTTATTTTATCTAATTTATCGCCTTGTATGCCTATTATTTTATATGTCATATAAATCTTCTAAATTTTGAAATTTAGAGAATTTATTTATAACATGACTAGCGACTGTTTCTTTATTATTGATAATCTTATTTAAATGTTCCAAGTATTTAGTTTCGTTTGTACCGCTTTTTCCAATAAAATCTCTCTTTTCTAAGCCTTTTTCAGCAATTTTTAACAAGTTAGAGATCCAATAAATCATATCTTTACCCATTAAATTTGTATCAAGTCCTTTCATAGGCGCATTTTTATACGCATTTAATAAATCTTTCTTTTCCCATTTTGAAATAAATTCTAATGCTTCGTCTAAATTACCATATAAAAGACCAGTAAAAAAAGCAGGACCAGCGCAGATACAGTTCCAACCACAAGTATCCATAGATCTTAATTCAATGTATTGTTTTAATCTATTCTCTGTAAATATAGTACTTAAATGCAATCCAAGATCGTCAATACTTGGTAAAGATTTATTAATTTCTTGAATATTACCATTCATATAATCAGAAAATTTATAATTTTTACCAGATAAGTATTTATCATCTTTTTTTAAAAACAATATTGGATAATCCATTACAAAATCAGCATATTTTTCAAAATCAACATTTTCTAAAAAAATTTCTGGAAGACCACCTCTTGATGTTTCTTGCCATACTTTTGATCGGTATGATAAATATTTACTATCTTTTTTCTCAACAATTGATGAGTTTGCAAAAAGTGCAATACTTAATGGAACTAAACTATTTGCTAATTTAAATTTTTTTATAAAATCATTCTCAGACGTGTAGTCAAGATTTAACTGCGTTCCAGATGTTCTATACATCATATCTAAACTAAGGGACCCACCTTTAGGCATATCCTTTGTCATTACTTCATATCTTTTTTTAGGATTATTTGGAATTTCAGACAACTTAGATATTGGATCAAATCCAGCACTTACTATTTTTAAATCTAATTTTTCAACAACCTGTTTAAGTTCAAACAAATAATTATTAGCTTCAGAGCAAACTTCATGAATATTAGTTAATTGAGCACCTGCAAGCTCAATTTGATTGCCCGGCTCTAAAGTTATACTCTTATTATCTTTGTTTAACGCTATTACATTTTCACCTTCATAAGATGGTTTCCAACCAAATTCATATAAAATTTTGAAAATCTCTTTAATTGTAGAATAAGTAATTCTTTTATTATTCTTCTTGTAAAAAAGAAATTTTTCGTGCTCAACGCCTATTTTGGAATTTATAGGCTCCTTAATTCCTGATTTAAAATGATCTATTATGTTATCTTTATTCATATTAATGATTTAATCACTCTTGCTTAGATATTCAACAGCTTCACTTATACTAGTTAATTTGTTAGAACAAGTTTGGTTTTTACATATAATAACACTTGGTTTTGTATCATTATTTAATTTGTAAACAAATGTTGCAATTCCTAGATATTCTTTTTGTAAATAAATCTGCATTTCCTTAATAGACTGCGATGTTCCATGGAATGTGAATGATAAGCTATTATCGCAAATATCTAGGGTTTTAATAAAGCTAAACATTTGTGAATAATAAGAGTTTAAAACCTGATGAAATGATTTTTTTATAACCTCATTTCTTTCAGACCATATTTTATCATTTGTAATTGAATATAATTTATTTGAAATTAGTAGATAAACACTATTACCATTTGGTATATTGCTATCATTCAAGTCTAATGGACTTGCAAACAAATCATTATCTTTAATAATATTTTTCTGGAACAGCTGCGTTTCTTTATTAAAGAATAATTCCCAAGTATCATTCATTATTTTTATTGATTTTTCTAAAGCTTTTTTGTCAGCATTAACTTCATATAGAGTTATCATAAGTAAAGCATAATATACGTAGTCCTCAAGAAAAGTCTCTATTTCTTTATTTTCATAACAATGAATAATTTTTTGATGCAATTTTTTATTTAATATTTCAATTGTTTCTATCGTCTTACTTTTTAAATCTTCATCGTCTAAATTTACTGAAGTTTTTAAAAGAACTTGCAGCATATACGCATTTAAATCAGTTTGCGATTTATCATCAAAAAATGGTTTTACTCTTTTTCTTCTAATATTAAGTAATTTATTTTTTATTTGGTCTAGATTATTTTTATCTTCATCAAGTATTAAATTTTTTTCCACCAAAATGTTATTACCTTCGAAATTACCGCTCTCCGAAATTTCGTACTTATTTTCTAGTAATTTAATGTCTTCTTTTAAAAGATTTTTTAATTCTTCATATGACCAAACATAATATTTTCCTTCAACACCTTCGCTATCAGCATCATATGCTGAACCATATAATTCTTCTTTGTTTTTAAATTCATTATTAAAATATTGAATTGTTTGTAAAAGTTTATTTTTAAAATAATCATTTTTTGTATTTTGATAAAATTTAGTTAAGAGATCGATAAATTGGATATTGTCATAAAGCATTTTTTCAAAGTGAGGAATTATCCATTTTTCATCAACAGCATATCTTGAAATTCCTCCCTCTAGTTGATCATAAATACCTTTGGAACAAAGATTATTGAGCAAAATTTCAACAGGCTTAAAATAATTTTTATTCTTAGTCTTTAAAAAGAAGTAAAACATTGCATCAAATAAATAAAATTGGGGGAACTTCGGTGCTCCTTTGAAACTTCCGTTATTTTCATCTAAATAATTAATAATTTTTTCAACAAATGGCTCCAATGGCTGATTTAAAACTGCAGATCTTTGATTAATTTTTGAGAATATTTCTTTAACCTGTGGCGCTTGAGCTAAAATTTTTTCTCTATTTTCATTATAAACATTATGCACATTATTTAGGACTTTTTTAAAGTCGGGCCTTCCTTGAATTTCCTTTGGTGGAAAGTAAGTGCCACCAGTAAAAGGTACTCCATTTTCATCTAAAAACATTGATAATGGCCACCCACCTTGTGCCCCAGTTAAGATTGATAAGCTTTTTTGAAAGACGTAATCTAAATCAGGTCTTTCCTCTCTATCAACTTTAATATTTATAAATTTTTCATTCATCAGTTTTGCTGTTTCATCGTTTTCAAAACTCTCATGAGCCATAACATGGCACCAATGACAACTCGCATAACCAACGCTTAAAAATATGGGCTTTTTTTCTATCTTAGCTTTATCTAAAGTTTCTTTTTTCCAAGGAAACCAATCTACTGGATTATCTTTATGTTGTTGAAGATAAGGACTTTTTTCGTTTTTTAAAATATTAGACAATTTAATGATGGTAGTAAGGTTTTCTAGAAAAGATATTCCTAACCATTGGTTCAAATTCTTTTAAAGTCATTGACTTATAATTTGGATCAAAAGATGCTTGATCATAGTTTTCACAAAAATCTATTGTTGCTTGGTAATGTTCGGCATCCTTATATTTTTCTCTAGCATTCTTATTCCCTCCTAAGTGCTCTGCAGAGTAATAAGTTTGAAATAAACCATGATGTAAAATAATCCAGTAAGTTTTTTCTGAAACATAAGGTTTAATCACTGATGCTGCATATTGAGAATGATTCATAGGAGCCAATTCATCTCCTAAATCGTGTAATAATGTAGCTACAACCATTTCCTCATTTTCTCCATTTTTGTAAGCCCTTGTCGCTGCTTGTAATGAGTGTTCTAATCTTGTTATCTGATAGCCCTCAAGTGTTGTAGTTTGAGAGGCTAAATAATTTAAAATTCTATCAGCAGTTTTTCTTTCATACTGACTTTCTAATTTTTCTAAAAGTTGATAGTCATCTTTTGTTCCATTCTTCATTTCTGTGAAACTTACTTTTTTCATTTTAATTATTAGATGCAGTACTTAATAATGATAATTGAGTTACTTTATCCTCACCAAGCTCATCAATTATTTTTACTGGATATTCTCCAGTAAAGTGATGATCAGTTAATTGTGGATAATTTTCATTTCTCTTTTCAAATCCCATACCCATATATAAACCATTTAAACTTAAGAATATTAGAGATTTTGCTTTGATAAATTCACAGATTTCATTTGTTGTCTTATTTGCAGCTAAAAGTTCTTTTTTTGTTGGTGTATCAACTCCATAAAAGTCAGGAAATTTTATTTCCGGACTTGCTATTCTCACATGAACTTCTTTTGCACCAGCATCGTACAACATTTTAACTATTTTTGATGATGTAGTCCCTCTTACAAGTGAGTCATCGACTAAAATAATTCGTTTGTCTTTAATTACTGAAATATTTGGATTTAATTTTAATTTTACACCTAGACTTCTAATTTGTTGAGAAGGCTCAATAAACGTTCTACCAACATAATGATTCCTAATCAAACCTAAATCAAATTTTAAACCTTTTTTTTCAGCATATCCTAGTGCAGCTGCATTTCCAGAGTCTGGAACTGGTACAACTAAATCAGCATCAATATTATCTTCATCAGCAAGTTGAGCACCAAAATTTTTTCTGTATTCATAAGCAGTTTTGCCGTTTAATATACTGTCAGGTCTTGAAAAATAAATAAATTCAAAAACACATGGTCTAACTTTTTTTGGTGGAAATGGTTTAATACTTTTCAGTTCATCATTATCAATATAAACAATTTCTCCATTTTCAACTTCTCTAACAAACTTAGCTCCAATTATATCAAAGGCACATGTTTCAGATGCGAATACATACGAGTTTTTTAATTTACCAATTACTAAAGGTCTAATTCCATAAGGATCTCTTACTCCTATAAGAGTATTTTGTGTCATCATTACTAAAGCGTAACCCCCTTGAATTTGAAATATAGCATCAATAATTTTATCTAATGTTTTTGCTCTTTTAGATTTGGCTATTAATTTAACAATTGTTTCAGTATCTGACGTAGTATAAAAAATAGATCCTTCTTGAACCATTTTATTTCTTAAAGTAATCGCATTAGTTAAATTACCGTTATGTGCAACTCCAATACCTCCCGAGTTGGTATCCGCAAAAAATGGCTGAACGTTTCTTAATGCTGTACCTCCAGTGGTAGAATATCTGTTATGTCCTATTGCAAATTTTCCTGGTAAATTCTTTAAAACTTTTTCATCGTTGAAATTATCCCCAACAAGTCCAAATCTTTTTTCAGAGTGATACTTGGATCCATCGAAAGAAACAATCCCGCAGCCTTCCTGTCCTCTATGTTGAAGAGCATGAAGTCCTAAAGCTGTAAGTGTTGCAGCGTCCTCATTATTGCTTATTCCAAAAACAGCACATTCCTCTTTTAATTTAGGATCATATGTCTTGAACTTTTTCTTTAGTTTCTTCATATTCTTTTTTATCAGGAAATTCTTTTATAAGATAGTTACTACCTTTTTCAACCCATGCATATGTAAAAGCATCATCTAAATTAATTGGCCATTTTTTATGGTTATAGATGATATTTATAGTTGTATAAATACATACAACTATAACGTAAGCCCTAATAAATCCAAAAAAGAAACCAAAGATTCTATCTAGATTTCCTAATCCAGAGTAAGTGACCGCTCTATTAATTCCTTTATTTATTAATAAAATTAAAAAAATAATTATTATAAATAATCCTATACCAACTGCTAGATCAAGGACATATTCACTATCAACTACATCCTCAAAATATGGCTTTACTTTTGGAAATAGAAATAGAGTAACAACATAAGCCAAAAGCCATTTGGAGGCTGACAAAATGCTCAATAAAAAACCTTTTTTTGTACATGTAATCAAGGATAGTGCTGTGAAAACTAAATAAATAATATCAAAAGCATATAGATTACTGAAAATATCTTTTACAGTTTCCATTAATTATTTAATCTTAAAAGGTTTGAGTACTAAAAGTAAAGATGGCAATAATGTTAAAACTGAAATCATAGCTAATAGCATCGCTATCCCAGTAAAGACCCCAAAATATATTGTTGGAATAAAATTAGATAGAACCAAAATAGAAAATCCAAATACAATTGTTATAGATGTATTTAGTATTGCAACACCAACGGTTGAATGGCAATATTTCAGTGTTTTATTGTAATCTTTTATTTTTATAAGTTCTTCCCTAAATCTATAAATATAATGAATGCTATTATCTACAGCAATACCAATCGTGATAGCAGCAATTGTGATTGTCATCATATCCAAAGGGATGCCAGCCAAACCAATTATTCCCAGAATAAAAAAAGCTGCAATAAAATTTGGTATTACACCAATTAATGAAATTTTAATATTTCTAAAAAGGATTAAAAACATAATAATTATACCAGCCATCACAAAACCAAGAGTTAATATTTGAGATTTAAATAAACTTTGAAGTAAATTATTAAACAATATAAGGACACCTCCAAGTTTAAATTCATCTTTACTAATATTTAATTTATTTTCTAAATCAAAACTAATTTGATTAATCAGATCATTTCTTCTTAATCCATCCAAAGAATCCTTTATTCTTAAACTTATCCTAGCTTCAGAATTTTTTATAGATATATATGGGTCTACTATTTCTTTTTTAATATTATCTGGAATTTTAGTATACAGAACTCCCATTTCCAAAGTTCCAAGTGGTTTATTATTATTTAATTTTGTTGCAACTTCAATTATTGATGAAAAGGATAAAACTTTACCAACAGCATCAATATCATCTAAGTAATTGTGAACCCGAGATATTTTGTTAATTTTATCTTTTGTAAACCAATATTTATTGTCATTTTCATCCTCATCACCCCAATCATTCTCACTATCAGTTTCTTCATCCTCATCTTTTGGAAATTTTAAAATTACTTCTAGCGGAGTTGTTCCACCCAGCTTTTCATCAATTAACTTCATACCTTTATAAATCTCAGTATTTTTATCAAAATAATTAATGAAACTATTTTCAACTTCTAATTTTGAGATACCAAATATGCTTAAAAATATAATTATCCCAGTTAAACCAAATATGTAATTTTTATTTTTAACTGCTAATATTCCTAAATAGCTAGTTATTTTAGATTCTTTTTCTTTAGTTAATGTTACATTTGAGTTTTTTACAAAACTTAACAATGTAGGGAGAAGTGTGAATGTAATTATTAGCGAGGTTATTAATCCAAATGTCATCATCCACCCAAAATCTATAATTGGCTTTATCTCACTAAAAATTAACGACATGAAAGCACATATAGTTGTTAAGACAGTATAAAAAATCGGCCAAATCATTTTTCTCGTTGTCATAATTAAGATTTCAAATTTTTTCTTACTTGGAAACTGTTTGTACAATTGTAAAAATCTAGTACTTATATGAATATTCATTGCCATTGTAAGAATTAACATTAATGCAATAAAGTTTGATGAAATTACTGTAACTTTCCATCCAACTAATCCTAGAAAACCAATCATAAATGCAACTGAAAAAAAACAGCTACTAATTGGAATTATTATCCAAATAATTTTTCTAAATACATACCAAAGCGTTAAGATTATAAAAAGCAGTACACCTATACCAAAAGTCACAATGTCATTTTTTATAAAGGTCATCATGTCATCTGCAATCATTGGGATACCCCCAAGATAAATTTGTGTATTTTGGTTGTGATTTTTTATAACTTCTCTAATTTCTAAAATATTTTGATGTCGCTTTTTTTTAATTTTATCCTTATAAACCTCTAATTCCTTATTGGTCTTAAACTCTTTTACTATTTTATCCGGCTTAATGTATACAATGATACCACTTGTATTTCCATCCTCACTAATTACAAAATTTCTAAATACTGGACTATTTAATATTTCATTAAATCCACGGTCTTTATCAATATTTTTACTTGTTAACGTTTTAAAATTTTGAATACGTTCAATTAAAGAATCATCTGTTGCTTCTAATAAAGGAATATCCAAAAGTGTAACAACATTATGAACCCAATTTAATGATTTTAACTCATTTTTTAACTTAGAGAGATTTTTAATTGAAGCTTCCGAATTCATTTTAACTTTCGGAGTGTAGGTGAGCACTAGAAATTCTTTAGCACCATATCTTTCATTAATTTCATTTAGATATTTTAGATCTGGATCGTTTTCTAATAACAATGTTTCTGAACTTGCATCTAAGCGAAAATCTTTAGAAAAATATAAAGCGAAAAATAATATCAATACTAAAATCGAAAAAACTAACCTTGGTTTTTCTATAATATTTTTTTCGTAAAAATTAGCTAACATTGAATATTAGCTTTTATAATTTATATTAATTATTTTGAATATCTTTAAATTTGGTAAACATTTCCTCAAATTCAAGCATTATGGTACCTGTTGGGCCGTGTCTTTGTTTAAGTATGAGTAGTTCAGCTAAATGAGAAATTTCATTCATTTTTGCCTGCCATTCAGCATGTTCAACAGTCGCAGGCCTTGGCTCTTTATTTTTTAAATAATATGACTCTCTGAAGACAAACATAACAACATCTGCATCTTGTTCTATTGATCCAGACTCTCTTAGATCTGAAAGTAAAGGTTTCTTGTCATCTCTTTGTTCAACTGCCCTAGATAATTGAGAAAGTGCTAAAACAGGTACTGACAATTCTTTAGCTAGAGCTTTTAGACCTTGTGTTATTTCTGAAATTTCCTGAACTCTTCCATCTTTAAAGCTAGTTCCTTTCATTAACTGAATATAATCAACTACTATCATGTCAAGACCATGAATCCGTTTAATTCGTCTAGCTCTATTACTTAGAGCTGCAATTGAGATTGCTGGAGTTTCATCAATATACAAAGGTAGTTCAGCAATATTTTTTGAGGTTTCTATAAATTTATCAAATTGTTCTTCTGATATTTTCCCACGTCTTATGTCATTAGATTTAATCCTTGATTGTTCAGCAAGTATCCTAGTGGATAATTGCTCAGAGGACATTTCCAAAGAAAAAAAAGCAATACAAGATTTTTCACCTCTCTCTTGAATATTTTTTGCAGCATGAAATGCAATATTAGTTGCGAGAGCAGTTTTTCCCATAGAAGGTCTACCAGCAATTATAATTAAATCTGATTTATGCATACCACCCAACCTATCATCTAGGTCCTTCAAACCTGATGGTACGCCAACAATTCCTTCTTCATTTTTATAAGCATTTGATGCCATCTCTATAGTTTGTCTCATGGCTTCATCAAATTTCACAATTGAGGAACTAAACGATCCTTTCTCAGCTAAATCAAATAAAGATTTTTCAAAATTTTCTATAATCTTCTGCCCGTCATTGTTTAGATCGTTAAGTTTAGCTGTATCAATTATATTATCTGAAATTTTAATTAATTCTCTCTTAACATATAAATCATAAATTAGTTTAGAGTATTCTATACTTTGTCTTACTGACGTAGAAAATTTTGTTATCTTCACAAGATACTCAGGAATATCGAGGTCATCTTTTTGATTTTCAAAGTGATTTTTTAATGTGATTGGATTTGCCAACATACCTTTATAAATCAAACTTTCAATTGCACTAAAAATTTTTTGATGCATAGGATCATAAAAATTTTTACTTGAAATGAGTATACTAATTTCATCAAATATCTCGTTTGTTAATAATATTGAGCCTATTACTGACTGTTCTGCTTCTATATTATTTGGAAGTTCATCGAATTTTGATTTTACCAAATTTAAAGGTTGAGACACAATTAAGTTGATACAAAATTAATAAATTAAAAACAAATCTTTAATTAAGCTGGGGAAAATTTTGTATAATTATTTGTCTTCTTGGACAATTGTAGATATTACAATCTGAGTTTGTACTTCAGGGTGAAGGTTAATGATGACATCAAAATTACCTATAGATTTAATTTCTTTTGAAGGTTGTATTAATGACGGATTAACTTTTACTTTATCGATTTCTTCTAGGACCCTTGAGATTTCAGTTGGTTTTACTGATCCATAAAGCTCTTTATTTTCTGTGCTTAGCTTCTTGATTTCGTATTTTTTGTTTTTAATTTTTTCTTGAATTAATTTTGCTTCTTTCTTTTTATCTTGATCTTTTTTGCTTAAATCTTGTTTGATTTTTTCAACTTGTTTAATATTTTCTTTAGATGCAAATAGTGCTTTTTTCTTTGATATTAGATAATTTCTTGCAAAACCTCTTTTAACATCAATTACTTCTCCAATTGATCCGATTTTTCTAACGTTTTCTAATAAAATTATTTTCATTTTATAACAACGCTAAATTTCTTGCTCTTTTAACTGACAGAGATAATTCTCTTTGTCTCTTTTGGCTTACGGATGTAACTCTAGATGGTAATAATTTTCCATTCTCAGATATATATCTTTTAAGTAGTTTTATATTTTTGTAATCTACTACTGGAGCACCTTTGCCTGAAAGTGGGCATTTTTTTTTAAATTTATATTTTTGGTTTTGAAATATACTTAATTTAGCAAAATTACTTTGTTTAGATTTTTTTTTATTGTTTCTTTTTTTCATTAACATATTTTTTATTCATTTCTTCTGTTTCTTCGTTTTTTTTAAAATAATCTGTATCTAGATCAAATTTTTTTACTCTTACTGTTAAATATCTCAATAAATTTTTGTCAATTTTTTCATTTTTTTCAAGCTCTGAAATAATTTTTCCATCTGCTTTTATTTTAAAATGTATATAGTTTCCTTTTTTATTTTTTTTTATTATATAAGACAAGTTCATTAATCCCCAGTTTTCTAGCTTAACAACATCTCCGTCAAGTTTTTCAACTATCTTTGAATATTTTTCCTGTATTTGTTTCAATTGTGATGGACTTACGTCTTGCCTTGCTATTATTGTATGCTCGTATAAGTTCATAATAATTCTTTTAAAAAAAAGAGGATATACTATTATAATTTTTTAATTACAATATAAAAAATAAGGTTTTTACTTATATTTTCTATGTTTTCTGTTTTATTTCCAGGTCAAGGTTCTCAATCAGTTGGTATGGGTAAAGAATTACATGATAATTTTGATTATGTGAAAAAACTATTCAGTGAGGCTGATGATGTACTTAATTTATCCATAAGTAAATTAATTTTCGAGGGTCCAAGAGAACTATTGAATCAAACTGAAAATACACAACCAGCAATATTTTTAGTAAGTTACTCAATTTTTAATGTGATAAAAAATGAAACAGAATTCGATATTAGTAACGCTAACTTTTTTGCAGGACATTCATTAGGAGAGTATTCTGCTTTAGCTTGTGCTGGTGTGATAAATTTTAAAGAAACAATTAAACTCTTAAAGATTAGAGGTAATGCAATGCAAAACGCAGTACCTAAAAATGAAGGAGGGATGGTAGCAGTTTTAGGTGAAGAAATTAAAAAAATTGAGGAAATAATTGAAAATAATAAAAATAATTTCAATTGTTTTTTAGCTAATGATAATTCTAATGGTCAGGTCGTTGTGAGTGGAAAAATTTATGATATTGAAAATTTTATAATTGAATTAAAAAAATTAAGTATTAAAAATGTTAAATTGCCAGTTTCTGCTCCGTTTCATTGTCCTCTTATGGGTTCAGCTACAAAAATTATGAGTAATGAATTAAATGAAATTAAATTTTCTGCCTCTAAAAATATGATAGTTTCAAATGTTACAGCAGAACCATCAAGCGATCCAAACAACTTAAGAGCTCTTTTAATTCAACAGATCGAAAAACCAGTACGTTGGAGAGAAAGTATAATAAATATAATAAAACAAGGAAATAAAAAATTTATTGAAATTGGTCCTGGCAAAGTATTATCTGGACTTGTAAAAAGGATTGACAGAAATGTTGAATTAATTCAAATAAATAATATTAATGATCTTAATAACCTAAAAAATTAATGATTGATTTAAAAAATTTAAATATAATTTTAACTGGTGCAACGGGAGTTATTGGAAACACTATTCTAGATAACTTGATTTCGGCTGGAGCACACGTCATCGCAACAGGTACTAACGAGGAAAAATTAAGAAAAATTCAGGATAAGTATAAAGATTTAAATGCAATAAAGCTTAATTTGTCCGACCACGGCACGATAGATAAATTTGTTGAGGATTGTGGCAAAATTTTTTCAAATAAAATTGATGTTTTAATAAATAATGCTGGTATCACCCAAGATAATTTATCTTTACGAATGAAAGAAGAAGAATGGAAAAAAGTTATCGATATAAACCTAACATCAACATTTTTAATTACTAAAAGTGTTCTAAAAAAAATGCTTAAATCAAAAAATGGAAAAATAATAAATGTTACATCAGTAGTAGGGCATACAGGTAATATTGGCCAAGCAAATTATGCAGCATCAAAAGCAGGTATTGTAGCAATGTCAAAAAGCCTAGCAATTGAATATGGAAAAAAAAATATCACTGTAAATTGTGTATCTCCAGGTTTTATAGTCTCAAATATGACAGCTAAAATCAGCGAAGAACATACTGAATTAATGAAATCAAGGATATCACTTAACAAATTTGGCACCCCAGATGATGTCGCAAATTCAATTGCTTTTCTGTGTTCTAATTTATCAGATTATATCACAGGTGAAACAATTCATGTAAATGGTGGCATGTATTTTAGTTGACAAAGTTAATAAAATATTTATTAACAAATTAACTTAAAGGAACAAAATGTCAGATGATATTTCGAGCAAAGTAAAAAAGATAGTTGCAGATCACTTAGGAATTGATGAAGCAAAAGTTAATGAAGAATCGAGTTTTATTGATGATTTAGGTGCAGATAGTTTAGATACAGTTGAGCTAGTTATGGCTTTTGAAGAGGAATTTGGATCTGAAATATCTGATAGTGATGCTGAAAAAATTTTAACTGTAGGTGATGCAGTTAAGTTTATAGAAAATAAAGCAAACTAAAGTTTTTACTTAAATGGCCGAAAAAAAAGCAGGGATAATTGTAATATTATCCTCACCTTCGGGCGCAGGAAAAACTACATTAGTAAAAAAAATTTCATCAAGAAAAAAATATAAGATTTCAATTTCTTATACAACCAGAAAACCAAGAATTAATGAAAAAAATGGTAAAGACTATTATTTTATTAATAACTCTCAATTTAAAAAACTTATAAAGGAAAAAAAATTTTTAGAATATGCTAAAGTTTTCAAAAATTATTACGGGTCCTTAAGAGAAAATATTATAACCAAATTAGAAAAAGGTAAAAATGTAATTTTTGATATTGACTGGCAAGGAACTAAGCAAATAAAAAATAATAAATTAAATTATAAAATTATTACAATATTTATTTTACCACCTTCAAAAAAAGAATTATTTGAAAGATTATTAAAAAGGGAAAAAAAAGATAAAAAAATTGCAGCAGAAAGAATGAAACAATTCAAAAATGATGTTATGCATTGGAAAGATTATGATTTTACTGTAATAAATGATAAAGTAGAAAATTGCTACAAACTAATTTCTAATTTTATAAATTCACAAAAAAAACAAAAAAAAAAAATTAACTTTAATAGAAGATTTATATCGAATCATATTAATAATTTATTGAATTGAAGCTTCATATAATTCACAAATTTTATAATAGGTGACGCTATCTAAATTTTGGGGTCTTAAATCTAAATCCAGATTTAATTTTTTTGATATTTCCTCATAATTTTTAAATAATATTTTTAGTGGCTTTTTTATCATTTTACGTCGTTGGCTAAAAAAAATATTCGTAATATATTCTAAATTTTTTGGGTCTTTTAAATTATAAAAATTATTTTTAGGAACCAAAACTAACAATGTGCTTCTAACCTTTGGCACAGGATTGAAACTTTCAGGTTCAATATCAAAGATTTTATCTATTTTCATTCTCCAGTTTGATAATATTGATAATCTACCGTAGCTTTTTGTATTAGTTTTTGCAATTATTCTATCCGCAACTTCTTTTTGGAACATTAATACAAATTTTTTACAAAAAATATTTATATTTTTTATTTTGATCCATTTTGCTAAAATTTGAGTTGAAATATTGTATGGCAAGTTTCCGAATATAATATGATTTTTACCTTCAAAATTTTCATAAGAAATTTTCATCATATCTTCATTAATAATTTTAATTTTTTCTTTAAATTTTTTTAGTAAGAAATTAGATAATTGCCTATCTTTTTCAATAACAATGAGATTTTTTGGTTTTCTTTCTAAAATTTTATTTGTTAAAGCACCGCTACCTGGCCCCACTTCAATTACCAAATCTTCATGTCCAACTTTACCTATATCAGCAATATTATTTAAAATATTTTGATCTATTAAAAAATTTTGTCCTAAACTCTTTTTTTGGGTAAATTTCATTTTATGTTATTTAAAATTTCAAAAGCATAGAATATTGAAGATGGATCTGATTGGTTTTTTCCAATCATTTTATAATTAGGTCCATGGTCAGGTGTAATTTTTAAAAAAGGCAAACCTAGAGTTATATTAACTGCTTTAAATTCAAATATGGTCTTTATTGGAGCTAATACCTGATCGTGATACATGCCTAAAGCAACATCGAATTTATCCATATTTCTTTTAATAAAAAACGTATCTGCAGGGATTGGACCTTCAATTTTTATTTTATTTTTAGATAAGTATTTTATTGCTGGTATTATTTCATTTTCTTCTTCACTAACTTTGCTTGTAGTTTCACAATGAGGATTTAGACCTAACACTGCAATATTAGGTTGTTTTTTAAAAGTTAATTTATAAAATTTATATATATTAATTATATCTCTAATAATCTTTCTTTTTTTCACTAATTGAGTAACTTTTTTAAGTGGTATATGAGTTGTTAATGGAGATACAGCAAGTTTTTCATTATATATTAGCATTACAGGATTTTTAGATTTAGTTTTATGTCCAATATATTCTGTAATTCCTAAAAATTTTTTATTTAAAAATGTTTTTTTTGATATGGGCCCATTTATAAGAGCACAATTCTTATTTTTTTTTAATATTTTTAAACTAAGTTCGAAACATTTTTCAATATATTTATTTGAGTTAATATTAATTTTAGAAAATGCATCCTTAAAATTATAATCTACATTTATAATATTTATCTTTTTATTTTCAGATTTATTTACATTTAAAATCTCATTAAATATAACTTTCTGTTTCAAGATTTTCATTTGTGCTTTTAATAATTTAACACTACCTATCAGAATTATTTTTTTCTTATTTTTTTTATATTTGTTTGAATTAAAATACTTAAATAAAACTTCTGAAAAGGTCGAGTTTGGCTCTCCAAGTACTATTAAAATTACTTTAATATTCATAAACTTCTATATTTTTTCTTAGTCTTTTATAAAAAATAATTGAAAAATTATTAAGTTGTCTGTTTGTCTCTAAATTAATTAATTTTTCTAATTCTTTTTCTAGGTTTACTTTATTTTTTAACTCTTTTTTTTGATTTACTTTAATTATTAAGTATGAGTTGTTTACTTTAATTGGCTCACTGAATTGATCTTGGGTAAGTTTTTCAATTTTCTCAAGTATTAGTTTAGATATTTGTAATTCATTAATCCATCCTATTAAACCTCCATTTTTTGCAGTATTAGAGATACTAAATATAATTGCAGTATT
>CACMYJ010000002.1 GCA_902617895.1 uncultured Pelagibacteraceae bacterium | reverse complement strand
ACTTAGAAAATACGAAAAGCACTGTCAATAAACATTTTCCATCTGACAAAGTAAATGTTGATGATATCTATACTGAGGTTTTAACTTCATTCTGGAGAGATACAATTGATTTGATTGTATCAATCCCAATGAACAAAAACTTAAAAAAAGAAAATTATATGTCTGACATGCATAGATGTAAAAATATTTTCTTTTCTGTAAGAGATCATTTGTTAAGAAAACAAAATGAGAGTAATTATAATTTTAATAGGGCCTCAAGTTATATAATTACTACTTTTTCTACCCCCACAAGTTGGCCTTCATGGAAATATGATCAAAATCAAGTAAAAGACCTTATATCAATGATACAACTAGAAGTTACTTTAAGACCAACAAAGAGCTTAGCACTAAGTGAAAATGTCAGCCCAATTCGTTGTAGAGGAGATTTAGCTGCAGATAATGATACCTTAATCATCTCTAAAAAATACAACTAAAAAGTTACCTATTTAACAAAACTGTAACAAATTTGTAATACTAGAGTCCTCAATAAAATTTATTAAACGAGTCGTTAATTAAATTTAATTCACGAAAGGATATTAAAAATGAAAAAACTAACTATAGTCCTTGCTTCAATAGTTGCCATTTCTGTTGCCACTATTGCTCAAGCAAGAGATCAAATCAAAATAGTTGGATCATCTACTGTATTCCCTTACGCAACAATAGTTGCTGAAAGATTCGGGCAAACTGGATTTAAAACACCAGTAATCGAGTCAACTGGTACAGGTGGTGGTGCAAAATTATTTTGTGCAGGTGTAGGAGAAGCTCACCCTGATATAACAAATGCATCAAGAGCAATGAAAGATAAAGAAAAAGCTCTTTGCAAAAAAAATGGTGTTAATGAAATAGTTGAAGTTATTATAGGTAACGATGGTATTACTTTAGCATACAGTGTTGATGCTGAACCAGTAAACTTCACTAAAGAACAACTTTGGAAAGCTTTAGCAAAACACTCAGTTGTTGATGGTAAATTAGTAGACAACATATACAAAACATGGGATCAAATAGACCCAAGTTTACCAAAACAAAAGATTTCAGTTATGATTCCCCCAGGAACATCCGGAACAAGAGATGCTTGGAATTCGTTAGTAATGAAAAAAGGTATGCCTAAAGATGCTAAAGCATTATACAAAGCAGGTTTCGAAGCTGGAAATAAAAAATACAAAAAACCACAAAAACTTTACAGAGAAGATGGTGCTGCTATTGAAGTTGGAGAGAATGATAGTTTAATTATTCAAAAATTATCTGAAGACAAAGAAATGTTTGGTTTCTTTGGATTTAGTTACTTTTTAGCTGCAAGAGATAAATTGCAAGCTGCAAGTATAGAAGGTGGTCAACCATCATTAGAATCTATCCAAGACTATAGTTATGCTGTTGCTAGACCATTATTCTTTTACGTAAAAAAAGCTCATGTTGGTGTAATTCCAGGATTACATGAATTTGTAAAAGAATTCACTACAACTAAAGCTATTGGTAAAAGAGGTTACTTAGCGGAAATAGGACTTGTTCCACTTGATGCTGAAACTTACAGAACAGTTAGAGATAATTCGAAATCTCTTACTGCAATGTCAATGGAGTAATATAATATTTGTTAATAAACTCAAAAGGGGCCCTATTAAATGGGCCCTTTTTTTTGTATAAATCTAAAGGAGCCAATAATTGAATTCAGTAATATTTTTAACAATCGTTCTTTTAGCTTTATCCAGTTACTTCTTTGGAAGAAAAAAAGCTATTTTAATTCAATCTAACAAACGGTTAACAGCTCTTCCAAAATTTTATGGATACTATCTTGCTATATGGTGTGGCGCACCTGCTTTTCTTTTGTATGCTTTATGGTCGATATTTGAACCTAGCATAGTAAGATTTTTTATACTTAGTGATTATTCTTCGCAAGGACTTCTAGAAGGAGAGTTGAATTTATTTTATGAAAAAGTAAAATCACTTTCTCGAAACCAGTATTCAGGAGAACTTACTGCAGAGTTACAAAGATCAGCAGAAAAATATTTAAACTTTAGAGACATAGCAAAGTGGTCTAAGGTCGTTATAGTTTTATCATTATTAATTGCATCAACAGGTTATGCGTATACAAAGATTTCAAACAACACTAAAACAAGAGAACCAGTTGAAATATTTCTTAAAGGAGTATTTTTTTTATCATCACTGGCAGCGATATTAACAACCATTGGTATTATTTTTTCCCTTTTGTTTCAAACAATAGAATTTTTTCAAGTTATCCCACTATTTGATTTTGTATTTGGAATGCACTGGTATCCTGCAAAAGCTTTTGTTCGAGATGCAAGTGAAGCACTTGATCCATCAATGTATAGTGATACTTTTGGTGCGGTTCCGATATTTGCAGGCACCTTTTTTATAGCTTTGATTGCAATGTGTGTTGCAATACCAATTGGTTTGTTAAGTGGTATTTATATGGCGGAATATGCGAGCAAACGTTTAAGACAATATGCGAAACCTGTCATTGAAATTTTAGCAGGAATTCCAACTGTTGTTTATGGTTTTTTTGCTGCTTTAACAGTTGGACCTTTTTTAAAAGACCTTGGATTATCATTAGGATTAGAGGTGTCAGCAGAAAGCGCACTGGCAGCCGGTGGTGTTATGGGAATTATGATTATTCCATTTATATCAAGCTTAAGTGACGACGTAATTACAAGTGTTCCTCAAAATCTTAGAGATGGTAGCTATGCCATGGGAGCAACAAAATCTGAAACAATAAAAAGAGTAATCTTTCCAGCTGCTTTACCTGGAATTGTTGGATCTATTTTATTAGGTGTTTCTAGAGCTATTGGTGAAACAATGATTGTTGTAATGGCATCAGGGTTGGCAGCAAACCTAACTCTTAATCCGTTAGAGTCCACTTCAACAATAACTGCTCAAATTGTTGTTATCTTAATTGGTGATCAACAATTTGGGGATCCGAAAACCCAAGCAGCTTTTGCATTGGGATTAAGTTTATTTATAGTTACTTTAGTTTTAAATATTGTTGCCTTATCTGTTGTGAAAAAATATAGAGAGAAATATGAATAAAGAAGAACGTTTAATTAAAAGATACAAAGCTGAAAAAAGATTTCAATTTTACGGTAAAGCTGCAATATTTATGGCTTTATTATTTCTAGTGGTATTTCTAACAAAGATATTTTCTACTGGTTACACAGCATTTCAAAAAACATGGTTGGTAATACCAGTCAATTATAATGCAGATTTATTATATTTGGATCCAGATAAAAAACCAACAACCGAAGATATTAATGATGCAGACTTTTATGAGTTTGGGATAGAAACATTTATCACTCTCGATCCAGACGCAAGTGAGGATCAAATTATGGAATTAAAAAAAATGTTTGCATTTACTTTTGAGAGAGAATTAAAATATTATCTTCTAGACAATCCTGATAGCTTTGGAAAAACAGTTGATGTAAAATTAACAGCCTCTGACGACTTAGATCAAGTATTTAAAGGAAATTATCCAAGAGATATACCTGAAAATAGAAGAAGAGCATCTGATTATCAATTAAAAATTTTTGATAAATTAAATGAAGATGGAAGAGTTATAAGTGAATTTAATGCCAGTTTTTTTACAAATGCTGATTCTAGAGAAGCTGAGTTAGCGGGAATAGCAAGCTCATTTATGGGTTCATTATTTTCCATACTTGTCTGTCTGTCAATTGCCTTTCCTGTTGCCTTACTAGCTGCAGTTTATCTAGAAGAATTTGCACCAAAAAATAGATTTACAGATTTTATTGAAGTAAATATCAATAATCTAGCAGCAGTTCCTTCAATTGTTTTTGGATTATTAGGATTAGGTGTTTTATTGGCTGTATTTGGTTTACCTAGATCAACACCCTTAGTTGGAGGTATAACCCTTTCATTAATGACTCTTCCAACAATTATAATAGCAGCCAGAGCATCATTGAAGGCTGTTCCACCCAGTATAAGAGAAGCAGCTTTAGCAATGGGAGCTAGCAGAATGCAAACGACGATGCATCATACCGTGCCATTGGCTTTACCTGGAACTTTATCAGGTACTATAATTGGCTTAGCTCAAGCATTAGGTGAAACAGCGCCTTTAATATTAATTGGAATGGTTGCTTTTGTTAACACAATACCAGGAACCCCTATGGATCCAGCAGCTAGCTTGCCTGTTCAAATCTATATATGGGCGGAGAGTGCCGAAAGAGGATTTGTAGAAAAAGTGTCTGCTTGCATAATGGTATTATTATTTTTCCTAATTTTTATGAATTTAGGAGCACAATTAATTAGACATAAATTTGAAAAGAAATGGAACTAAAATATGAATAAAATAGAAGCAAAAAATGTTGATGTCTATTATGGAGCGAAACAAGCTTTATTTGATATCAATATGGATATCGAAGCAAATAAAGTAACTGCTCTTATTGGACCTTCTGGTTGTGGTAAATCAACATTCTTAAGATGTCTAAATAGAATGAATGATGTGATCGATATTTGTAAAGTCAGTGGTGTCGTAAAAATTAATGACTATGACATAAATCAAAAAGATACAGATGTTGTAAGGCTTAGAGAAAAAGTTGGAATGATTTTTCAAAAACCAAATCCTTTTCCAAAAACCATTTATGAGAATATTTCTTATGGACCTGAGATACATGGGATAGCTCAATCTAAAAGTGAAATGGATAATATTGTTGAAGAGAGTTTGAGAAAAGCAGCACTTTGGGAAGAGGTAAAAGACAGAATTCACGAACCAGGTACTGGTTTATCAGGTGGACAACAACAAAGACTTTGTATTGCAAGAACAATATCAATTAAGCCAGAGGTAATACTCATGGATGAGCCATGTTCAGCTCTTGATCCAATTGCGACAGCACAAATAGAGGAGCTAATTGATGAATTAAGAAAGGAACATACTATAATAATTGTTACTCACTCAATGTCCCAAGCTGCAAGAGTCTCTCAAAATACTGGTTTTTTTCACCTTGGCAAATTGATTGAAGTAGGTTCTACTGATAAGATATTCAAGAATCCGACTCAACAACAAACGCAGGATTACATAACAGGAAGGTTTGGATAATGAATGAAAAACCACACACAGTAAAATCTTACGAAGACCAATTAAAAAAATTAAACAATGATTTAGTTGAAATGGGGGCAAATTGCGAAACCGCTTTAGGTAAAGCAATGAAAGCAATATCAACAAATGATCATAACCTTGCTGATGATGTTATAAATTCAGATGTAGTTATAGATAATTTTGAGTCTCAGATAGAGAATGAGGTAGTAAATTTAATTGCTTTAAGACAACCAATGGCTGTGGATCTTAGAGAAACAGTTGCAGCTCTAAAGATGTCTTCAGACTTAGAAAGAATAGGTGATCTTGCCAAAAATATTGCAAAAAGAACAAAACTTATAAATACGCATTTGCCAAATAATTTAATTGAAGCAATGAATAGAATCTGCATTTTGGTTCAAAAACAATTAAAAATTGTTTTAGACTCTTATCTAAGTAGATCAAGCGATGTAGCTCGAACAGTATGGGAGAGTGATGAACAAGTTGATGATTTAACAAATAAATGTATGGAAGAAGTCATCTCATTACTTAAATCAAATATGGAAAATATTGAATATGGCTCACATCTTTTATTTGTAACTAAAAATATTGAAAGGATAGGAGATCATACAACCAACATTGCTGAGCAAGTATTTTATCTAGTTACAGGTGATTATTTAGAGGGAGAAAGACCTAAGGGTAGCGACTCAGTATTAACAAAGTAATGAGTGCACACATATTTATTGCAGAAGATGAGGCGCCAATTTCAACCTTATTAAAATATAATTTAGAAAAAGAAGGTCATAAGGTTTCTTCAAGTGAAAGTGGAGAGGACTCTTTAAAATCAATAAAACAAAAAATGCCAGACTTAATCTTATTAGATTGGATGTTGCCAGATTTATCAGGTGTTGAAATATGTAAACAGTTAAAAAGGGATAAAAAATATAATGACATTCCAATTATTATGCTTACTGCAAAAGGAGAGGAGGAAGATAAATTAAAAGCATTTGAAACTGGAGCTGATGATTACGTCACTAAACCATTTAGCCAAAAAGAATTAAATGCAAGAATTAAATCTTTGTTAAGAAGGGCTAAACCTTTGTCATCAACTGATGTTGTGGAATTTAAAGACCTTAAAATTGATAGATTAGCAAAAAGAGTTTATAGAAATGATAAGGAAATAATTTTGGGACCCACAGAATTTAAATTATTAGATTTTTTTATTAAAAATCCAAAAAGAGTTTATTCAAGAGAACAATTACTAAATAATGTTTGGGGTGAAAATATTTATGTAGAAAGTAGAACGGTTGATGTTCACATAAGAAGATTGAGAAAAGTTTTAAATGTAAGTGGATTAGAAAATTTAATTCGCACAGTGAGATCTGCAGGCTATTCGTTAGATAACTAAATCTTTAGGCCTTACAAATTCAGAAATAATTCCTTTCTCTTCAATATTTATCCAATCATTTGTATCGAAAACTATTTTAGCAAATGCACAAGTTGGGAATTTATAATTTAATAGTTTAAAATTACTATTATCTTTATTTTTAGTTAATTTTATAACTAAATTTTTAAGAGCAGGTTCATGATTTATTAGCAATACTTTCTTAAACCTTTTATGGATATTTTTTATATACCCTATAATTTCATTTTCATTAACTAAATAAAGCTTTGAGGAACTTTTAATTTTTTTTGGTTTATTTATTTTATTCAGTATTAAATTTAGAGTTTTTTTTGTTCTTTTTGATGAAGATAAAAGCACATAATCAAAGGAATATTTTTTTTTAACAAAAAATTCACTTATAATTTTTGCACTTTTGATGCCTCTTTTATTTAGTGGTCTTTCAAAATCACTTAAATTTGGGTCTTCCCAACTAGATTTTGCATGTCTCATGACATATAGTTCTCTCATTAATTCTAAATATATGACTGCATTAAAAAAACAAGACAAAGAAGAGCTTAGATCCAATTATATAAATAGAGAATTATCATGGTTAAAATTTAACGATAGAGTTCTGTTAGAGGCGCAAAATATTGAAAATCCTCTTTATGAGAGAGTAAAATTTTTATCTATTGCAGGCTCTAATTTAGATGAATTTTTTATGGTTCGAGTTGCTGGACTATACAGTCAAATTAAACAAGAAGTCGACTCACTAAGTTCAGATGGACTAACGCCTGAAGAACAGATGGAGATGGTTATCAATGATACAAAAAATCTATTAAATAAACAAAATACCATATTTAATAATCTATCAAATCAGCTGAAGAGAAATAATATTTTATTGACTAAGCCAGAAAACCTTAACACAAAAGAAAAAAAGAAATTATTAGAAATATTTAACGAAGAAATTTATCCTCTACTTACACCATCAGCGATTGATCCTTCTCATCCTTTTCCATTTATTATTAATCAAGGTAGAGCTTTAGTTATGAAGCTGAAGAAAAAGAAAAAAAAGAGAATTCTTAATTCAATTATCGTAATTCCTAAAGCTTTATCAAGATTTATTGAAATAGATGGAGGAAAATCATTTAAGAAATTTTTAGTTCTAGACGATGTTATTGGTTACTTTGCCTCTGAAATTTTTCCAGATCATTTATTAGAAAAGAAAATGATATTTAGAGTAATAAGAGATAGTGATGTAGAAATTCAAGAAGAGGCTGAGGATTTAGTCAGATCATTTGAACTAGCATTAAAGCGAAGAAGAACTGGTGATATTGTTAGATTAGAAATTTTAGAAAAAAGCGACAAAGAACTTATAAAATTTATAACAAATAAATTAGAAATTAATCCAAATTATATTTATGAAGTAGCAGGTTTAGTTGGAATCCAGGATATAGACCAAATTTGTAAAATTAAAAATTCTAAATTAAAATTTAAAAACTTTACACCAAGAGACGTTGAAAGATTAAAAGAATACAATAATAATTTTTTTGAGACAATTAAGAAAAAAGACCTAATAGTTCATCATCCATTTGAAACTTTTGATGCTGTAATTGAATTTTTAAATCAAGCGGCTATAGATAAAAAAGTAATTGCTATTAAACAAACATTGTATAGGACTACTTTAGATTCACCAATTGTTAAAGCATTAATTAGCGCTTCCGAAAATGGCAAAACAGTTACTGCTTTAATTGAAATCAAAGCCAGATTTGATGAAGAAGCAAATATACAGCTGGCAAGAAGTCTTGAAAAAGCTGGAGTTCAAATTGTTTATGGTTTTGCAAAATACAAAACACATGCTAAATCATCACTAATACATCGACGTGAGGGTGGTAAAATTCAAACATATTTCCATTTGGGCACTGGCAATTATCATCCTGTAAATGCAAAAATATACACAGACTTATCTCTATTTAGCTCTGATAAAAAAATGGCTACAGATGTAGAAAAATTCTACAATTACGTGACTGGATATTCTAAACCAAAAAATTTAAATAAAATTTCCATTTCACCTGTAAATTTAAGAAAAACTTTAAATCAGAATATAGATAAGGAGATAAGTAATGCAAAAAAAGGGAAACACGCTGAGATTTGGGCTAAAATGAATTCATTAGTTGATCCACAAATAATTGATAAATTTTATGAGGCTTCTAGTGTCGGTGTAAAAGTCTCTTTATTTGTAAGAGGTGTATGTTGTTTAAGACCTGGTATTAAAAATAAATCGGAAAATATTACTGTAAAAAGTATCATTGGAAGATTTCTTGAACACTCAAGAATTTATTGTTTTGCAAATGGAAAAGTTATGCCCAACAGAAATGCAAAAGTTTATATTTCATCTGCAGATTTGATGCCAAGAAATCTAGATAGAAGAGTCGAACTTCTCGTGCCAATTGAAAATCAAACTGTGCATGAACAGGTTTTAGACCAAATAATGATGGCCAATTATCTAGACACGAATCAGAGCTGGGAACTTTATCCTGATGGAAATTATCAAAAAATTAAATATAGTCGAAAAGATTCTTTTTCTGCACATGATTATTTCATGAATAATCCAAGTTTATCAGGAAGAGGAAAGGCAAAACTAAAAATTAAACCAAAAAAATTAAACTTAAGGTTGGTTAAAGATGGAACTTAAAGTAATTAAAAATAAGCAAAATTTAAAATTAAGACAATCAAAATTAGCTATTATTGATATAGGTTCAAATTCTATAAGAATGTTAATTTACGATGATTTTACATCATCTAGAGTACCTTTTTTTAATGAAAAAGCAGTTTGTGAACTTGGTAAAAACTTAGATAAATCAAAAAAACTTCATAAATCAGGCAAGATATATGCTTTAAAAGTTTTAAAAAGATTTTCAGAAATTCTTAATGTTTCAAAAATTAATAACCTTAAAATTATTGCAACAGCTGTATTAAGAGAAGCTACAGACGCAAAGCCCTTTATTGAAGAAGTAGAATACTTATTTAAAAAAAATATAAATATTTTAACTGGTGAAGAAGAAGCTGAATCATCAGCTGAAGGAGTTAAAATTGGATTTGAGAATGTGGATGGACTTGTTGCTGATTTAGGTGGTGGAAGTTTAGAGCTTGCTAGAGTTGAAAACAATGTTGTAACAAATAAAACATCACTTCCAGTTGGTGTATTAAGGTTAATCAACAATCCTATTGTTAAAAAAAGAAATTTACCTAAATATCTCAAAAATCTTTTAAGAGATGAAAAATGGTTATCTAAAAAAAAATTTAATAATTTATATTTGGTGGGAGGTACGTGGAGAGCTTTGTTTAAATTACACTTATTTCAAAATGAATATCCAGTCCATATTATTCATCAATACTCAATAGAAAATGAAAAACTTACAAAATTTTTAGAAAAAATTTCTTCATTTAATAAATCTAAATTGAAATCAGTTGAATACATATCAAAGTCTAGAACGCCTTATCTTCCTTATAGCTCAATAATTCTAGAAGAAATTATGAACATAGCAAATCCAAAAAATGTTATTTGCTCAATTAGCGGTATTAGAGAAGGATCTCTTGCCAAAGATTTATTTAAAAACTCAGATAGTAATTTTGTTTTTAATAAATCATTAGAGCATATTTCAAAAAAAAGAGGCGATTTAGGATCTACATATAAGAAATATTTTCATTTTATAAAACCTATATTTGAGGGAAATGAGCATTTTAATCAAAAATTGCTTCATCTATCTTGCGTACTAAGTCATATGGATTGGGGTTTGGGAGCATTCCAAAAAGCAGAGTTGGTTTTTCAAGAAACATTAAATACGCCTTTATTAAAACTTTCACATAAAGAAAGAATACAATTGGCACTTTCTTGTTACTGGAGATATTGCAGTATAAAATACAACCCAAAGATAGAATACTTAACGTTTTTAAATAACAACGAGATATATTCATGCAAACAAGTTGGTGCAGCCTTAAGATTTGCTAATTCTCTTACATCAATATCTACAATTTTTTTAGAAGAATTTAAACTTTATAAAAGAGGAAATGCTGTTTTTTTAAAAATACCTTCGCAGCATCAAGAGATAATCTCAAAACAAGTTACGAAAAAATTCAAAGCTTTAGCAAGAGAATTATTTTTAGATCCTAGGGTAATTTATTCAAATTAATTTAATGTTAATTTAAATTAGATTTAATATTTTATTAATTTATCAGTAATATTTCATCATTAATTACATTAATGAAATCATTATTCTTCTCTTATAAAAGGTGCTTACTTTGTAGGCACCTTTATAACTTTAAAAAATGAAGCCACATGAGAGGCATTACAAAATTTTTCATTTAAAATTAATTTGTTTATTTCTTCTTTAGACAGAAAATGAATTTTAATAGCTTTCTCAGGTCCTTTTTTTTTAATTATTCTATTTGAATAATAGCAGTATATTTTAGTTGTTAACCTTCCTGGCTCACAATTAATTGTAAATAATTTTTTTGGTCTTCCTAATATTTTATATCCTGTTTCCTCATAAAATTCTCTACAAGCAGCACTTATAGAATTTTCTCCTTTATCAATCATACCAGATGGAAATTCATAGCTGATTTTATTAACTGGAATTCTTTTTTGACTAACTAGAACAAAAACGTTTTTCTTAATTTCCGCAACTACCAAAGATAAATCAGAGGTTTTTAAGAAATGATAATATTCTTTTTTTTTGAATGGCTTATTAATTAAAGTTATATTATTTGTAAGCTTAATATTTTTCAAATAATTCATAAGTTATTATATTTTAATAATATTAAAGATATTTTACAGATAAAGTAATTATATTGTTTTTTCTTTAATTAATTTAGAGACTTTGTTTATTTGATTTATTGTATCAGTATTCATTGGGTTTATATATGAAGCTTCTAAATAACTAGTGTAGGCTTTTTCGTAATCTTTCATTTCCATGTATACTTGTCCTTTTCCAATTAGAGCACCGAAATGCCTGCTTTCAAGTTTTAAGACCATATCAATATCTTTAAGTGATTTTTTATACTTACCCATAAAATATAAAGATGTTGCACGTCTATTCCAAGCTTCAGCCCAATTAGGATCTTTTTCTATAATTTTACTAAAAATCCTATATGCCCTTATATAATTTCCATTTTGAACTAGTCTTGAACCTTCTTTTAAATCAATAGTTAATTGAAAATTAGATGGATGTGTTTCCCACAAATTCCATATGCTTTTTTCTAAAATTTTTGCTTCACTTTGTGTATTACAATCTTTTAACTTACTCAAAAGTTTGTTTAAATCTAACTCATCTGTTTTTGCTGCTGAAGTCAAACATACTGTTGAAATTATCAATAAGAAATTTAGTATTTTCAGCATATGTAATAAATCTGTAATATTTTTGTAACATTAATAAAACAAGTTAAAATCAAAATAAACAGCAATAAAATCAGTATTATTATTCAATTAAAGATATGATTAATTTCAAATATTAAATTTTAAATAAAAGATTCGAAAAAAAACATATGAAAAATTCCAATATAGAAGGAATTGTATTTGATTTAGCTGGTACATTAATAGATTTTGGAAGCCTTGCGCCATCTCAAGTTCTTATAGAATTATTTGATAGGTTTGGAATTAAAATTACACGAAAACAAGCCATAGGACCAATGGGTATTGAAAAACGAGCCCATATAAAAGCATTGCTAACAACAAGAAAAATTAATTCGCAGTGGAAAAAAAAATTTAAATCAAAACCAACAGATAAAGATATTGATAAATTGTTTAAACTTTTTAATCCAGAATTAAAAAAAATAATTAAGAAACATTCAAAATTTATATCAGGAAGTAAAAAAACTTTAGATTTTATAAAAAACAAAAAAATAAAAATAGGAATCAATACCGGATATTCAGAAGAAATTCTAAATGTTATATTGCCAGAACTAAAAAAACAAAGATTTATACCTGATGTGTCATATAGTTCTTCATACACAAAAATTGGAAGACCCTCAGCTGAAATAATATATAAAATTTTTTCTGAATTAAATATTACCAAGGGATCAAATTGTATAAAAGTTGATGACACTATTCCTGGATTGTTAGAGGGAGTAAATGCTGGGATGTGGGTAGTGGGTGTTATATTTTCAGGTAATGAATTTGGTAAAACAGAAGTCGAATTTAATAGACTTTCTTTTAAAGATAAAACTAAATTTAGAAAAAAGATCAAGAATAAATTTAAGAAAGTAGGCGCTCACTATGTAATAGATACAATTAAAGATTTACCTAAAATTATCAAAATAATTCAAACTAGAATTAAATAAAATTACTTAATGAAAAGCATTTTTTAAGACCGTGGAAATTAAAAAAGCTTCTTTTTGTGTGTCCATGGACCTTTTTTTGTTTTAGGTAAAAATTTTTCAAGATCAATAAGGACTTTTTCAGATAATTTTCTGTAGGTGGTAAGTTTTCCTCCATAAATATTCAATAAAGGTAATTTTTTTATAATTTTTAAATCAAAAACATAATCTCTTGTGACTTTTGAGGCTGTTTTAAAATCTTCAATTAGAGGTCTTATCCCAGAATATGTATCTACGATGTCCTTTGATGTTATTTGTTTTTTTAAGTAATTATTTACTGAACTAATTAAATATCTAATTTCTTTTTTTGATATTCCTTTATTTTCAGGTGATTTCACCTCTTCTTCAGTTGTTCCAATTAAAGAAAACTTCCCTTTATAAGGTATTACAAATATTATTCTTTTATCAGTATTTTGAAATGTGAACGCAACATTTTCTTTGTACAATTTTTTTGTAATAATATGACTTCCTTTAACCAATCTAATTTTTTTCTTAGATTTAATTTTTATATTTTTATTTAAGGTTTCATTTATCCACGGTCCAGATGCATTAATCAAAATTTTTGACTTTACTTTTTCACCATTTTCAAGACTAATAATCCATTCATTGCCAATAATTTCAGCTTTTTTAACTTTGTTGTATTCTAGTATTTTAGCGTTATTTCTTTTTGCATCTTTGGTATTTAATTTCGTTAATTTTTTATCGTCAATTTGTATGTCAAAATATTGAAAACCAGTTTTGTATTTTTCTTTAAGAATATTTGAAAATTTTTTTCTAAGATCAAATGTTTTTGATTTTGGTATATTACTTTTACCACCTAAATTATCGTACAAAAATAAACCAATTTTAATTAACCAGGCTGGTCGAATTTTATCTGCATAAGGAATTATAAAAGGAATGGGTTTTGAAATATGTTTAGCAATTTTATAAACAATTTCTCTTTCTTTTAAAGATTCTCTAACTAATTTGAATTCATAATTTTCTAAATAACGAAGACCACCATGTATTAATTTCGTTGACCAGGATGAAGTTGCTCCACCAATCTCACCTTTGTCAGCTAAACAAACTGATAAACCTCTACCCGCAGCATCCCTTGCAATACCTGCACCGTTTATACCGCCACCTATTATGAATAAATCGAATATTTTAGACATTTAAATTATGATTTGTTTTAAAATATACAACCTCCTTTAGAAACATTATATATTTTTACATTTAAGTAATCAAAATTTAACGATACTTTAATATAAATAATTTATTCATTATAATTAACAAATAAACAAAGAGGTAAAATGAAAAAAATATTGAGTGTTTTAACAATTCTATTTACTTTCTCTTTTACATCACACAGTTATTCAAAGACAGAAATTCATTGGTGGTATGGAAATAGTGGATTTCTTGGTGATGTAATTATTGAAATTGCAAATAGATTTAATGCTTCACAAGATGAATACACCGTCATTCCTACAGGTAAAGGAAGTTATGAAGATAACATGGCGGCAACTATAGCTGCATTTAGAGCAGGAGACCAACCACACTATTCACAGGTTTACGATGCTGGTGCTGCAATTATGGTAGCTCAAGTTAAAAATGGCGTTGTGATTGGTTTTGAAGATATGGCTGAGAAATATGGAATTAAAGTAGATGCAGATAATTATATTCCTGGAATTAAAAACTTCTATGCTGACTCTGATGGAAAAATGATAGGTGTTCCTTTTAATAGTTCAACTTGCTTAATGTATGCAAATATGGACATATTGAAAGAAGTAGGAATAGAATCAGTTCCAAAAACTTATGAAGAATTTGAGGCTATGGCTCCAAAAATTAAAGCTGCTGGATATATTCCTTTAGTTCAAAGTCACTTTCCTTGGATCTGGACAGAAAATTTCTTTTCAAGACATAATCTACTTATGACAGATGGAAACAATGGTTACGATGCTGTTCCGACAAAAACTTTATTTGCTGAAACAGATGCATTTGTTTATCATTGGAAAAAAGTAAAAGAATGGTACGAAAAAGGTCTCTACGGTTATAAAGGAAGAGCTTGGGGAGATAATCAAGCACCATTTATAGCAGGTGAGGCTGCTTTTTGGTTTGGATCTGCTGCATCATTTGGTGGAATGAAAGGTGTTGTTCCAAATTTTACAGTTAATCATATTCCTTATTGGGATTCAGTAACTGGTGGGAAAGAGTATCCAACATTTATTGGTGGCGCAGCAAACTGGATCTTAAATGGTCATACAGAAGAAGAGTATAAAGGACTTGCTAAATTCATAGAATTTATGGGTTCTCCTGAAATGGATTTATACTATCACAACATGACAGGTTATTCTGCTGTAACTAAAGGTGGTATAGAATTAGCTGAAACTATAAACTTTTATAGAGCTTCTCCATATCACAAAGCTGTTGGTGAACAATTAAGCTTAGAAGGTTCAACTATTCCTGGTGGATATAGAGCTGGTAACTGGCCTCAAATTCGTGAAGTAATTTACGAAAATGTTGAGCCAATGTTAAATGGCAAAATATCAATCGAAAAAGGATTAAAGAACATGGATAAGGGTGCAGCTAAATTGTTAAAACAATTTGCTAAGACTCTTTAATAAATAATATAAATTAGGAGGGTATTAATATACCCTCCTATTTATTTTATGAAAAAAGTTCAGTTTAAATCAAACTATTCACAGTATTTTTTTTTAGCACCACAGCTAGGTATTTTATTAATATTTTTATATTGGCCAATAATACAAACTTTTAGAGATGCATTTACCATGCAAGATGCATTTGGATTTGGAAGACAATTTGTATGGTTTGATAATTTTTTATTTATTTTTGATGACCCGGCTTATTTAATAGCTTTTAAGTTTACTATTATTTATAGCTTTGTGATTACACTTGTTACAGGAGCCATTGGATTGTTACTTGCTGTACAAGCCAATAATGTAATGCATGGAAAAAGTGCCTACAAAACTCTTTTGATTTGGCCTTATGCTATTGCGCCAGCGGTGGTGGGTGTTATGGCAAATTATTTTTTTAGTGAAAGATTTGGATTATTGTATCATCTATTTAACGATTTATGGGGTTTTAATTGGTATGAAAGTGTTTTTGATTCTTATATCTACTTAATAATAGCAGGATCATGGAAACAAATAAGTGCTAATTTTATTTTCTTCTTAGCCGGTCTTCAAGCAATACAAAAATCTGTTATTGAAGCATCCATAATTGATTGTAAAAGTAGTTTAAGAAGATTTTGGACAATCACTTTCCCTCTATTGATGCCCACAACTTTCTTTTTAATCATTATCAATATAACTTATGCTTTTTTTGATACTTTTGGAATAATTGACACTACAACAATTGGTGCACCCTCAGGTGAAACAAGAACTCTTGTTTATAAAGCATACATGGATGGATTTAGGGGGTTAGACTTAGGAAGTGCTGGTGCTCAATCAATTATGATGATGTTGATTGTTTTAGTTATTACAATTTTTCAATTTAGATACATAGAAGGGAAAATACATTACAATTAAAATGATTAGATATTTTTCATCAAACTTTTCTCATTTAATTCTTTTGATAGGTATTTTTATTATGATAATTCCTGTTTGGTTAATTTTTGCAAGCTCAACTCATACAGCTTCGATAATTAATACCCAAGGTCTTCAATTTTTTTTAGGAGATAAGTTTTTAGAGAATTATACAAAAGTTTTATTATATGAAGGTGGTTTTTTTAAAGAAATTACTGCATTAAAGATGTTTTTAAATAGTTTTTTAATGGCAACTGGAGTTGCGTTTTTATCAGTTATTTCATCTCTTATGACTGCATATGTCTTAGTTTATTTTAGAGTGAAATATGCAACATTATTATTTTGGATAATTTTTATTACTATACTAGTCCCTCTGGAGTTAAGAATTTTTCCTACCTATTCTGTTATGTCTACACTTAACTTAGTAAACTCATATTGGGGACTAATTATTCCAATTTCAGCTTCTGCTATAGCTACTTTATTTTTTAGGCAGTTTTATAAAACTATACCTGATGAATTACTTGAATCAGCAAAATTGGATGGTGCAAATACTTGGAGATTTTTTATTGACTTTTTAGTGCCATTGTCAAAAACAATGATTGTTGCAATGTTCATATTTATGTTTGTATTCGGTTATAATCAATATTTATGGCCGATATTAGTAACTTCTTCTGAACAATATTGGACTGTTGTCATGGGATTAAAGATGATGTCTGGATCAATTGTTAACAAATTTGCATTTGTTATCATGTCAATGATACCACCAGTATTAATTATAATTGTATTACAAAAATATTTTATTAAAGGGATCTTTCAAGACAAATGAAAATTAAATTATCACAAATTTTAGCACACATTGTACTTATACTAGGTGTTTTATTAATGGTAATTCCGATTTGGTTATCATTTGCTAGCTCTACCCACGATACTGTAACTATTTTAAAAGAGGGAATGAAATTTGGTCTTGGCGATCAATTAACAAGAAATTATAACGAAGTTTTAAATGAGAAGGGTGGTTGGTCAGAGGAAGTGACTGCTGCAAAAATGTTTATAAATAGCTTTATAATGGCTTTGGGAATTGCAACCCTTAAAGTAATTATCTCAGCAATGTCAGCTTATGCTTTAGTTTATTTTAGATTCAAATTTGCTGTACCAATTTTTTGGTTAATCTTTATTACTTTACTTGTGCCTCTGGAGGTTAGGATTTTTCCAAGTTATAAGATTGTATCAGATTTAGGTTTAACTAATTCATACACAGGTCTTGTTCTTCCATTGGTTGCATCAGCCACCGCTACCTTTTTTTTTAGACAGTTTTATAAAACTATACCTGATGAATTACTTGAATCAGCAAAATTAGATGGTGCAAATAGTTGGAGATTTTTTATAGATTTTTTAGTTCCATTATCTAAAACAATGATTGCAGCGATGTTTATATTCATGTTTGTATACGGATATAGTCAATATTTATGGCCGTTAATAATGACTACGAGTGAGGAATATTGGACTGTAGTAATGGGAATGAAAATTATATTTACTGAAAGTTATGAGGGAGTTGCTTTACCAAGAACAGCAGAGAGATTTGCTTATATTATTTTATCAATGATCCCCCCAGTTTTAGTGGTAGTATTTTTGCAAAAATGGTTCATAAAAGGATTAATTCAAACAGAGAAATAAATGAGTTTTTTAGAATTAAATAAAGTTACTAAAATCTATCCAAACGGAACTATAGCTGTTCATGAGACAAGTATGAATGTAGAAAATGGTGAATTCATGGTTTTTGTTGGACCGAGCGGATGTGGAAAATCTACTCTTTTAAGAATGATTGCTGGGTTAGAAGACATAACTGAAGGTAATATAAATCTTGATGGAATATTAATTAATAAAGTTGACCCTTCAGAGAGAGATGTTGCGATGGTTTTTCAGAATTATGCACTCTATCCTCACATGAATGTTTACAACAATTTGGCTTACGGATTAAAAAATAGAGGTATTTCAAAAGAAGATATTGAAAAAAAAGTTAATGAGGCAGCAAAGCTATTACAAATTTCTGAATACTTGCAAAGAAAACCATCCATGTTGTCAGGAGGTCAAAGGCAGAGAGTTGCTATGGGAAGAGCTATTGTAAGAAGTCCTAAAATATTTTTATTTGATGAGCCATTATCTAATTTAGATGCAAAACTAAGAATACAAATGAGGCTTGAAATAAAAAAACTTCAGCAAAAAGTTGGAGTGACAAGTATATTTGTAACTCATGACCAAGTAGAAGCTATGACCTTAGCTGATAGACTGGCAGTAATAAATAATGGCCTTATTGAGCAGCTTGGAACACCGATAGAAATTTATAATAATCCTAAATCTATGTTTGTCGCAGGATTTATAGGTTCGCCACAGATGAATTTTCTTGAAGGAGAATTAAAAAATAAAACTCTTACTTCAGAAGGTTTTGAAATTAATAATGTTACAAGTGATTTTAATGGACCAGTTATATTAGGAATTAGACCAGAGCATATGTCGCAAACTGATAAAGGTTTAATAAATTTATCTGTAGATCTGGTAGAACAATTAGGTTCAGATAATTTGATTTATGGAGAAATAAAAAATAAAAAAGATTTTTGTTTTAGATGTCCTGGAAGTCAAATTATTAAAAAAGGAAGTAAATTATCTTTGAACATAAATGATAACAATTATTATGTTTTTGATAAATCTAATGGTAATCGAGTAAATTAATTTTGATTTTATCAAAGCCAAATTATATTAAAATTTATGGCCATAGAGGCGCTAGAGGAGATCTTCCTGAAAATACTTTAGAAAGTTTTAAATATTTATTTAAAAACAATATTAATGCATACGAAACAGATATTTTGATTTCCAAAGATCTTATTCCTGTGATTACACATGACTTTAGATTAGATCCAAGTTTTACAAAAGATAATGAGGGAAATTGGATAACGGATGAAAATATAATAATATTTGACTTAAGTTACGATGAGCTTTTAAAATTTGATGTTGGGTCTTTAAATAAATTATCTAGATATGGAAGAAGATTTGTTAATAAATTTAGAAATTAAATCTACACCTGACGAGGAAAATTTAACTCCAACCCCAGAGGAAATGGTAAAACTTGTTATGAAAGAAGTAAATAAATCAAATTTACAAAATAAAATAATCATTTCTTCATTTGATTGGAGAACACTGACAGAAATCAAAAATCTTTACCCTGAAATTTCAAGAGCTTATTTAAGTTTTCAACAACAGGCAGGAATTAAAATTAAAAATACAATTTACAATAGATCTCCATGGATGAGTTACTTACCTTTTTTTGAAAAATATGAATTACCAAAAATTATAAAATCACAAGGTGGAAAGGCTTTGCATCCATACCATAAAGATATTACAAAAAAACTAGTAGATATTTCTCATCAAGAAGATTTGCCAGTGAACGTTTGGACAGTTAATGAAGAGAACGATATGTTAAAAATGATTGAGTATGGTGTAGATGGTATCATGACAGACTATCCATTAAGGCTGAAAGAACTTTGTGACAAAGAAAATATAAACTGGTTTTAGTTTATTTTAATGGATTTAAATATAGTTAATAACCAAGAGCAATTTTTAGCAGGTAAACTTAGAGGGTATACTTTAAAAGGTGCAGAAAATAAATTTGACGATAAAGGAAAACCTTTACCATTTCCAGGGTGCACAATAATCTGTAATATTCCTCTTAATACATATTTATCTGATCAAATTATTGGTTTTCAAAAAAATTTAGAAAATTTTAATCCTGAAAAAACTTATTCCTATTTACCTCCATCTAGTTTTCATATGACATTATTTGACTGTTGTAATTTAAATACAAAAAATACTTATTATTGGCCAACAGATATAGATCTTGATTTGGATTACAAAGATATAGCTATTCAATTAAATAAAAGAATTGAAAACTATAATTTTCCAAAAGAAATCAATTTAAAACTAAAAACATTTTTTGGTGGTTACAGCATTGTTTTAGAACCCTTTTCTGAGGAGGACGAAAAAATTTTAAGAAATTGTAGAGATGAACTAAGTAATTTATTGAAAATTAAATTTGAAAATCATCAAAGATATACTTTCCATGTTACATTAGCTTATATCTTGAGACAACTTAATGAGACTGAAATAAAAAATTTAATTAAATTTAATAAACAATTATCCTCTGATTTTAATAAAAAATTTCCAAAAATTACTTTAACAAAACCTGAAATGTGTACCTTTAAAAACATGCTGGAGTTTGAAAGTATTAATCCTTCTAGCCTGTAATAGTTTTTACTTATAGATATTCTTCATTATTATTTTAATCTTTAATATTCAATAAATTTTTTAAAAACTGATTTAGAAAATTGACCTTAAATCTTATAGGTTCAATTTTTCTACGAGATAGTTTTATCTCTTGTCCTGTTATTGAAAAGCATTTTTTTAGCCACAAATACAGCAAAAAGTGCACCGATAATTTCTGCTAATATATAAACTGGAGTATACATATAATTAATTCCAGTAAAACTTTCTGTAAATGTTCTCGCTATTGCTACAGCAGGATTTGCAAATGATGTAGATGATGTAAACCAATAACCAGCAGTGATATAAAAAGCTACACATGAGGCCACTACCACACTTCCTTTCTTTAATGATCCAAAAATTATCAGTATCAATCCAAATGTTGCTACAATTTCAGATGTAAATATATTTATTCCGTCCCTTGATTTTGTTGATAATTCAAAAATTTGATGTTCGAAAAAGAAATTGGCAAGTGCTACACCTAACAAACAACCTAAAATTTGCGCAGATATATATGTGGGTAATAAATTTCCTTTTAATTTTTTTGTAAGAAACATTGCTAGACTTACAAATGGATTAAAATGTGCTCCTGAAACATCACTAAAAACAGTTATTAGCACAAAAAGTCCTGCGCCAGTTGCTATAGTATTGGCTAAAAGCATAATACCTGTGTCATTTGTAAGATTTTCAGCCATTATTCCTGAGCCAACAATAATCATTACAAGGAAACAACTACCAATAAACTCTCCAAGAAAAAACTTACTATATTTCATAATTTTTTATCCAATCATTAATTCTTGTTTCTAAATTGGAATAAGTTTTATGTATTTCTGTTGAAATCAGCTCTTCTTTATTTGGTTTATCACTCTTCTCTAACTCATTAATGATATAAACAGGATCTTCAATATCCCAATGAACTATTTTTTCAGGGGATGGCCAGACTGGACAAACTTCATTACTAGCATTGTTACATACAGTAAATACCTGATCAAAGGTTGTTTTCTCATTCAAGAATTTGTTGAAGTTTTTTGATGACAGATTTTTTGTATCAAAATTATTTTCATTTAGATACTTAATGACATATTTATTAATTATTCCAGATGGTTTGCTACCCGCACTGTAACCAATAAATTTATTTTTATGAAATTTATTAACTACACTTTCGGCCAATATGCTTCTGTGAGAATTGCCAGTACAAACAAATAAAAGTTTTTTCATTTTTAACTTTTATTACTATAAAATATTTTTTCTATACTTAATGAGTACTAAATCTAAATTGTAATAAAACTGAAACATTTTTAATTTAAAAGAATATGATGGATAATATGTCAAATATTGCCAATTTATTTAAAATTATAGAAGAAATTGGATCAGACAAACAATATGGAAATGAAAAAGTTTCACAACTAGAACATGCAATTCAATGCGCATTATTGGCAAAAAAAAATAATGAAAACCATTTTTTTATTACTGCAGCCCTATTCCATGATATTGGTCACTTAATTAATAATGACAAAGAAGCCATAAAAAAAGGAATAGATAAAAAGCATGAAAATTCAGGATCTCTTTTTCTTTCTAGATTTTTTCCAGAAGATGTTACAATATTAATTAAAGGACATGTTCCGGCTAAAAGATATTTGGTTTATTGTGAAAAAGGTTATTATGAGTCTTTATCTATTGCTTCAAAACGAAGTTTAGATGTCCAAGGAGGAAGTTTTTCCAAAGAGGAAGCAAACGAATTTATTAAACAACCTTTTATGCAAGATGCAGTTAGATTAAGAAAATATGATGATCTTGCTAAAATTGAAAATTTAGAAATTCCAAATATAAATTATTTTTACAAACACGTAGAGAGAAGCTTTAAATAAACTTTTTTTTGTTTAAAAAAATTGCTGTCGAGTTACCAAATATTGCTAAAACAAAAAATACTAATATTAACAAATCATATCCTCCTACATTCCATACCAACGAACCAATCCATGGACCAGCAATACTACCAATCATATATTGCAAAGCTAAAATACCATGAATATTGCCAAAGTTTTTTTGGCCAAAAGTATCATTTTGAACCAAAGGTTTTAAAATAGCCATACTGCCATATGCTGAACTATTAAATAAAACAAATAAAAATGCTAAGTAATGATTAATATTTATAAAGTATAAAAATATCATTCCAACTACCATCGAGTAAAAACAAATTACAAATAATTTTAAATTTGACTTATCACCTCCATATATCATAACTAAAATTCTACCTATTACTTGTCCTGGTCCAAACAGAGATGCTGTCAATACAGCTTGGGATAGACTCATCCCTTTTTCCTGCAACATTGGAATTACATGAGTTGTAATAGCACCAATATTAAATCCAATAACAAACAATGAAAAACTAAATAACCAAAATCTATAATCTTTAAGTATTATTTTAAGCTTTGAATTTTGATCTGTTTTCTTTTCAATTTTTTTAAATTCTTTTATAATTATATTTTTGAAACCAAAATAATTAGCTGGTGAACTAATCAATATATTTAATATTCCAAAAATAAATACAGTAAACCTCCAGTCATATTGTTCTGTTAAATAAGTAGCAGTAGGAAATGTGTATGTGCTTGCAAATCCAGCAAATAAAGTAATTATTGCAATAGATGTTTTGGCCTTTGATTTTAAATTAATAGTAATGACACTAAAAAGCATCGTATAAAGACAGCCACCCGAGGTTGCACTGACAAGTATCCAAGCAAGTAAAAATCCACCATATGTATCTACTGATGAAAGATAAATTACACTTAGTCCTAACAGTATAGGACTGGTCCACATCATTGGAAAACTTAGATTTCTATCTACAATCTTACCTAGAAAAGGTAAAAGTAAACTATGCACAACTAAGCCTAGAGAATAAATAAAGGTTAAATTATTCCTTGAGATACTAAGTTCATTTTCCCAAGTTAGCAACAACGCTGAGAACAGATACATACAACTGCTGTAACAAAAGGTAACTGATATACCTATTAAAAATGCAGACAAATATTTCACAAATTTTTTTATTTCTTTAACATTTTTTTAACAAAAGTAAGTTAATAGATTATTATGAATAAAATCTTAATCTCATTTATATTAACTTTATCCACAATTTCTATTACTCAAGCTGACAATCATGCTAAAATAACAGAGCAACAAGCCGGCAGTAGTTATTCACAAAATACTGAGGATACATTTAAAAATGAAATAGGGAATTGTGAAGACCCTGGCGTACTTATGTTAAGAGCCACTGTTAAAAATGATATTTCAAGATCTAGTCCCGAAAAAGCATCTGAGGCAGAAGCATTAATGAAAGAGGGCATGAAATTGTGTAATGAAAACAGAGTTTTTGAGGCAAAACTAAAATTAGAAGACGCTAAAACAACTGCTAGAGCAGGATTAGTAGATGGAGAGGATCCATCTATAACTAAAGTTGTTGTTGACAATAATGAGATAACAAAGGAAGAAAAACCTTGGTGGAAATTCTGGAAAGATTGATTTTTATCTTTTTAAATTCTTAAATTAAAATTTCTAGAAAAATTTTTGATAAAGGTATTTTTTCTATTTACCTTACAATTAATTGATCTGATCCAATTAATATTCTTCTAAGCCAAGCAGATAATCTATCCATAAATATTACTACAGCCAAAACTAATATTGCCATGTAGGCGACATTTTCAAAATCATTTCCAGTACCTAGTGCACCTAAAAATTGTAAACCAATTCCTCCTGCGCCCATTGCACCTATTATTACGGCTCCTCTAGTATTTGACTCTAAATAGTATAAGGATTGAGATACAAAAATTGGAAGTATTTGAGGAATTATACCAAATCTATGTTGTAGAAATTTGCTAGCCCCTGTAGATTTAACTCCTTCTTGTTGTTTCTTCTCAGTATTTTCAATTGCTTCAGAATATAATTTACCTAAAGTACCTGTATCAGTAAAACCAATCGCAAAAATACCAGTGAAGGGTCCTGGACCAAAAGCTCTTAAAAATATTAAACTCCAAATTAAAAAGTCTATTCCTCTTAAAGTATCAAATAATCTTCTTAACGTAAATCTTAGAGCTTTAATAGGTGTAACGTTGTATGCAGCAAGGAATGACAAGGGCAGAGCCATTACCGTAGCAAACATTGTCCCAAGTACAGCCATAACTATTGTTTCGAGCATTGCCCACCAAACTCTACCGTGCATAAATGCTTCATTATCCTTAATCTCTGTTAAGAAAAGTTTTAAATTAGACATTTCAGGAACAACTCTTTCTTTAGAAAAAGTCAAACCTAATGCTTCGAAAAAGGTATATGGTTCTAACGGACTTGAGAAATCAAACCAAAAATATTTCCATCCGATACTGTAACGATGAATTTCAACTTTTTTTGGATATACTTGAATTCTCTCATACAAAGTTGGTCTAAATTCAACTCTATTTTCTGTGATTCTAAAACCTTTTAAATCTTCTATGACCAAATCCTCTGAACCTACAAGGTAAGGTTTACCATTAGAATTTAATTTTATGGTAAAATCTCTCTCATATTTTGGAAAATTTACAATCTCGACTTTATCTTTGTATAATATTGCCTTACCTTTATTATTAAACTCAACTACATTGCCAACTTTATCAGAATTTTTATAAAACCAATCTGGAATTGATTTATCAAGATTATCTATTCCATAAACACTTCTATAATTTCCTTCAAAAGCTATTTTAATATCCTCATGATTTTCCCATTTCATTGTTACATGATCTTTGTGTGCATATGTGTCTAAGACAAACATAGCAGCATTTTGTGGTTTCCATTTTTTTGGGATATCAACAACATCTAAAGTAAAAAAACCTACTATTAAATATACTAAGACGAGAAAAAAAATTATTTGGCCTCTTAATCTACTTTTTCTAGCTTGATTGAATGTGTCAGGAAATAATTTACGAATATTTTCTCTTTGAATAGCTAAACTAGAACTCATTGATTTGCTCCAATTAATTTATGTCTCCAATATGCAGACAAATAATCTAATGCAATTATCGTACCAACCAGTAAGAACATACACGCTAAAACATCAGCTCCATAATTCCATTGTATTAAAGCTGCTAACATTTCTCCAATTCCACCTGCACCAACAAAACCTAATATTGTAGATTCTCTAACATTAATTTCTAACCTCAATATTCCATAACTTAAAAACAAAGGTAGTACCTGGGGAAGAACTGAAAATCTTATCTTCTGTGTCCAGGTTGCACCAACAGAACTTAAACCTTCAATAGGTTTTCCATCACAATTTTCTATAGCCTCAGTAAATAATTTACCAAGTGCTCCAGCAGTGTGTATCGTAATAGCAATCACTGCTGGTAAAGATGATTTACCCATCAAATATAAAAACACCATTGCTATTATTAATGTTGGAAATGATCTTGTCACATCCATAAAAAATTTTGTAAATTGAATAACTCTTTTATTTCTTATTAAATTTCTACTAGAGAAGATTGCAAAAATAACTGCCAAAACAAATCCGATCGAAGTTGAAAATAAAGCAATATTTAAAGTAATAATTAATTCAGGAATATACTTAATAACTCTTGGCCAATATTTCCATCCCATCTCAAAAGTGTCTACAAATAAATCTCTAGGGTAGTTAAAAAAATTAGCTATACCTCTTCCAAAAGACCCTGCATTTGCTTCTAACGATACCAAGGTACCACCAAAAAAAATTAATATTAGAATTGCAATTCCAAGTAGCGAGGACCTAGTTCTCTGGTTTGTTAATTTTTTTAAATTAACTTCAATTTGTTCTAGGTTGGCAGGTAAGGCTTTTGTCATAATTTTTAAAAAATAAATCAGAGGCAAAGATTTACAGTCTTTGCCTCTGATTATAGGAGGTTTAATTAATTATTTTTTTGCGCTTCAATTTTAGCTTTTCTTGCAGCTACAACTGACTCGTAAAAAGAATGATCCACCGGAACCCATTTTTTTACAATCCCGTTTGCAACGTTTTCGCTACATTTTGGATCGTTCTCGTGTATCCATTGCTTTAAACCAATCATTACTTGGTGTGCTCTAACAGGTAAAAAAGTAGGCATCACAATTGGACCATTAGGAATTAATTTTGAAGACCAAATTTGAACAATGTCGTCCATATTTAAAATCCCTTTATCAACCATTTTTCTTAAATTCCCTGACGAATATCCTTCTTCCCAGCTACCAACACCAGATACCCATGTTACACCAGCATCAACATCACCATTCATTACCGCTAATACATTGTTTTCATGCCCACCAGAAAATTGTGTTTTTGAAAAATATGTATCTGGGTCCATACCCATAGCCTTTAATTCAATTGAAGGAATTAAAAAACCTGATGTAGAGTTAGGGTCAGCCCAACCAAAAGATTTACCTTTAAGATCTGCCATTGATTTAATTCCAGATGCTTTAGTTGCTACTGCAACAGAGTAGTAGCCCATATCACCTGTTGGCTGCATTCTTGTTAGTACTGGTACTACTGCAGTTGGATCTTTTAAATACATACCTGCGTAACCTGAAGAACCGAACCAAGTGTAATCTAGATTACCACCTAGCATCGACTCCATTGTTCCAGCGTAGTCTTTAAAAGTAAAAAATTTAGCTGGTACACCATAAGCGGCTTCGATATACGGCATGAAACATTCATTTCTAGCTATAATATCTTGAGCTGCTTCGTCACCTAAAAAACCAACTCTAAACTCTGGTTGGTATTTACTTAAGTCCATTTTTGGACCTGTGTAAGTTACTGCATTAGCTTGAGTTGAAAAAAACACCATAGCCAAAAGTGCAATAACTCTTGTTAGTTTATTAAACATAATTATCTCCTTTTTATAATTTTAGTCTAACGACTTATTTGTAACGATGAGTTATTGATCTCATGCAGTTGCAAATTCTTTCTCAACATCTCCATTTATCTTTTTTTTTGTTTTAAGCTCAGTGGATGTTACTTGTGGTTCAAAAGCTTCATCAGCTTCTGCACCATAAATTTCTCTTGCAAGTTTGTCTGATAATTTTTCTGGTACATCATCAAAGACAATTGCGCCATCTTTCATTCCAATAATACGGTCACAATAGGTTTTTGCTGTATCTAGGGTATGAAGATTTGAAATGACCGTTAAATTTTTTTCATCATGAATTTTTCTTAATGACTCCATTACCATTCTTGCATTCATTGGGTCTAAAGATGCTATAGGTTCGTCTGCTAAAATCATTTTAGGATTTTGCATCAAAGCTCTGCATATAGCTACACGTTGCTGTTGACCTCCAGATAACGTTTCAGCTCTTTGAAGGGCAGTGTTAGCCATACCTAAGTTATTGAGTAAAATCAGAGCATCAGCTCTTTCATCTCGAGAAAACATTTTTAAGGATGCTCTAAATGAGCCCTGATAATTTAATCTGCCTAATATTACATTTGTTAGAACATCTAATCGTGGGACTAAATTAAATTGTTGAAAAATCATTGCACAGTTTCTTTGCCATGATCTCTTTTCCTTACTTTTTAAATCTAGAATATTTTGACCTTCAATTTCAATCGACCCATCTGTTGCGTCGGTAAGTCGATTTATAATTCTTAGTAATGTTGATTTACCAGCCCCAGATCTACCTATGATTCCTATCATTTGAGGTTTGTTAACCTCAAAAGAAACGTTTTTAACGGCATGATTATCACCGAAAAATTTGTTAACTTTTTTAATAATCATTTGAGGAATTCATTAACCCTCTAATCTTTAATAAATGTTAAAATTTTATTAATGAATCTTTTAAATTTTGTTTAAGTTATATGAAATTTAAACCTAAGGTAGAAAATCTAATTTTTTATTAAAAATTGAATTTTAGATCCAATAAAATGACTTTCACTTAACTCTATAGGATTGTTTTTAAAATCGACATTAACAGATGTAGTTTTTAATAGTGCTTCCCCCTCATTTATATTTAATAAATTTGATTTTATTTTGTCTGCAATTTCAGCATTGATTAGAGTTTTTGATCTTTTAATTAGTTTGATATTCAATAAATTAAAAGCTTTGGTTACTGATTGTTTTTTAACAAAATAATTAATAAATTTTGGAAATTTTTTATAAGGAATCGATCTGAAAGTTATTACAGAAGGTGAATTGTTGACAAAACCTATGCTATTTATGCGTGTAACTTTGTCATTTTTTTTTAAGTTGAGTTCTTTTTTTTCAAAAGGATTGCATTCAGCAATATCAAAACTTTTTATTTCAATTCTTACTGATTGGTTTTCTTCAAGTATATTCTCAGTAAATCGTACGTTTTTACTAATTGAGTAATTAATTTTTGATGATTTAACAAATACTCCAAGACCTCTTTTTGAATATATTAAATTATCATCTTTAAGTTCTTTAAAAGCTCTTCTTATAGTGTGTCTATTGACATTGAATTGTTTTGCATAGTCATTCTCAGAATCTAACTTTTTATTAATTTTGTACTTATTTAAAACAATTTCTCTTTTGATTGAATTGTATATTTCCTTCCAAAGCAAATCTTTTGTTGTCATAAAATTTTAATAAATAATATATTGAAATTTTTTTTAATTTTGTTACTTGTCTAGTTGTATAGTATTATGCAAAATGAATCAAGAAAACAATGGTTAAGTTCTTTAGCAACAGCAGATGAAAATTATCTCATTTCGCTTTGGGACAATTTAAATATGAAAATAGAATATAATTGGTTAAGAGAACCTGAGATTGGCAGTGTTATGGTTCAGGGAAAAGTAGGCGCCACAGGTGATAATTTTAATGTTGGAGAAGTAACTATAACGAGATGTTCATTAAATTTAGATAAAAAAATCCAAGGCCATGGTTATGTTCAAGGTAGAAATAAATATAAATCCAAAATTGCAGCTTTGTGTGATGCATTGATGCAAACTGAAAAAAAAGAAATAATTAAAAGAAATATAATAGATAAATTAATTAAATATAAAAATAACAAAAGAAATGAAATATTATCTAAAACAGAAGCTACTAAGGTTGATTTTTTTACCTTGGTAAGAGGTGAGGATAAATAATTTATGGAAGTTGTTTCTAAAAAAAATAATTCTCAAACAAGTGCTGATTATTTTAGAAGTATTTTGTTTGCAACTTCATATCCTGGTTCGATCGAAATATTAGACAGTATAAATTCGCCTTCGAAAATGTTTTCAGCCAGTTGTTCAATTATAAAAACTTTTTGTGACAGTTATTCGAATATTTTTTTAGGTCGTGATATTAACAATCCAGAAACTATTGATTGGATTAAATTTAATACAGGTGCAAATATTACAGATAAAAAAAATGCAAATTTTGCAATTGGTATTTGGGATGATCTTTTACCATTAGATGAATTTAAAAAAGGGGACGACCAAAATCCTGATCAATCGTGCACTATTATTTGCCAGTCTAAATTTGAAAAACCAAATGCCATAATTACTGGTCCTGGTATTAAAAGTTCTAAAAGTATATTTTTACCTGATAGAGAGATTATAAAAAAAAATAACCAGCAATTTCCATTAGGACTTGATTTTTATTTTGTTGATAATGATAAATTTTATTCAATACCAAGATCACTAAAAATAGGAGAACTATAAAATGTATGTATCTGTAAAAGGTGGAGAAAAGGCAATCAATAATGCACATTCTTGGTTATCTGAAATAAGAAGAGGTGATGTAAATATAGCAGAACTAAATATTAAACAAATTAGTGAACAACTAACTTTAAGTGTTGATAGAGTTATGTCAGAAGGATCTTTATATGACAAAGATTTGTCTGCTCTTGCAATCAAACAGTCTAGAGGTGACTTGATTGAAGCAATTTTTCTAATGAGAGCCTATAGAACTACTTTACCTAGAATTGGTTCAAGCAAACCTATCGAAACTAGCAAAATGTTATGCCTGAGAAGAATATCTGCAACATTTAAAGATATCCCAGGTAAACAAAAGTTAGGCCCAACATTTGACTACACACACCGTTTACTTGACTTCAAACTTCTTGCTGATGGTGAGTATGAAAAAGCTAAGATTGAAAAATATGATGATAAAGAAATCCCGCATGTTTTAAGCTTTTTAAATAAAGAAGGATTAATTCAGAAAGAAATACCTAGTGGCAAAACATCTAAAGATATTACAAGAAACCCAATTAATTTTCCTTTAACAAGATCTGAACGATTGCAATCTCTTTCAAGAGGAGATGAGGGTTTTCTTCTTGGTTTAGCTTACTCAACACAGAGAGGTTATGCTAGAAACCATGCATTTGTTGGTGAATTAAGAACTGGTTACGTTGAGGTTCAATTTGAAATTCCAGAATTAGGTATAGAAATAAATATTGCTGATGTCATGTTTACTGAGTGTGAGTCAGTAAACCAATTTAAAGGTAGTAAAAAAATACCTGCTCAATTTACCCGTGGATATGGTTTAGTTTTTGGTCAATTAGAGAGAAAAGCTATTTCTATGGCTTTAGTTGATAGATCAATGAGATGGAAAGAATTTGGTGAGGAGTACTTAGGTGTTGCTGCTCAAGATGAAGAATTTGTTATATCTCATTGTGATAATATTCAAGCCACAGGTTTTTTAGAACATATCAAATTACCTCATTATGTAGATTTTCAGGCGGAATTGGATTTAGTAAGAAAAATTAGAGAAGAGTATAAAAAAAATGAACAACGTACTTAAATTTAAAAATAAAAAAAATACTGTTGCAGCTCAAGATGAAATTTATAATTTTGCTTATTTAGACGAAAATACAAAAAGAATGATAAGAAGAGCTTTGATTAAAGCTCTTTGTATACCAGGTTATCAAGTTCCATTTTCATCTAGAGAAATGCCTATGCCATATGGATGGGGAACAGGAGGGGTTCAAGTAACATCGTCATGTTTAACAACTGACGATGTGATAAAAGTTATTGATCAAGGAGCAGATGATACTACAAACGCAGTTTCAATTAGAAATTTCTTTAAAAAAACTGCTAATATTGAGACCACAGAAAAAACAAGCCAAGCATCGATAATTCAGACAAGACACAGAATTCCAGAAGAAAAGTTAAAAGAAAAACAAATACTTGTTTATCAAGTTCCAATACCAGAACCTCTTGCGTTTTTAGAACCAAGATATCAAGAAACTAAAAAAATGCATGCACTATCAGAATATGGAATTATGCATGTAAAGTTATATGAAGATATTACCAAAAATGGTCATATAGAAACAGCATATGCTTATCCAGTAAAGACAAATGAAAGATATATAATGGACCCATCACCTATTCCAAAATTTGATAACCCAAAAATGAACAATAACCCTGCTATTCAATTATTTGGAGCAGGAAGAGAGCAAAGAATTTATGCAATACCACCATATACTGAAGTAACGAGTCTTGATTTTGAGGATTATCCATTTGATCCCTCAAAGGCACCTCATAAATGTTCTATTTGTGGATCAAATGAGAGTTTTTTAGATGAAATAATTACTGATGATGACGGTAATAGATCATTTATATGTTCAGATACAAATTATTGTAATCAAAGAATGGAAAATAATTAAATGCAACCAATTTTGTCAGTTCATAATTTAAACAAATATTACGGTAATCAAGTGGGATGCAAAAATATGAATTTGACATTATATCCTGGGGAAGTCGTTGGTGTAGTAGGAGAATCTGGCTCAGGAAAAACAACTTTTATAAATTCCATATCAGGCAATCTTATTCCTGATAGTGGAAAAATCTTAATTGAAACAGGTAATGAAACGATTGATTTTCTAGAAATATCTGAGTCATTGAAAAGGTTATTGATAAGAACTGAATTAGCTTTTGTTCACCAAAATCCTAGAGACGGTTTAAGATTAGATGTAAGTGCTGGTGGAAATATTAGTGAAAGATTAATGTCGATTGGACAAAGAAATTATGGAAATATTAGGCAAACTATTTTTAAATGGTTAGATAAAGTAGAAATCGATAAAAGTAGAGTAGATGATTTTCCAAGAACATTTTCTGGTGGAATGTTGCAAAGATTACAAATAGCAAAAAATTTGGTTACGAGTCCTAAAATAATTTTCATGGACGAACCAACAGGAGGTCTTGATGTTTCTGTTCAAGCAAAAATTTTAGATTTGTTAAGAAAATTAGTTAGAGAATTAAATTTATCAGTTGTAATCGTTTCTCACGATTTAGCAGTGATTAGATTGTTAGCTGATAAAATTATTGTTATGAAAAATGGGGAGGCTGTTGAGTCTGGACTTTGTGATCAGGTATTAGATGATCCGCAACATTCTTATACTCAGTTATTAGTTAGTTCAGTATTACAGGTTTAAAAATGATTGAACTAAATAAAATTACAAAAAAATTTACACTTCATAATCAGGGCAAAACAAACATATTAGTTTTTAATAATTTGAATTTGAAAATTAATCCTGGAGAAATTGTAGCGTTAACAGGACCATCAGGTGTTGGAAAGTCTAGTATTTTAAAAATGATTTATGGAAACTATGTTTTTCAATCAGGACAAATTAAAATTAATAATCACAACATAGATCATACATATCCGAGAAATATTATTGAACTTAGAAAAAATATAATAGGATATGTTAGTCAATTTCTAAGAGTGATACCTCGTGTTCCTACAATTGAAATTGTTATGGAGCCCTTATTAGAAATAAATTCAGATAAAGATGAAGTTCGTGAAAAAGCTGAAAAAATTTTACTAAAACTTAATATAGATAAAAACTTATGGAATTTATCGCCACTAACTTTTTCAGGTGGAGAACAACAAAGAGTTAATGTTGCTAGGGGACTGATTAGAAATTATCCATGTTTATTACTAGATGAACCAACTGCTAGTTTAGATAGTGTTAACAAAGATATTGTTTTGAATTTGATTAATGAAAAAAAAGATAGTGGATCTTCAATAATTGGTATTTTTCATGATGAATATTCACGTAAATATTTAAATGCTAGGGAAATAGATATTACAAAAATATCAGATGCAAAATAACGGTCAGCTTATCGTAGTCGTTGGACCATCAGGATCAGGAAAAGATACTTTATTAAAAAAAGTAATTAAAAAAATTCCTAATTCCATTTTGGTAAAAAGGTACATTACTAGGAAAAAAGATATTAAAAATGAAGATCATTACAGCATATCAATTAAAAATTTTGAAGATAAGATTTTAAAAAAACATTTCTTTGTTTACTGGAAAGCTCATGGTTTTTCATACGGTATTCCATTTAAGGAAATAAAAAAAATAGAGGAAGGTAAAACAGTAATTTTTAATGGATCAAGAAAAGTACTTTTTAAAGTAAAAAAAAAAGTTAATAACGTTAAAATAATTAATATTATTGCCCCATCAACAATTATTAAAAAGAGACTTGTAAATCGAGCTAGAGAAGACAAAAAATCAATTAATAAAAGGATAAAAAGAAAAATTAATTTACTACCGAAAAATATAATTACTATAAATAATAATAAATCAATAGCTATAGGTGCAAATAAATTGAAAAAAATAATTTTAGCTAAGTGAAAAATTTTCTAAATTCTCAAACATTCCTTTTTGGTTTTCACCAAATATATATATTTTATCAAAATTATTTATTTCATTTAAAATGATTTCTTTGTTTCTTTCAATTTTTTTTAACTCAAGGTACAATTTGTTTCCTGTGACCTCTGATGCAAGGGTCATATGGAAATTAAATTCTGACATTAAATAGGGGTATCCCCATTTATATAAAATATTTAATTGTAATTTACTTAGTTTAGAGGGATTTCTTCTATCAATTTCTTTTTTTGTAAGAGGTGACCTAAATTTAAATAATTCTCTAACTAGTCTATTTGATAACTTATTAATGTTATTATTTCTTTTATTTTGAACAAAAGCATAAAAATTATTCATTTTTTTTAATTTAAATTTATAAAATTTAAATTTTTTGAATTTTTTTGCTATTTCCTCAGTTTTTTTAAATAATGTATTGGTACTATAATTTTTGTTTAGTTTAAAAGGAGGAATAAGTGTGCCGTGAAACCCATATTTCTTTGCAATTAAAACATTTTTATCTATGTTTATTAAGTTTTTAATTCCAAATCTGTTTAGATAATTAATTCTATGTTTGTTATTTATTAACTTTGCATTAAGTGGATCCCAACCGAACCAATATCTGCCAAATTCTTCTAGACTACTCTCTTTTGGAGGTGCATAATAAATAGCGTATCTAGAATATTTTTTCATAATTCAACTTATAATACTTATATAAATTTTCTCTAATTTAAAATATTTGTAACAATTCATGTGTATTAAAAAGTGATGCATGAATATATTTTAAACAATGCCATGATAATTAAAAAAGATGAAATCGTTCATGGTCATATCAGGATTAAAGATAACAAGATTGTCGATATAAGTAGTGGATTAAGTAATAACAAAAGTTCTATAGACTGCGAAAAAGATTATATTTCGCCAGGATTGGTTGAATTACATACTGACAATCTTGAAAGACACATGACACCAAGACCTAAAGTTTCATTTCCAGTAGAAAATGCAATTTTATCTCATGATAGAGAATTAGCATCTGTTGGAATAACTACAGTTTTTGATGCATTAAGAGTTGGTTCTATTGAAAAAACAGGAAAATATAAAAAATATGCAAAAAACTGTTCGGATATAATTTCAAGTTTTAAAAAAGATAATATTCTCAAGATTGATCACAAAATACATTTAAGAGCTGAAACTTGTTCGGAGAATTTGATTGATGAATTAGACGAATACAATGAAACTCACGATGTAAAACTGATTAGTATAATGGATCATACACCAGGTCAGAGGCAATTTAGAGTTATAGATAAGTACAAAGAATATCTTTCAATTAAACACGGTATGACAGAAAATGAAATGGAAATTCATTTTGATCACTTAAAAAATCTTCAAAAAAAAAATAGCAAGAAACACATAGATAAAATTTTAGAATTTAAATCATCATATGATTGTATTTTGGCTAGTCACGACGATACCACAGAAAATGATGTTCATAATTCAAATAAATATGGAGTAAAATTGGCTGAATTTCCAACAACATTAGAAGCAGCCAAAACTTCTAAAGATTACAATATTAAAGTTATGATGGGATCTCCTAATTTACTTAGAGGAGGTTCACACTCTGGCAATATATCTGCAAAAGAACTCTTAGAAAATGATTGTTTAGATATCTTAAGCTCAGATTATATTCCATCATCATTAATTATATCTGTTGTCAAATGGGGTTTAGAAATTGATAATCTTCCAAAAGCATTTGCAGCAGCTAGTCACGCTCCATCTATAGCTACAAATTTAAATGACAGGGGTTCCATTGACAATAATAAGAGAGCAGATTTAATAAGGTTTAAAATTTATCAAAATTTACCAGTTGTAAAAAATGTTTGGTCAAACGGAATCCAAGTAAGTTAAAATAACCCAGTTGTATAAGAATACTTAATTATACCTGCAATCATTATCGGGATTTGTAGTGAAAAATTTGTTAATAAAGGTTTATCCTTTGTAATGGTACCAACAAAAGTCCAACCGATTATACCTAAACTGTGAGGTATCATGCTATAAGGATAGTAATCTAAATAAAAAGTTAATATTCCTAAAAGTGTCAAAACTGTGCTTGTCCATTTTAATATTCTGATATTTGCAGTCATTTTCTCTCCTTTTTTTTTAAATTTATTATCATTTTAAATTATGATAATATTATATTAAAGATTTGTTAAAATTAGTTTTTATTAATGCTTAATTAAATTATTAATAAAATTTATTAATTTTAAATTATTTATTTAATGCATCTTCAAGATAATCTAATCTATCTTGACCCCAAAAAATCTCATTATTTAAGACATATGAGGGAGCACCAAATACATCGTTATCAACTGCATCTTTTGAATTCTTTTGATACTCCAAGTTTACATCATCAGTTAAAGCTAACTTCATCATCTCTTCAAAGTTTAAATTTAATTTTTCACAAATTTCCTGAAGTGTATTGTGATCAGAAAGATCTTTATCCATAGACCATAAATATTTTAAACATTCATTTCCAAAATGAAGTTTATTGCCCATTTTATTTGAAGCTATTACAAATTTTGCTGGTAAGTGTGGGTCTTTAGGTGGAAAAAACTTTGGCTTTTTAATAATTGGTAAACCTAGTTTATTTGAAATTCTCTCCAGTTCTACAAGTCTATATTTTTGTCTAGCAGGATGTCTTTTAGGAACTGGCAACCCACCAGTATTTGGAAAAATTTCACCAACTAAATCAAGTGGTTTTTCTATAACCTCTAAATTATATTTGCTTACTATTTTTGTAAATCTATCAGCTCCTAAATAACTAAACGGAGATAGAACACTAAAATAATATTCAATTTTCATTTTTTAAACGCATTTCTTGCACAGACCAAAAAATTCTAAATTGTATTTATTATATTTCATTCCTTTATTATCTTTAAAATCTCTTAGATGTTCTGATAATTTATGATCATGAATTTCAGTTACATCTTCACAACTTTCACAAATTGAAAAAATAGTAGCATTAGCAATTTGACATTTTGAATTTTTACAAGCGATGAAAGCGTTTCTACTTTCTATTTTATGAATTTTTCCAATTTTGACTAGTTTGTTTAAAGCTCTATAAACTTGCAAAGGAGCATTAATACCTTTTTTTTTAACATCAAATAAAATTGAATATGCTTTTAATGGTTGATCAGATTTTTCAATTAAATCCAAAATTATTTTTTGGTTTTTGGATAATGTTTCTTGTTTTTGCATTTAATTATTCTTTATAATATTCCATTAATTTTTCAATTGAATCGTTTGTTTAACTTTAAGTAATGAAAAAATAAACAACACTAGAGCTGCAGCAATTATTGAAGGACCAGACGGTGTATTGAATTCTAACGAAGAAAACAGTCCTATAAACACTGATAACAATCCTCCAATTATCGCAAAGATTACCATTTTTTGTGGATTATCTGAAAGATTTCTAGCCATAGCAGTTGGTATAATTAACATTCCTGTGATTAATAGTACTCCAACTAATTTGATAGATATGGCAATTATTGCGGCCAATAAGACTGTAAAGACTGCTTTTGCTCTATCAGGATTTAGACCTTCTGCCTGTGCCAATTCATAATTTACAGTTGATGCTAATAATGGTTTCCATATTAATCTTAAAACCAATAAAATTAAGGCTCCACCAACCCATATAGTTAACAAATCTTTTTTATTAACTGCTAATATATCTCCAAACAACAATCCCATAATATCAAATCTAATAAAGGTTAAAAAACCAATCACTACTAATCCAACTGCCAATGATGAGTGAGCCAATAGCCCCAACAACGCATCGCTTGGTAGATTAGTTTTTTTTTGTAGTTGAATTAAAATTAATGCAATTGCTGATGAAATTAAAAATATTGAAACAGCAATATTAAATTCTAATGAATATGCAATTGTTACACCAAGTAATGCGGAGTGGGCGAGTGTATCTCCAAAATAAGACAATCTCCTCCACACAACAAAACAACCAAGTGGTCCCGTAACAAAAGCAATACCAATACCTGCAACCAAGGCTCTTATAAAAAAATCGTCAAACATATCAATTTTTTTTTATATCCCCATCATTAGTATGAACATGATCGTGCTTGTGTTCATAAATTGAAAGTGTTTGAGCGGCTTGTTCACCAAACAATGCTTTGTATTCACTATTTTTTGCAACTTCTTTAGGTGAACCCGAACAACAAACATGACCATTTAAACAAACAACATGATCGGTAGCGCTCATTACTGTATGTAAGTCATGGGATATTAATAAAATACCGCAATTTAATTTTTCTGAAATTTCTTTAATTAATTCATACAAGGCAATTTCTCCTGTAAAATCTACACCTTGAACTGGCTCATCAAGCACTAACAATTCAGGTTTTTTTGAAATAGCTCTGGCAAGTAACACTCTTTGAAATTCTCCACCTGATAAATTTCCCAAACTTTTATCCTTTAAATTAATTACTCCAGTTAATGAAAGTGCCTCATCAATTACGTCTTCTGTAAGATTATCCGTTAAAAGCATAAAATCTCTAACTCTTAGAGGAAGTGTCCAATCTATTGATATTTTTTGTGGAACATAACCAATATTATTTGTGAATTTTTCAACTTGACCCTCAATATTTTTAAATAAACCTAGAGCAATTTTAGCAGTTGTACTTTTACCAGAACCATTAGGACCGATTAAGGTAACAATTTTACCTTTTTCGACTTGCAAAGAAACACCTTGAACAAGCCACTTTTGATTTTGTTGAAAACCAACATTGTTTAATTTTACTAAAATATTATTTCCCATGCTCATTTATTCACTTGACTTAAATATGTTATATTATTACACAGCGTTATATTATAACAATTAACAATAACCAAATTTTATGAAAAATCTAAAAAAATCTTCAATAATCTTAACAATACTATCATTTTTAACTTTATTTACATCAGCAAATGCCAACATCAAAGTCGTTGCATCAATTAAGCCAATACACTCTTTAGCTAGCTATTTAATGGATGGTGTATCTAAACCAGATTTAATAGTTGAAGGATACGCTTCACCACATGGATTTGCCATGAAACCTTCGCATGCAAAAATGTTACAAGATGCTGACATTGTTTTTTGGGTAGGTGAAGATTTAGAAAATTTTTTAGAAAAACCGTTAGACTCAATTGCTAATGAGGCAGAAAAAATTGAGTTATTAGAGATTAAAGGTTTAGTAAAGTTAAAATTTAGAGAGAGAAATATTTTTGATGACCATGACGATCACGATGATCATGATGATCACGGACACAAGAAAAAAGATGATCACGATGATCATGACCATGCAAAAAAAGAAGATGGGCATAAAGAGGACGATCATGACGATCATGGACATAAGAAAAAGGATGACCACGATGATCACAACCATGACGATCATGCAAAAAAAGAAGATGGGCATGATGATCATGATGGACACGAAGGACACCACCACGGTGAATTTGATCCACATATTTGGTTAGACCCAATTAATGCAAAAGTTATTTTATTTGAAATGTCTAAGCACTTAATTGAAAATGACCCAACAAATGAAGCTGCTTATAGAGCAAATTTAAGTAAGGCTTATAAAGAAATTGATAAACTTACAAATGATGTAACTGCAGAACTTAATGAAAGTACTGCATCAATTGTTTTTCATGATGCTTACCAATACTTTGAGAAAAGATTTAATGTAAACATATTAGGTGCTTTTACAGTTAACACAGATGTATTACCTGGTGCGGAGCAACTTTCAGAGATAAGAGAAGTAATTGAGCACGATAAAGTAGCTTGTGTATTTTCTGAGCCTCAATTTAATCCAGATATCATTAAAGCTGTTGCAAAAGATATGAATATTAAAACCGGTATTGTTGATCCGTTGGGTGCAACTTTAACTCCTGGAAAAGGTTTATATTTTGATTTAATAAAAAATATGTCAAAATCCTTTAAAGGATGTTAATTTAATTAATGGAAGAAACTAACAAACAAGTTCCTGTTACTGTTTTAACAGGCTTTTTAGGTGCTGGAAAAACTACTCTTTTAAATAGAATATTAACTGAGCAGCATGGCAAAAAATATGCTGTAATAGTTAATGAATTTGGTGAGCAGGGCATTGATAACGATTTAGTTGTTGATGCTGATGAAGAGGTGTTTGAGATGAACAATGGTTGCATTTGTTGTACTGTAAGAGGAGACCTAATCAGGATTTTAAGTGGTCTTATGAAACGGGCGGATAAGCTTGATGCAATCATAGTAGAAACAACAGGATTAGCTGATCCAGCTCCTGTTGCACAAACTTTTTTTGTAGATCAAGATGTTGCTGATCGTACAAAGTTAGATGCAATTGTTACAGTTGCTGATGCTGTTCATTTAAGTACACAATTAACAGATCATCACGAAGCAGAGGAGCAAATTGCCTTTGCAGACGTTGTATTATTAAACAAAATAGATCTTGTTGATGAAAGTGGATTAGAAGTTGTTAAAGAAAGAATTAAAAAAATTAATCCTTTTGCAAAAATTATAAATACAACCAAATGTGGAGTATCTTTAAATGAGATTTTAAATCTTGATGCATTTAGTTTAAAACGTGTTTTAGATGTTGAGCCTGATTTTCTAACATCAGATCATGACCATGAGCATGATGATGATGTAACTAGCTTATCATTTGTCTCTGATACCCCTTTAGACATGGAAAAGTTTCAAGATTGGTTTAGCAAACTATTACAAACCAAAGGTCAGGATATTTTAAGAACCAAAGGTATACTTGACTTTACAGGAGAAAGTGATCGATATGTATTTCAAGGTGTACATATGCTTATGGATGCTTCACCAATGGGTAAATGGCCTGAAGGTAAAGAACGAAGTTCTCGACTAGTCTTCATTGGTCGAAACCTTGAAAGTATGAATTTAAAAGAAGGATTTGAAAACTGTAAATCGGCATGAAGGCTGATACAAATCAATTCCCAGAATTAGATAAGACTAAATTTGAACAAAGAGGAACAGAGTTTAAACTTGGTATTCCTATAACTAATGCGGTTACAGTTGGTAATTCAATAGCAGTTGGATTTGGTGATGGTACAGTAAGAATTTTTACATCTGGCAAAAGTTCTGAGCCATTAAAAGCTCACAAAGGAATTGTACTCTGCATGTCAAAGGATGGTGATAATATTTTAACTGGTGGGGATGATGGTCGATTTTTAAACATTTCCCTTGATGGAAAGATTAGTGAGATTGGTAACTTTGGTACGCGTTGGGTAGACCATGTTACAGCTTTTAATGGAAGTCTAGTTTGTTCATCCGGAAATATTGTTTATCTTTGGTCACCAAATCATAAAGAGCCAAAATTATTTGAGCATAATAGCACTATTGGCGGCATAGCATTTGACGCAAAAGGCAGAAGATTGGCAGTTTCTCGTTACGGAGGAGTAACTCTTTGGAAAAAAGATTATAGCAACAAATGGAATTCATCTGAATTAAACTGGAAGGGTTCTCATAACAAAGTAATTTTTAGTCCTGATGGTAAATACCTAGTTACATCAATGCAGGAAAACCAACTACATTTTTGGCGATTAAAAGACAAAATTGACTCAGCAATGTCTGGATATGGTGCAAAAATTAAAAGTTTTGCCTTCGTAGATGACTCAAAATATTTAGCAACATCGGGAGCTAAAGAAGCAGTATGTTGGCCATTCGATGGAGATGGACCAGTAGGCCGAGAACCTATTTGTCTTCCTTATGTAGGCAATAAATTAGTTACATTCGTTGAACCATTCCCAAATGAAAATGCAATTTTAACTGGGTTAAGTGACGGTTCAGTTTTTTTGTCAGAAATCGAAAAAGCAAGCAATACAATTATTATTCGAAGTTTTACAGAATTTGAAGTTTCTGCAATTGCAGTAACCAAAGATTGCTCACATCTATTAATTGGTGACATGGGAGGAAATATTTTATGGACATCAATCTGGGATGAGGAAAAAAAATAATCTATGTTTAATAAAAAAAAACCTAATGCTGAAACTATTAGAAATTTAAAACTTTTATTTTCAAAAAAACATAAAATTCCAGAAAAATCTATTTTAAGCATGGCTGAGTTAAGTTGTCATGAACCTAATTGCCCTCCTATAGAGACAATAATAACTGAGAGAGCAAAGGATGGGAAAGTAAGGAACTGGCGTATAGCAAAGCCGATTAATGAAATTCAAGAAATTGATATTGATAATTTAAATGAAGAGCACAATCACAAACATTAAACTAATCTATTAAGTTTACTTAAACTCTTTATTGTCCGCTTTAACACTTTCCTTAAATCTATCTAAGAAATCGGGGATAGCACTTTTTACTCTATGCCAAGTTGGTATAAAAGGTGTATCCATTGGATTTTCAAAAAATGATTCTCCAGCTTTCATAATATTTAAAGCAAATAACTCAACCGTTTTTTCCTCATTGTGAGAGTCAAACTTAAGACCATTCATTTGAGCATCACTTCTATAAATATCAATTAAATCTAAAGCGGATCTATAATAAGTTGCTTTAATTGATCGAAAAGTTTCTTTGCTAAATGAATAGCCTTGTGTTGCAAGTTTTCTTACTAATGTTTTAATTATATCAATAGACATTTTAGATAACCCTTTAGAGCTGTCCTTTATAGATAATATCTGATGTTTATGATCGTAGTTATCAGCTAACTCTACCTGGCATATGTTGTTTGATGAATAATTTCTCTGCATTTCAGATAAAATAGCAATTTCAATCCCCCAGTCTGATGAAATTCTTAGTTCTGGTAAAATATTTCTTCTAAATGAAAATTCTCCAGCCAATGGATATTTAAATGATTTCATAAAATCTATATAATCACTTTTCCCTATTGTTTTTTCCATTGCCGTTAGTAGTGGGTTAACAAGTAATCTAGCTACTCTTCCATGCATTTTATTATCAGCAATTCTAGGATAATAACCTTTGCAAAATTCATAATTAAATAATGGGTTTTCTACAGGATAAAAAAGTTTTGCTAACAACCTCCTATCATAAGTTTTTATATCACAATCATGTAAAGCAACAGATCTAGCTTCATCTCTAGCTATTGCCATGCCAATACAATACCAAACATTTCTTCCTTTACCCATTTGTTTCGGCGCAAGATCTATACCTTTTAATTCCTTATCTAATTTTTTTAATTTTGGACCATCATTCCATAAAATAGAAAATGGAGTTTTTAACTTTTTAAAAAATTTCCATGCCTTTTTAGCTTGTGCTTTATTAGCTTGATCTAAGCCAATTATCACATGATTAAGATATTTAGTTTTGCTTATTTCATTTACTATGTTTGGTAATGCGTCTCCTTCAAGTTCCGAATAAAGACAAGGTAAAATTAATTCTAATTTTCTCTCTTTAGAAAATTTTAATAAGTCTTTTTCAATCTGCTCAGTGCTTCGTATCGAAAAATCGTGAAGATTTGCTACTATTCCGTTTTGAGAAAAATCACCCATATTTATAAATTAATTTAATTATTTATTTTATCCATTGCCTTTTTGACCACCTCAATCCATCCTTCTGGAGCCTTTTTATTAGTATAAATTTTATTTTTGTTATTAATTTTGATGGATCTATTTGAAACAATACAGGGATATTTCACAACTTTTAACATACTTAAATCATTCTGATTATCACCAACAGCAATGGTTGTAATCTTATTTTTATTAACTGATTTAATAAAATTTAATGTTTTTTTAATTGCCATGCCTTTAGTTACATTATCGCCTAAATTCATCACTCTGCCTCCTTGTTGAATAGCTAAACCTACCTTGTAAGTTTTTTTAAATAATAATTTTTTTAGTTTATTATCTCCTTTAAAAATAAAAGGATAAGTATATTTTCGTTTTGAACTAGCGATTAAATCTTTTCCTTTTAAACCTAAAATTTTAGATTTATTTTTATTGTCCATTTTATATAAAAAATCACAATTTATTAAAATCTCTTTACTCATATTTTTTAAAAAAATTTTCAAAATTGTATTTCTATCACGCGCTATTATAATTTTTTTAGGAAGCTTTCTTTCGATCATATTTAGATTATGAATTTCAGAACCATTTTCGCTAATAAAAGGAAGCTTGATTTTTAATTTCTTAATAAAATCTCTTATCTCTAACTCTGTTTTACTTGAATTAGGAATTATAAAATTACTATCTTTAGTAATTTTTTTAATAAGTGATTTGGCTTTTTCGAATTTGAAATTTTTAGTATTTAATAAAGATCCGTCTAGATCTGTAAAAATTATTATGTTATTTTTCATCAAAATGAATTTAGGCTGATTAATTTTTAATAATATGAATATTATTATGTTTCAACAATAAGTGTATCCTTAGAACCACCACCTTGAGAGCTATTTACAATAGTACTGCCTTTTCTTAAAGCTACTCTAGTTAGTCCACCAGTGCTTACGTACATAGTTTTTCCACTTAAAACAAAAGGTCTTAAATCAAGGTGCCTAGGTTCTATATCATCTTCAGTGATTGTTGGAGCTGTTGAAAGAGTTTCTAATGGTTGAGCAATATACTCTCTTGGATTTTTCTTTATTTTGGCAATTACTTCCTCTCGTTCTTTTTTTGGAGCTTTTGGACCAATCATAATTCCATAACCACCCGATGCATTTGCAGGCTTTACAACTAATTTACCAATATTTTCGATTACATAATCTCTTTCAGATTTGTTATGACACAGGTATGTTTCTACTTGATTTAAAATAGGTTGTTCTCCCAAATAATAAACTATCATTTTATTTACGTAAGAATAAACAACTTTGTCATCAGCTACACCTGTTCCAATCGCATTAATAATACCAACATTTCCTTTTCTCCAACTTTTAAAAAGTCCAGGAACACCAATTAATGATCCTTTAAAAAAAACTTTTGGATCTAAAAAATTGTCATCTAATCGTCTATAAATACAATCAACTTTGAGGGGCCCCTTGACTGTCTTCATATAGACAATATCATTTTCAACAAACAAATCTTTTCCTTCCACTAAAGCTATACCCATTTGCTCTGCTAAAAATGAATGTTCAAAGTAAGCTGAATTATAAATACCAGGTGTTAATACAACCATATGAGGATTTGATGTTTTTTTAGGAATACATTCAACCATGCAATTAAATAATTTGTTTGTGTATTGATGGATAGAAGCAACTTTATACCTTGTAAATAATTCTGGAAAAACATCTCTCATTACCATTCTATTCTCAAGCATGTAAGAAACACCTGATGGAACTCTTAAATTATCCTCTAAAACTAAATAATCACCATTGGTATTTCTTATTAAATCAACTCCTGAAATATTTGACCAGGCTTTATGTTTGGGTGAAAATCCATCACATTCTTTTACGTAGAATGGAGATTTAAAAATTATTTCTTTTGGTACTACATTATCTTTAAAAATTTTCTTTTGATTGTAAACATCATCTATAAATAGGTTCAAAGCTTTTACTCTTTGCTGCAAACCTTTTGAAACTTTGTTCCATTGTTTTTTTGGTATTATTCTAGGAATTATATCCAATGGCCATTTTTTTTCTTCCGCACGATTGTTAGCAGCATAAACTCTAAAATTTATTCCTCTTGCACTAATTGTACTTTGGCAGTTCTTTTCTATTTCCTGAAGTTTTTTCTTACCGTATCTTTCTAGGATACCTGAAATTATAGTTGCGTGTTTTCTTAGCTTATTTTCTTTTGTGAAATAACCATCATAAGCATTTTTTGCATTATAGTTTTTCCATAGTTTAGAGACCATAACGAGATAATGTTTAATAATTGGATAGAATAAGCAAATGCATAATAGATATAGCAGTTATGCTTTTAATAGATTATTAATTAATGTTATAATTCAATAGTAAATTATTCAAATGACTTATTGTATTGGCATTAAAGCACAAGATGGATTGGTATTTGCGTCAGACTCAAGAACGAATGCAGGTTTAGATAACGTAAATATTTATTCAAAAATGTTCACGTACGATGTAGGCGACAGAACAATTATTATTGTTACGTCAGGTAATTTAGGAACTTCTCAGGCAGTTTATAAATCAATTCAAAATGATTTAAAGAATTCCACTGGAATAATGAATTTAAATACTTGTGAAAATTTTGATCAGATTGCTTCATATATTGGTTCATTAAATATTGAACATTCAGCACCTAAAGGTATTAACACAGACACAGTATTATTGGGATCTACTTTTGTTATTGGTGGTCAGATTAAGGGACAACCAATGGAATTATACTTAGTTTATCCTCAAGGAAATTATATAAGACCCGCTGATAGCAAGCCATATCTAGTTATTGGCGAAGTTAAATACGGGAAACCAATTTTAGATAGAGTTATTAAACCCGAAGTCACAGTTGGTGATGCATCAAGATGTGCTTTAATATCAATGGACTCAACATTAAAAAGTGACTTAACAGTTGGTCCACCAATTGATTTTACGGTTTATAGAAAAGACCAATATAAAATTGCATCACAAAAGTGCTTAAATCTTACTGATGATGAGTATTCAAAAGTCTGTAATCAATGGTCAAATGGTATTTTTAAAATCTTTGATTCTTTTCCACGTTTTGAGTGGGAAGATAAAAATAAATAAATATTCTATTTGAAATAAATCTTAAATAATATCTAATAGATGTGTGAGCAATATATCTTTAGAGCTAGATGAAATTTATAATTTAGCAAAAAATACTTTTTTAAATAGTGGTTGTGATGATGAAACAGCAACTATAATGGCAGACTTAGTTACTAAAGCTGAGACGGATGGATCCTTATCGCATGGTTTATTCAGAGTCCCAGCTTACGTAGCAGGATTAAAAAGTGGAAAAATTAATGGCAAAGGGAAGCCAGATATAAAAAAAATATCAGCATCAGTTATTAAAGCTAATGGTAATAACTGTTTAGCTCCTGTTGTTTTAAAAAAAAGTATTCCAGAACTAATTAAACTTGCTAAAGAAAATGGTGTTGCGATTTTAGCTATAACTAATTCTCATCATATGGCAGCTATGTGGCCTGAAACTGAAATGATTGCAGAACAAGGTTTGGTCGCTTTTGCATGCACATCTTACAAACCTGCTGTAGCACCTGCTGGAGCAATTAAGCCTTTGTTTGGAACAAATCCAATATCATTTGCTTGGCCAAGAAAAAACAAACCTCCAGTCGTTTATGATATGGCAACAGCATCAATGGCTATGGGCGAAGTTCAAGTTGCTAAAAGAGAAGGTCATAAAGTTCCATTAGGAACAGGACTTACAAAAGAGGGAAAAGATACAACTGATCCTGCTGAGATTGCAGATGGGGGTGTTTTATTGCCTTTCGGTGGCTATAAAGGCTCAGGGATTGCGATGATGGTCGAATTGCTTGCAGGTGCCTTAGTAGGAGATAATTTCAGTTATGAGACAGCTGAGAAGGATAATAATGATGGAGGTCCTCCAAGTGGTGGAGAGTTCATTTTAGCCATATCTCCAGATAAATTATCACAAAATAATTGGGACGAACATTCATCAAAATTTTTTGAAAAAATGAAATCGATGGGTGATGTCAGACTTCCTGGTGAAAGAAGACACAAGAATAGATTAGATAAAGGACCTAGACATATTAATGAGGATCTAGTTAATAAAATTAAATCATTAAGCTAATTCTAATTCAATCGGAGTATGATCAGATGGTTTTTCTCTACCTCTTGGATATTTATTAACTTTAACATCTTTAATATTATTCAGTAAACTGTTAGTCACTAAAAAGTGATCAATCCTCATTCCATTATTTTTTTGCCAAGCACCACTTGTATAATCCCAAAAAGTATATTCCTCTTTATCTGGATAAATATATCTAAATGCATCGTGAAATCCTAAATTAAACATTTCTCTTAATTTTTTTCTAATCTCAATTCTAAAAAGAGCATCATTTTCATATCCTTTAGGGTCGTGAACATCTTCAGCAGAAGGTATTATGTTAAAGTCACCCGCAATAATTATATTATCATAACTTTTTAAAAGTGTTTTAATTTTTTTAATTAAACTATTTAGCCAATATAATTTATAATCATATTTTTCTGTATCTACTGGGTTACCATTTGGCGTATAGATATTTATAATTTTAATAGTTTTAGATTTATACTTTGTATCTGCTGTAATTATTCTCGATTGTTTGTTTTTATCTTTAAAAATATCTTTTTCGATTTTATCTAATTTTTTTTTGGAAAGTATTGCAACACCGTTGTAACCTTTTTGTCCAAATACATAACTTTCGTATTTTAATTTTTTAATATCATCAAACGGATAAGTTTCCTCTTGAGTTTTTATTTCTTGGGTTAACACGATATCAGGATTGAACTTTTTTAAGTATTCTTGAACGTTTAATATTCTTGCCCTAATAGAATTTACATTCCATGAGCTAATGATCATTAAAGAGAAAATGAAACACCACAACCGCAAGATGATTTGCTTTGTGGGTTACTAATTTTAAATTGGTCTCCGATTAATTCTTTTACGAAATCAACCTCTGATCCTTTCAATAGATCAGCTGAAGTTTTATCAATTAAAATATTATCTTGTCTTAAATCGTCGTCTTGAGGTGTTTTATCAAATGAGAAATCATACTGAAACCCTGAGCATCCACCACCTTTGATAGCGATTCTAAAAAAAGAACCTTCATCCTTCGTTGATAAAAGGTTATTGATTTGTTTTAACGCATTATCTGTAAATTTAATTTCTTTAATCATTATTTATCGCTGTTATTACTAATATAATTAATATTTGCCATTTTTAAAGAATGAATAATTACTCAAAATTAGGTTTTTTTACATCAAAAGGTCGTTTAGTTTTTGAGCCAAATAGCATCTTTAGAACGCCATTTCAAAGAGATCGGGATAGAATTATTCATTCCGCATCTTTTAGAAGATTAAAGCACAAAACCCAAGTTTTTGTTAATACAGAAGGTGACCATTATAGAACGAGAATAACTCATTCATTAGAAGTTGCTCAAATTGCAAGATCAATATCTAGATATTTGAATTTAAATGATGATTTAGTTGAAACACTAAGTCTAGCCCATGATATGGGACATACTCCATTTGGACATGCTGGTGAAGAAGCCTTGAATGAATCAATGACCATGCATGGTGGTTTTGATCATAATCTTCAAACCTTAAGAATAGTTATGTTCATAGAAAATAAATATTTAAAATTTAAGGGTTTAAATTTAACAATTGAAACACTGGATGGTCTTTTAAAACATAACGGACCAATAAGTAATATTGATAAAATAAATAGAATAATTGGAGCCAAACAATTTAAACAAAAAATTAATTTTAAAAACAATTCTTCTCTTGAGGCACAGATTGCAGCTATATCTGATGACATAGCCTATAATAATCATGATATACAAGATGGAATTAAGGCTAAATTATTTTCACTAAATCAATTATGTGAAATTAATTTTTTTAAACAAATTTATGAATCCTATAAAACAAAAATTAATCGTTCAAATAAAGATATAATAGTTTATCAAATTATAAGAGACTCTATAAATTTAATGGTGCAAGATGTAATTAAAAATAGTATTAAAAATTTAAAGATAAATAAGATCAATACTAAAAGAGACGTTCAAATGTACAAAGATAAAATAATTAATTTCTCTAGTAAATTTTTATCAATAGAAAAAGAGGTTAAAAATTTTTTAAAAATAAATATGTATAATAATAAGACTGTACAATTGAAAAATAATCGTGGAAAAAAAATAGTAGAAAATTTATTTAAAATAATAGAAAAGAAACCGAAAAAGTTTATTATTAATAAATTTATAGATAAAAATAAATATAGAGCAATTTCTGATTATATATCAGGAATGACTGACAGATACGCAATACAATTATATAAGTCATACAAATGAATATATTTGAAAATTATTTATTAAAGATAGAAAAAATTATTAAATCTGCCCACAAAGATAATTTGTTAGAGTTGCCAGATAATTTATCAGGTATCAATGTTGATATACCACCTGCAAAATTTACTGGAGATATTTCCACAAATGTTGCAATGGTTTTATCCAAAATTAATAAAAAAACTCCGCTAGAACTTGCTAAGCAGATAGCTGACTTAATAAAAGATAGTGATAACAATATTGATGAAATTAGCATCGAAAAACCAGGTTTTATTAATCTAAAATTTAAAAATGAATTTTGGAATGGCTTTATACTAGATGTCTTAAATAATTCATCATATGGAAGTAGCACTAGTGGAAAAAAAAATACTTATTTAGTAGAATTTGTATCTGCAAATCCAACTGGACCTTTACACGTAGGCCATTCAAGAGGTGCCATACTTGGAGATGTAATATCTAATCTTTTATCCTTCAACGGTCATAAAGTTACCAAAGAATATTATGTTAATGATTATGGAAATCAAATCTCTCATTTTACAAAATCTGTTTATTTAAGAATAAAAGAAATTCTTTATGATGAAACTTTTCCGATAGACGATAAGGAATTATATCCTGGAGACTACCTTATAGATATAGCAAAAAAAATAATTTCAAAAAATAAAGATTTAGATTTCAAAAACTTTGAATCAGTTTCAGAAAAACTAAAAAAACTTTCAATACAAGAATCTTTAAAATTAATAAAAATAAATTTAGAAAATCTTGGTATAAAGCATGACAATTTTGCAAGTGAAACTGATGTAATAAATAATAATGAAGTTGATGAAGTAATAAAAAATTTAAAAGAAAAAAAATATATTTATGAAGGAAAAATTAAAGCACCTGAGGGAGAAAGTAATGAAAACTGGGTAGAAAGAGAGCAATTATTGTTTAAATCTACAGACTTTGGCGATGATAAAGATAGGGCTCTACAAAAAGAAGATAAATCGTGGACATACTTTGCAAGTGATGTTGCATATCATAATACAAAATTAAAAAGAAATTTTAATATTCTTATAAATATTCTTGGCGCTGATCACGCTGGTTATATTAAAAGAATTACTTCAGTGGTTGAGGCATTATCAGGTGAGAAAAATAAATTAATTTGCAAAGTAAGTCAGTTAGTAAAACTCATTAAGGATAAAAAACCTTTTAAAATGTCAAAAAGAAAAGGAGATTATATCACTATAGAGGATCTTATTAATGAAGTTGGTAAGGATGCAACAAGGTTTATTATGTTAAGCAGAAGTAGTGATGCAGAAATTGATTTTGATTTTGACAAAGTAAAAGAAAAATCGAAAGAAAACCCAATTTATTATGTTCAGTATGCATATGCTAGAATTTCGTCTGTGTTTAGAAATACCCAAAATGATATAAATAATAATCTTGAGACAAAGAATTCAGATTTTAACTTCGGCAATGAAGAAATAAAGCTATTCAAAAAAATTAGTGAATGGCCTAAATGTGTTGAAGTTTCTTCAGAAAAATTAGAACCACATAGAATTTCAGTTTATCTATATGATTTAGCTTCTGAGTTCCATTCCTATTGGAATAAGGGCAAGGAAGATGTTTCTAAAAGATTTATCGATCAAGATAATACAATTCAAATAGAAAAACTAGTTTTCCTAAAATCTATAGCCAATACTCTGAAAACGGGTATGAATATTTTGGGTGTAGACACCCCTGAAAAAATGTAATGATTAAAGAACTAAAGTATCTTTTTTTTCTTATTATAATTTTCTTCTTTATTTTTTTTACTGCCAGATATTATTTTTCTGATGAAAATATTAAGAAATCTTACAGATCACTTTCTTCAATTAATGAAAAAATTAATAATATAGAAAAAGATCTTATATTATTAGAAAATGATACAGAAAATATTATTGAATATGTAGAATTTAAAAATAATAAGAAAAAAAATAAATATTCTTTTTGGGAACTTCTTTATAATGACAAATAAATCTCATAGATCTTTTATATGTGGAATAAAAGGTAAATATCTTACCCAAAAGGAAATAAGTTTTTTAAAAAAATATAAACCATGGGGAATTATTTTATTTTCTAGAAATATAAATTCTATAAATCAAACTCAAGAATTAACAAATTCCATTAAAAAAATTTTTAAAAATAAAAATTATCCTATTTTGATAGATGAGGAGGGTGGTAGAGTTAGTAGATTAAGAAAATTTATTGATAATTCTATTTTTTCAGCAGAATATTTTGGTAAATTATTTAATAAAGATAAAAAAAAATTTAATATATATTATAATGTCTATGTTAAACAAATATCATACCTATTAAAATTATTAGGTATAAATATTAATACTGTTCCTGTTCTGGACCTTAAAAGAAAAAATTTTCATAAGATTGTTGATGACAGATCATTTTCAAGTAACAAAAAAATAGTATCAACAATGGGAGATATTTGTATCAATCATTTTCATAAAAACGGTGTTGCAACAGTGATGAAACACATACCAGGGCATGGCTTAGCTAAAGTCGACAGTCATAAAAATCTTCCCAAAATAACCAAAAATGAGGATTATTTAGTAAAAAATGATTTTTATACTTTTAGAAACAAGAAAGCATTGATAGCAATGACAGGCCACTTGCTATTTCATAAAATTGATCCACAAAATAATGTTACCCATTCAAAAAAAATTATTAATTTAATAAGAAATAAAATAAAATTTAAAAATCTAATTTTAACAGACGATCTTTCAATGAAAGCTTTAAAAGATAAACTTGATGTTAGAGTAAAAAAATCTTTTTTAGCAGGATGCAATTTAGCCTTACATTGCAATGGAAATTTAAGTGAAATGGTTACAGTTGCACAAAATTCACCAAAATTAGACAAATTCGTAACAAAAAAAACATCACAATTAATAAAAATTATAGGTTAGAGTAATTTAAAATGTCCAATGATTCTTTAGACTTTAATGTAAATTTAAATAATTTCAGTGGTTCCCTTGAAATATTGCTCGATCTTGCTAAGTCGCAAAAAGTTGATTTAGAAGAAATTTCTATTACAAAACTTGCTGATCAATTTCATCAATATCTAACAGAAAAAGAAAATATAAATTTAGAAATAGCTTCTGAATATTTGTTAATGGCAACTTGGCTTACTTATTTGAAATCAAAATTATTACTTCCTGAAACTGATGAGGAGGAGTTTAAAGCTTTTGAAGTTGCTGAGAAACTTAAATTACAATTAAAAAAATTAGAATTAATTAGATTATTATCGTCTCAAATGTTAAATAGAAAAAGATTAGGTAGAGATGTTTTTATGCGTGGCTCTAAAAGTGGTGTAAAGTCGATATACGACAAAAAAGTTTCTTTAACATTATTTGAATTATTAAAGGCATACTCAGGGATAGTCATGACTAAAGATTTTCATACTATGAACATACCTAAACTTCCTGTTTTTACTACTGAAGATGCTATTAAAAGAATAAAAGAGTTCTTTGGCTCGCTCAATGATTGGAAAAATTTGTCTGAGTTGGTTCCTCCTGGATTTAAAAAGTCTCCTAATTTAAAAAGAACAGGTAGAGCAGGAATTTTTGCTGGCTCTTTAGAATTGGTAAAAGAAGGAAATATATCTCTTAAACAAAAAGAATTATTCGATGATATCTATGTTAAGGAAAATTAATGAACAAAATTAAAAAAAATAATATTGTAAGTTTTCCAACTAAACTCACCGATGTAGAAAGAGAGATTGAGGCTATTGTATTCGCTGCTGCTGAACCTCTTTCAGTTGAAACAATAGAGTCAAAATTATCTAAACAAACAGATATTCAGCAATCACTGGAAAAGTTAAGAGATTTTTACTCAAATAGAGGTATTAATTTGATTTGCATATCTAATAAATGGTCATTTAGAACTGCAGTTAATTTATCCTCTTTAATGTCAGAACAAAAAACTGTTGAAAAAAAATTATCTAGAGCTGCAATCGAAACTCTTGCTATTATTGTCTATCATCAACCTGTTACAAGATCTGAAATTGAGGAGATAAGAGGTGTAGCTTTTGGAACTAATACCTTGGAAATTCTAATGGAGTTAAATTGGGTTAAACATGAAGGTAGAAAAAATGTTCCAGGCAAACCAATACAATACGGGACTACAGATGAATTTTTAAGTCATTTTAATCTACAAAAATTATCTGATTTGCCAACTGTTAATGAATTAGGTTCGGCAGGCCTAATTGATACATCAAGTGTAGACTCTTCAATATTTGGAACAGGCAAATTTTTTAAAGAAAAACAAGTTGATAAAAAGGAAAATATTTATTCTGATATTGATGAAATGTTGAGTAGTACCCTTAAATCTGACGAAACTTAAAAAATCACTTTTAATAAATCAATAATAAGGTTATAAATAATTTATGAGTATAGGATTTTGGCAAATAGCAATTGTAGTAATTTTAGTAGTGTTACTTTTTGGCAGAGGAAAAATCTCTAGCCTGATGGGTGATGTTGCTAAAGGTATCAAAAGTTTTAAAAAAGGTATGGCTACAGATGTTACTGATGATGACCAAACTAAAAATATTTCAGAGAATCAAGACTCTAATAAAAAAGAATAACAAATGCCGTCAATTGGCTGGCTAGAAATACTAATCATAGTCTCAATAGCAATTATAGTCGTAGGTCCTAAAGATTTTCCTTACATGTTAAAAAAAATCGGTTCATGGATCGGTACAGCAAAGAGATATGTTCGTGATGTGCAAGGACAAGTTGGTGATTTAACAAATGAAACTTTAAATACTGATTTAGACGAAAAACCTAAGTCAGAAAATCAAGAGAAAAAAAAAGATGAGTAAAAATAAAGAGGGTAGTTTCATAAGTCATTTAACTGAATTAAGAAAAAGATTAATAAATTCATTTATATTTTTAGCTATTTTATTTGTAATTTGTTATTATTTTTCTGAGTACATTTATGGATTTTTAGTTGAACCATATGCGAATGCAGTAAAAGATGACGATACAAATAGAAGATTAATATTTACTGCTCTTCAAGAAACATTTCTAACATACTTAAAGGTTTCTTTTTTTGCTGCTTTTTTTATCACAAGCCCATTTATACTAATCCAAATTTGGAAATTTATAGCACCTGGACTGTATAATCATGAAAAGAAAGCTATAATGCCTTACTTAGTGGTGACTCCAATCCTATTCTTGCTTGGAGGATTGTTGGTTTATTATCTAATAATGCCTTTAGCTATAAAGTTCTTTTTATCCTTTGAGAGTTTAGGGGCAGCCACAAATTTACCAATTCAACTAGAAGCTAAAGTAAACGAGTATTTATCATTAGTAATGAAGCTTATTTTTGCATTTGGATTAAGTTTTCAATTACCAGTAGTATTAAGTTTATTAGCTAGAATTGGAGTTGTGAATTCTACATTTCTTAAAGAGAGAAGAAAATACGTTGTTGTAATTATATTCGCAGCAGCAGCTATTTTAACGCCACCAGATCCAATCACACAAATTGGATTAGGTATACCCTTATTAATTTTATATGAATTATCAATAATATCTGTAGGAATAATTGAAAAGAAAGCGGCAGAAAAAAATGCACAATATTAAAGATATCAGAAATGACTTCGAAAACTTTAAGGAAAAACTTAAAAATCGAAACATTGATATAAGCCTTGATAACATAATAAGTTTAGATGAGGAAAACAGAAAGCTTATTCAAGAAAAAGAAAAATCTGAAATGGAAAAAAAGACTATTTCAAAATCCAAAGACCAAAGTTTATTTGAAAAATCAAAAGAACTCTCGTTAAAAATTGAGGAAATTAACAAAAATCAAATAAAATTACAAAGGCAGATTACTGATATTTTATCTTCTATACCGAATATCCCATTAAGTGATGTCCCAATAGGACAAGATGAAAATTCTAATAAAGAAATTGAAAAAAAGGGTGAAATAATAGATTTTAATTTTAAACCTAAATCTCATTATGAATTAGGAGATAAATTAAATATGCTTGATTTTGACCTAGCAACAAAAACAACTGGTTCTAGATTTGTATTTGTTAAAAAAGAATTAGCTCAATTAGAAAGAGCAATATCAAATTTTATGATTGATACACATACGCAAAAAAATGGTTATACAGAAATATCGCCTCCATTAATTGCAACTGCCGAAACAATGTTTGGCACTGGACAATTACCAAAATTTGAAAATGATCAGTTTGAAATCAAACTTGATGAAGGTGAAGAAAGAAAGTTTTTAATACCAACAGCTGAAGTAATTTTGACAAATATTGTAAAAAATCGAATTTTGGATAAGAAAGAATTACCTATAAGAGTAGTTGCGACAACACCATGTTTTAGAAAAGAGGCAGGTAGTTATGGTAAAGATACCAAAGGTATGATTAGACAGCACCAGTTTTATAAAGTGGAACTTGTAAGTATTGTAGAAAACGATAAATGTTTAGAGGAGTTAGAAAGGATGTCTAACTCTGCTACAATGATATTGGATGCGTTAAAACTTCCTTATAGAAAAATTGTTTTATGTACTGGTGATATGGGTTTTAGTGCAGAAAAAACTTATGATATTGAAGTTTGGCTTCCATCTGAAAATAAGTATAGAGAGATTTCTAGCTGTTCATCTTGTGGTTCATTCCAAGCAAGGAGAATGAAAGCTAGATACAAAGGACAAAACAATTCAAAAGAATTTGTTGGTACACTTAATGGTAGTGGATTAGCGGTTGGTAGAACTATGATTGCTATTATGGAAAATTATCAAACTGAAGATGGATCTATTTTGATACCTGATGTTCTTAAGCCATATATGCCAAATATAGATAAAATTTCTATCAATTAAGAGTTGAGTTTGAATAATAGATAGGATAAATAGCCTTAACTTAATAGGATACGTTATGGATGCTGGAATTGGACAATTTATACCATTAGTTTTAATTTTTGTTATTTTCTATTTTTTTCTAATTAGACCTCAACAGAAAAAAGTAAAAGACCACAAAGCCATGGTGGAAGCACTTAAAAGAGGAGACAAAGTTATTACCTCTGGAGGAATAGTTGGTACCGTTGAAAGAATAATTGATAACGAAAAAGTTGAGGTAAAAATTTCTGATAATGTGAATGTCGAAGTTGTCAGAGCAACTGGAATTCAAGGTTTAGTCACTACCATCGAACCAAAAAAATAACATAATAAAAAAAAGTGTTATACTTTTCAAAATTAAGAATAATTTCAGTAATTATTTTTACAATTATTTTTTCTTATTTTGCTTTTTCAAATTTTATTAAATTTGATGATAAATTTTTTTCAAAAAATATTAATTTAGGTTTGGATTTACAAGGAGGTTCATATCTACTTCTTGAAATAGATAATCAGCCAGTAATTACTCAAAAATTACAAGCAAAAATAATTGAACTAAAAAGATATTTTAAAGAAAAAGAAATAAGTTTAAAAAATTTTTCATTAAAAGAAAACACAATTTTATTTGAGGCATCAGATAACGAATTTGAAAATGTTAAAAATATCTTAAATGATAAAGAAAGTGATATTAATGCATATTATCAACAATATAAATCACACGAGTTTGATGTATCAGAAAATGGAAATTTTTTTAATTTAACATATTCAAGATATGGATTAGTTTTACTAAAAAATTCCTCATTAGATCAAGCTATTGAAATCGTAAGAAGAAGAGTAGATGAAGTTGGAACGAATGAGCCCAATATTTTAAAAAGAGGAAATGATAGAATTTTGGTTGAATTGCCTGGTTTAGATGACCCTAACAGAATTAAATCACTATTAGGAAAGACAGCAAATCTTACTTTTCAGTTTATTTCACAAAATAATGAAGAGTCGTTCGGAACTGAAAAATTATCTTTTGAAGATGGTTCCAGAGACGCAATAGTTGGTAAAAGGATAATTTTAAGTGGTGATAACTTAATTGATGCAAAACCAACAATGAACACAGAAACTAATGAAACAGTAGTTTCTTTTAGTTTAGATAGAGTAGGAGCTAAAAAATTTGGTAGAGCAACTAGTACTGGAGTTGGTAAACAGTTAGCAATAGTGCTAGATGGAAAAATAATTAGTGCTCCAACAATTAGAGAGCCTATAATTAGTGGCTCTGGACAAATTTCTGGTGGTTTCACATTTCAATCAGCAACTGATCTAGCGTTGTTATTAAGATCAGGAGCCTTACCTGCGCCTTTAAATATCATTGAAGAAAGAACGGTTGGGCCTGACTTAGGTCAAGATTCAATAGATGCTGGTATTTTATCTTTAATTATTGGTTTTTTATTGGTTATTCTATTTATGATTTATAAATATAGAACATTCGGTTTAATTGCTAATTTAGCTCTGGTTTCAAATCTTTTTTTATTAATTGGTATTTTAACTTTGTTTGAAGCAACATTAACTTTACCTGGAATCGCAGGTATTATCTTAACAGTGGGTATGGCAGTAGACGCAAATGTTCTGATTTTTGAGCGTATTAAAGAAGAAACTAAAAATGAGAAAAATCCTATAATAGCCTTTGATGCTGGATATACAAAATCAAGAACAACTATTTTAGATGCCAATATCACAACATTAATTGCAGCATTCATTTTATTTTTTATGGGGTCGGGGCCTGTAAAAGGTTTTTCAGTAACATTAGGTGTTGGAATATTAACTACATTGTTCTCAGTTTATTTTATAGCAAGATTATTAACTTCTTTTTATGTGGTAAGAAATAAAGAAAAGGAACAGCTATTATAAAATGACAAATATTTCTTTCAATAAATTTTATAGACAATTTAATGTATTATCATTAATTCTTATTGCTGTCTCTTTAGTATTTTTAATTTTTAAAGGATTAAATTATGGTGTTGATTTTAAAGGTGGTACATTAATTGAATTAAGAACTACAGATAAAACTAACAATATTAGTCTTATTAGAGACAGCTTTAATCAAATGAATTTAGGAGATGTATCTGTCAAAAAATTTGGCAATGAAACAGATTTTATTGTTAAATTTGAAAAGCAAAATTCAAATGATCCTGAATTTATTAAAAATATTCAGAATAAATTATCTAGCTCTATTGGTGATGTCGACTTTAGAAGAGTAGAAAATGTTGGTCCTAAAGTAAGCTCAGAACTCTTAAAATCTGGAATTATAGCTATAAGTTTGTCGCTTGCAGCAATGCTATTGTATATTTGGATAAGATTTGAATGGCAATTTAGTTTAGGTGCTATTTTGGCTATATTTCATGATGTTATTATTACATTGGGCATATTTTCAATTTTTTCACTTGAGATAAATCTTTCTATAGTTGCAGCTGTTTTAACTATTGTTGGTTACTCTATGAATGATACCGTTGTAATATTTGATAGAGTGAGAGAGAATTTAAGAAAATACTCTGATATTAAAATTTTTGACTTAACAAATATTTCAATTAATGAAACTTTATCTAGAACAATTATCACCTCTGTGACTACATTATTAGCTCTGCTATCAATTTACTTTTTTGGTGGTGAAATACTCAAAGGATTTTCATTAGCAATGATATTAGGAGTTATTTTTGGAACTTACTCTTCAATATATATCGCAAATCCTATTTTGGTTGCACTCAAGGTCAGCCAACGAACAATAATTAAAGAAGAAAAAGATTAATAAAGGTTTTGTGCTATTACCATCGTCAGAAGCATTGGTAAGGATAAAAGCGTATTTGTTCTCGAAAATAACATAGCTGTTTTTGCAGATTTAGCTTTAACTTCAGCTTCAACCTCAATAATGCCTAAAGCTTTTTTCTGATTTGGCCAAATCACAAACCAAACATTAAATGCCATTATAATTCCTAACCACATGCCAATACCTATAGCTGTTGCTTTTCCACCACCTGATCCAATTCCTAATGTCATAGCTTGATGAACATAACCGTTTAAATAAGCTAAGATCAGACCTGATATTACAGTAACTAAAGCTGCCCATCTAAACCAAAACAGAGCTGCAGGAGCTATTACTTTTCCAATAGCTGGTTTTTGTTCGTCAGGTATTTTTGCCATATTTGGTATCTGAACGAAATTAAAATACCATAGTAAACCAATCCACATTATTGCAACAATGACATGTATATATCTAAATAACCAACTCCAAAACACCAGGTCGATATCAAAACCACCATTTCCAAAATATAAACCTAAAAACAGCAAAATGGATAAAGCTAAAGAGATATGAACTGTTTTTGATAATGATTGAAGAATCGAAGTCATAATATTTATAATTTATAACATTTTTAATTAAAATTTAAGCAGTTTTTTTGAACTTATTGTCCAACATTGGTTTTAAAAATTTACCTGTATAACTATCTTTAGCATTGATAATTTCTTCAGGTTTTCCCTCTGCTATGATATTTCCTCCCTTTACACCACCATCTGGGCCCATATCAACAATATAATCAGCTGTTTTAATCACATCTAAATTATGTTCTATTACAACTACAGTATTTCCAGTTGCAACAAATGTATGTAATATCTCTAATAATTTTTTAATATCATGTTGATGCAGTCCAGTTGTTGGTTCATCCAATATATATATTGTTCTTCCTGTTGATCTTTTAGATAATTCTTTTGCTAATTTTATTCTTTGAGCTTCACCACCTGATAGAGTAGTGGCTTGTTGACCAATTTTTATATAGCCTAATCCAACTTTCTTAAGTGTAAGCAATTTCGTTTTTATATTAGAGATGTTTTCAAAATATTCACAACCCTCATCTACTGTCATATTTAAAACGTCTGCAATACTTTTATCTTTAAATTTAATTTCTAATGTTTCTCTATTGTATCTAGTTCCTTTGCATTCATCACAAGTTATATAAACATCTGGTAAAAAGTGCATTTCATACGTTATTACCCCATCTCCTTCACAAGCTTCACATCTTCCACCTTTAACGTTAAATGAAAACCTTCCAGGTTTGTAGCCTCTGCTTTTTGACTCAGGCAAATTAGTAAACCAGTCTCTTATTGGACCAAATGCTCCCGTATAAGTAGCCGGATTAGATCTAGGAGTTCTTCCAATAGGGGATTGATCTATATCAATAATTTTATCTACTAATTCAATACCTTTAAAACCTCTAAAAGGTTTTGGTATTTTTCTTGATTTGTTATTATTAAGTGTAAGATTTAGAGCGTTATAAAGTGTTTGAAGTATTAATGTTGATTTACCGCTTCCAGAAACACCAGTTACACAAGTAAAACTCCCAAGTGGAATTTTAAGATTTACATTGTTTAAATTATTACCACTTGCTCCATTAATTTCTAAAAACCTTCCATTTTTTGCTAATCTTCTAGTTCTTGGTATTGGTATGAAACTTTTGTTTGATAAGTATCTTCCAGTAATACTATCGTTATTATTTAATATATCTTTATAAGATCCTTGGGCAATTACTTCACCACCTTTGTTTCCAGCTTCTGGTCCAAGATCGATTATATGATCTGCATTTTCCATTGTTTCAGTATCATGTTCTACAACTATGACTGTATTTCCTAAATCTCTAAGTCTTTTTAATGCATTTATTAATTTAACATTATCCTTTTGGTGTAAACCAATAGATGGTTCATCAAGAACATATAAAACTCCAGTTAATCCAGAACCTATCTGAGAAGCCAGTCTTATTCGCTGAGCTTCGCCACCTGATAAAGTTCCAGATTCTCTTGATAAAGTTAAGTAGTCAAGACCGACATTTAAGAGAAAATTCAATCTTTCGTTAATTTCTTTTAAAATATGCTGAGCAATTTTAAGTTGACGTTTATCTAATTTTGTCTCAAGCGATCTAAACCATTCCTTTGCGTCAAATATAGATTTTTCAGTTACTTCACTAATATTAAGTTCATTAATTTTAACACAAAGAGCCTCATCTTTAAGTCTATGCCCATTACATCTTTCACATTTTGTATCTGATTGATATTGAGATATTTCTTCTCTTTTCCAATCACTATCAGTTTCTAAAAATCTTCTTTCTAAATTATTAACCACCCCTTCGAAAGTTTTTTTATGTGAATACTTTTCGTATCCATCATCATATGAAAATTTGATTTCTTCTTCATCAGATCCAAATAAAATTACATCTTTAATTTTTTTTGGTAATTTTGACCACCTATCATTTAATGAGAAACCATAATGTTTCGAAATTGATGCTAAAGTTTGAGCATAGTATAAAGAGGAAGACTTTGACCAAGGCTCAATAGCTCCATCTGCAATTGTTTTCTTTTCATCAGGCACAACTAATTTTGGATCCACATTTAATTTAACACCAATACCCTCGCATTCCTCACAGGCACCATAAGGGCTATTAAAAGAAAAAAGCCTTGGTTCTATTTCTTCAATTGTAAAACCACTTTCAGGACAGGCAAACTTAGTTGAAAATATCAAATTTTCAGTCTTTCTAAATTTTTTTGGTAGTGTTTCATCTTCATATTCTACAAACATTAATCCATTTGCTAGGTTAACTGCTGTTTCAACACTTTCAGCTAACCTGTTACCTAATGAAGCATTTAAAACAATTCTATCAACAAGAACTGCAATATCATGTTTCAATTTTTTATTTAATTCTGGAACGTCATCAATATCATAAAGTTTATTATCAACTTTAATTTTTCTAAATCCTCTTTTCTTGTAGCCAAGTATGTCTTTTCTATATTCTCCTTTTCTTCCCCTAACAACTGGTGCATATAAAAAAATTGTTGATTTTTTTGGCAGTGTTTTAATTTTATCAACAATTTGACTTATTGTTTGAGAAGTGATTGGTAGCCCTGTAAATGGAGAGTAGGGAATACCAGCTCTTGCATAAAGAACTCTCATGTAGTCATAAATTTCTGTAACTGTTGCAACTGTGGATCTTGGATTTTTTGATGTGTTTTTTTGTTCAATTGAGATCGCTGGACTTAAACCTTCTATTAAATCTACATTTGGTTTTTTCATTTTATCTAAGAACTGTCTTGCATAAGCTGACAAGCTCTCAACGTATCGTCTCTGTCCTTCAGCATAAACAGTATCAAATGCTAAAGATGATTTTCCTGATCCAGATAAACCTGTGATTACTACAAATTTTTCTTTTGGAATCTCAAGCGTTATATTCTTTAAATTGTGCTCTTTTGCGCCCTTAATAACTATCTTTTTAAGCATAATTTTTGTTGCTTTAGATTAATAAAATTAATATTCAAGTTAATAAGTGATATAATAAACATTCTTAAATATTAAAATATTATGGCTGGTAGTTTAAATAAAGTATTATTAATTGGTCGTTTGGGCGCAGATCCAGAAGTCAAGCAAATGGTGAATGGTAAAAGCGTTGCAAGACTTAGTCTAGCTACAAGCCAGTCCTGGAAAGATAAAAATACAGGAGAAAAAAAAGAAAAGACTGAGTGGCATAGAATAGTGGTTTTTAACGAAGGTTTGGTAAATGTTGTTCAGCAATATTTAAAAAAAGGTGCACAAGTATACGTTGAAGGTCAACTTTCAACAAGAAAGTGGAAAGATGAACAAAGTGGTCAAGACAAATACTCAACTGAAATTTTAATTCAAGGTTATAACTCATCATTAACAATGCTTGGAGGCGGTAATCAAAATAATATTACATCACAAGATAAAAAACAAAATTTTGATGATGCGCCTGTACCAGATCAAAGTGGGTTAGACGACGATATTCCATTTTAATTAATATGGAAAAAAACGAAATTCCAAAAATAAATAATAATATTAAACCAATCTCAATGTATGATGAGATGAGTTCTTCATATTTGTCCTACGCTATGAGCGTTATAGTAAGTAGGGCATTGCCTGATATTAGAGATGGATTAAAACCTGTTCATAGAAGAATTATTTATGCCATGCATAAAGGTGGTTTTGATTGGTCAAAACAATTTAGAAAATCTGCAAGAATTGTTGGAGATGTTATTGGTAAATATCATCCACATGGAGATCAAGCTGTTTATGATGCTTTAGTTAGAATGGTCCAAGAATTTTCGATGAGCTTACCCTTAGTAGATGGACAAGGTAATTTTGGATCTATTGATGGAGATCCACCAGCTGCAATGAGATACACTGAAACTAAACTTGCAAAAGTTTCACAGTTTTTAATTGATGATATAGAAAAAAATACCGTATCTTTTAAAAGTAATTATGATGAAACAGAGCAAGAGCCCATTGTATTACCTGCTCAATATCCGAATCTTTTAGTTAATGGTGCAGGTGGAATTGCTGTCGGAATGGCGACAAGTATTCCGCCCCATAATTTGGGCGAGGTTGTAGATGGCACTTTAGCCTTAATTAAAAACAAAGATATTAAAATTAATGAGCTAATGAAACATATCCCAGGTCCAGATTTTCCAACAGGAGGATTAATAATTGGTAAAGATATAATTAAACAAGGCTACAAAACTGGAAGAGGGTCATTTAAAATTCGTGGAGAAATTTCAGTAGAAAATTTAAAAAATGGTAAAGATAGACTTGTTGTCTCATCAATACCTTACCAAATTAATAAGTCTAACTTGAATGAAAGAATTGCAGAACTAGTAAGGGATAAAAAAATTGAGGGCATAAGTGATATAAGAGATGAATCAAATAGTGAGGGAATAAGAGTTTCAATCGATTTAAGAAGAAATGTTGAGCCTGAAACTGTCAAAAGACAATTATACAAATATACATCAATAGAATCATCATTCGGGTTTAATTCTTTAGCAATTGTTGATCAAAAACCAAAGACTTGTAATTTAAAAGATTTTTTAGAAAACTTTTTAAAGTTTAGAGAAGATGTAGTTATAAAAAGAACTAAATTTGATCTTAAAAAAGCTGAAGAGAGAGTTCATATTTTATTAGGACTATCTGTTAGTGTTGAAAATATTGATAAAGTAATTAAAATAATTAGATCATCTAAAAATCCCGATGAAGCAAAAAATTCTCTTTTAAAAACAACTTGGAAAATAAACAAGTCATCAAAACTTATTAAATTAGTTGATAGTAAAAACTATAAAGGAAAATATGTATTATCTAATGATCAAGTAATCTCTATATTGGAACTAAGACTTCAAAAATTAACTGCCATAGGAATAAACGAAATAGAGGTAGAAATTAAAAAATTAGCTGAGGAGATTTCCAAGTATAAAAAAATAATAAATTCCAAAAACGAGCTATTAAGGGTAATAAGCAGTGATTTGCAGATGATAAAAGACAAATTTTCGGTTCCTAGAAGAACAAAAATTATCGATGCTGTTTTAAATTATGACATAGAAGAAACAATACAAAAAGAGTCAGTTATTATAACTATAACACTACAAGGATATATAAAAAGAGGCGCCCTAAGTGGTGTTAAACAACAAAAAAGGGGTGGCAAAGGTAAAACAGGAATTAAAACACGGGAAGAAGACTCGGTAGTTCAGACATTATCTGTTGATACACATACATCACTATTATTCTTTTCAACAGAGGGTTTGGCTTACAAAGTTAAAGCCTGGAAAATACCAGAAGGTTCTGCTTCTTCTAAAGGTAAATCTCTCTTTAATATATTACCTTTAAAAAACCATCAGTCTATAAGTTCAATTATGCCTTTTCCTGATGAAGATGTTGATAAAAAAAATATGCACATCATATTTGCAACTAGCAAGGGGAAAATTAGAAAGAATAATTTAGAAGATTTTTCATCTATTAATGCCTCTGGAAAAATTGCAATGAAATTAGACTCTGATGACAAGATTATTGGGGTAAAAATATGTACAGATGATCAGGATATAATGTTAAACACAAAATTTGGTAAATGCATAAGGTTTGAGACTAAAAAACTCAGAGTTTTTAAGGGCAGATCATCTAAAGGTATTAGAGGAATTAATCTTTCAGAACAAGATACAATTGTTTCGTTATCTATTATTGATAAAGATGATATTAAAAAAAACAAAAGCAAGACTAGAGATGAAAAATCTGAAGTGAAAGCTAAAGAAAAATATATCTTATCTATTACAGAAAATGGTTATGGAAAAAGAACATCCCATTATGATTTTAGAGTTACAAATCGAGGTGGAAAGGGAATAATTGGTATAGTTAATTCCCCAAGAAACGGTAATGTATCTTCATCTTTTCCTGTTTTTGAGGGTGATCAAATATTAATTTCTACCAATAAAGGTAGAGTTATTAGAACTGCAGTGACAGAAATAAGAATTGCCGGAAGAAATACCCAAGGAGTAAGAATTATTAAATTAACTGGTGATGAAAAGGTTGTCTCTTCAATTAAATTAGATGATAATTTGGTTTAATGAAAAATATAGCTATATATCCAGGTACATTTGATCCAATAACAAACGGCCACATAGATGTCATTAAAAAAGCTCTAAAATTGGTAGACAAAATAATTGTAGGTATATCTGATGGAAATGAGAAAAATTTTTTATTTCAAATAGATGAAAGATTAAAAATTGTTTCAAAGGCTTTATATGGAGACTTGAAACTTTCAAAAAATAAAATTCAGGTTATTAAATTCAATTCTCTTACAACAGAATTGTGTAAAAAATACAATTCAAACTTAATTCTAAGAGGTTTAAGAGCTGTTTCAGATTTTGAATATGAGTTTCAGTTAGCTGGAATGAACAGAAAATTAAACAATAAAGTAGAAACAGTGTTTCTTATGTCCGATGTTGAAAATCAAATTATTTCCTCGAGATTTGTTAAAGAAATAGCCCTTCATAAGGGTGATTTAAAAAAATTTACAACTAAAAGTACCATCAAGTCACTTAAAGAAGCTTATGCTTAAAAAAATTAGTATTTTATTTTTATCAATATTTTTATTAACAACAGCTTTAAATGCAAAGGAGAATACAATGATACTAAAATTAAAAGATGGAGATTTAAAAATTGAATTATTTCCAGATGTGGCCCCAAACCATGTTAAAAGAATAACAGAACTGGCTAATAGTGGAAAATACGACGGTGTTGTTTTTCACAGAGTAATCGACGGCTTTATGGCTCAAACAGGAGATGTTCAATTTGGAAATTCATCTTCTAACGATTTTAACTTAAGCAGAGCTGGCATGGGTGGTTCAGATATGCCAGATCTTAAAGAAGAGTTTAATGATTTACCTCATGAAAGAGGAACGTTATCCATGGCAAGATCTTCAGATCCGAATAGTGCAAATAGTCAGTTCTTTATATGTTTTGGTCCTACACCGCATCTCGATAGACAATATACTGTATTTGGAAAAGTAATTGAAGGCATGGAGTTTGTTGACATGATTACAAAAGGTGATGGACCCAATGGATCTGTTTCTAACCCAGATAAAATAATTAGCTTTAAATCTGAGTAGAATTTAATGGATGGAAGATATAAAGAATTTTTCTTTTAGCGTAAAACATCAAAATAAAAATTATCGTGTTGGATTAATTCAAACACATCGTGGAGAAATAAATACTCCTGCATTTATGCCAGTAGGAACTCAAGCTACTGTTAAAGGTGTTTTTATTGATGATATTATTAAAACAGGAAGTGAAATAATTCTTTCTAACACTTACCACTTAATGATTAGACCTGGAACAGAGAGGATAGAGTCAGTTGGTGGCCTACATAAATTTATGAATTGTAAACTTCCTATTTTGACAGACTCAGGTGGTTATCAAGTGATGTCTTTGTCTAAGTTTAATAAAATTGATAGAGATAAAGGAGCAATATTTCAGTCACATATTGATGGAAAAACCTTTATTTTAAGTCCTGAGGAAAGCATCAGAGTACAAAAAAAACTTAATTCAGACATTGTTATGGTAATGGATGAGTGTCCAAAAAATACCAAAGATTATAATAAAATAAAAATTTCCATGGAATTGTCCTCAGAGTGGGCAAAAAGGTCTAAAGAAGAGTTTGGAAAAAATCCTCACAAAGCTCTGTTTGGTATTGTTCAAGGGGGCTTATTCAAGGACTTAAGAAATGAATCCCTTGATAAGTTACTAGATATAGAATTTGATGGATATGCCATTGGTGGTCTAGCAGTTGGAGAAACTCAGAGAGAAATGTTTGACGTGTTAGATGGTATTAAAGATAGACTACCAATTGATAAACCAAGATATTTAATGGGTGTAGGAACTCCTTCTGATATATTGGGAGCAGTTAAGCGTGGCATTGATATGTTTGACTGTGTTCTTCCAACAAGATCTGGAAGAACTGGTTTAGCTTTTACGTGGAATGGTAGAATTCAAATAAGAAACTCTGAAAATAAATTCGATAATACACCTCTAGATAGTAATGCCACAAAGTTTGACTTAAATAAATACTCAAAAAATTATTTAAACCACCTTCACAATACCAATGAGATGCTGTCATCTATGATTTTGACATTAAATAATATAAATTTTTATCAAGAGCTTATGTATGAAATTCGAAAAAATATCAAAATGGGAACTTTCGACCAGTTTCATGATAAGTATATTAATATTTTGTAAATTTTTACCATTGCCAAATATAAAAAAATCAATATAAGAATTTTCGTGTTGGGCCCTTAGCTCAGTTGGTAGAGCAATTCCCTTTTAAGGAATGGGTCGATGGTTCGAGTCCATCAGGGCTCACCAATACATTAAGCAATTGGTGGGTATTTTAATATAATTTCGTTCGTCCAATTGTTAATTTGTTCAATTCTCCTGTCATTTGATGGATGTGTGCTCATAAACTCAGGTGGTTCCTTTCCTTTGTTTGCTTTCTTCATTCTTTCCCATATTTTAGTAGTTTCTCTAATATCGTAACCAGATAAAGATGAAAAAATTAATCCCAAATAATCAGCTTCGCTCTCTTGTTTTCTTGTAAAAGGGTTCATTATTCCAATTTGTGATAACAAGCCGACTGTATTCATACCAGTCGTTCTATTAACTTGAGATAACTTACCACCAGTAGCAATATCTATTATTCCTGTTGTTGTATTTAATAATACTGTTCTACTTGCTCTCTCAACTGAATGTTTTGCAACAGCATGAGCAATCTCATGACCCATCACTGCTGCTAAACCATCATCATTTTTAGTAATATCCAACATCCCAGTATAAACAGCAATTTTTCCTCCAGGCATGCACCATGCATTTTTAACTTTTTTATTATCAATTAAAATATACTCCCATGAAAAGTTTACTGTTGGGTCATCCATATTATTCTTGTAAAAGTATTCTGATATTGATGTTTCTATTTTCGATCCAATTCCAATAATTTTATCTAAACTCTCTTTATCATCGCTTAATTTAGCTTTTTGTTTTACTTTTTCATATAATTGAGCAGCTTGAGCATTTAATCTTGATTCTGGAATTAATTTTAATTGCCTTCTATCTGTTATCGGAGCGGTAGTACATGCATGTAACCCTGCAGAAAGACATCCACAACCCATTAAATATATAAAATTTCTTCTATTCACTTTTCTTAATATTTATATTACATGTAATTTATAATCAATTAAAGATATGTCTAAACTAAGAAGAAAAAGAATTTCATTTATTGCAAGACTAAGAAATTATTTTATTACAGGAATTGTTGTCCTAGTCCCAATAGGAATAACATTATATCTTACAACATTTTTTATATCAATTTCATCAAAACTAATTCCACAAGGAATAAATCCAAATAGCTATTTACCTTTTGCAATACCAGGTTTAGAAATCTTACTTTCAGTAATTTTTATTACTCTTGTAGGAGGTTTGTCACTCTCTTTTATTGGTAAGAAGTTTTTACAGCTCTTCAATGATTTATTAAAAAAAATTCCAATTTTAAGAACTATATATTCTGCTATTGGACAAATGACAGAAACATTTGCTCCTAAAAAGGGGTCAAAAAAAAGTGTAGTTCTAATTCAATACCCTCGAAAAGGTACATGGGCAGTTGGTTTTGCTACAAAAGAAAATAAAGGTGAAATTTCCAAAAAAACCAACACAGAATTAGTAAATGTTTTTGTTCCTACAACGCCAAATCCAACTAGTGGGTTTTTATTAATGTTTCCTAAGAGTGAGATTGTATATCTAGATATGACATTTGAAGAGGCATCAAAATTTATTGTCTCGGCTGGTACATCGGACACTAAAACTAAATAGTCTCATTAATTACAGCAACTTTGTCGTAAAGTTTGATAAGTTTATTGAAGTTATTTATTTTAATGTTATTTTTTTCAATTTTTTTAACCTCCTTTTCTGCAATATCGAAAAGATCCTCGTGTTGAAGAGGATCTGCTAGGTTATATTTTTTTAAACCACTTTGCTTAAATCCTAAGATATCGCCATATCCTCTAATTTTTAAGTCTTCCTCAGCAATTTTAAAGCCATCATTAGTATTTTTGAGAATTGCTATTCTCTTGCGTGCATTTTCACTCAATCCTGCTTTAAACATAAGTATACACGATGACTCTTTGTTACCTCTACCAACTCGTCCTCTCAATTGATGTAGCTGAGATAAACCATATTTATTTGAATTTTCAATGACGATTACATTAGCATTCGGAAAATCGATACCAACTTCTATTACTGTAGTTGAAACCAATATATCTATCTTTCTATCATTAAACTTATTTAATACTTTATCTTTTTCCTCCTTTCTCATTGCTCCATGAATAATATCAACTTTATCATTAAAAATTTTACTTAAATATTTATATTTTTCTATAGCAGACTGATGGTCAATTTTTTTCGATTCTTTGATAAGGGGACAAACCCAAAAAACTTGATTATTTTTTGAAATTTCACTTTTAATAAAATTAAGAACTTCATTAATTTTAGTCTCATTTTTACTATATGTTTTAATTAGTTTTCTATTTTTTGGTTTAGATTTTATTAAAGAAATATCCATATCTCCATAAATAGTCATCATCATTGTTCTTGGAATAGGAGTTGCTGACATAACAAGTACATCACAATCTTTGCCTCCTTTATCTGAGAGTTTTTTTCTTTGATTAACACCAAATTTATGTTGTTCATCAATAATAATTAATCCCAAATTAAAGTAAGCAATTTTTTCTTGAAAAAGCGAATGAGTGCCAATTAATATATCAATTTTATTATTTAAGAGATCATTTAAAATATTTTTTCTTTTTTTATACTCAGTTTTACTCGTTAAAATTTCAGGATTACAAAAGTTATTAAAATTTTCTAATATAAATTTATAATGTTGAATAGCTAATATTTCTGTTGGAGCCATTATTGCAACTTGATAGCCAGCTTTTATAGCATTTAATGCAGCTATTACAGACACTATTGTTTTTCCTGATCCCACATCTCCTTGTAATAATCTAAACATTTTTTGTTTTGACTGCATATCTTTATTTATATTATTTAACGCAGTTATTTGATCAGTTGTGAGTTTAAATTTTAAAGTACTAATTAGTTTGTTTTGATACTTAAAGTCTAAAATTTTATTTTTTTTTTTTATTTTTTTAATTTTATTTCTGATATCAGAAGAAAGTAAAAAATTTGCAAATATCTCATCAAAAACAAGTCTTTTAAAATATTTTGTATCTCTAATTTTTGTAATTTCCTCCTTATGAATTTTGATAATACATTCCCTCCATGATAAATTATCAAATAAATCTGACACTTCTTTTGGCAACCATTCTTCTAATTCAGGTAAATTTTGAAAAACACTATTTATTACTTGATTGTATTTATTTAATGTTAACCCATCAGAAAGACTATATTTACTATCTTCATTTGTAATATTTAAATCATTAGTCTTTTTTGTTGTTGGGTTTACAAATTGAAATTTATTTCTAAAGTTATTTGCCTTACCATGTATTATTATTTCCTCATTTAATGGTAATATTTTCTTTATATAACCTTCGTAACTATTAAAAAAAATACAGTCTAATTTTACTCCATTTTTTTCACATATTACTTTATTGGGTAAATTTCTAATTCGAGGAAAATTATATTTAATTGGTATTACTTTAATATTGTAATTTTTTCCTACTTGCAAATTATCAATCTCTGTATCTTCAGCAGTTTCAATTCTTGATATTGGTAAATGCCATAATAGGTCAAAAATTGTAAAAATTTTTTTTTTGTTGAATGAACTTAATGTTTTTTTACCAACACCCTTAATTTTATTAATAGGTGACAATAAATATTCAAAATTACTCATTAAATATATATATATGTTTATAAAGAATGAATTCAAACAAACAAAATTTAATTAATAAGATTATTTATAGATCTCAATATCGAGGTACAAAAGAAATGGATATATTTGTCAGTAGTTTTGTAAAATCTATTATTGATTCATTATCATTTGATGATTTAGTTGATCTAGATAAATTAGTTAATATGAGTGATGAAGACATTATTAAAATTTCAAAGAAGAAAATGATATTTAAAAATAATCAAATATTAAAGATGTTGATTGATTTTAAATGAATGGCGGAGAGACTGGGATTCGAACCCAGGAAAGAGTTGCCCCTTTGTCGGTTTTCAAGACCGATGCTTTCAACCGCTCAGCCATCTCTCCGTGTGCAAGGTTTTATTATTATTAATATATATTTCAACAATAAAATGACTTAAGTATTAAGTCAAAATATTCAGATATTTAAAAATGAACAATAAAAATTTTAATAAAGGAGTTTTACTTACATCCTTTGGTTCTTTTTGGTGGGGTTTTTTCGGTGTTATTTACTTCAAACATATTTCTTTTGCGGGGCACGTAGAAGTATTAATACATAGAAGTGTTTGGACAACTTGTGTATTAATAATTACTACTTTTTTATTTTCTAAATGGAGAATTTTAAAAAAAATTTTTAATGATAAAGAGAAATTATTTATTCTATTTGTTTCTGGTTTTTTAATTTTTATAAATTGGGGTGTATGGATTTATGCTGTTAGCGTGGATAAAATAATCGATGCAAGCTTTGGTTATTTTATCATGCCTATCATAAGTGTTTTTCTAGGCAATTTTTTTTTTAAAGAACCTATTACAAAAAAAGGAAAAATTTCGATTTTGATAGTAATTATTTCTGTCAGTTATTTATTGATAATAGATTTTAATTCAATTCCATGGGTAGGTTTAATTGTAGCCTTAAGTTGGAGTTTTTATAATTTATTTAGAAAAAAAATTAACGTAGAAACTGATACTGGACTTCTTGTAGAAAGTTTGTATATACTTCCTTTTGTATTAGTTGCATTTTATTTTATAACTATAAATAATTACAACGATTTCAGTTTATCAAATCCTTCTTTGATGCCATTGCTAATGTTGGCGGGCCCAATGACGGTGATTCCTCTTTTTTTGTATGTAAGAGGTGTTGAATTGGCGGGCCTGGGTCCGGCTGGAATGATTTTTTATATTACTCCAACTTTGCAATTTATTCTTGGCTTTTTCATTTATAATGAGCAATTTAATATAAATCAGTTAGTTAGTTTTATTTTAATATGGATTGCTGTATTTATATATCTGAAAGATATTTATGAAAAAAATTAAAATTTATGTTTTTTTTCTTTTTATTTTAATTAACTTAAATGCTTATGCAAATGACTCTGAATTCAATGAATGGAAAAAAAATTTTAAAATAATTGCTTTAGAAAAAGGGGTGAGTTTAAAAATAATCGAAAGTACCGTTGATAAATCTATTTTTTTAAAAAATGTTATACAATATGATAGATACCAACCAGAATTCTATGAAGATACTAAAACATATATTTCAAAAAGAGCTAATAATAAAAAAGTAAATTCTGGTTTAAAAATTTACAAAATTAACAAAACAAAAATTGATGAAATTACTCAAGAATTTTCTGTTGATAAGAGTTTACTTTTATCACTTATGGGTATTGAAACAAATTTTGGTAATTATTTAGGCAAAATGGATATAGTCTCATCATTAGCAACTTTAAGTTATGATAAAAGAAGAAGTGAATTCTTCACATCAGAACTACTTACACTTTTAATTTTATTTGATAAGGGAATTATAAATCCAAATAATTACTTAGGTTCATGGGCAGGAGCCTTTGGTAATTTTCAATTTATGCCTTCTACAATTAAAAACTATGCAATCGATTATAATAAAGATGAAACTATAAATTTAAAGAGTATCGAAGACTCATTTGCTTCTGCTGCTAATTACTTAAATAAGATAGGCTGGGATAACAGCGCTCCATGTTTTTTCAAAGTTGAGCTTGTTGACGAAACACCCCATAAATATCTAAATACATCTGCAAAACAAATTAAGCATAAAAATAAAATTTCCTATTTAAAGAAGTATATTAAAAATAGTGAAAAACTTAATGACCTTGATAATTTGAAAGCTGCAATTGTGACCCCTGATTATGACATTATACCTGATGCACAAAAATTAACTCCAGCCTATTTAGTTTTTGATAATTATGAATTAATTTTAAAATGGAATAGATCTTTAAGATTTGCATTAGCTGTATGCACACTAAAAAACAAATTCAAAAATGCAATTTAAATATATTTTATATCTTTTACTTTTAACTTTATTTGCCTGTGAGCATCATTCAAAAAATATAAATATTAAAAATAAACCTGTAGATATAAAAAAAGTTGTTAAAAAAGATAAAATTAAACTGTCATCAGACAAAAATGAAAAAAAAGAAATAATTAATATTGTTTATTCTAATAAAGGTTTTGCATTGATATATGATGAGGATGTAAATAACTCTTTGGAAAATAATTTAGATAATACATCACTAAATATATTAAGTCCTAACCTACCTACTGGTACACCTGTTAGAATAACTAATATAATTAATGGAAAATCTTTAATGACTATTGTTAAAAACAAAACTGATTTGCCTGCTTTTTATAATTCAGTAATAACAAAGAGGATTGTTAGTGAACTATCGATCAATCCTAATGAACCTTATGTGTATATTGAAACTATCAATTCTAACAATTTATATGTTGCAAATGATGTAAAAACATTTGATGAAGAGAAACAAGTTGCTAATAAAGCTCCAGTTGATGATATAATGGTTCAGAGCATAAGTCTAGAAACTGAAATTAAAGAGTCTAAAACTAATAATTTTGTAACAAATTTTAATTATATAATTAAATTTGCTGATTTTTATTTTGAAGATTCTGCTGTTATGTTAAAAAAAAGGTTATTTGAAGAATATAAGATTGAGAATATCTTAATCAAAAAGTTGTCACAAAATAATTTTAGAGTTTATAAAGGACCATATAAAGATTTTGAAAAATTAAAGAAAGGATTTCAAAACGTCGAAAATCTTGAATTTGATAGTATTGAAATAATTAAATTATGAGAATAAAGAATTTGTCATTAACATTAATAATTTTATCATTCTTGATAAAACCAGTTTTTGCTAACTTTGATGTAAATGCAAGAACTGCCATTGTTCAAGATTATTTGTCAGGCAAAATATTGTATGAAAAAGATGCCGACCGACAAATTTTTCCTGCGTCTATGACAAAAATTATGACTTCGATTATAGCTTTTGATTTACTTAAAAGTGGTGAATTATCTTTAGATGATAAGTTTTTAGTCTCTGAAAATGCATGGAGATTGTCTCAAGCAGGATATTCCTCAATGTTTATAATGGTTGGAGATGAAATATCTGTGGAAAATTTATTAAGAGGAATCATTGTTTCGTCAGGTAATGATGCTTGTATTGCACTCGCTGAAGGTATTGCTGGAACAGAGGAAGAGTTTGCAATTATGATGACTGAAAAAGCTAGGGAAATTGGTATGGAAAATACTAACTTTTCTAATTCATCAGGAATAAATGCCCCAGATAATTTATCAACTGTTAGAGATATATTAATTATGTCAAATTATTTGATAAAGAATTACCCAAATTATTATGACTATTACAAAGAAACCGAATTTACATGGGATAGAACCGGAGGTGATCCAATTAAACAAGGTAATCGTAATCCTCTACTTTATAAAAATATTGGAGTTGATGGAATTAAAACCGGATATCTTGCGTATGAAAAGTATTCACTAGCCTCGACTATAAAAAGGAATGAAAGAAGAATAATTGCAGTTGGGAGTGGTTTTGTATCAAAAAATTCAAGATCAAAAGAGTCACTTAAATTACTAACATATGGTTTGACAAATTTTGATACAATCAATATTGCAAAAAAAGAGGAAATATTTGATGAATTAGATGTTTGGCAGGGAACACAAAAAAAAATTAAATCGTATATAAATGAAGATGTATATCAAACAATTCCCAAAGCAAAAAAAAAATATTTAAAAGTATTAGTTAATTATAAAGGACCCATAAAAGCTCCAATATTAAAAAATGAAATAATAGGTAAAGTTAAAATATTATATAAAGACAACGAGATAGGAGAATACGATCTATTAGCCTTTGAAGATGTAAAAAGACAAAATATTTTCTCTAGATTTATTTCCTCTATAAATTTCTTAATCTGGGGTGATGTCTAAATATCCCATAATAGTATTTGAAGGTATAGAGGCTTCAGGAAAATCCACTAGCTTAAAAAAAGTGATTAAATATTTAAAAACAAACAAAATTAAATATTTATCCTTTAGAGAACCGGGCGGCACAAATCTATCTGAGAAATTAAGATCTTTAATGCTGAATAAAAAATCAGCATTAAGCAATAAAACAGATTTATTTTTGCTAATGGCTTCTAGATCAGAAAATATAGATAAAATTCTAAAAGAAAATTATAAAAAAAAAGTTATATTAATTGACAGATTTATAGACTCAACATTAGCTTATCAGCATTATGGAATGAAACTAGATAAAAATTTAATTTTAAAAATGAACAATTTTTTATTAGGCAATCTAAGACCAAACTTTACTTTCTTAAGTATTGTAAATAAAAAAAATATGCTGAATAGACTAAAGTTGAGAAAAAATAAAAATAAATACGATAATTTTGATTATAATTTTTATAATAAAGTTCAAAGAGGTTTTTTAAAAATTGCTAATAAAAATAAGTCTAAATATCTAATCTTAGATACAAATAAAGATAATATAAAAATAATTGAAAATAAATTAATTGATAAAATTAAGAAAATTTTAAAGTAAATGAGTGAGATAAGTAAAATAATTGGTCATAAGTCTCTTTTTAATGAATTTATTTATCTTGATCAGATACAAAAATTTCCCAATAAAATTTTATTAAATGGTCCAAAAGGAATTGGAAAAAAACTATTTGTAAATCACTTTTTAAATTATTTTTATTTAAAAGATAGCAAACTATCTTATAATTTAAAAAATTATGAATATAATTTGAGTAATGATATATCTAAACTTATATCCTCTAACTCACATCCAAATGTTCTCAGGATTTATAAAAAAAACGATAAAAAAATAATTGATATAGATCAAATTCGAGATATGACTCAATTTACTAATCAAACTTCTTTCAATAACGGCAGAAGGTTTATAATTATTGAAAATATTAATCTATTAGGAATTAACTCTGCTAATGCTTTATTAAAATCAATTGAAGAACCAAATAACAAAATATACTTTATTTTAATCAATAATTCAGAATTTAAAACTTTGGAAACTCTTAAATCAAGATGTCAAGAATTTAAATTAAATTTACTAAATCAAGAAGTAATAGAGATTGTAAATTACCACTTTAATAATGATATATATAAGGATATTAATTTAGATTTTGTTAACTATTATAACTCTCCATCTTTTTTAATATCATTAGTAAACTTTTTAGAAAGTAATGATTTATCAATTAAAGATAACTCTATAGAGGATCTATTGTCCTATATAATAAAAAATAAATCATACACATCAAATGATTTTATAAAGGAATATTTAAATTTATTTATTGAACTTTTTTTCTATAAAAATATAAACATATCTAAGAAAATTTCATTTAAAATAAAAAAATATTTTTATCTAAAACTTTCTTTTGTTAAAAAATATAACTTAGATTTTGAGTCTTTTTTTCTAGAATTTAATGATAAATTATTAAGTGAATAAAAATTACTACATTACAACACCAATTTATTATCCATCTGCAAAACCGCATATGGGCCATGCTTATTCAAGTATTATTGCTGATTTTTTTGCAAGATTAAAAAGAATACAGGGTTTTAAAGTTTATTTTTTAACGGGAACAGATGAGCATGGACAAAAAATACAACGAGCTGCAGAAGAAAAAAAAATGGATCCTTTATTATTTTGTGATGAAATTAGTAAAACCTTTAGAGATTTATCTGATACATTAAATTTATCTAATAATGATTTCATAAGAACTACTGAGAAAAGACATTCTAAATCCGTTGAGAATCTTTGGAATATTTTAGAAAAAAAAGGTGAAATTTACTTATCCAAATACTCTGGTTGGTATTCAGTATCAGATGAAGCATTTTACACAGAAAATGAAATTGAAGACTTAGACGGTACAAAAAAATCAATTAGTTCAGGTTCTAAAGTAGAGTGGGTAGAAGAAGAGTCTTATTTTTTCAAATTATCAAATTGGCAAGATAGATTAATTGAGTTTTATAACAAAAATCCAAATTTTATACTACCTGAAACAAGAAAAAATGAAGTTATCAGTTTTGTTAAATCAGGATTAAAAGATTTATCTGTAAGTAGAAAATCTTTTAATTGGGGTATAAAAGTTCCATCTAATAGAGACCATGTTATTTATGTTTGGTTGGATGCTTTAACAAATTATCTAAGTGCCTTAAATTACCCAAATGATAACGATGATTTATACAAATCTTTTTGGCCTGCAGATCTACATCTAATTGGAAAAGATATATTAAGATTTCATGCTATTTATTGGCCAGCTTTCTTGCTGGCTGCTGATATAGAACCTCCAAAAAGAGTATTCGGTCATGGATGGATACTTTCTGGTGATGAAAAAATGTCTAAATCCAAAGGTAACATTTTAGACCCACTTGAGATTATAGAAAATTATGGTCTGGACCCTTTAAGATACTATTTAATCAAGGAAGTTTCATTTGGTAATGATGGAAATATCTCACAAGAAAAATTAGAGTCTTGTATTAACAGTGATTTAGCCAATAATTATGGAAATTTGTGTCAAAGAGTTTTGGCATTTTGTGATAAGAATGCTAATTTGGAAGTTCCTGAAGTAGATAATCTAACAGAGGATGATAAGATTATTTTAGATCAATACTCTAAATATTATGATGATTTAGTAAAGTATTCAGATAATCAAGATGTAAATTCATACATAAATTTTATTGTTGAGCAGCTATTTTCAGCAAATAAGTATTTTAATGATCAAGAACCTTGGAAAAAAAAGAATGATAAATTAAGAATGAATACAATTATTTATGTTTCTTTGGAATTAATAAGAAAAGTAACCATATTACTTTATCCTATTATACCATCATCATCTCTAAAAGTTTTAGGTATATTTGGTATAAAAGAAGAAAAAATTAATTTTGTAACTATAAAAGAAAACAATTATCTTAAAAAAGGTCTCAAATTGAGTAAATTAGATATCTTATTTAAAAAGATTGAAAAAAATGATTGATTCACACTGCCACCTAGATCACGAACCTTTAGCCCGAAATATTCAAGATGTTTTATCAAGATGCAAAAAAGAAGGAATTAATAAAGTATTAACAATTTCTACAACGTTAAGTGGTTTCCCAAAAATTTTGGATATTGTTAATAAAGATGAAATGATATTTGGAACTTTTGGGATACACCCCCATGAAACAAACACTGATCAAGTTTCTAAAGATGAAATAATAAGTAAAATTAAATCAAATAGTAAAATTATTGGAGTCGGAGAGACAGGTTTAGACTTTTATTACAATAATAGTGATAAAGATAAACAAATTACAAGTTTTAAAAATCATATTAATGCTGCATTAGAATTAAACTTTCCTTTAATTGTTCATTCAAGAAATGCTGAAGATGAAACTTATGAAATATTAAAAAATTCAGACAAGAATTTAAAAATTCTGATGCATTGTTTCACAGGCTCTCTTTCATTTGCTTTAAAATTATTGGAGCTAAATTCTTATTTTTCAGCCAGTGGCATTATTACATTTAAAAATAGCAATGATCTTCAAGATACATTTAAACAATTACCTTTAGATAGATTACTAATTGAGACAGATAGTCCCTTTTTAGCACCCGAGCCAATGAGAGGTAAGAAAAATGAACCATCTTTTGTACGTTACACCTTAAAAAAACTATCAGAGTTAAAAAATATTGAAGCCCAAGAACTTGATAAAATAACTACAGAAAATTTTAATAGATTATTTTTTAACAAATGACATTAAAATTTACCATTCTAGGATGTGGTAGTTCCCTAGGTATACCTAGAATTGACGGTTATTATGGAAACTGCGATCCCAATAATAAGAAAAATGTACGTACAAGATGTTCAGCTTTAATAAGATCTAAAAATTTAAACATACTAATTGATACTTCTCCAGATCTAAAATCTCAATTATTAGCAAATAAAGTTAAAAATATTGATAAAGTTTTTTATACACATGCTCATGCAGATCAAACACATGGAATCAATGAATTAAGAGTGTTCTCATTAAAAAATAGAAAAAAAATACCTATTTATGCTGACTTAATCACAAAAAGAAGTCTTATAAATACCTTTGGTTATTGTTTTGAAGATTACAAAAATTATCCGTCAATACTTGATGCAAAAACTTTAAAGAATAAACACATATTAAATGATAAAAATAGTAAGATTGTTATTAAATCATTAAAGGTTCATCACGGGTCAATAAAAAGTATTTGTTATATCATTAATAGAAAATGTGCTTATGCACCTGATGTTAACTATATAGATAGTAAAGATTTAAGATATTTAAAAAATTTAAAATATTTTATTATTGATTGTTTAAGATATAATTATCATCCAACACATTTTAATTTAGATGATGTGCTAAAATTAATTAGAAAAGTTAAACCTCAGAAAGCAATTCTTACAAATTTAAGTAATGAAATCGATTATAATGAAATAAAAAAAAAATTACCCAAAAATGTAATTCCCGCACATGATGGATTAACAGTATTAATCTAATAAACTTTCAATTTTTTTTGTAATTTTTTTTGATGTTGGGTTAGTTAAAGATGCATATGTATCTTCAATTATACCTTCTTTATTTATTAAAATTTTATAAAAATTCCATTTCGGTACAGCAGATTTACCGTAGTTTTCTTTGGCCCATTTATATATTTCATGTGCATTATCACCTTTTACATCAGTTATTTCAGTAAGCGGAAAGTTAATATTAAAGTTAACCTCACAAAATTTTTTTACTTCACTATTTACTTTTTTTTCCTGATTAAAAGAATTTGATGGTATGCCAAGCACAATCAACCCTTTATCTTTATATCTTTCCCATAACTCTTGCATGTCATCATATTGTTTTGTAAATCCACAATAACTAGCAGTATTCACTACTAAAACAGGTTTACCTTTAAAGTCATTTAAATCAATTATGTCGCCTGAAATACTATTTATTTTGAAGTCATAAAAGATTTTTTCATAATCAGCATGAGATGAATTTTTAAAAAAAAACATAGCTATAGTTACTACAATTACTAGAAGATTTTTCATTATTTTAATTATTTATTTGGTGTAAGTAGTATTAAAAAGTACCCAAATAAAGTGGATAATAATGACCCAGTTAGAACCCCAATTTTTACACCATCCATGTATTGCATACTTTCTGCAAACGCTAAATTTCCAACAAATAAACTCATTGTAAAACCAATTCCAGTTAAAACACCGACACCATAAAAATTGTACCAGCTGGTATTACTAGGCATTTGGGCAATTTTTAATTTAATCGATATGTATGAAAAAACAAAAACGCCTAATTGTTTTCCAACAAATAACCCTAAAACAATACCTAATGGAACTTTATCTAATAATGACGAAAAAGATAAACCCTCTAAAGACACGCCAGCATTTGCAAAAGCAAAAATAGGCATTATTCCAAATGCAACATAAGGACTTATTGCATGCTCTACTTTAATCAAAAGTGAAAAATCTTTATCTTTTTTTCTGTGAGGAATTGTCATTGCTAGTAATACACCAGCTATAGTTGCGTGAATTCCTGAGTTATGAGTAAAATCCCAAAGGAAAATTCCAACTATCAAATAAGGGAGAAATTTTTTTATTTTAAATTTATTAATAACTAATAGAATAATAAATGTTAACAACATTAAAGATAAATATTTAATACTTAAATCACCAGAATAGAATAGAGCTATTATAACTATTGCTCCTAAATCATCTATAATTGCTAAGGCTGTTAGAAAAACTTTTAGTGAGAGTGGCACTCTCTTACCCAATAATGATAATACACCTAATGAGAAAGCTATATCTGTAGCTGAAGGTATTGCCCAACCTTTCAATGTTTCTCCATCTCCCAGGTTTATAAATACATATATTAACGCTGGAACTACCATTCCACCAACTGCCGCAATTATAGGAAGTAAAGCTTGTTTAATATTAGACAGCTCTCCTTGTAAAAATTCCCTTTTAATTTCAAGTGTTACAAAAAAGAAAAAGATTGCCATTAATGCATCATTTATCCAGTGCAGAACAGAAAGTTTAAGACCAAAATTATTTATTCCAATAAATAAATATCTTTCTAAAGTTGAAAAATATAGATTTGATAGTTCTGAATTACTTATAACCAATGCTATTACAGCTGCAAAAAGAAGTACTATTCCACTTGCCGCCTCAAGTTTAAAAAATGATGTAAACCCTTTTGTAATTTTTTGTATCATATTTAGTTAACAAGGTCTTTTATAAAAAGTTTAAAATCTAAAACAGTTTGATAAAAACTATCAAAAAAAGGCGCTATACCTGGAAATATACTTAATAAATATGACTTAAATGTATCGAGTAAAAATATAAAGCCTAATAAAGATATAAGAATTATAATAAAATAAATTAATAAAATTTTTATTTTTCCATCTTTTTTCTCATTTTCTTTTTCATCTTTTATATCTATTTTTTCATCTTCAGTGTTTTCTTCAGATAATACACCTTGATTGGTATCAGTAAAATTCTCATTATTTATTACTTCATTAGAATGCACATCATTTTTAATAATATTTTCATCTATTTTAACATCTAAATCTTCATCATTTTTAGTTTCAAAAACAGGCGTATAATGCCAAATTTTGCTGCAACTCCCACACTTTAATAATCTACCTTCTTCAGGTATTAGACTGCTATCAATATTAAATTTTTTTTTCCCACACTCACAATTAATGATCATAAATCTTCTTATATAGTATAAATGTTTAAAATTCTTTTTAAAACGTGTTTTTATACTTTGAATTTTTTTTTATCTACTGTATTAGTACACCAATCGGGGCGTAGCGCAGCCTGGTAGCGCATCTGGTTTGGGACCAGAGGGTCGCAGGTTCAAATCCTGCCGCCCCGACCATTATTTATGAAAAAAGCAAAAATTTACAAACCTTCTAAAACAGCCATGCAATCTGGTCTTAAAAAGTTTGATAAATGGATTATAGAATTTATAACTGAAGATCCTGGCAAAAATCCACTAATGGGATGGGAAAGTTCATCCGATACTTATTCAGAATTAAATTTAGAATTCAAATCAAAAGATTTAGCCATAGAGTATGCAAAAAAAAATAATATTCTTTTTGAAGTTATTGAACCTCAAAAAAGAAAGATAACTAAAAAATCTTATGCGGATAATTTTATAAAATAATGTTTAGATTTTTTACTATAAAAAAATGGTATCTATGGTCTTGGATAGGGTCATTGATAATTCTATCATCACTATGGGTTCAAGTTAAAATTGATGTTAAAATAAATGAGTGGTTTGGTGAATTTTATGATATGATTCAGAAGGCACTAGGGGCTCCAAATGCAATTACTATAGAAGAATATTGGGCTAGTTTGTTTTCATTTATTGTACTTGCAGCAATGTATGTTGGTGTAGCTGTTATTGTAAGCTATTTTACGTCACACTATTTATTTAGATGGAGAACAGCTATGGTCGAATACTATCATAGCGTATATGAAAAGGCTCGTAAGATTGAGGGAGCATCTCAAAGAGTTCAAGAAGATACGATAAAATTCTCTAGAATAATGGAGTCTTTGGGAACAAGTTTAATAGAAGCAATAATGATATTAGTTGAATTCATGCCAATTTTATTTGGACTAAGTATTGGTATTCCAATTTTCTTTTTTGGTGATTGGGAATATGGATTAATTGTTGGAGCTCTTATTTGGTCTATTGGTGGTACAATTTTTTTAATTATTCTAGGCTTAATTCTAAGATTAGTCGGTGTGGAGTATGATCTTCAAAAAAAAGAAGCAGCTTATAGGAAAATTTTGGTAATAGCGGAAGACGATGGAACAGTAAGACCAAAATCCATCGAAGAATTATTTGATGGAGTTAGAAGTATTCATTTTTTAAGTTATATAAGGTATCTATATTTTAATATAGGCAGAATAGCTTACTTACAGGCCAATGTATTATCGGCGTATGTTTTTCTTGCCCCTGCAATAGTAGCAGGAGCTGTTACTTTGGGAGTAATGCAACAAATTATAAGAGCTTTTGGTCGTGTAGAGGGTTCAATGCAATATATTTTAAAAGCATGGCCAACAATTATTGAATTAGCAAGTGTTTATAAAAGATTAAGAGAATTTGAATATAAATTACAAAGTGAAGAAGGAAAAAGTGAAAGTGAATTTAAAACATAATTAATGAAGTTATCGCAAGAATTATTAAATAATCTTATAGAAATAACCTCAAATTCAGCAATAGCTTGTTACCCATACATAGGCAAAAATGAAAAAATATTGGCAGACAAAGCTGCAACTGATGTAATGAGAGATCAATTAAATAAATTAGATATAAATGGTAAAGTTGTAATAGGCGAGGGAGAACTTGACGAAGCTCCAATGCTTTATATAGGTGAAATACTTGGAAATGGAAATGGACCTGAAATAGATATAGCTGTAGATCCAGTTGAAGGCACAAATTTTGTTGCAAAAAATCTTCCTGGTTCAATGTCTGTATTAGCAGTTGCAGAAAAGGATTGTTTAATTAACGCTCCAGAAACATATATGTATAAAATTGTTACTGGCAACCATATTCCAAGAGGATCTTTAGATATTGATTTTACAGTAGAAAAAAATATTAATATTTACTCAGAAATTTCAAAAAAAAAAAATTCAGACATAACAGTATGCATTCTTGATAGACCTAGACATAAAGAAATTATTAAAGAGTTAAAAAGACTTAACGTAAATATAAAATTTATAACAGATGGTGATGTTTCTGGAGCTTTACTTGTTTCAGATAAAAAATTTAATGTGGATATTTTTATGGGTATTGGCGGAGGCCCAGAAGGAGTTATAGTGGCAGCAGCTTTAGACTCTTTAAATTGCAATTTTCAAGGCAGATTCTTATTCAAAACAGCAGAAGACAAAAATCGAGCCTATAAAATGGGTATAAAAGATTTAAGCAAAAAATATGAAATTAATGAAATAGTCAAGGGTGAAAGTATTTTTTGTGCAACAGGTATTACTTCTGGTGATTTAATGAATGGTGTAATTAAGGAAAACAATAAGTTCATTACTGAGACAATTATTACTCATAATAAATCTGGATTAAAACTAGTAAAAAAAGAGGTTTCACTTACTTGATTATTTGAAAAAATTACAATAAAAGATCCACCACTGGTCCCTTCGTCTATCGGTTAGGACACATGGTTTTCATCCATGAAAGAGGGGTTCGATTCCCCTAGGGACCGCCATTATTTTTTTCTATTTCTAGTAGGAGCATTTATTTTTTCTCTTAATGTCGAGAATATGTTGTATATAGTATTATCTTGTTTAAATTTTTTGGTAGTTTTTTTTTCAGCAATTTTTATTTCGTTCATATCATCTATATCTATAATTTCTTTAGAAACAACCAAACCCATAGTATCAAATTTTAATAAAAGTACATTATTTTTAGATATTTTTTTTTTACCTAACTTTAAAATTTGTTGATTAGTTTTTTTTCTTTCAATATAAAACCAAATGTCATCAAAATTACTTATAGAGGATGGGGGTCCTAAAATGTCTCTTACATCATTTTTGTTAGTTTTGGATATCAGGATCTTTTCAGACTTAGTATCTAATGATCTGAAACCATGTATATTTGAAACTTTATTTATTGAACAATTAAGTGTAAACAAAAATACTGAAAAATATAAAATATATTTCATATGAAAAGTAATTATCTAAACATTTACAATAATTTAATTAAATTAACTAGAAATAAAAATCTTTATCTAAATTTAAAAAATAACGATACATTTTCTGATAGATTAATTATTCTTTTGTTTCATTACAGTTTTTTTGTTAAATTTTATAAAAGTCAAATATCGATTGATGAATCTCAAGATTTGTTTGATTTTATAATTAGGCAAATTGAACTATCTATTCGTGAAATTGGTTATGGCGATGTTTCTGTAAATAAAAAAATGAAAGATTATGTTAATTTATTTTACTTAATTTTAGAAAAAATTGAATCTTGGGATAATATGGATAAATCATCTAAAATGTCCTTGTTTGATGAATTCATAAATATAAAAGATAATAGTGATTTTTTTGTTAGTTATTTTGATAAATATAGAGATTTTTTATTAAATAATCCTTTAAAAATCTTTACAAAAGATATATTAGACCTTAAATTTTAATTATGGCTGTACCAAAACGTAAAACTACAAAATCAAGATCTGGTAAAAGGAGATCTCATTTAAAAGTTTCTCCAAAGAACATTGTTGAGGATAAAAAGTCTGGTGAATATAGATTATCACATCATTTAGATTTAAAGACAGGTTTCTATAAAGGAAGACAAGTTTTAGATCCAAAAGATTAATATTTATGAGTAATAAAATAATAATCGCCATTGACGCAATGGGCGGTGATGACTCTCCTCATAAAATAATTAAAGGCATTAGTATACATTCAAGGACAAGTGATAATGTCTATTACAAAATTTTTGGTAATAAAAACCTAATCGATCCACTTGTTAAAAAATTTAATATTTCAAGTGAACTGTTTCAAATTATTCATACAGATAAAGTTGTTCAAGGTGAAGATACTGCTCTTTCAGCTGCTAAGAGAGGTAAGCAAACAAGTCTATGGCTATCAATCGAGTCCTTAAAACATGATGAAGCTCATGCCATAGTTTCTGCTGGAAATACAGGAGCACTTTTTTTAATCTCAAAATTAAATCTTAATATGATTGAAAATATTGATAAGCCTGCTTTATCAGCACTCTGGCCAAGCAGAAAAGGCATGAATGTAGTCTTGGATTTAGGTGCTAATATTGAATGTAGCTCAAAAAATTTAGTAGATTTTTCAATTATGGGTTCTGCATTGCACAAAGCATTATTTGATAAAGAAAAAATTAATGTTGCATTGCTTAATATAGGATCTGAAGAATTAAAAGGAAATGCAGTAATTAAAGAAACATATCAATTATTAAATGACAAAAAATATTCACTTTTTCGTTTTAAGGGATATATAGAAGGTAATAATATAATGGATGGAGACGTAAATGTAATAGTCGCTGATGGATTTACAGGAAATATTGCTCTAAAAACTGCTGAAGGTACATCCAATTTTATAATAAGTGAATTAAAATCAGCTTTATCATCATCTTTAATTGGAAAGATATCTTCTTTAATAAATTTTAAAAATCTAAATTCTTTTAGGAAAAAATTAGATCCTAGATTATACAATGGAGCCATATTGCTTGGTTTGGATAAACCAGTTATTAAGAGCCATGGTGCAACTGATTCAATTGGTTTTGCAAATTCATTAAAAGTTTGTGAAAAAACTATTAGAGGTAAATTAATAGATCAAATAAAACAAAATATTTTATAAGTGAGAACAAATTTAACCAAAAAAGAAATTATAAATTCAATCTATATGCAAATAGGTTTTTCTAAAAAAATTAATGAAGTTTTATTAGAAGACATTTTTGAGATTATCCTGAAAAATATAATTAAACATAATAAGGTTAAGATTGCTAAATTCGGTACATTTTTATTAAGAAAAAAAAAACAAAGAATAGGAAGAAATCCCAAAACAAAGGAAACAAAAATAATTTCTGAGAGGAATGTTATTCTTTTTAAAGCTTCAAAGGAGTTTAAAGATTTCATTAACAACGATGCATAGTTCAAGGGGAAACAGTAAATATAAAACTATTGGGGAAGTAGCTAAAATATTGAATCTAATTGATAAAAAAAAAGGATCATTATCTACACATACAATTCGCTTTTGGGAAAAACAGTTTAAACAAATAAAACCGAAAATTTTTTCAGGAAATAGAAGATATTATGATGAAAATTCAATAAATGTTCTAAAAAAAATCAAATATCTTCTAAAAGACAAGGGTATGACATTAATAGGAGTTAAAAAAGTTTTAAATTCTGAAAATTCTGATATTGACGAAATATACAATAAGACTATAAGACACAATAATGTTATTAGAACAAAAATTAACAACATTAAAAACATAATAAATGTATTAAAGAGTCAAAATGGCAAAAAAAACTCACGTAAAAGTTAGATTAGTTCCTGAGGCAAAACCTGATAGCCCTTTTTTCTATTATGTTAAAAAACCTGCAGGTGGTGAAAAAGCGAAAGTTAAATTAAAAGCAAAAAAATATAACCCAGCAACAAGAAAACATGAAGTTTTTATAGAAAAAAAACTTCCTCCCCACAGTAAATAATTTACCTTTTTTTAGTAAAATTTCTTCGTTCGAAATCTATATATGCATAGATCATGTTTTTCCAAATCTTATTAGTGATTTTTGGATCAATATTATTCTTAAGTGATTTTTTTTTTATATTTTTTAAAATTAAACTAATTCTTTTTTGATCAACTATTTGATTTTTTCTTTCTTTAAGCGCAAGTACTCTTTTAACAAGGTTGGTTCTTCTCTTTATTATTTTTATTAACGAATCGTCTAATTTATCTAATTCTTTTCTTATTTTACTAAGCTTTTCTTTTTTTAATGGCGACATTTATATATTTGGATAATTAAAAAATTATTATATTTATCCATCTATGTATAGTGAAAATCTAAAGGTTAATAATCAAATTTCAATATGGCTTATCACTATGTTTTGGATTATTTCTGCCATGATTGTTGTTGGTGGTTTAACAAGATTAACTGATTCTGGTTTGTCAATTACCCAATGGCAATTATTTTCTGGTTTCTTACCTCCACTTAATAATTCAGAATGGATTATGTATTTTGATTTATATAAACAGATACCAGAATTTAAATTGCAAAATTACGATATGAAAATGCAAGAATTTAAAGTTATCTTTTGGTGGGAATGGGCTCATAGATTTATGGGAAGATTAATAGGCTTAGCTTTTCTAATACCACTAATATATTTTAGCTTTAAAATTAAATTTAAAAAATTAATAAACCTTTATTTCATCTTTGCTTTAATATGCTTCCAAGGGTTTATAGGGTGGTATATGGTAAGTAGCGGTCTAATTGATAGAATAGATGTTAGTCATTTTAGATTATCAATACATTTGCTAATAGCTTTTTTTATTTTATCTTTAATTTTTTGGAATTATTTAAAAATTAAATTTAAAAAAAACTCTCAAAATACAATTAATATAATTTTTCCATTTAGTTTTCTTTTTTTAGTCTTCTTGCAAATTACTATTGGTGCATTTGTTTCAGGAATGGATGCAGGCAAAATTTATAATTCCTGGCCGTTAATGGGTAACTCAATTTTTCCAGATGATAATAGTATTGTTAATTTATTTAAATTTTCTGCTTTTAGTGATCCATCTCTGGTACAATTTATACATAGAAAATTAGCTTATATAATAGGATTATTTTATCTCTATTTATTATTTTATATTTACAGAAATAAAAAGACTGACTTATATTTGTCAATTAATATTTTAGGCATTTTTATAACTTTACAGATTGTTTTAGGAATATTTACTTTACTATATGGCGCACAGATATTAATTGCATCTATGCACCAAATAAGTTCTATTTTTTTAGTTGCGTCATGTATCTATTTTTTATTTATAAATACAAAGTCTAACTTACAGCTTTCAAACTAGGTTTTCCAGAAGCTCCTAAGGCTTGATCTAGATCAGCTATAATATCGTCTGGGTGCTCAATGCCTATTGATAACCTTACATATCCAGGTGTTACACCTGCTGCTAAAAGTTCCTCTTCAGTTAATTGACTGTGAGTAGTAGTTGCAGGATGTATAGCTAAACTTCGTGCATCTCCAATATTTGCAACATGGTAAAACATTTTTAATGACTCAATAAATTTTTTACCTGCTTCTACGCCACCTTTAACCTCAATACCTACAAGTGCTCCATTACCACCCTTCATATATTTTTTAGATCTTTCAGCAATTTCTCCTTTATGAAGAGTAGGGTAGATGACTCTTTCTACATTCTTATGTTTTTGTAAAAATGCAACAGCTTTTTCTGCATTAGAACAATGTTGTTTCATTCTTAATGGTACAGTTTCTAGACCTTGGATTATTCCCCATGCATTATCTGGTGCTAATGGAGCTCCTAAATCTCTGAGAAGACATACTCTTGCTCTTACAGCAAATGAAACATTTGCACCTGTTAACTGAGGTACCACTTCACCCCATTTTGCTCCCCCATAACTTGCATCAGGCTCATTAAATAATGGTTGTCTTTTTGGATCTTTTGTCCAGTCGAAATTCCCACCGTCTACAAGAGCTCCACCAATTACTGTTCCGTGGCCTCCAATAAACTTTGTTAGTGAGTGAACTACAACAGCAGCCCCATGTTCTAAAGGCTTACAAATTACAGGTGCTGCAGTATTATCCATTATTAATGGAATATTATGTTTTCTGCCTATGTCTGAAACCTCTTTAATTGGAAATACTCTTAAGTATGGATTGGGTAAGGTCTCTGCATAAAAACATCTCGTTTTATCATCAATTAATTTTTCAAAATTACTTGGATCTGAGGGATCTGCATATCTACACTCGATACCTAATTTTTTAAGTGTATGAGTAAATAAATTAACAGTTCCTCCATATAAATCAGTTGAACTTATAAAGTTATCACCTGATTGACAAACATTCATTATTGCAAATGTTGATGCTGCTTGTCCTGAACCAACGGTTACTGCTGCAAGCCCACCTTCAAGAGCTGCAACTCTTTTTTCAAGTACATCATTTGTTGGATTCATAATTCTTGTGTATATGTTTCCAAATTCTTTTAGTGCAAATAAATTTGCTGCATGATCTGTATCATTAAATTGATAAGATGTTGTTCTGTATAGCGGTACTGCTACTGCTGTTGTAGCTGGATCACTTCTGTAATCTCCACCATGTAATGCGATTGTTTCTGGATGTTTATTTTTACTCATATTTCCCCTTCTGTTTAAATATGCATTAAACTAAAATGAAAAAATACAATCAAGCTTAAATTTAACTTGATAATGGGGGATAATTTGTGGTTATAAATTTTTTAAGTACAGTTAATACTCTGTCTGCTTCTTCTAATAACATCATGTGACCACAGTTATCAATTATATCAACTTGACTACCGTCTATTAACGAAGCTAATTTTTTTCCCTCTTTAACAGGACACATTTTGTCATCAGTTGCTAAAATTGATAGAGTAGGACATTTAATTTTTTTTGCGGCCTCAAAACCATTTTTGTAATTATCGCAAGCTCGAAAGTCTACACCTAATGTATTCTGTATTGTTCTAGATTTTGCAAGCATTGTTCCTGTGTTGATATGGTAAAGTCCAGGTACTGGATGACCGCCAAAGTGACCAGCTGGACCATGTGCCCAATCCATCATTAAGTCTACTGCTTTAGGATCATTATTTTCAGCTAATGAAAGTAGCTCTGGGTTCATTGGTATAGCACCAGCTCCACCCATCAAACTTAAAGTTTTAATTTTGTTAGGATACCTTGCAGTGCATTCCACTGTTACCAAACATCCTTGTGAGTGTCCTACCAAGGAAGCTTCTTTATGACCAACAGCATCAATTACATCGCTTACCCAATCTGCCATATCCTCAATTGATTTAAGACTTTTACCGCTAGACAAGCCATGTCCGGGAAGATCAATTGCTAAAGAGTTATATCCATGAAATGCAAAATATCTTGTTTGAAGAACCCAGGTCATATGGGTTAAGCCACTACCATGAACAAATATAATTAGTGGTTTTTTTTTATCAAACGGCCTTCCACCAGTAGAGGCGAAAACCTCATGCCCATTTACTTTGAATTTCATTGATTTGAAACAAGTCTTGGTTTTCTTGATGCTCTAAAACCAATCTCGAAATCATTTTTTATATCATCAATGTCCTCAATACCTACTGATAATCTAATCATGTCGTGGGACAACCCAGCAAACTTCAAAGTTGCCTCATCCATTTGTGAATGGGTTCCAGATGCAGGATGGATAACTAAAGTTCTTGTATCCCCTACATTTGCCAAATGTGATGCTAATTTTACATTATTAATAAATGCAACACCAGCATCTTTCCCACCTTTGATACCAAACGCAATCATTGAACCTCTTCCATTTGGCAAAAGTTTTTTTGCTAATTCATGATCTGGATGATCTGGGACACTTGGATGTGATACCCAAGCAACACTTTCATGGTTTGATAAATATTTAACCATTTCTTCTGCATTAGAACAATGTTTTTTCATTCTTACTGACAAAGTTTCTATACCTTGCAAAACATTCCATGCATTTTGAGGACTTAAACAAGGACCAAAGTCTCTCATGCCCTCAGCTCTAGCTTTCATTGTAAAAGCTGTTGGGCCAAATTCTTCGGCAAAAGATAATCCATGATATCCATCATAAGGTTTTGTCATAGTTGGAAATTTATCATTTTGCATCCAATCAAATTTTCCACCTTCAACTAATATTCCTGCCATTGAAGATCCATGTCCTGCCATCCATTTTGTAAGCGAATGTATTACTATATCAGCACCATGCTCAAATGGTTTACATAAATAAGGAGTTTGATAAGTTGCATCAACCATTAATGGAATTCCAGCATCATGAGCAATTTTAGCAATTTCAGGCATGTTCATTATTTCGTTACCTGGATTTCCAACGAGTTCTCCAAAAATACCTTTTGTATTCTTTTGAATGGCTTTTTTAAATCCCTCAGTATCTCTCGGTTTAACAAATGTACATTTAATTCCAAATTTAGGTAAAGTTAATCTAAATAAGTTTACAGTACCTCCGTAAAGTTGGGATGATACAACTAAATGGTCACCTGCTTCACATAACGTCATTACTGTCAAAAATATTGCGCTCATTCCTGAGGATGTAGCCAATGCTGCTGTACCACCCTCAAGTGAAGCAACTCTCTCTTCTAATACACCAACTGTTGGGTTAGAAATTCTACTATAAATATGTCCACCTCTTTCTAAATTAAAAAGAGCAGCTGCGTGATCGACATCATCAAAAAGGTAAGATGTGGTTTGATATATTGGTACTTGTCTTGAGCCAGCATTTTTGTGTGGCTGATAACCAGCATGCAAACTAAGGGTATCAAATTTATATGTATTTGGTTTTAATTCTTTTTTTTTATCACTCATTAGGCTCCTTTAATTTATAATTTAATGAATTCGTTTTTATCAATGTTATTATTACTAATAAATGGTCATAATTCAATCAACCATTCAGTCCAAAAAAATATAATAATTTGACAATATATGTAATTATAAGTATTAATCCCGCAGTTATGACAAAGTTTGTTAAAAAAGATGAGATAAATAGCGAATGGTTTGAAATCGATGCTAAAGGTGCAGTTGTCGGTAGACTAGCAACAGTTGTATCTAAAATCATAAGAGGTAAGAATAAAACAACATATACCCCTCATATGGACCATGGAGATTTTGTTGTTATTAAAAATGTAGATCAAATTAAATTTACGGGAAATAAATTTCAAAATAAAAAATATTATAGACATACTGGATACCCTGGTGGTATTAAAGAAATTACTCCCGAAAAGTTGAATGAAAAAAAACCTGGTGAAGTATTAAAGTTAGCTGTTAAAAGAATGTTACCTTCAGGTGCGCTTGGAAAAAAACAATTAACTAAACTAAAAATTTATTCTGGAGAAGAGCACCCACACACAGCACAAAATCCAAAAATAATTGAAATTGGTAAACTTAATCAAAAAAATATTGTAAGAAATTAATATGGAAACTTCCCAAAATTCTTCACCGAAAATAAAATTAGACTTTAAAGATAGTAAATATGCAACAGGTAGAAGAAAAAAATCTGTAGCTAAAGTTTGGTTGAAGAAAGGTTCGGGAAAATTTTATGTAAATGGCAAATCCTTAAACGACTATTTTCCAAGAGCTAATCATGTAATGCAAATTTTAAGACCTTTTGAAATAATTAATCAGTCAACTGATTACGATGTTAGATCTAAAGTTGTTGGAGGAGGGCAAACTGGTCAAGCTGGTGCCTTAGTACATGGTATTTCAAGAGCTTTACTAAAATTTGATGAAACTTTAAAATCAACCTTACGAAAAGAAAAACTTACTACAAGAGATTCAAGATCTGTAGAGAGAAAAAAACCAGGTAGAGCAAAAGCTAGAAAAAGCTACCAGTTTTCTAAAAGATAATTTCTTTTTAAATTTCAACTGTTATATTAAATTATGGGCAAGAAAAATGTTCTTATATATGGTGCTACTGGATATATAGGATTACAACTAACTAAACTTCTATGTAAACATAAAAACATAAATATTAAATATTTGTGTGGAAGTACTTCTGTTGGAAAAAAAATAGATACCTATGAACAGAAATTAAAAAAATATAAGCTGCCAAAAATTTCACAATTTAAAAAAGAATTTTTATCAGATGTGGATATAATATTTACAGCATTGCCAAATGGTGAAGCACAATCTATTTCAAAATTTTTAAATAAAAATAATTTACTAATAGATCTAGCAGCTGATTTTAGACTTAAAAATAAAAAAGAGTATGAAAAATGGTATAAAATTAAACACAAAGCATCATATCAAATTAAAAAAAGTATTTATTCTATTCCTGAAATTAGTGGACAATTAATTAAAAAATTTCAGATAATATCATGTCCTGGATGCTACCCTACATCTGTATTAATTCCATTAATCCCCTTAATAAAAAAAAACTTAATTAATAATCAAACAATTATTATTGACTCAAAATCTGGTTATTCAGGAGCAGGTAGAGGAGTACATAAAAAATATAAAGATAAAAATTTATATGAGTCTTTAAGTGCTTATGGATTAGCAAATCATAGGCATAATTCTGAAATTCAGCAAGAGCTTGATCAAAAAACTGGCAAAAAAAATAAATTTCATTTTACACCTCATCTTACTCCGATGTTTAGAGGTATTTTAAGCACTATTTATGTTGATTTAAAAAAGGGTAGTAACATAAACAAAATTATTAAGGTTCTTAATATCCAATATAAGAGTCAAAAATTCATAAAAATTACTAAAATAAATACTTTCTTAAGCACTAACGATGTGATCAACACTAATAATTGCTTAATTTCTGTATGTAAAAGCAAATATAAAGATAAAATAATAATATTGTCTGCAATTGATAATTTGATTAAAGGTGGTGGAGGTCAAGCTGTACAAAATATGAATAATTATTATGGCTTTGATCAGAGTGAAGGTCTAAATGTTTAAATATATTTATATAATTTTTTTAATATTTTCATTATCACATTGTTCACTAAATCATCCTGTTTCTATGTGGAATATTGAGGACGATAGTACTGACAAAGATATTTCGAAATTAAACTTTGATAATGAGACATCTTTTGAAGAATTTAAAAAAAATGTTATTCAATATGGTAAGATCAGCGACTTTCCTAAATTAGATTAATTTAATGAATAAAAATATAAATATTGCTGTTATTGGACTTGGTCAAATTGGATCATATGTTCTAAATGAGTTAAATACAAAAAAGAAAGATATTGAAACTAAAACTGGAAAGAGAATTAAAGTTATAGCTATATCGGCTAAAAATAAAAATAAAAAAAGAAAATTTAAAATTAATAAGAAAATTTTTTATTCAAATCCTCTAGATATTTTGAAGATTAAAAACTTAGATATAGTAATCGAAGCTATAGGTTTATCAGATGGTATTTCAAAAAAAATTATTGAAACAGCTCTTAAAAATAAAATTCATGTTATAACTCCAAATAAAGCATTAATTTCAAAACATGGTGACAAACTGGGAGAATTAGCTGAAAAAAACAAAGTCAATTTAGAATTTGAGGCATCTGTTGCAGGCGGTATTCCTATTGTAAGAACAATCAAAGAAGGTTTGGCCACAAATAAAATTACAAAAGTTTATGGCATACTTAACGGTACTTGTAACTACATCATGTCAGAAATGGAGAGAACTAAAGATAGTTTCAAAAATGTTCTGAAGATGGCACAGAAACTAGGTTATGCTGAACCTGGAAATCCAAAATTAGATCTTAATGGTTATGATGCGTTAGCTAAAATAAAAATTTTGACATCATTAGCTTTCAATAAGAAAATTTCAAAATCTGAATGTTTAATGGAAGGTATTGAAAACATCGATTATGCAGATATTAAAATTGCTGATCAGTTAGATTTTAGAATAAAATTATTAGGTATAACTGAGATTATAAATAATAGTATTTTTGAAAGAGTTCATCCATGTTTAGTTAAAAAAGATTCTTATATAGGAAATGTAGATGGTGTAATGAATGCTGTTATATTAAATGGTTCACCTATTGGAGAGTCTGTATTGCAAGGGGAGGGGGCTGGACCAGGACCAACATCCTCTGCTTTGATGTCTGATTTATTATCTATATTGAGAGGAAATATAAAATATCCTTTTGGTATATCTAAAAATAAAAGATTAAAACCTAAAATATTTAATAAAGACCAATCATCAAATTCTCTTTATTTAAGATTAGAAGTTAAGGATAAACCAGGCGTTTTATCTTCTATAACTAAGATTCTGGCGAAGTATAAAATTTCTATTCAAAGATTAATACAAATACCTGATCATAAAAGTAAGACAGCTTCGATTGTTCTTATTACTCATAATGCAATTGAATTAGACGCTCAAAGATGTATTAAATCATTTAAATCAAATAAAAATATTATTAAAAATCCTGTTCTTATTCGATTATTTTAATGGAACTTTATATAAAATTATTTGAAGTTCTTTTTCCAGTTTTTTTTATAGTTGGTATTGGATATTTTTTAGGTAAAAAAAATCCAAATTTTGATACATCATTTATAACTACTTATTCTGCTAATTTTGGAACGCCATCTATAGTAATATTCTCTATTTCGGCAAGTGGTGTAACTTTTGCAATGTTTTCAGAGTATTTTTTATATGCAGTAATTCTTTTATCCTCTTTTTTAATTGTTGGGCTAATTTTTTTAATTTTGATGAAGAAAGATTATTTGAGAGAACTACCAACATTTTTTTTACCTAATACAGGTAATATGGGTATTCCAATATGCTTATTTGCATATGGTAAATTGGGTATGGGTATTGCGGCAGCTATATCTTCTTTGGTCGTTCTTCTTCATTTTACTCTTAATATTTTTTTAGCTAAACGTGAGTTTGATTTAAAGGTTATAATAAAAAGTCCATCATTTTATGCAATAATTGCTACCATTATTTTTCTATATTACGAAATACCTTTGCCAATATTTGTATTGAATACTGTTATGCTTCTTGCTTATGGAATGATAGTAATGATTTTAATGTCTTTAGGTGTTTCATTAACACAAATGAAAGTTTTTTCCTTTAAGGATGCTCTAATTACATCTACTGGAAGAGTTATTATAGGGCCACTAATTGGTTTTTCGCTGATCTCTTTTTTTAACCTATCTGGGTTTGCTGCTGGTGTTCTTTTAATTCAGTCATCTATGCCAAGTGCAATACTTTGTTATCTTGTTGCTTCAATGTATTCACCTAATGAAATTGTTGATAACATATCTAGCACAATAGTTGTTTCAACTTTAATGTCTCTTGTAACTGTACCCATAACTGTATTCTTTGCTTTAAAATACTTTAATTAAGAGATAAGATTTCTATATGAAGGCTGTTATTCTCAATGCTTCAGCTTGGATGATTGTTCCATTTATGGATGCTTTGGCAAAATATTTAAGTTCATCTATGGATGTTTTGCAAATTACTTGGGCTAGATATTTCTTTACAGTTGTCTTTGCACTCTCAATAATGTTTTTTTTTGATAGAAAATCCTTGGTTTGGAGCAAAAAACCTATGCTTCAATTGATAAGAGGATTGATTTTTGTATTTTCAACATATTTATTTTTTTTTGCAATATCTGAGATTTCTTTACCCAAGGCCTTAGCTCTAGCATTTGTTGCCCCAATTTGTGTAACTTCAATGTCCCCCTTTTTTTTAAACGAGAAAGTAGGCTTAAGAAGGTGGACAGCAGTATCCATAGGTTTTATTGGTACCTTAATTGTTATTAGACCTGGATTTATAGATATTAATTTAGCTACATTAGCAGCCCTGGGTAATGGTATTTGTTATGGATTTTACTTAATTTTTACAAAAAAATTAAGTAACTCTGATAACTCTCTATTAACTTTATTATTTGCTGGAACAGTAGGGACTATTGTCATGTCTTTATTTATGCCCGGTGTTTGGATACAGCCATCAAATAGTCAGTGGATTATGATGGCTTTAATTGGCTTTATAGCTGCTATTGCCCATTTTTTTATCATTTTGTCTCTTAAATACGCTGATGCTTCTAAATTAGCTCCCCTTGGCTATACTGAAATTATTACTAATATTTTTCTCAGTTACTATATATTTAAAGAATTGCCAGATAATTGGACATATTTAGGTCTCTGTTTAATAGTCCTTTGTGGTATTTATATATCTAGAAGAGAATATTATTTATCAAGAGTCTATCTAGGTAAGTAATGCTTACTAATATATTAATTTAATACTTTAAATATGTATTATATACTATTGTAATTTAATATTTTTTTTAAATCAATAAAATTATAGAATATTTTCCATTTATTTATTTTAATAATTAATATCATAAAAAAAGTCTTATTTTTAATAAATTTATTTGTAATTTTTTTCTTGATTAGGCAAGATCTGATGAAAATAGAGTGGGGAATAAATACCAGTTTATAAATAAAATTAGAATTACTAAAACTTGGTGATAAATAACTTAAAAAACAAGCAAATATGCCGTTATTTTGATAATTACATGTTTCAAGTACATATTAATATAGTTTGTTTAAAAAATTAAAATTAAATTTTTAGGAGAAAAAAGCTGATTTTGAAATAGCTCTGCAATATTCGAATATGCCGTTTAAAAGCCCATAATAGGGTCTATTTTAAGTGTTTGCAATTTTATACTGCAACTTATAGGTGATATTAAAAAATAAATACCAAATATTGTATATTAATCAAAAAACGTTGGTATTTAAAGCTTTTAGAGTAAAACACCCTCTAATTTTAGTAGTTTTTTCTTGGTATTTATTCCACCTTTTCCCGAATAACCACCTAGAGAACCATCTGATCTTATTACCCGGTGACAAGGTATTTTGGGAGCATAAGGATTTTTTCCTATGGCATTTGCTACAGCTCTTACTGCTTTTGGTTTTTTAATTGCTTTTGCTACCTGAGAATAAGTCCTTAGTTTACCTTTTGGTATAGTTTTTAAGTATTTCCAAACTTTTAGCTGAAATTTAGTGCCTTTTATGATCATAAACAGAAAAAAACCCTGTTTCCTTGCACCTTTTCAGGTACAAAGAACAGTAGTTTTTGGCACGTCGTTGTATGCGCTACCGCCATGCCGTCCACCCTACAATTTTAGCGCTACTCTGTAGAGCTTTCTGCCCTCTAGGCTTGAACCTCTCGGTTTTTCCCTAGCTGGTCAGTTAAGAGTTGCCTCTTAATTCATTTACAACAATATCAGATAGAGTAGGTTGTATGTATCACTTTATCGTTGAATATATCTAGTTTTTAACAGGTGGGGATAGTGGGGATAACTTAATCTAAAGCTTTAAGTAAACCATCTAAAACCCTCATACATTGCAATTCCGTAAATTGAGTGTCTAATTAAAAACATAATTGATGTTTTAACGGGTATTCCAGTCTTATTTGCAAAAACGCCCTGACCTGTAAACGGTAGAAATATCATTAATGGAGCTAGAGTTGTAAAAGCTCCAAATATAAAGCCTGAAAAATATGTCATTTTTAGACCTACCATTAAAAAACAAAAATAATAAATTACAGCCCAGCAAATCGATACATAATAGTGAAAAATCCAACCTAGTAAGATTTCATACCTAAAATTTGGCATTTGAGCAATATTTGGGTTATAAAAAGTAGCATTTTTAAGCATATAATAGGTCCATCTTCCAACAATTCCCCATGATGGTTCTGGAATACCCATCAATTTGAGTAAATAACCCAGAATATCAAGAATTATGCAAGAAAATACTCCAGCAACTAAAATACTAATTATATCTATCAAATAACCTCAAAACATTAATAAAAATAATAAAACAAATATGCTTATAAAAAATATACCGAAAATAACCATTAATATTCGATTTTTTGTTTGTTCTTTTAGTTTTGGCCAATAATTCATTATTAAGAATGTTCCAATAACAACAATTAATCCAATTAAGACATATTTAGGCATAAATATTCTTCTACATTAAATGCTTGACTTGTTAAATGAGTTATATTATTACTAGTGATAATTAATTGTTATCAATAGCAATAATATGAATGAGCTGACCACAGAACTAAAATCGCTACATGAAGCAACTTTAAATAATCTTAAAAGTTCTAAAGCAAATAACACTTTAAGAGCCTATAAATCTGATTTTAAAGACTTCGAAATTTTTTGTGCAAACCATGCTCTGAATTCCTTGCCAACAGAGCCAAAAATAGTTTCTTTATATTTAACACATCTTTCTAAAAGCTCAAAAATAAGCACTTTAAGACGAAGGTTGGTGTCAATAAGTATGGTTCATAAGTTAAAAGGACATTATTTAGACACCAAACATCCTATTATAGTTGAAAATTTAATGGGAATTAGAAGGGTAAAAGGGAGTATTCAGAAAGGTAAAAAACCTATATTAATCAATCACTTAAAATCAATTATTAATGTAATAAATGATCAAAAAATTAAGGAAATAAAAAAACTCAGAGATAAATCAATAATTTTAATTGGATTTGGTGGAGGTTTCAGAAGAAGTGAATTAACCTCTATTGATTATGAAGATTTAGAATTTGTTCCTGAAGGTCTTAAAGTCATTATAAAAAAATCAAAAACTGATCAATTAGGTGAAGGAATGATGAAAGGACTACCCTACTTCAGCAATGATATTTACTGTCCAGTAAAAAACTTAAAAAAATGGTTAGAAATTTCTAAAATTAAGTCTGGACCTGTTTTTAGAAGATTTTCGAAAGGTTTATCATTAACAGATAAAAGATTAACTGATCAATCTGTAGTTTTGTTAATGAAAGAATACTTGAATTTAGCAGGTATTGAAAATAGAAATTTTTCTGGTCATAGTTTAAGATCTGGTTTTGCAACAGTTGCAGCCGAGTCAGGTGCCGATGAGAGAAGTATAATGGCTATGACTGGTCATAAATCAACACAAATGGTAAGAAGATATATTAGAGAGGCAAATATTTTTAAAAATAATGCATTAAACAATGTAAAAATATAAAAATAATGTACTATATCAACAAATCTTTTGAAGTATTATCAAGTTTGTTTAGATATTTTATTAGTAATAAGCATAAACTTAATCATAAGTATCAAAATAAAAACCAAATAGTAAATACAAATTTTATATTACATTCATTACAATCAAAAAATTTTAATCCGAAATTTATAGTAGATGTAGGCTGTGGTTATGGTGAATGGACAAAAAAAATGATTAAATATTTCCCAAATTCAAATTATTTTCTTTATGATGCAAATGAGGATAATAAACAAAAATTAGAAAAATTATGTGAAAAAAATAAAAATATATCCTATCAAATTAATTTGCTCACAGATGATAATCAAAGTTACAAATTTTTTAAAATGGGATATGGGTCTTCAATTTTTGAAGAACAAACTAACCATAAAAGAGAAACTGTAGAACTAAAGTCTAAAAAATTATCTGATGTTTTGCCAGAGATAGTAACAACTGAAAATAATAATTTGATTAAATTAGATGTTCAAGGTTCAGAATTAAAAATCTTGGATGGATTAGGCAACATATTAAATCATTTTGAAATAATTATTATGGAAACTTCAATTCATAAATATAATAAAAACGCACCATTATTTAACGAAATAATTGAGTACATGAATAATAAAAACTATACTTTATACGATTTATTTGATTTCAAAAGAACAGGAAATGAAAAATCTTTTTTACTACAAGTTGATTGTGTATTTGTGAAAAAAGACTCAAAACTTTTAAAAATAAATTATAAATAATTAATTAAAAAATAGTTTCAATTGTTTTAATTACTAAAAGAATTCTCAAAAGGTTAACTTATATAAAAATTCTAGATTGATACAAAAAGACTTTTATAATCAAATTTATTAGTCAATAACTTGTCTTAATAGTTCTTCAGCAACTTTTGTCCAGGTATTTCTTTTCTTTCTTTTAATAAGATTATTTCTTTGTTTTTGCCATAAATTATCATCTGAAAATAATTTTAAAGTATAATAAGCATATTCAAATTTATTTTTGGCTATAAATCCAGAAACATTATGTTCTACTCTTTCTGCCAGACTTCCAATACCTAAAGTAACAATTGGAACGCATAATTCACTTGCTTCCTCAGCAGCAATACAAAATAATTCTGCTTTATGACCTGGCAATAAACATAAACGTGCAGACAAAAGATCATCTTTTAGTTTAATTTGATTTCCTAAACTTCTTTGTATTATTGATTTTTCATTATATGAATAATCATTTTCAGTTACTAATAATTTTAAATTTTCATTTTTTGAAATTATTAATTCATTCCATATATCTATCAACATTTTTAAATTTCTGTCTGGTCTTGAAGTAAAAATTGCAAGATCGTTATCAATATTATCTTTAGGTAAAGTATTTAAAAATAAATTATCTACAGACCACCTCAAATTTATAGAACCAAATAAATATAAAAGTTTTGATCTATTTTTTTTGTGGTAATTGCTTAAAAAACAAACTTTAGGTTTATATTTTAAATATGAAATAAGTTGACCTTTTCTTAAAAATTTTTCAATACTTTGAAGGCTATGTGAAAAAAGAATATTGTTATTTGATTTCACGTACTTGAATAATCGACAGTCACCATTAGCTACAGCAAAATCATATTCACCAATATTTGTTAAGGTTTTTATATTAATCCAATTAACACCGTTTATCTCTTTAGAATTTTCACAATTATTAATTACTGAAACTTTGTGTCCCAAACTATACAATGATTTTGATAAATTGATTATTACACTTTCAGCACCTCTTAGTTTGTGAGAATATATTGAATTACCATCATATTTAAATTGTGTATTATCAACAAAACAAATATTCATTAGTTTTATTCAAATTATTCCCAATAATTTTTTGAGTTTAGTCCAAATGTTCTATTTATTATGAACTGAGCAACAACATCTGAATTAAAAAATTTGTGATATTTGGTATGTCCATTTTTGGCAACAATTTTCCTTTCTTTATCATCTCTTGAATATTTTTTTATTTTTTCTGACAATTCGTCCACATTTTTATAAAAAACCATTTCTTTGTCGTTAAAAAAGTCGCTAAATTGTGTACGTTTATCGATGAACGTTAAAAGTCCATTGCCCATTAATTGAGCAATTCTATCACTGCTATAATACTTTACAGGTTGTCCCCTACTTAAATTTAATGACATTTTTGAATTTGATATCTGATTTAAAAAATCATTACCCCATACAGGCTGTCTACCAAACATACCATATGTATCAAATTTAATACCTTTACATTTTTTCATTAAATTTTTTATGAATATTTCACGTTCATCTAGTTTACCAGGTCTTAAAATACCACTATGAACACCATGACTAATTGCATAAAAAATATCATAAATTTGTGTATCATTAAAATTTTCAAGATGATCAATTGATTTATCGCATGGATTAGGCATGTAGAAAACGTTTTTAATTTTAAAATCTAACGCTTTGGGGTCTGTTGTTATAAACGAACTATCACAAGCTTTATTTTTATTTAAAATACGATCTTTATTTTTTACATAGTCTGGCCCTTTTTTAGATAAAGGATCTAAAAACCATTGTGTTACGCGCATATTTTTATGTTTATTCTTTAAATTCTGCAGATTATCTGAGCTAACTTTATCTGCATGGCCAAGTACTAATAGATTAGGTTTGAAATTATCAACAGTTTTACTAATTAAATTATTTAAATAGTTACCTCCAGATGGATCTCTTATTGATTTTGAGAAACTTATTAAATCTCTATCTGATAAACTCAAAACATTATGACCTTGTCTAATGAATCCATTATTTATTCTAATACCAGTATTATACTGCAAACGCCCATGATACCTATAATTAAAATTTGTTACATGTATAATTTTTAATTTAGATTTTTTATTTATATTAAATTTTGAGACATTATTAAAAAATATTTTTTTTCTAATATTATCAATTATTTTAGAAACATATTGATGTGATAAAAAAAATGAATTGTAGTTAAGCTTTTGCATATGCACTCTATATTTTTTGTTAATTATTAGTTCCTCAATTTTTTTAAAGAGAGAGGCGCTATCTAAATTTTTAAGTATTATGGGATGTCTTGTAGTCTCAAGAAGTCCACCCCTATCAGTAATAATAGTTGCACATCCCATGCTACATGCTTCAAGACTACTTCTACCAAACGGCTCTTCCCAACGTGAACATGCAACAGATATGCTTGCTTTTTTAAGTAAGTCTAAAACAAAATTGTTTTCTTTAAAGTTATAGACTTTTAAATTTTTATGCTGAAAGAAATGTTTTTCTCTAGGTTCATCTCCAACAACAATACATTTCCAATCTTTATACTTATTTAAAATTTTAATTACGGACTGACCAAAAATATCATAACCCTTTGCAGAATTTAATTTTCCTACAAACGTGATAATTTTTTCTTTCTTTGAAATATCAATTTTTCGCCTTTTCGTTGATTGATAACATATACTAAATTTATTCAAATAATTTGATTGATTTATATCCTTAAAAAATTGGTTTTTCGTCCAAAGACTATTAAAAAATATGTGCTCACAATCATCTAAAATTTTGAGTCTATCGCTTCTATTTTTAGAACCAGATATTGTTAAAGGGTTGTTATGAAAATATAAAATTATTCTTGAGTTTAATTTTTTTTTGATTGTTTCTACATAAGATGGTCTATTATGTATCTCAATAATATCTGGTATATTATTTATGTTTAAATTAATAAATTTTGCTAAATATTTCCTATTATTACTTGAAAGAATATTTGAATTAATTTTTATATTAATAAAATTTTTAGATAAAAATTGTTTTCTTTTAGTATTTCCATACACATATGAATACCTCTTGTAATATGAATGCTTAAAAAGATTTGAAACATGTATAGATACAGCGCCTGAATATTTTTGTGTGTAATCTTCTTTATAAGGAAGTAATATTGATATTTTCATCTCTAATATGTTTATTTTTTAATTTTAATCTCAATTTATAATTTTTTTTTAATTTATTTTCAGCTCTCATAGCCTCTGATTTAGAATTATATTTTTTTTTATAAATAATCTTCCAATAATTTCCTTTTGTAAATTTAGCTCCTTTAGAACTATTATGTAATAAAAGTCTTTTTTCAATATTTTTTGAGTAACCAACATAAGTAGTATATCTACCGATTTTCTTTGTAATAATCATGTAAACATGAAATCTCATTTAATGAGGATTATTTATCCTTATGATGAATAAATCTAGGTATTATAATAAATTAAATTTATCCAGCAATAACAGCCAATAATAATAAAGCTACAATATTTGTAATTTTTATCATTGGATTCACCGCAGGTCCTGCTGTATCTTTATAAGGATCACCAACTGTATCACCTGTTACAGCTGCTTTATGTGCTTCAGAACCTTTTCCACCAAATTTACCATCTTCAATATATTTTTTAGCATTATCCCAAGCACCACCTCCTGCTGTCATAGAAACGGCAACAAATAATCCAGTTATAATAACTCCAAGTAACATTGCTCCAAGAGACGATAATGCAGCAACTTGTCCTCCGATAAAATAAATTACTATGTATAAAACAATTGGAGATAAAATTGGTAATAATGATGGAACTACCATTTCTTTAATTGCAGCTCTTGTTAGCAAATCAACAAGTTTACCATAATCAGGTCTAGCTTTCCTTTTCATTATACCAGGTATTTTTTTAAATTGCCTTCTAACTTCAATAACAACGGCACCACCCGCTCTACCTACTGCTTGCATTCCCATTGATCCAAATAGATAAGGAAGCATGCCACCAATTAGAAGTCCTACAACTACGTACGGATTTGACAAATCAAAAGTAACAGCTATGCCCTCTAAATTTGATCCAGCAACTTTTGAAAAATGTTTTATATCTTCTGTATATGCAGCAAAAAGAACTAACGCACCAAGACCCGCTGAACCTATTGCATAACCTTTTGTTACCGCTTTTGTTGTATTACCGACTGCATCAAGGGCATCCGTTGTTTTACGTACATTTTTTGGAAGATTTGACATTTCAGCTATACCGCCAGCATTATCTGTAACAGGCCCATAAGCATCTAAAGCAACAACCATACCTGCTAGTGCAAGCATTGTAGTTACAGCAATAGCAATACCATAAAGGCCTGCTATATGGTTAGTCCATAAAATTCCACCAACAATTATTAATGCTGGAACAGCAGTAGCCTCCATAGAGACCGCTAAACCTTGAATAACGTTTGTACCATGTCCTGTTGTTGATGATTGAGCAACACTTTTAACAGGTCTGTAATCAGTTCCCGTATAATATTCTGTAATCCAAATTATTAATCCTGTTATTACTAAACCAATGATTCCACAAAAATAAAGACTTAAACCACTGAATGACTTTCCATTAGCCACATATTCTGTTGTAAAGCCTATAACATGCTTAGTTATTGGAAATAGAACTACCAATGAACTAATAGCTGTTATCACAAATCCTTTATACATTGCCTTCATAATATTTTTATCACTACCAAGAGTAACGAAAAAAGTTCCAAGAATTGACGTTAAAATACAAGCACCGCCAATTGCTAAAGGATAGATCATCATATTAAAATCATTTACAAAGAAAATAGACGAAAGTACCATTGTAGCAACAATTGTAACTGCGTAAGTTTCAAAAAGATCTGCTGCCATACCTGCACAATCTCCAACATTATCACCAACATTGTCAGCTATGACAGCTGGATTTCTTGGATCGTCCTCTGGTATACCAGCTTCAACCTTACCTACTAAATCGGCACCAACGTCTGCTCCCTTTGTAAAAATTCCTCCACCCAGTCTTGCAAAAATTGAGATTAATGAAGCACCAAAACCTAATGCAACTAAAGCATTAACTATTTCTCTCTCATCAACTCCATTTTTTACTAAAAAATAATAATATACAGCTATTGAAAGTAATGCCAGACCAGCAACCAACATTCCAGTTACTGCTCCTGATTTAAATGCTATTGACAAACCACTTGCTAAACTTTTTCTTGATGCTTCAGCTGTTCTAACATTAGCTTGTACTGACACAAGCATACCAACATAGCCAGCTATACCTGATAAAGTTGCTCCAATTAAATAACCTAAACCAACTAAAGGACTAAATAAAATTGTAATAATTATAAGGACTACCACACCAACTATTGCTATCGTTTTATATTGTCTATTTAAATATGCTCTAGCTCCTTCTTGAATTGCAGATGCAATTTCAAGCATTTTAGCATTACCTGAGCTTGAATTTAAAATATTTCTTCCAGTAATAAAACCATAAACGATGGATAATATTCCAGCCGCTATAATATAATACATTATTGTTTCAGTTGATGTGTTCATTGGTTCCTTTGTTAATTAAACTTTTGAAAAATATGTAATACAAAATATGATATAAAACGCAATATTTAACTTTATTAGAAATTATGCGAATATCCTTCATTAAATGCATGTTTTATTCGTTTATCACCATCTATAATTTCATTTTTTTTTGCATATTTAGTTAAATTGCCAATTAGTGTTACTTTCTGATTCATCTTCTTGAATAATTTTTTTATATAATTTCTATTTGACTTTGGGGATGTAAATATAATTTGATAATCATCACCTTTTGAAATGTAGTTAATCTTCTTTTCTTTAGATTTTTTAAGATACTTCTTTAAATTTGGTGAAATTGGAATCTTTTTTAAATCAATTTTGTAAAATAATTTAGTTTTATTAATCAATTTGCTCAAATCTCCAAATAGTCCATCAGACACATCTATTGCTGAGTTGGCTATTTCTAAAAGTTTAGAGCTAATTTGAATTGGTAAGTTAGGTAGATAATATTTTTTAATAAAATACTTATTTGTCTTTAAGTTTAAGGAAACTCTTTTTTTTAAAATCTGTAGTCCTAAATAGCAATCTCCAATATTACCTGTTACATATATATCATCACCATTTTTGCACTTATTTCTTTTTATTATTCTTTTTGAATAGCCTAATGTAGTGATTGAAAAAGTTAATTTTTTTGACTTTGTGGTATCACCTCCAGATAATTTTATACCATATTTATTTTGCTCTTCTTTTAGGCTTTTAAATATTAGATTAAGATTTTTACTTGAAAATGATTTTTTATTTCCACTAGCACCTAGAAAAATAAATTTTGGTTTTACTCCCTTACAATACAAATCTGATATTGAAGATCTTAAAATTTTTTTAATTACTAAATCAGGATTTCTAAAATTTAGAAAGTGAACATTTTCTACATAATTATCAATAGAAACAACCACTTTATGTTTTTTATCAAAAAATACATCATCATTTAATTCTAATGCTGAAGGATTATTATTAGTTAATTTTTTAAAGTACTTTTGAATTAGAGCAAATTCATTCATTTCTAATTCTAATTTTTTTTGAAATTTTATCTAATAAGGCATTTAGATATCTAGTTTGCGAGTCATCAATAAAAAAATTTGATGCTTTTAAATACTCATTTATAATAATCTTAATTGATGTATTTGGTTTATATAAAAATTCAAAAATTGCACTTTTTATAATTATTTGAAAAACTTTATCCATATTTTTAATTTTTAGATCTTGATCTAAATGATTATTTATCTCTGCATTTATTAACTCTTCTCTTTCGATAGTACCGTTAACAATGTCTTTAATAAATTTTTTAAACCTATGTTTTGGAAAAATTATATTTTCTTCATTGTTAAAGAGCTTTCCATAAAGTTTTTGTATAATTATTACTCTAGGGTTTCTTTTTGGAGAAAATTGAACTGTCATAATTATTTATTGTGAAAGAACTGACAAAACTGCTTCTGCTGCTTCTGAGCCTTTCTTTCCACGAGCAATAGCTTGTTTTCTGTTCAAGCAGGTAATTACTCCGTTACCTACAGGTTTCATAGAAGTTAAAGATAATGTCATCAATGCGTCAGTGGTTGCTTTTGATATAAAATCAAAATGAGGCGTTTGACCTTTAATCACACATCCTAGAGCAATGAATCCATTAAATTTATTTAAGTTTTTTGATATTGTTACAGGTATTTCAAATGCACCAGGCACGTAAATCACCTTTACACTATATTTGTCTTTAATTTTATTTTTTGCACTGTTTAATAAAGACCTAGCAATATTCTCATAATAATTTGCAACAACAATTAAAATTTTTTTTTTCACTTTATAATTTCCTGTTTTTTTATTTTTATTCCATAACCTTCTAAACCTATCACTTTTTTTTTAGATCTAGTAACAAGTATCATATTTTTAATATTTAATGATTTAATAATTTGAGCTCCTATACCATAGTTTCTAATCAATTTATCATGACCTTTTTTATAAAAAATTTTACTTTTGTACTGCTTAAGTGTTTGAGTTACGGATTTTAAATTGGGGTCTCTTATAAACACAAGAACACAATTATTATATTTTTTGAAATATGAGATTGTTTTATCAAATGAATTCGGCAGTTTTTGATTAATTAAATAATTTTGAACTACGTTAGAAGATATTACTCTTAATCTAGGAACAACTCCTTTCTTTAAAGTTCCTTTTATCAGTGCAAAGTTTTCTGACCCATCTAATACATTTTCAAATACTTTTATTTTAAATTTTTGTTTTTGAACAATTATTGAAGAAGTTTTTTTTAATTTAACAAGTTTCTCTCTTTTTAACCTATAAGCAATTAAATCTTCAATCTTGCCAATTTTAAGTTTATGTTTTTTAGCAAAATTAAATAATGTTTTGCCTGTCGCCATTTTTCCATCATCTGCCATAATTTCACAAATAACGGCTGAATTATTTTTTTTTGCAAGTTTTGATATATCAACTGAAGCCTCTGTATGCCCTGCTCTAACAAGTACACCTCCATCTCTTGCTATAACTGGAAAAACATGCCCTGGAGACACAATATCGTTTTTTTTTGCGTTTTTATTTGATGCAGCTTTAATTGTTCTAGCACGATCATAGGCAGATATACCTGTTGTAATACCTTTTTTAGCCTCTATAGAATAAGTAAAAGCAGTTTTGCTTCTGGATTGATTTATTGGTGAAGCTAAAGTTAATCCAATTTTATTGGATTGTGCATTATCCATTGCTAAACATATTAATCCTCTTGCATGTTTGGCCATGAAATTAATATGATTAGGATTAACAGCCGATGTGGAAATTACTAAATCACCTTCATTTTCCATTTCTTCATGTTTGCTCTCATCGTCAACAAGAATAAACATTCCATTTTTTTTAACTGTCTTAATGATACTTTCTATTGAGCTAAAATTACTTTTTTTCATTGATAAATTTCTTTACATATTTTGACATAATATCAATCTCAACATTGACCAAATCATTTTTTTTTAGAGTGATTAAGTTAGTTAATTTTAATGTGTGAGGTATAATCCATATTTCAAAAGAATTCTTTTTAATTTTTGATATTGTTAGTGATACTCCATTTATTAATATAGAAGCTTTTTCTACTAATTGCTTCTTAAGTGATTTTGTTAATTTAAATTCAAAAATATTTGATTTATCAACTTTCTTAATACTTTTAATAGAACAAACGGTATCAACATGACCTTGGCAAATATGTCCTGAAATATTGTCACCAAATTTTAACGGTTTTTCTAAATTAATTTCATCTCCAATTTTAATGTTTCTAAATTTGGATTTAGCCAAAGTTTCATTTGAAAGATAGAATTCTAAAGTTTTATTCTTGTAAGAAATTAAAGTAAGACAAACTCCATCACAAGAAATTGAAATACCAAGGTTTTTATTTGAAACTTTCAAAGAAGATTTTACAAATAAATTAACTCCCTTTTGTCTTTTTTTGATTTCGTTAATTGTGCCTTTATTAAATATAATTCCATTAAACATTTTAATAATAGTGAGTAAGTGTATCTTTATCTAAATATGTGTTTATTTTTTTTTTATTTTTGTAGTTTTTATTAATCATTTTTACTAATGAAGATATATTAATTTTATCTCTATTTGAGATTATTTTGTCGCTTTTAAAAAAGTAAAATTCATTTAATAAATTTTCATTAAGAAAATTAGTCATTAAATTCTTACCTGATTCCACCAATAGCCTATGAAGTCCTAATGTATAAAGTTTTTGAGTGATACTTCTAAGATTAAAATTAGTATTATTTACAAGTTTTTGATAAATAAGTTTAACACCCATATTTTTTAGCAATTTAATCTTTGAGTTATTTTGAGAACAATGAAATATAATTAAATTACTATTTGTTGAATTTTTAATCACATAAGAGTTAATTTTTATTTTTAAATTCTTATCTATAACAACTACGGTAGGTGAAAATTTCTCTAATCCATTTAATCTACAATTAAGTTTAGGGTTGTCTGTATTTATTGTTTTGTAGGAAGTTAATATTGCGTGATTTTGAAATCTTAAAATATGTGAAACTCTTCTTGAATGTTCGTTTGTTATAAAAGAATTGTTTCTTAAAATATTTAAATTTGATGAAGATGCAATTTTTCCAATTACATAAGGGGCTTTATTAGATTTTATATAATTATATTCTTTATAAAGATTCTTAACGTTTAGTTTTTGAAGGCCTGATATTGCAACTATTTTTTTTGACTTTAAAATCTTTTTAGTTTTATTAAATGTTCGTAAATCTTTATCCTCAATTGAGTAATACACTTTCTTAACTTTATTTTTTATTATTGCATTTGTGCAAGGAGGTGTTACCCCGTGATGAGAACAAGGCTCAAGTGTCGAGTAAAGCGATGTTCCTTTATTATACCTATTTTTGTTTAAAGCAATGCTTTCTGCATGTGGTCTACCACCATTATTAGTAGTTGCAAAAGATAAGATTTCATTGTTTTTTACAATTACACATCCAACTGATGGATTTGTGCCAGTTAAATACTTATTATTCTCTGCTAATCTTATAGCAAAGTTCATAATTTTTTTATCTGATGATTTATAATTATCTTTTTTTAAAGACATCAATTCTATCCACAAATTGAACAAAGTCTTTTTCTTCTCTGAAGTTTCTATATACTGATGCAAATCTGACATATGCTACAGGATCAAGTTCTTTTAAGCCCTCCATAACCATTGTTCCAATAGTATTAGATGAAATTTCACTTTGACCTAATTCTTCTAATGATCTACTAATTTTTGAGATAAATTTTTCTGCTGTCTCAGTATCAATAGGTCTTTTCTTTAAAGCGACATAAATTGATTTTGAAAGTTTTTCCCTATCAAAAGATGATTTTCTTCCATTTTTTTTAACTACAGTAAGTTCTCTAAATTGAACTCTTTCAAATGTTGTGAACCTCTCACCGCAGCTACATAGTCTTCTTCTTCTAATTGCCGTTCCATCTTCTGTGGGTCTTGAATCAACAACTGAAGTGTCACCTTTTTTGCTGCATGGACAAATCATAAATTAATTTAGCCTAAGTGTTTATAGATAGGGAAATTAGAACAAAGGCTTACAACTTCTTTTCTTACTTCATCTTCAGTTTTAGAGTTATCTTCAGGGTTTTCGGCTAACCCTTTTATAGTTTTTGTTATTAAATCAGCTACTATTTGAAATTCTTTTAATCCAAATCCTCTTGTTGTTGCTGCTTGCGATCCAAGTCTTATTCCAGAAGTTATCATTGGGCTTTCACTGTCAAACGGAATACCATTTTTATTACATGTAATATTAGCTCTAGAAAGGCTTTCTGCAGCGACGTTACCTTTTACATTAAAAGGTCTTAAGTCAACTAACATCAGATGTGTATCCGTCCCACCTGAATAAATTTTAAAACCATTATTTTTTAAAGTCTCAGCTAAAATTTTTGCGTTTGCTAAAACAGTTTTAATATAATCTTTAAATTCAGGTTTTAATGCCTCTTTAAATCCAACAGCTTTTGCTGCTATAATATGCATAAGTGGTCCTCCTTGGTATCCAGGAAAAACTGCTGTATTAAATTTTTTAGATAAGTCTTCATGATTAGTTAATATGATACCACCCCTCGCACTTCTAAAAACTTTATGAGTAGTAGATGTGACTACATGGGCATAGTCGCATGGATTTGGATATCCCTTACCAGCAACCAAACCAGAAAAATGAGCCATATCAACCATTAAGTATGCTCCAACTTTATCAGCTATTTCTCTAAATCTTTTAAAGTCAATCACCCTTGAATAAGCACTACCGCCAGCAATTATAAGTTTAGGTTTGTGTTCAAGTGCAAGTTTTTCAACATTATCATAATCAATAAGTTCAGATTCTTTATCAACTTCATATCCAATTGCATTAAACCATTTTCCTGACATAGAAATTTTTAAACCATGAGTAATATGACCTCCTGAATTCAAGCTCATTCCCATAAAAGTATCACCGGGTTTTAACAAAGCTAAAAACACAGCTCCGTTTGCCTGCGCTCCCGAATGAGGTTGAGCGTTGGCAAATTTACAATTAAATAATTCTTTAAGTCTATCTATAGCTAATTGCTCAGCTACATCCACATGTTCACAACCATTATAGTATCTTTTACCTGGATAGCCTTCGGCATACTTATTTGTTAATACTGAACCTTGAGCTTCAAGGACTGCTTGAGATACAATATTTTCAGATGCAATTAATTCAATATGATTTTGTTGACGAACCAACTCATCATTAATGGCTTTATAAATTTCAGGATCACTATCTAATAAACTTTTTTCAAAGAAGTCTTTGTACTCACTATTTAAATATTTTGTTTCACTTGACATAATTTTTATATTTTTTTAACTCTTTTTAAGTGTCTTCCACCCTCAAACTTGGTATTTAAGAATGCATTTATACATTTAAAGGCTAAATTTTTACTAATCAACCTTTCTCCTAATGTAATAACATTTGCATCATTATGCAATCTAGATAATTTGGCGTTTTTTACCGAATAACATAATGCCGCTCTTATATTTTTATGTTTATTAGCTGTGATTGCCATACCCATACCCGAACCACATACTAAAATACCAATATTCTCTTTTTTTATCTTTTTTGATAATTTATGGGCATAATCTGGATAGTTTACTGATTTCTTTGAATGCTCTGGACCTAAATCTAAAACTTCAAATTTTGAAGAAAATTTCTTTTTAATACTCTCTTTTAAATTAAATCCAGCGTGATCAGATGCGATATAAATTTTTTTCAAATTAATTAAATTTATAATCTAAAACACATGCAACGAGGTGTATTCTATTTTCTTCTCCACCATTAAATGCATTATGATATTTTGTATTGTTGGTAACCCAAACTGATCCATCAGCAGGCATATGCTTAGCTACATTATCAATAACCATCAAGCATCCAGGGTTTGTTATAATTGGTATATGCAATCTAGGTTCTGGATCTCTATGCCAGCTTAATGTTGATCTTGGTTCTTTTAATAAAATTCTTACTCTGCCTAATTTATATTTTGATGAAAGAACATCATAAACTTCTTTAAAATAAGTATTTTCGTAATCTTTTATAAATTCACTGTACTTAGACTCATCTATATCGACATCCCTTGAAACTTCTTTCCCAGACTTATCCGGTTTAGTCCAATAAACACCTCGAGCTTTACTACCTTTTATTGAGTCTGGGTCTCCTGGTATTTGTGTTAAAGAAATTGCACCAAAGTTAGTTACACCACCTCCATCATCAAATTTTTTAATTTGTATAATTTGGTTATAAGCATCTTGAAGCTTATCAATATCAAATTGTATAGTCTGTTTTTGAAAATCACTAAAGTCTAAAACTCTATCAGTTTGATTGTGTAAGTTAAATTTTACGATTTTATCTCTATTGTCCATCATGAAGATTGTTTTCTACTCATTTATATATATATTTGTATAATAGATTTTGTCGCATAATAAAATACAATATGATTACAGGTAAATATCCAAATTTAAGGCTTAGAAGATCAAGAAAATATGCTTGGTCTAGGAAACTAGTCCAAGAAAGTTCTTTATCTTATAGTGATTTGATCCTGCCAATTTTCTTGATTGAAGGAAAAAATAAAAAAGAATCAATAAAATCTATGCCAAATGTATTTAGGTATAGTGTAGACAAACTGAATATAGCTGTAGGTAAAGCAATTAAAAAAGGGATACCTATGGTTGCTTTATTTCCATACATAAGCATAACAAAAAAAGATGCAAATGGTTCTGAAGCATTAAATCCAGATAATTTAGTTTGTAGAGGGATAAAATTCATAAAAAAAAAATTTCAGAATAAAATTGGCATTATGTGTGATGTGGCCCTAGATCCTTACACTTCTCATGGACATGATGGATTATTAAAGAAAAATAATATTCTAAATGATAAAACTATAGAAATACTTACCAAACAAGCGGTGCTGCAAGCCAAAATGGGATGTGATGTTATTGCACCCTCAGATATGATGGATGGCAGAATTGGTAAAATTCGATCAGCATTAGATAAAAATAATTTAAATGATGTGCAAATATTATCATATGCAGTTAAATTTTCATCTAGCTTTTATGGACCATTTAGAGATGCTGTTGGATCAAAAAAATTACTTAAAGGTGATAAAAAAACATACCAAATGGATTTTAGAAATTCAGATGAATGTTTGAGAGAAGTTTCATTAGATATAAAAGAAGGTGCTGATATGGTCATGGTTAAACCTGGTATGCCCTATCTTGATATAATAAAAAAAGTAAAGGATAATTTCAAAATACCAGTATTTGCATACCAAGTTTCTGGCGAATACAGTTTGATAATGAATGGAATTAATAAAAAATTAATAGATAAAGCCTCAATAAAAGAGACTCTTATTTCGTTTAAAAGAGCTGGAGCAAACGGTATTGTAACTTATTTTGCCGATCAAATTGATCTTTAATTATTTTAACAAATTAATAAAATCATTTCTTGAAGAAGGATAATTCTTATTATTAGGTTTGATAATTGTTTTATCCAAAAAATCTCCAACTATAGAGAAGCCACTATATATATCATTTAAATTTTCAGGACCAATATTTTTATCTACTAAAAAATTGGGTATGATTTTTTGACTTGAGTCCACAATATATTTGGTTTGACCATTTATGCTTTTATCAACCACGTAATCTTTAAAGTTAATATCGTATCCTACAGACTTTAATATATTTAGTTCTAAATACAAAAATTCAACTAGCCAATTATCAAGTTCAATTATTTTGAATAATTTTTCTAAAAGATTATATATTTCAACATTATTCTCATTTTCAACTGTAAGAATTTTAATTAAATTCATGCAATAAATAATACAAAACAATTTTTTTTTATTTTCTAAATAAACAGGTGTTTTAATTTCATCAATCTCAACTTTTAGATATCCAAGCCTACCATCTTCTCTTAGTTTTGAATTGATATGAAATTTATTACCAATTAATAAATAGCTCTTAATCTTTTTTGATGTAGATCCAAAAATAACACCAACTATTTTTCCATTATTTTTAGTGTAGAATTCAGCTATTGAAGAATTTTCATTATATTTATTTAAAGATAATAAGTAACCTTTATCTTGCCAATTCATTTTTGATTAATTTTTTTAAGGAGTTCTGAAGCTGCAGATTGCTCTGCATTTTTTTTTGAAGATCCTATTGCGTAAACATATGTACTATTTTTAAGTTTAACACCAACTTTAAAATTTGGTTTATGTCTTGGACCTGTATTAGAGATTAATTTATAAATAGGCAATATTTTATAATTTTTCAAAGAGTATTCTTGAAGTTGTGTTTTAGCATCAATAAAGGTAGTTTCTGAATCGTTTATTAAATTTTTCCATAGTTTAAGGATAAAACTTTTAGAAACTTCAAAACCTTTATCTAAATAAATAGCTCCAATTAATGCTTCACAACAATCTGAGATAATCTTATTTTCAACTATATTATTTCTCGTTTTGGAATTACCTGTAATTACAAATTTTTTAAGGTTTAATGAATTTCCAATTTCTAGACATTTATTTTTATTAACTAAAGAGGCTAATTTTTTATCTAATGACCCTACTTTTTCGTTCGGATAAAGTTCATACAATTTTTTTGAAACAACAAGTCCTAGTACTCTATCACCTAAAAATTCAAGATTTTCATAATTATTATTTGGATCATAACTTTTGTGAGTGATGGCTTTTAAGAGGATTTTTTCATTTTTGAAGTTTATTTTAATCTTTTTTTGAAGGTTTTTTAGAGTGCTCATAATTAATCAATTAATTTAAAAAATCTATTTAACCTTAATATTTCATTCCATTTCCAAAATTTAACAATACTTCCTACAAATGGATCTGATGAAAAAAATAATATTTGAGCTTTACCTACAAGATTATTTTTATGAACATATCCGACTTCAGATAAAAATCTACTATCTTTTGAACAATCCCTATTATCTCCTAAGAAAAATAAATGATCTTTTGGAACAAGGTATTTATCTGATTCAGCGAAAGTAATATCAGTTCTGTATGATGCCAAATAAACTTTACCGTTTGGTAGCCTTTCCTCAAATGTGTTAACTTTTATTTTTGATTTTCCACAATAATTAGTGATATTTTTTGATTTAATTGTTTTTAAAATTTGATTTCCATTAAGGTAAAGATCGCCATTAATAAACTGAATCGTATCTCCTGGTAAACCAATAACACGCTTTATATAATCTGTTCTATTATCGGCTGGAGTTTTAAATACAGCAACATCACCTCTTTTAGGATTATCTTTAAAAATACGATTTTCAAAAATAGGTGGACTAAATGGGAAGGAATGCTTGCTATAACCATATGTGAATTTAGTTACAAAAAGTCTATCCCCAACTAATAAATTAGGTTCCATCGAAGATGAAGGAATATAAAAAGGTTGCAACAAAATTGATCTAATTAAAACTGCAATGATAAGTGCATAAATTATAGTTTTAAGATTTTCAATAATTATTTTTTTCATATTTTTTTATCTATAACAACAAACGCTATTGAATAATCTTTTTCATCAGAAAGCGATAAAAAGACTTTATATTTTTGTATTTTGAATTTTTTTTGCAAAAAGTTGTTTAATTTTTTTGATAGTGAAATATACGGCTTTCCATTCTTGTAATTCTTAATTTCAATATCTATAAAATTTATATCTGACCTAAAGCCGGTTCCAATTGCCTTAACAAATGCCTCTTTTGCAGCAAATCTTTTTGCATAAAAATTAATTTTATTTTTTAATTTTTTTCCTTGTTGAATTTCTTTTTCTGTAAAAATTCTATTTAAGAAACCTTTAATTTTTAATGAATTATTTATTCTACTGTTTTTAATAATATCAACACCATTACCTATTATATGCATTATTTTAATATTTTAATAAATTGTTTAACTACTTTTGAAATGCTATGTGAGACAGACTCTCCAATTATAAAATGGCCTATGTTAAATTCCTCAATATGTTTTATCTTATTTAGTATTTTTGTTGTCTTATAATCCATACCATGTCCAGCATGAACCTCTAAACCTATTTTATTTCCATAAAAGGCACATTTTTTAATTTTATTTAGCTCTTTATTATAATTTTTTTTTTGTTTTATTTGGTTAGAAATCTTACCTGTATGTATTTCTATACATTTGCTTCCTAAGTTTTTTGACAATTTTATATCTTGCAGAGATGGATTTATAAATAAGCTTGTTCTAATATTATTTTTATTAAAAATTTCTAATATTTTTTTGATTTTATTTTTATTCTTTTTCAAATTTAATCCTCCTTCAGTAGTAACTTCATTTCTTTTTTCAGGAACAAGACAAATAAAAGAAGGTTTATTTTTTAATGCAATATTAATCATTTTTGGATCTGAAGCTATTTCCAAATTAATAGGGATTGATTTATCTGATGAGAGAATTTTTAAATCCATATCATTAATATGTCGCCTATCCTCTCTTAAATGAACGGTAATAGAGTCTGCGCCAGCCTTTAAAACATCTAAAGCTACAGTATAGGGATCAGGATGTTTTTCACCTCTAGCATTTCTCAACGTTGCAACATGGTCAATATTAACCCCTAGTCTCTTTTTCATTTTAGAAATCTACTTCCAGGTTTGGTAATTGGAATTTTTTTTAGACTTTCTGGAATATTTTTTTTTTTAAAAGTTGGAATTTTTAATTTTACTTGTGAAATTATATTTTTTCTTTTTATTTTTAAAGTTTGCTTATTAGATCTATCAATTAAACACGCAAATCCTAATAAAATTGCGCCAGATTTTTTTATTAATTTAGCACACTCTAAACTTGATTTTCCAGTAGTTATAACATCTTCAATAATTAAAACTCTTGATTTTTTTTTTATATAAAAACCTCTTCTTAACTTAAAATTTCCCTCAACTCGTTCACAAAAAATTGTTTCTTTTTTTAAAACTCTCCCGATTTCATAACCAATTACAATTCCACCCATTGCTGGTGAAAGAATTAAATCAATATTTTTAAATGTTTTTTTTATTTTACCTGCTAAAGATTTTGTAAATTTTTCAGATTTGTTTGGAAAGCTTAATAATTTTGCACATTGCACATAGGAAGGTGAATGTAGTCCAGATGACAATACAAAATGTCCATCTAACAAAGCATTAGTTTTTCTTAAAACTGCTAAAGAGTTTTTTAAAGAAAGCATATTTTTTATTTTTGTGTCTTATAATTTTAAATTTATATTCTTTTTGTTTTAGTTCACTTATCAATTTTGTAAAGTTCTTAAGGTCATGGATGATTAAATTAAATTTGAAATTAATCTTTCCATTGAGTTTTTCTACCATTTCTACACTTGAAATATTAACAAAGTTTTCACCAATCATGGTTGTTACATCACCCATTTTTCCTGGTTCGTCAGGTAGAGAAATCCAAAGTGTAGTATTATATCTTTTTTCCTTAATCGGTTTACTGTTTTCACGGTACTGCCAATAACGTCTAATTGCTGCACGAGCTTTCCCTGTTTTGGTGCTTGTTAACCAATGTAATGAGGGGGAGGCTTTTTTAGAGGTGATAATATTAACTACATCCCCATTTCTCAATATAGATTGCAATGCGCTTTCATTTCCATTTATTTCACAACCAACAGCAGCATCTCCGATTTGAGTATGGACCGCATATGCAAAATCTATTGGTGTAGCATTTTTAGGTAGTTTTATAATTGATCCTTTTGGTGTGAAACAAAAGGCGTTTTCCTGAAACATTTGCAGTTTTGTATATTCATAAGAGTCATCTGGATTCTCATTTTTATCAATAATTTCAACCAAATCTGCTAACCAATCATACTCCTTCCAAGTTAAAGAATTAAATTTTTCTGATGATTTATATTTCCAATGAGAAGCAATACCTCTTTCTGCAAACTCATGCATTTGCTTTGTTCTTAACTGGATTTCAATTGGTCTTTTATTTGGTCCAATAATAGCTGTGTGTAATGATTGATATTTATTGATTTTTGGCGATGAAATATAATCTTTAAATTTACCTGGTATACAATTCCATTTACTATGGAAAATTCCTAAAGCTTTATAACAATCCTCAATATTATCTAAAATAATTCTAAACCCAATAATGTCTGTTATTTGTTCAAGAGAAGTTCTTTTTTTTTGGATTTTTCTCCAAATTGAAAAAGGAGTTTTCTCTCTTCCAACAATTTTTGGTTCTATATTTTTGATTTTAAGTATTTCAAAGAACTCATCAGAAATATTATTAAAGTTAATTAGATTATTTTCTTTAATTTTGTCTAATCTGTCTTTTATCAATTTTCTTGCATCTTCATTTAAAACTTCAAAAGAAAGGTCTTCTAATTCATCTCTTATACGATGCATGCCCATCCTATCTGCGAGTGGCGCATAAATTTCCATTGTTTCTTTTGCTTTTCTAATTTGCTTTTCTTTATCAACAACTTTAATGGTACGCATATTGTGTAGTCTATCAGCGAGTTTCACCAATAAAACTCGGATGTCTTTTGATGTTGCTAATATTAATTTTCTAAAATTTTCTGCTTTAGAGTTTGATATTGCTTGATTTTCAAACTCAGAAATTTTTGTAACACCGTCAACTAAATCAGCAACCTCTTTTCCAAATTCTGCTTCTATTGTATTATAAGTTGCATGAGTATCTTCTATTGTATCATGAAGTAAACCGGTAGCTATAGTTGCACTGTCTAGCTTTAACTCAGTTAAAATATTTGCAACTGCAATCGGGTGAATAATATAAGGTGAGCCCTCATCTCTTTTTTGTTTTTCATGGGCCTTTAAAGCAAAATCATAGGCTTTTGATAAAGTTTCTGGATTAAGAAACTTGTTATAATTTTTTACCTTATTAATTAATTCTTCAGATTTAAGCATTACTATTTATATCATTTTATTGAGCAATTTTAATACCCAATAACTGATCTGAGGTTAAATTTGCCATTAAAATGACTATATTTTTATTAAGTTTAGGGTGTACCCAATCTTTATCTAATTCATATAAAGGAAAGAGAACAAAATTTCTATTATGCATTCTTTTATGCGGAGTATTAAGTTTATGATTTCCAAGTTTTCTATGGATTATTTCACCATTATAATCAACTATATCAATATCACATATTCTTGGATGATTTCTTTTTGAGTTTGTTCTTCCCAATTTTTTTTCAATTTTTTTAATTTTTAAAAATAATTCAGTTATATTTAATTTTGTTTCAATCAATATGATAGAATTAATAAAATTTGGAAAATTTTCATTTGGCCAAGATTTTGTAATATAAAATTTTGATCTTTTCTTTATAAAAATTCCCTCTTTTTGGATTAAATCTATACTTTTATTTAGATTATTTTTCTTGTCTCCAAGATTAGAACCTAATGCCAGGTATACAAAATTAACTTGATTTTCTAATATATCTTGCTTTTTCACGGTTCCAGTCTCTTGTTTTCTTTGTCAGTCTTTTATCAAATTGTTTTTTACCTTTGGCTACTGCAATTTCTAATTTTGCCTTCCCTTTTTTGAAATACATTTTTGTTGGCACAATAGTTAAGCCGTCTTCATTAATTCTACCAATAATTTTATTAATTTCTCTTTTATTCAATAAAAGTTTTCTTTCTGAATAAGGATTATGATTTGAATAACTAGCTTGTTTATAAATAGGTATATGTGAATTAATCAAAAAAATTTCTCCATCTTTATCTACAGCATAAGAATCTGCTATATTTACTTTGCCTAATCTCACTGATTTTATTTCAGACCCCTTTAAAACTATACCTGCTTCAAATATCTCTTTAAAAAAATAATTAAAAGATGCTTTTCTATTAATTGTAATAATTTTTAAACCAGAAATGGTTTTTTTATTCATTAATTAATTTGGCAGATATAAGAGCTTTTTTTACCTCAGCTTTTGTCTCATCTAAAACTGTTACTAAGGGCAATCTCACATTATCATCACAGAGACCAATCAGTTTCGCTGCGTATTTAACTGGTGATGGATTGCTCTCTATAAATAAAGATTTATGAACAGGTTGAAGTATTTTATCTATTTCTTCAGCCTTTTTTTGTTCATCTTTATCTTGAGATTTTGAAAATTTTTGCATGTCAGAACACATTTTAGGAGCTATGTTGGCTGTAACAGAAATACACCCTACTCCACCTCTCTTATTATATTCATAAGCAAGACCATCCTCACCTGTTAGTTGGATAAATTCATTACCAATTTTTTTGAAAGTCTCATCTACTCTATTCAAATCGCCAGTTGCATCTTTAACACCAACAATGTTCTTAAGCTCAAATAATCTTGCCATAGTATCTACTGTCATATCGATAACTGATCTGCCAGGAATATTATAAATTATGATTGGTATGCTACATTTGTCATTTATAGCCTTGTAATGCTGATATAAGCCCTCCTGAGTGGGTTTGTTATAATAAGGTGTCACTATCAAGGCCCCGTCAGCTCCAGCTTTTTCAGCGTGCTCTGTGAGTGATATAGCTTCTGTAGTAGAATTGGATCCGGTGCCTGCAATTACAGGAATTTTTCCTTTAGCTTCTTGAATACAGAGCTCTATAACTTTCTCATGTTCTTTATGTGATAGTGTTGGAGACTCACCAGTTGTGCCTGCTGGCACAAGTCCATTTGTTCCATTTTCTAAATGAAAATTAATAATTTTTATATAGGTTTCCTCATCAAGGCTATTGCCTTTAAATGGTGTTACTAAAGCTACATTTGAACCTTTAAACATAAATATTTATATCATAAGTTATTAAAAATGATTTTTAGAAAATCTAAATTACTATTAACAACTATATTTTTTTTAAGCTTTTTTCAATCATCATATTCGAATGAAATAATAATACCTAAGAAAAAACCTGCGTTTAAAAGTCAGGTAGTAGTACCTCCCCTTAAACCTGGAACATTTAATGAAAAACAAAGTTTAAAGAGTGATAAAGATTTACCTAAAGAGATCTTTGGAATTCTGCTACCTCCCAAAAAACCACTTATAGTAAAAAAACAAACATTAAGGACCGTTAAAAAAACCAGATATTATAGTGAAAGAGATTTTGAATTCGCAAAACAAGCAATTAGATTTATGGAAAAATCTAATTGGAAAGATGCAAAAAATACTGCAAAAAAAGCAAGAGCTCAATCAATATATGATTTTATAGAGTGGAGGCATCTTCTTACATCAGGAAATAAAGCAACTTTTTCTGAATACAAAAGGTTTATCGAAAGAGTTAAAGATTATCCAAGATTTAATAGAATTAAATATCTTGCAGAACACAAAATAAATTTACAAAACCATTCTCCTACTGAAATAATTAATTGGTTTCAAGGCAATGAACCATTAAGTGGATATGGTAAAATGATGCTAGGTGAGAGTTTTATTAAAACTGGAAAGTCTGGCGATGGTATAAAATTAATAAAAGAGGGGTTTATAAATGCAGATCTAAATACAAATAATTTAAAATATTTCAGAAAAAAATTTAAAAATATTTTAGATGCCTCTGATTATATAAATAGAGCTGATTATTATGCTTGGGAGGGTAAACATTGGGATCTTAAAAGGGTTATTAGATACCTTCCTAGTGAGTATCAATTACTTTACACAGCAAGACAAATATTAATAAGCAGAGGATATGGGGTTGATGAAGCGATAAAAAAAGTACCAAAAAACTTTAAGAATGATGCTGGTTTAAATTATGATAGATTAAAATGGAGAAGAAAAAAAGGACGCATAGATAGCTCGCTAGAAATTCTTAATAAAATAAATAATACCGAAGAATATTTAGTAAGACCAGAAAAATGGTGGAAAGAAAGGTCAATAATTGGAAGATCCTTAATTTATAAAAAAAAATATAAAACTGCTTATAAAATTGTTTCAAATCACGCAATGACAGAAGGTGCAGACTATGCCGAGGCTGAGTGGATGAGCGGCTGGATAGCACTAAGTTTTTTAAAAAATGCACAACAAGCAGAAAATCATTTTTTAAATTTTTATAAGAATGTTAGTTATCCAATCAGTTTATCAAGAGGTTCATATTGGTTGGGAAAAACATATGAAAAAATTGGGGATACAGAAAACTCAAATAAGTGGTTCTTGGAGGGATCAAAATATTTAACAACCTACTATGGTCAACTCTCACATATGAAAGTAAAACCTCAAGAGAAATTTGAATTAGATAAACTAATGTTTGTAGATGATGATTATGAACAAGAGTTTTACTCAAAAAAACTCGTCGCAATTGTAGATTTGCTTGATTATTTAAATAAAGATAAATACACAAAACATATATTAAGATTTCTCGCAAATGATAATGTAGAAAAAGGCAGTGAGGCTTTAGCTGCTAAATTAGCTTCAGATATATCACGTTTTGATTTTGCTATACAAGTTTCTAAAATTGCCTCATATCAAAAAAGATTTCATAACCAATTTAATTATCCAATAATGAGTGTACCAAAATTTGTAGGAGGAAGAAAAATTCCTGATCCAGCATTAATATTATCTATTATCAGACAAGAAAGTGAATTTGATACCTCTGCTAGAAGTAGAGTTGGTGCTAAAGGATTAATGCAACTTATGCCTTATACAGCTAAGACTGTATCAAAACAAGCAAAGTTAGGATACTCGAAATCTAAATTAACAACTGACCCAGAATATAATATTAATTTAGGATCTCATTATATTGCAGGATTAATTAATCAATATAAAGGTTCCTACCCTTTTGCTACAGCCGCATACAATGCTGGACCTAAGAGAGTAAAGTATTGGAAAAAAATTAATAAGGATCCTCAAAAAAAACAGATTGACTATGTTGATTGGATTGAACTTATTAAGTTTAAAGAAACAAGAAATTACGTGCAAAGAGTTTTAGAAAATTACAATGTTTACAGGTACATTTTGTCTCAAAAGCCAATTTACCTGAGAGATTTCTTTAAAAATCATAACTTGTATTAAATGGCGGAAGAGAAGGGATTCGAACCCTTGGAAGGATTGCTCCTTCGGCAATTTAGCAAACTGCTGGTTTAAGCCAACTCACCCACTCTTCCGTTGATACATGTGTAACTTGAAATCATTGAATATTCAATATTAATCAAGTAATTTCTTGCAAATATGAAAAACAAATATTCAATTTTTTCACTTATAAAAAATGCTTTTTCGCAGCATGAAAACTGGAAACAAGCCTGGGGCAATCCTGAGCCTAAAAAAGAATACGAAGCAGTAATTGTTGGAGGTGGTGGGCATGGACTAGCTACGGCATACTATCTTGCAAAAAAACATAACATGAAAAATATTGCGGTTTTAGAAAAAGGTTGGATTGGTGGAGGTAATACCGGGAGAAATACAACAATCATAAGATCAAATTATTTATGGGATGCTAGCGCTGGATTGTATGACCATGCTTTAAAAATTTGGGAAAATTTGTCTCAAGAGTTAAATTATAATATAATGTTTAGTCAACGTGGAGTTATGAACTTAGCTCATAACCTTCAAGACGTTAGAGATTTAAAAAGAAGAACTCATGCAAATAGATTAAATGGAATTGATGCTGTTTGGTTAGACACAAAACAAGTTAAGGAATTTTGTCCAATAATAAATATTTCTCAAGATATAAGATATCCTGTACTTGGTGGAACTTTACAAAGAAGAGCTGGAACTGCAAGACATGATGCTGTTGCATGGGGTTATGCAAGAGGTGCAGATGAAATGGGTGTAGATATAATTCAAAATTGTGAAGTTAAAGGAATAAAAAGAAATGGTGACCAAGTTGAAGGACTTGATACAACAAAAGGATTTATCAAAACAAAAAAAATTGGTGTTGTAGCCGCAGGTCATTCGAGTGTAATTGCTAATATGGCAGGCTTAAAATTACCACTTGAAAGTAAACCACTACAAGCATTAGTATCAGAACCAGTCAAACCAATAATAGATACAGTTGTAATGTCTAATGCTGTCCATGCATATGTTAGTCAATCTGACAAAGGTGAATTAGTAATTGGTGCTGGAACAGATGCTTACATATCTTATACACAAAGAGGAAGTCATGATGTAATAGAAGGTACCTTAAAAGCTATATTAGAGCTGTACCCTATTTTTAGTAGAATGAAGATGCTAAGACAATGGGGTGGTATTGTTGATATTTGCCCGGATGCAAGTCCAATCATTAGCAAAACAAATATAAAAGGTCTTTATTTTAACTGTGGATGGGGAACAGGAGGTTTTAAAGCAACACCTGGATCTGGTGATTTATTTGCTCACACAATTGCTAATGATGAGCCACATAAATTAAATGCAGCATTTAATCTTAACAGATTTGTAAGTGGAGATCTTGTTGATGAACATGGTGCAGCTGCTGTAGCACACTAATGTTTGTTATAAATTGCCCATATTGTGGAGAAAGAGACCAGAGTGAGTTTTCATGTGGTGGCGAAGCACACATTGTAAGACCAAAACAACCTACAGAGCTAAGTGATGATGAATGGGCAGAATATTTATTTATGAGAAAGAATATTAAAGGTGTTCAGTTTGAAAGATGGAACCATGCTCATGGATGTAGAAAATGGTTTAACATGGTTAGGGATACATCAAATGACAAAATACATGCAGTTTACAAAATGGGTGAAAAACCTCCAGTAATTTAAATGACCAAATATAGAATTAATAAAACAAGATTTGTTGATCAAACAAAAACTGTTTCATTTACTTTTGACTGTAAAGAATATCATGGTTTTAAGGGTGATACCCTAGCCTCAGCACTTCTTTCAAATGGCATTCATTTAGTTGGTAGAAGTTTTAAGTACCATCGTCCAAGAGGTATAATGTCATGTGGGTCTGAAGAACCTAACGCAATATGCCAAATAAATGCTGATACAAATTTAACAGAACCAAATGTAAGAGCTACAGAAGTAGAACTTTACGAAGGCTTGAGAGCATCTAGTCAAAATTGTTGGCCAAGTCTTAACTTTGACATAGGAGGTATTAATAACTTAATATCACCATTTATACCGGCAGGTTTTTATTATAAGACTTTTATGTGGCCTAAAAGTTTTTGGAAAAAAATTTATGAACCATTAATAAGATTGTCTGCAGGCCTTGGTAAATCACCTTCACAACCTGATCCAGACATATATGACCATAAACATGAGCATTGTGATGTATTAATTATTGGAGGAGGGATTTCAGGTATTATATCAGCTAAAATAGCAGCAAAAAATAATTTAAAGACAATCTTAATTGAGGACAAAAATATACTTGGTGGATCCACAATCTATCAAAATAATAAAAATTTTATAATAGATAATAAAAAATCAAATGAATGGTTAATGAATGAAATATCAGAATTAGAAAAATTAGATAATTTAATAATAAAAACTAGAACAAGTTTGGCCGCTTTTCATAGTTATAACTACCTTTTGGCCAAAGAAAATATATCAGATCATTTGCCATTAGATAAAAAAAATGGCGATATAAGACAGAGATTATGGAAAATAAGAGCAGATAAAGTAATTGTTGCTGCAGGTGCAATAGAAAGACCTCTTATATTCAACAACAATGATAGACCAGGAATTATGCTTGCTAACTCTGTTAAAAGATATTTAGATTTTTATGGCGTCTCTACTGGATTAAATAATATTATTTTTACTAACAATGATAGTGCTTACGAAACTGCAGTGTCATTATTTGAAAAAGGAATATCAGTAAAGATTATTGATATTAGAAAAAAATCTTCATCAAATATTGTTAAAAATGCTGAAGACCTAGGAATTAGAATATATTGGAACTCTACAGTGGTAAATACTTTTGGCTACAAAAAGATAAAATCAATAGAAATTATGAATTTGTCAGAAGATGGATCAAATGTTACTGGAAATAAACATAAAATTCAGTGTGATTGTTTATCAATAAGTGGGGGTTGGACACCAATGGTGCATATGCATACACAATCAGGAGGAAAATTAGATTTTAGAGAAATAGATCAAGTATTTGTTCCAAGTGAAAAAAGTGAAAATCATATAAATGTTGGATCATGTAACGGTGATTTTGAATTAGAAGAAATAGTTAAAAATACAAATAATAAAGTTAAAAAATTTTTAAACATTAGTAAAAGTGGTTTTGATAAAATTTCAGTTTTATGTTCAAAAGAGTTAGAGAAGAAAAACATATGGCTGTTACCAAATACTATATCAGAGAGTAAAACTAAATCTTTTATAGATTTTCAAAATGATTCGACAGCGAAAGATATAAAGTTAGCACTTAGAGAAGGTTTTAAATCAATAGAACATGTAAAGAGATATACAACAACTGGAATGGCTACAGATCAAGGTAAATTATCGAATATGCATGCTCTGGGGATTATTGCTGACACAGCTGGAGTAAAAATGGGTACTTTAGGTACAACTACTTTTAGACCACCATTTACACCACTAACTTTTGGAGCAATTGTAGGAAGAAGTGTTGGAAAATTTTTTGATGTTGTGAGAAAAACTTCAATTCATGAATGGCACGTTCAAAATAATGCAAAGTTTGAAAACGTCGGGCAATGGAAAAGACCATGGTACTACCCTATTAATAATGAAAATCTTCATGAAGCAGTTCAAAGAGAAAGTAAAACTGCAAGAGATAGTGCTGGAATTTTAGATGCTTCTACATTAGGAAAAATAGATATTCAGGGATCTGATGCTTCTGAATTTTTAAATAGAGTTTATACAAATGCATGGTCAAAATTAGGAATTGGGAAATGCCGATATGGTTTAATGTTAAATGAAGATGGTATGGTTTATGATGATGGTGTAACCACAAGATTGGGTGAAAATCATTATTTAATGACCACAACTACTGGTGGCGCAGCAAATGTGCTTTCTAAGCTTGAGGACTATTTACAAACAGAATGGCCAGAATTAGATGTTTATTTAACGTCTGTTACTGATCACTATTCTACAGCGAGTATTTGTGGTCCAAATTCAAAAAAAATATTGAAAAAATTATTTCCTAATAAAGATTTTAGTGATGAAGCCTTTCCCCACATGTCTTACCAAGACGCAATAATTGACAAAATTGAATGTAGAATAATGAGAATAAGTTTCACAGGAGAACTTAGTTATGAAATTAATATAGAGTCAAAATATGGTAAATCATTGTGGGAAAACTGTATCAAGGCAGGAGAAGAATACAAAATTACTCCTTATGGAACAGAAACAATGCATTTATTAAGGGCTGAAAAGGGATTTATTATTGTTGGTCAAGACACAGATGGAACTATGACGCCAATTGATCTTCAAATGGATTGGATAGTTAGTAAAAAAAAATATGACTTTATAGGTAAAAGATCACTTTATAGAAGTGATACAATAAGAGAGGATAGAAAACAGCTTGTTGGATTGCTTACAGATGACCCCAATGAAATATTAGAAGAAGGTGCTCAGATAGTTTCTGAATTAGATAAGAAACCTGTCGAAATGATTGGACATGTAACGTCAAGTTATTTTAGCCCTAATTTGAATAAATCGATTGCACTAGCAGTTGTTAAAGGTGGAAAAAAGATGAAGGGTCAAAAACTTTTTGTTCCTATGGAAAACAAAAATATAAATGTAACAGTTTCAGATTTTATTTTTTTAGATAAAGAAAACAAGAGGATCAATGCTTAATCCAGAATATCCTAACCTTGAAAGAAAATCATTAGATGATCTTGATTTAGCATTATCTGAGCCAGTTAAAAAAATAAATATTAGAGGAAAAAAAAAGGAATTTTTCACAAAAGTTGGAAAGATTTTATCAATTATCTTACCAATTGAACCAAATACTAGTTCATCAAACCAGCAATTTAATGCTCTTTGGCTAAGTCCAGATGAATGGTTAGTATATTTTAATGAAGAGAATAACAATGTTTACAATAATCTTTTTAACGAAATTTCTAAATTAAATTTTGGCTCAATAGTTGATGTTTCTAATCAATGGATATGTATTAATATAAAGGGCAAAAAGACTTTTGATTTACTTTCATCAGGGTCTCCTTTTAACTTCAATAATTTTAAAAATACTAAAAACTCTCTAACACAAACATTGCTAAATCATACAGATGTAATTATTCATCATACTGAAATAAATGAAATAAATCTTTTTGTGAGAAGATCATTCTCAGAAGATTTATGGTTGTGGATTAAGGATAGCGCTAGGTTTATCTAATTTTTTTTTTATATAATAACTTACATAACTAAATAATAGTATCGAAAGCGTCCATTGAAAAATAAACCACAACCAAAAAAAACTATCAAAATCTGCAGATAGATATTTGGCTAAATAAAAAACACATATTGGAACAAGAACATTTCTTAACATATTATTTATCATTGCATAATTAGATTTTTTTAATCCCATAAAAAAACCATTTGATAAAAAGAAAATTGGATATGCGGGTAAAATAAATGCTGCAATTTTTAAGTATCTACGTCCATATTCTAAAACAGTTTCATCATTAGAGAAAAGCCTTGGTATTATATCTGCTGTGAAATAAACTAATATTCCAGAAAAAATCATTAATAAAAGTCCATATTTAACTGATACAAAATAAGTCTCTTTCACTCTCTCGAAGTGATTAGCACCATAATTTTGAGCTATAATTGAGATAATTGCAGTATTAATTCCTAATATGGGAAGTAAAACAACTTGCTCTATTCTCGTAGCAGCACCATAACCAGCTACTGCCAATTCACTAGTTTGGCCAACATAAGTAAATATAAATGTAGCAGCAACTGCATATCCACATATGGCAATTGATATTGGCATTGATTGAAAAAATATATTTTTTAAGAATGTTAATTTAATTATAAAAAATTCCTTGGTAATTTTTTTTACTCTTGGATTTTGCAGGACTTTATATAGAATAATCGCGAATGCTATAAATTGGGCTATAATTGTTGATAGACCTATTCCCATCATACCAAAAGCAGGAATGAATAGAAAACCAAATATTAGTACTGGATTTAAAATTATATTTAGAAGAAAACTTAAAATCAAAACATTTCTGTATGTTTTAGTATCTCCTTCTGCATGCAATAAAGAGTTAAGTGATACAACAAGGAAAAAAAGAAATGATCCATAAAACATAATATTTGTATATTGTAGCCCTAAATTTGTAATTTCTTCAGTCGAACCCATTATGTTAAAAACTCTTTCAGCAAAATATAAACCTATGCCTGTAATAAAAACTGATATGATCAGTCCATAGATAATAATGTGGGTAAAATAATAAGAGACATTTTTTTCATTTTTTTCACCAATACTATTACCTATTAATGAGGTTCCACCAACTGTAACTCCAATAGATGTTGCTACAATTATAAAATAGATTGGAAATGATTTACTAAGAGCCGAAAGTGCTTCTGGTGAGATTAATCCTGAATAAAAAGTATCAACAATATTGTATAAGGTTTGAAAAAGTGTGCCTACACTTGCTGGTATTGCGAGTTTTCTAACAAGTAAAGGTATATTTTCTTTTAGCAAATCCATAAAGTTATAATTTAATTAATATTCTTTTTTAAAGATATGTCTCTTGCTAGTTTTTTTTGCAAGTATTATTTGTTTTTGTCTCATTGCAAATCTTGATTTTTGATCATCTGTTAAGTGATCGTGACATTTTGGACAATGAATACCTTCCAAATATTTAGAAGATTTTTTTTCTTTAACAGAAAGAGGTTTTCTGCATCCACTACAAACTGAATAACTGCCCTGCTTTAAACCATGTTTTATTGAAACTCTATTGTCAAAAACAAAACATTCACCACTCCATTGACTATTTTTTTTATCAATATTATTCAGATAATTAATAATTCCACCTTTTAAAACATATACATTTTTAAAACCTTTTTTTTTTAAATAAATATTTGCTTTTTCGCATCTGATACCACCAGTGCAAAACATTGCTATATTTTCACTTTTTTTAAATTGATTTAAATATTTAGGAAATTGACGAAAGTTTTCTACATTTGGATTTAAAGATTTTTTAAAAGTCCCTACATCATACTCAAAAGATTTCCGTGCATCAATCAAAACTGTATCATTTTTTTTAATTATGTTATTCCATTCTCTTGGATTAAGGTTGTTCTTGGGAAATTTATAGTTTCTAACTTTAAAACCCATTGGAACAACCTCTTTTTTAATTTTAACTTTTGGTTTATGAAATGGATTAAATTTACTATTAGAATTATTTTCTGAATTATATTTTTTAATAGATAATGTTTTTTTTAAAAGTTTATTAAATTTTAAAAGGTTATTATTTTTGGCTGAAATTGTTCCATTTACACCCTCTGATGAAATAATTATTGTTCCACTAATTCCATAATCTTTTAGATTATTCTCTATCTTTTTTTTTAATTTTTTTAGATTATTAATTTTTTTAAATTTATAAAAACCAAAAATATTATACATTATAAAACTCTACAAACAGTCATTCCATCTCCCAATGGGATAATTATTTGTTCTACCCTTTCATCACTTGAAACGTACTCATTTAATTCTCTTATATTTAATGTAAATTTATCCATTTTATCTTCATCTGCGACCTCACCACGCCATAAAACATTATCAATGATGATTAAACCACCTTTATTAATCATCTTAATTGATTTTTCATAATATTCTTTATAGTTGAGCTTATCTGCATCAATAAAAACCATATCATATTTTAGGTTTTTTAATTCATCTAAACTATCTAGTGCAGGTTTTACAATCGTTTGAATTTTTTTATCTTGTTTGGCTTTCTTAAAAAAACTTACTGCAATCTTGCTTGTCTCTTTATTTTTATCAAGTGCAGTAAGTTTTCCATCCTCTGGAAGTGCAATAGCAATAGAAAGTGCACTTAAACCAGTAAAAGTTCCAATCTCAAGCACATTTTTTATATTAGATATTTTTATTATTAAATGGAGAAAATAACATTGAGATATCGCTATTTGCATTCTCTTTTCATTTCCAAGTGTATTATTATAATCTATAATTTCTTTTTGAACTGGGCTTAGTTTAAAACTAAAATTATTAATATATCTTTCAATTTTTTCAGAAATTTCAATGTTGTTACCCATTTATTTTAAATATATTATGACTATAGGTTTCGTTAAAATTAAAGTTTCTTCTTTAATATTTCATTAATTAATTGAGGGTTAGCTTTTCCACCCGAAACTTTCATTGCTTGCCCAACAAAAAAACCGAATAGCTTTTCTTTTCCTTGTTTATATTCAATGGCTTTTTCTCTGTTATCGTTGATTATTTTATCAATTAATGCCTCTAGTGCTTTTGGATCACTTTGTTGCTTTAACCCTTTTTCCTCAACAATTATTTGAGGGTCTATGTCACCATCCATCATTAATTCAAATACTGTCTTAGCAATTTTACCTGAAATAGTTCCGTTTTTAATTAAATTAATCAATTTTGCTAAATTTTTTGCACTTATTGGACTATGAGCAATTTCAATATTTTTATTATTTAAAACAGCAAATAATTCTCCTGTAATCCAATTTACAGCTAATTTCATATCACGGTTTTTGCCCATTTTAGCAACAACTTCTTCAAAATATTTAGCTGTATCAATATCAGAGACTAATATAGTTGCTTCATAAGGAGAAATTTTAAACTCATCAATAAACCTTTTCTTTTTATCATCTGGTAATTCAGGGATTTCAGATTTTAATTGATCAATAAATTCATCCGTAATTTCTAGTGGAAGTAAATCTGGATCTGGAAAGTATCTATAATCATGAGCATCTTCTTTTGACCTCATTGACCTTGTTTCATTTTTTTTTGTATCAAAAAGTCTTGTTTCTTGATCTATTTCCTCACCTTCTTCTATTAAATCAACTTGTCTATTTGCTTCATAAATAATTGCCATTTGCATGAACTTTATAGAATTAACATTTTTTATTTCACATCTTGTTCCTAATTCTTTAGAGCCTTTTAATCTTACAGACACATTAACATCTGCTCTCAATGATCCCTCTTGCATGTTACCATCGCAGGTTCCTAAATATCGCATAATAGATCTAAGTTTTTTTATATAAATATTTACTTCATCTGGTGATCTTAGATCAGGCTTACTAACAATCTCCATTAAAGCTACACCCGATCTATTTAGATCAACTAGTGTGTTACTCGGATCAATATCATGAATACTTTTTCCTGCATCCTGCTCTAAATGTAATCTTTCTATTCCAACTTGTTTTTGACCTTCAGGCATATCCAAAATAACATTGCCCTCACCCACAATTGGGTATTTATATTGTGAAATTTGATACCCCTGAGGTAAATCAGCATAAAAATAATTTTTTCTATCGAAAACAGACTTATTATTGATCTTAGCTTTTAAGCCAATACCAGTTTTTATTGCCTGTTTAACACAATATTCATTAATTACTGGAAGCATTCCTGGAAATGCTGCATCAACTAAACTTACTTGAGTGTTAGGTTCAGCGCCAAATTTTGTAGAAGAAGACGAAAAAAGTTTTGAATTTGATGTTACTTGAGCATGAACTTCAAGTCCTATAACAACTTCATAAATATTATCATTTCTTTCTATTAAATATTCCGAATTATTTTTAGACATTATTCCATCCACCAATCAGTTATATTATTTTTATAATTGATTTTTTCCTCCATTGAATAAGCAATATTTAAAACTGTTTGTTCATCAAAAGGTTTACCTATTATTTGCAAACCTAATGGATAATTATTTTTATCCCTACCTGCTGGTATTGAAATCCCAGGTAATCCTGCAAGGTTTACTGGAACAGTAAATATATCATTTAAATACATTGAAACTGGATCATTAGATTTTTCTCCTATTTTAAATGCAGAACTAGGCGTTGAAGGTGTTAAAATAGCATCAACTTTATTATAAGCATCATCAAAATCTTTTTTAATTAACTGCCTTACTTTTTGGGCTTTAAGATAGTAAGCATCATAATATCCAGAAGACAAAACATATGTGCCTATCATTATCCTTCTCTTTACTTCTTCTCCGAAACCTTCTGATCTAGTTTTTTCATACATATCAATTAAACTTTCCCCAGAGGATCTTAAACCATATTTAACACCATCATATCTTGCTAAATTAGATGATGCTTCAGCTGGCGCTACAATATAATAAGTGGGCAAAGCATAACTTGTATGAGGTAAAGAAATATCAATTATTTCAGCTCCACAATCTTTTGCATACTCAATTCCTTTTTTCCAAAGATTCTCAATTTCGCCTGGCATACCATCAACTCTATATTCTTTTGGGATTCCAATTTTTATACCTTTGATATTTCTAGTTAGCTCTGATGAATAATTATTTCTTTTAAAATCTATTGAAGTTGAATCTTTTTTATCAAATGATGAGATCACTTCTAAAAGAATGGAGCTATCTTTGACATCTTTACTCATCGGACCTGCTTGATCTAGAGATGATGCAAAAGCAACAATTCCATATCTTGAACAACTTCCATAAGTAGGTTTTAGCCCTACAGTTCCAGTAAAGGAAGCTGGCTGCCTAATAGATCCTCCAGTGTCAGTACCTATTGTTACAGGTGTTAAATTAGCTGCTAATGCCGATGAAGAACCACCAGATGACCCACCTGGAACTAAATCTTTTGCAATTGGATTTTGAACATTACCAAAAAAACTTGTTTCATTGGATGAGCCCATTGCAAATTCATCACAATTAAGTTTACCAAGTAATATTCCACCTTCATTCCATATATTTTGCGTTACAGTAGACTCATAGCCTGGGACAAAATTATTTAAGATATTGCTTCCGGCTGTTGTTCTTACTTCATTTGTACAAAATAGATCTTTTACAGCAATTGGAATTCCTGGAAGTTTTAAATCAAAATTTGGTTTATTGTCAAACTCTTTTGAAAGTTTAAGACAATTTTCAAAATTTTCAGTTACATATGTATTTAGTTTTTTTGACTTTTGAGATCTATCAACAAAAGATTTTGTGACTTCATTTGATGATATTTTCTTTTCTTTAATATTTTTAATTAATTCAAAAAGGCTTAAGGATGTTATTTCTGTCATTACTCAACTACTTTCGGCACAACAAAAAAATCATCATTTTTTTCAGGAGAATTTTTAAGAATCTTTTCTCTTATGTTATCGCTAGTAATTTTGTCATCTCTGAACCGTAAAGTTGTTTCAGCTATAGAGGTTAATGGATCAACATTCTCAGTTTTTAGTTCGTTTAATTTTTCAATAAATTCAAATATAGAATTCATATCATCTGCCAATTTTTCAGCTTTTTTCTCTTCAAGTGAGATCCTTGCTAATTTTGATATGTGTTTTACAGTTTTAAGATCTATTGTCATATGGTAAAAAATAATGTCGCAAAGTACCACTTAAGTTAAAAATATACAATATGATCACAATTAATGAATTCAAAAAAAAATTATCAAGTGGTTCAAGATTATTGGGTATAGATTTAGGCACAAAAAGGATTGGAATTGCAATAAGTGATTATAATCAAAAAATTGCCACTCCCCTTCAAACCCTAGATAAATCTAAACAAGGTAAATTAATTGATGAACTAGAAAGTATTATTACAGAATATGACATCAAAGGAATTATTATAGGTAATCCAATAAATATGGATGGCACCTACGGAAAATCTTCACAATCAGCACAAGATATAGCAATCAATATTTCAAATAAAATTGATATTCCTGTGTCTTTGTGGGATGAAAGACTATCTACTGTTGGTGCTTTCAATTTATCAAGTGAATTAGATATAAATGTCAGTAAAAGAAAGAAAGATATTGATAAGTTTGCAGCAGCTTTTATTTTACAAGGTGCTTTAGATTTTATTCAAAATTAATGGTTGCATAGTTAATCCTATATAGTTATAGAGTTAATTTTAATGGCAACTAAATCAAAAAAAGCTATTAAAATATCTCAAAAACATTTATTAGGTATTCAGGATTTATCCGTTAGCGATGTTACCACTATCCTGAATGAAGCCTCTAAATTCATAGAATTAAATAAAAGCAAAAATAAAAAAATTGATATTTTAAAAGGGAAAACTCAAATTAATTTATTTTTTGAACCATCAACAAGAACACAGAGCTCGTTCGAATTAGCAGGAAAAAGATTAGGTGCGGATGTAATGTCAATGAATATTACAAATTCTGCTATCAAAAAAGGTGAAACGTTAATAGACACTGCTATGACATTAAATGCAATGCATCCAGACATTATTGTAATAAGACATCAAGACTCAGGAGCTTGTAACCTTCTATCTCAAAAAGTTAATTGTGCAGTACTAAACGCAGGTGATGGTAGAAGAGAGCATCCAACGCAGGCATTATTAGACGCTTTAACAATTATAAATAGAAAAAAAAAAATAGAAGGTCTTAAAATTGCGATATGTGGAGATATACTACATTCAAGAGTAGCAAGATCAAATATTTATCTTCTAAACATGTTGGGTGCAGAAGTAAATATCGTTGCACCAACAAACTTGATGCCAAATGAAATTGAAAAATTTGGTGTAAATATTTTTTCCGATATGAAAAAAGGTGTTAAAGATTGTGACATAGTAATGATGTTAAGATTACAAAATGAAAGAATGACAAGCTCGTTTCTATCATCTAACAGAGAATACTATGAGTATTATGGCTTAACACCTGATAAAATCCAATATGCTAAAGAGGATGCTTTAATAATGCATCCAGGACCAATGAATAGAGGAATTGAAATTGATACGAACTTAGCAGACGATATAAACAAAAGTGTAATAAAAGAACAAGTTGAATTAGGCGTAGCAATAAGGATGGCCTGCTTAAAGATTTTTTGTGAATAAATGAAAAAAAAATACTTTATAAATGCAAATATAATTGACCCTCATAATTCCTTAAATGAAATTGGAGGAATAATAATCGGAGAAAATGGAAAAATTGAAGCTGCCGGAAAAAAAGTAAATACCAATAACATTCCATCTAGAGAAAAGATAATAGATTTAAAAGGGAAATACATATTTCCAGGTATTGTAGATATGCGAGTTTTTGTTGGTGAACCAGGATATGAATATAAAGAAAATTTTAGAACACTTAGTGAAGCTGCTTTGTCTGGTGGTGTAACATCAGTAGTTACAATGCCAAATACAAATCCAGTAATAGATAATGTTTCAATAGTTGATTTTCTTAAAAGAAGAGGAAGAGATAAATCAAAAATTAATATTTATCCAACAGCTGCATTAACAGTAAAAGCAGAAGGAGAAAATATGACTGAATTTGGATTATTACAGAGCAAAGGAATAATTGGTTTTACTGATGGAGTAAAAACAATTCAAAATCCCAGAATTATGAATAGGATTATGAATTCAGCGTCAGACTTGAAATCTTTAATAATACAACATGCTGAGGATGCAGAGTTATCAAAAGATGGAATGATTAATGATGGTATCATAGCTACAAAACTTGGTCTTCAAGGAATTCCAATAAGTGCTGAATTATTAATTATAGAGAGAGATTTAACATTGTTAGAATATAATAATTGTAGGTATCATATTGCCCAGATTTCATCCGCAAATTCTGTAGATATAATCAGAGAAAGAAAAAATAAAGTAAACTTCAGTTGCGGTGTTTCTATAAATAATTTATCCTTAAATGAAAATGATATTGGTGATTTTAAAACTTTTTTAAAATTATCACCACCTTTAAGAACAGAAACCGATAGAACTGCTTTAGTTCAGGGATTAAATGATAAAACAATTGACGTTATTGTTTCTGATCACAAACCAGAAGATGAAGAAAATAAAAGATTAACTTTTGCTCAAGCAGAAACAGGTGCATCAGGTATAGAAACTTTATTACCATTAAGCTTAGAACTATATCATAATGGATCAGTGGACTTAGAAACTATAATAGAAGCCTTAACATCAAAACCAGCTGAAATACTTAAAATAAATAAAGGTAATTTATCAATAGGTAACGATGCTGATTTTTGTATTGTAGATATAAATAAACCTTGGGTTGTTAGAAAAGATAAATTAATATCAAAATCAAAAAATACCCCTATTGAGGATAAAAAACTTCAAGGCAAAGTATTAAATACATTTGTTAATGGTGAAGAATTATTTAAATCTGAATAATGGATTATATATTAACAGCTTTAATGTCTTATTTATTTGGCTCTATTCCTTTCGGATATCTATTCACAAAAATTTTACTTAAAAAAGATATTAGAAATATAGGATCAGGAAATATTGGCGCTACAAATGTTTTAAGAACTGGCAATAAGTCATTGGGTTATCTAACTCTTATTTTAGATATAGCAAAGGCTGTTGTGCCTGTTATCTATATAAAGTTCAATTATCCTGATCTAGTTTATATATCAGCACTTTGTGCATTTTTAGGACATTTATTTCCAATTTGGCTAAAATTTAAAGGTGGCAAAGGTGTAGCAACTTTTGTTGGGATTTTGATTTCTATAAATATTTATTACGCACTAGTTTTTGGCATTGTTTGGGCTTTAACTTTTTTAATATCAAGATATTCATCTCTATCATCATTATTTGCTTCAATTTCAATTCCAATCTATCTACTAATCATTAATCAAAGTAACATAATTTTTTTCATCATTATGTTTGTTCTAATTTTTTATACACATAGAGAAAATATAAAAAGATTAATAAACAAAGAAGAAACTAAGAGTAAAATTTATTAATTTGACAGATTAATAGTTATAAGTAGTTTGACTAATTATGAATCTTGTAATTGTTGAAAGTCCAGCAAAAGCTAAAACTATAAATAAATATCTAGGTTCAGATTACACCGTGTTAGCAAGTTATGGTCATATTAGAGATCTTCCTTCAAAAAATGGTTCTGTTGATCCAGAAAATTCTTTTAAAATGATCTGGGAAATAGACAGTTTCTCAAAAAAATATTTAAAAGAAATTACAGATACTGCTAGAAACTCAGAAAAAATTATCCTTGCTACTGATCCTGATCGAGAAGGTGAAGCAATAGCTTGGCATGTAAAAGAGTTTTTAAATGAAAAAAAACTTCTTAAAGATAAAAAAGTAGAACGTGTAGTTTTTAATGAAATAACAAAAACAGCTGTAACAAACGGTATAGACAATCCAAGGAATATAGAAAATGAACTTGTTGATGCATATATGGCAAGAAGAGCGCTAGACTATTTAGTAGGTTTTAATATATCACCAATTTTATGGACAAAATTACCAGGATCTAAGTCAGCCGGAAGAGTTCAGTCTGTTGCTCTTAGATTATTAACAGAAAGAGAACATGAAATTGAAGTTTTTAAACCAGAGGAGTTTTGGACACTTAACTTAAATTTTTTAACAAAAGAAAATCTAAATATAAATACATCTATTACTCAACTAGATGATAAAAAAATTGAAAAATTTTCATTTAAAAATAAAGAAGATATTAATAATGCTTTAGATTTTATTAAAAATAAAAAATATAATATTACAGATATAATATCTAAAATTTATACACGAAACCCATCTGGTCCTTTTACAACTTCCACTTTACAGCAAACTTCATCAAGTAAACTGGGTTTTGGAGCCTCTAGAACAATGCAAATCGCCCAAAGACTTTATCAAGGTATTGATATTGATGGAGAAACTGTTGGATTAATTACTTATATGCGTACAGATGGAACTAATATATCAAAAGATGCTGTAGCTTCTTTTAGAGATTTCATTACTCAAAATTATGGCGAAATATATTTGCCACCTGCCCCTTTAAATTATTCAGGTAAAAAAGCCAAAAATGCGCAAGAAGCTCATGAAGCTATCAGACCAACAGAAATTGGTAGAGTCCCTGAGGATATGAAAAAATATTTAAGTACAGATCAATACAAACTTTACAACTTAATATGGTCAAGATCATTATCCTCACAAATGGAATCAGCAAAATTTGATAGAAAAACTATAACAATAACATCTGAAGATAATAAAAATATATGTAAAGCTAGTGGTTCAACTTTAAAATTTGACGGTTTTTTAAAGGTTTCAAGATTAGATGAAAATAAAGATGATGAAAATATATTGCCAGAAGTTGGCAAAGGTGAAGTAGAGTTTAATGACTTTACGGATGAACAACATTTTACTCAGCCACCACCAAGATATTCAGAAGCAAGTCTTGTTAAAAAGTTAGAAGAATTAGGAATTGGACGACCTTCAACATATGCTAGTATCATATCAGTAATCTCAAATAGAGGTTATGCGGATATAGATAACAAAAGATTTTTTCCAACAGATAGAGGTAAGTTACTCTCTGCTTTTCTTGAAAAATTATTTTCAAAATATGTTGATTATGATTTTACCGCAAAATTGGAAGATCAATTAGACGATATTACAGCTGGCAAAGAAAATTGGATTAAAGTCTTGGAGGAATTTTGGAGAGATTTTAATTTGAATGTATCAGAAGTTAAAGAAAAACGTACTAGAGAAGTCTTAGATATGCTTAATGAGAGTTTAGGCTCATTAATATTTGAGGTCGATAAAGATGGAAAAATTAACAGAAAATGCAAATTATGTGAAAGTGGTCAATTAAGTTTAAAAAATAGTTTTCGTGGTGGTGCTTTTATTGGATGTTCAAATTATCCAGATTGTAAATTTACACGACCTCTTTCAAAGTCAAAAGCAGCTCAACAATTAACTTTGGCTGAACCAAAATTAATTGGTCAAAATGATATAGGTAAAGACATATATTTAAAAAATGGAAGATTTGGTCCCTATCTACAATATGAAAAAGAAATTGATAATGTTGAAGAAGAAAAAAAGAAAAAGAAAAAAATAAAAAAAGAAGATAATAATATGAAAAATGTATCTATCCCCAAGGGAATTGATATTAAAAGTATAGATTTAGATAGAGCTAAGTATTTATGTTCACTTCCAATAAGTTTAGGTAAAAATCCAGAAAATGATAAAGATATTACTGTAAATATTGGTCGTTTTGGGCCTTATTTAAAGTGTGAAAATAAATCTGCACGTTTAGAGAATGTTGAAGAAATATTTAGCATTGGTCTTAATAGAGCCGTAACTCTAATAGCTGAGGCAAAACCTGGAAGAATTTCATCATCTTTGATTAAAGATCTCGGTGAACATCCTGAGGATAAAAAACCAGTAAGAATTATGAAAGGTCAATATGGGCCTTATATTAAATACAAGTCATTAAACGCTACTATACCTGAGGAAAAAGACCCAATTGAATTAACAATGGAAGAAGCTCTTATTTTAATTGAGAAAAGAAAAGAGTACGATAAGAATAAAAAGAAAAAGAAAGGTAAATAATGTCTATTGATGCAAAATTAAAAGAAATGGGTTTAGTTTTACCTAAAGCAACTGACCCAGTTGGTTCATATGTTGCCACAAAAATTTCTGGCAATTTACTTTATATTTCAGGACAAATATCAATCGATGTAAATGGAAAATTAATTAAAGGGAAAGTTGGAAAAGATTTTAATACAGAAGAGGCTTACAAAGCTGCACAAAGATGCGCATTAAATATAATTGCTCAAGCTAAAAAGGCCTGTTCAGACGATTTATCAAAAATTAAATCATGTGTCAAATTAACAGGTTTTGTTAATTCTACAGATGATTTTATTGAACAACCAAAAGTAATAAATGGTGCATCAGATTTAATTAAAGATCTCTTTGGGGATAAGTTTACACATACACGTGCTGCTGTAAGTACTAATAGTTTGCCTTTAGGTGTAGCGGTTGAAGTTGACGCAATATTCGAGATTTAATAGTTATCTACCTATACTATAATATTCGATATTTTTACTTTTCATTTTTGAGGGTGAATATAAATTTCTTAAATCATAAATCTTAAATTTCTTTTTGTTATTCAACTTTTTAAAGTTTAACTGCTTAAACTCATTCCACTCTGTATGTATAATCAGAAGATCACTATTTTTACATGCATCTTTAATATTATTAAAATAGTTTACTTTTTTTTTATCAAAATCATTTTTAATTCCAGTAGGTTCATAATATGAAACTTTGGATCCTTTTTTGATCAAATATGGAATTAATTTTAGAGATGCTGAGTCTCTCATATCGTCAGTACCAGCCTTAAAAGTAACGCCTAAAAAAGTGATTTTCTTACTTTTTAGATTATTATTCAATATTTCTCTAATTTTGGCTAATAAATATTTGTACCTATTGTCATTAGCGTTAATTGTTGATTTAACTATAGATAGATTAGTTTTAAATTTTTTTGAAGTAGAAATTAAAGCACGTGTATCTTTTGGAAAACAAGAACCACCATAACCTGGTCCAGCTCTTAAAAACCTTCCTCCAATTCTCTCATCAGCTCCAATTCCAACCGAAACATCAGTTACATCGACGTTAAGTTTTTCACATAAATTTGAAATTTCATTAATAAATGTAATTTTTGTTGCCAGGAATGCATTAGATGCATATTTTATAACTTCGGCAGCACGTCTTGATGTATTGAAATATCTGCTTTTTTTTTTAACAATTGGAGAATATAAATTTTTTAAAATATTATTAGCCTTTTTACTATTTGTTCCAACTACTACTCGATCAGGAAACATAAAATCTCTGATAGCCTCACCTTCTCTCAAAAATTCTGGATTTGAAACAACATCAAATAATTTTTTATTACTTTTAGTTGTTAATAGTTTTTGAATTTTATCTCCTGTGGTTACTGGAACGGTTGATTTTGTAACAATAATTTTATATTTGTTTAAATTCTTTTTTATATCTTTTAAAACTTGAAATACATATTTTAAATCTGCTTCGTTAGATTTTGTTTTAGTTGGTGTGCCAACACATATAAATATAAGATCACCTTTTTTAATAGACTCTGATATATTTGATGAAAATTGAAGCCTTTTTTGCTTTAAATTTCTCATAATTAATTCCTCTAACCCTGGCTCGTAAATTGGAATTATTCCCTTCTTTAGATTAGTTATTTTATTTAAGTTGCTGTCTACACAAGTGACATTGTTACCAAGTTCAGCAAAACATGCACCACTGACTAACCCTACATAACCTGATCCAATCATACAAATTTTCATAATTTTGCAATTTCTAACGTTGAATTAATATAACCTCTCATAGAACCACAATCTAAATATTTTCCTGAAAATTTATGACCAATGAATAATGATTTATTATCAATCATTGTTTTAATTGAGTCAGTAATATGAATCTCACCACCTTTGCCCTTTTTTTGTTTTTTAAGAATTTTAAATATATCCTTGCTCAGTATATATCTTCCAATTACAGCGTTGTTAGATGGGGCTTCTTTAGTACTTGGTTTTTCTATAACATTTGAAATTATAAAATTCTGATTATTAAGTTTTTTGGATGAAGAATATATTCCCCAACGATTTACATTATTTTTGCTGACTGTCATACTGGCCATTACAGAAGCTTTATATTTTTTATGTATTTTGATCATATCTTTTGAGCAATTCCTTTTAATAATTAAGTCATCTGGAAGGAGCATTAAAAAATATTTATTTTTAATAAATTTTTTAGTTTTAAAGACAGCATCACCAGTTCCTAAGGGTTTATTTTGATAAACAAATTTGATTTTTTTTTTATACTTTAAAATTTTTTTATATTCTTTAATTATTCTTGGATCTTTTTTCTTTTTAATTAATGATTTATAAAAATTATCATTATAAAAATATTTTTTTATCATTTCTTTTTTTTTGGAAATAATGAAAATTATTTCTGTAATTCCAGCATTTATGCACTCATCAAGAATATATTCAATTCCAGGCTTGCCATTTATAGGTAGTAACTCTTTAGCAAAGACACTGGTCAAAGGCAAAAGTCTTGTTCCTAATCCAGCTAGTGGAATAATGGCTTGTTTAATCATAAAGATAATTTATTTATAAACATATATTAAAAAAATGAAAATAATTACAAGCATTTTTGATTTAAATAAAGAGATTAAAAACTATAAAAATATTGGATTTGTACCTACTATGGGTGGAATACATGAGGGTCACAAATCCTTAATAAAAGCCTCACAAAATAAAAAAAGAATAACTATTGTAAGTATTTTTGTAAATCCTACTCAATTCAATAAAAAAGATGATTTTAAGAAATATCCAAGAAATATTCAGAGTGATATTGCAATATTAAAAAAATTAAATGTAGAATATTTATTCACACCTAATGCTAAAGATATTTACAAATTCAAAGCTAAGAAATTTAATTTAAAAAAAAAAGACAAGATTTTGTGTGCGAAATTTAGAGTTGGTCATTTTGAGGGTGTTCTAAATGTTATGAATAGATTGCTGACCATTATAAAATCAAAAGATTTGTATATGGGTGAAAAAGATTATCAGCAGTTATATCTAATAAAAAAATTCCTATCAAAAAAATTTAAGTTACGTATTAATTCATGCCCAACTATTAGAATAAATAACAAAATTGCGTTATCAACTCGAAATAAATTATTAAATAAGAGATCCTTTAAAAAAGCTTCAGAAATTGCATCATTTTTAAAAAAAATTAAGTATAGATCAAAATCACAAGCTTCTAAGTTAGCTTTAAACTTACCTAATTACAAAAAAGAATTAGAAAACAAATACAAAATTAAAATAGATTACTTAGAATTTAGAGATGAAAAAAATTTAAAGCTTAACAATTTCAAGAATAAATATAGGCTTTTTGTGGCTTATGAAATAGACAATATTAGATTAATTGATAATTATTAGTTATAAAAAATATGCACCCACCCCTAAGAAGGAAACAAAACCTATAACATCAGTTATTGTAGTAACAAAAACACTTGATGAAATAGCTGGATCTATATTCATTTTTTTTAGAGTTACAGGTATTAAAATTCCAAAGAGCCCTGCAACTATCATTGTTAAAACCATTGATATTGATATTATTAATGCAAGTTGAATGTCATTAAACCAAAAAAAAACAATTACAGAACTTATAATTGCAAAGATAATTCCATTTAAAACACCTATGTTAAATTCTTTTATTATATTATTGGTAAAATTATTTTTTGTTAAGTCTTGTGTAGCTAAAGATCTTACAGTTACGGCTAATGTTTGCATACCTGCGTTACCACCCATCGATGCAACAATAGGCATCAAAAAAGCCAAAACAACCATTTGCTCAATAGTGGCACCAAATAAACTAATACAATAAGTGGCTAAGAATGCTGTAAATAAATTTAATAAAAGCCAATTAAATCTTCGCTTTGTTTTTGTAATTACACCATCTGTTATTTCTTCATCTCCTACTCCGGCAAGTCTTAATGCATCTTCCTCAGCTTCTTCTTTAAGTACAGTTAGCACATCATCATAAGCTATCATGCCCACCAATTTATCATTTTTATCAGTGACTGCAGCTGAGCTTAAATTATAATTTTCAAATAGATTTCCAACTTCTTCTTTATCCATATCTACAGGTATTAGAAGCTGGGACTCTGACATTATTGACATCATTTTTGCTTCTCTTGGAGTTCGTAGTACTTTTGAGGAAGGTACAGTTCCAATTGGTTTGAAGTTTTCATCTACTATAAAAATTTCAAGAAACTCCTCTGGTAAATCTTTATTTTCTCTTAAATAGTCTATTGTCTGACCAACTGACCAATTGCTAGGGATGGCAGTAAATTCTCTTTGCATTATTCGTGCAGCTGAATCCTCTGGGTAGCTTAAACTTTCTAATAAAGCGAACCGGTCTTTTGGTGGAAGAGAACCTAAAATAGTATTTTTATCTTTTTCATCAACATTTTCTAAAATTTTAATTGCATCATCAGACTCTAGGTTTTTTAATATATTAACAATAGATTCTGATGATAAATATGTAATTAATTCAGATTGTATTGACTCGTTGAGTTCAACAAACACTTCAGGATCAACTTTAAAATTATTTAATTTAATTAAACTTTCTCTATTATTTTCATTTAAATGTTCAATAATATCAGCTGCATCAGCAGGGTGCATATCATTAAAAGAATTAGTGATAAATTCTGCATCATTTGAGGAAATCTTGTCAGTTACAACTTTAATAAATTCTTTATTAAATTCAAAGTTAACTTTTTTATCTTTTATTTTTTTTACTAAAGTCATAAATTTATCTATAATTTAGTTGGCACTATTAATACAAAATATTTATATTACAATTTTATAATGATAATAGAGATCAAAAAGTCAATAAAACCTATAAAATATGAAAACGCTATTGAACTATTGGAAAAAAGACTGAACGAAATTCACTCCAAAAAAAACAATGAACTTATATGGATTTTAGAACATAAAGAAGTTTATACGGCTGGAACAAGTTATAAAAATAACGAAATATTAGATAAATCAATAAAATTAATCAAAACAAAGAGGGGTGGAAAAATAACATATCATGGCCCTGGTCAGTTAGTTTTTTATTTTGTAATTGATCTAAACAAAAGAGGAAAAAATATTAGAAAACTTATTTCTGCGATAGAAAATACTATAATTGGTACATTAAAAGAATTTAAAATTAAAGTTTTTGCAGATAGAAAGAATGTTGGTATTTGGCATAAAAGCAAAAAAGTTAATAGTATTAAAATTCAAAAAGTAGCAGCAATAGGTATTAGAGTTAAGAAATGGATCGCTTATCATGGTTTTGCGTTAAATATTTCTAATAATTTAGACGCTTATACAAAAATAATTCCTTGTGGAATTAAAGATAAAGAAATTACAAATCTTATTAAAATTAAAAAGCAAAAATATAATAATATATCACAAATATTAATTGAAAAATTTTTGAAAGAGATTAGAAATTAAGTCGTTTTGCTTTAAGCATATTTCTAAAATACTCAGGTGGTGTAGCTCTAAATGTATATTTTTTTTCATTCATTTTAAATTTAATTTCATAAGAATGAAGCATAAGATTTTTATTATTTTTTTGTATTTTGTAGGAATTATATTTTTTGTCTCCTATAATTGAGTGACCTAAGTCAAATAACTGCTTTCTTAACTGGTGTTTTCTTCCTGTAATCGGTTTAAGTTGAACAAAGGTAGAATTATTATTTTTATCTAAAATTTCATAATAGGTTTCTGCATTCTCGACTATCTTTTTGGTTTCGTCAAATCTTATAAGATTATTTTTAATTAAACCTTTGTCTTTAATAGTGATTTCACCATGACATATTGCTAAATAAGTCTTATAAACTTTTCTTAATCTAAAAAGTGTTGTTAATAGCTGTGCAGTTTGTCGATTTTTTGCTATTAGGAAAACTCCAGAAGTATCTTTATCTAATCTATGTACTGAATATGGTTTATCGTCTGTAAAAATATCACTGTTAGAAAAAATATCTATGAGATTTTTTTTGGATTTTGTTCCACCTTGAACAGATATACCTGCTTGCTTATTGATAACAATAAAGTCATCATTATTTTCAATAATGAAATCCTCGTTTTCCTTAATTATTGTATCTGAAGGTTTAAATTTTACCTTATTTGTTATAATTTCTTTTTTAATCTGAATGTTGTGAAGTTCGATCAAATCATTAAATTGAAGTTTTGTAGAGCTTTTAATTTTTTTTTTATTAAGTTTAATTTTGCCACTCCGTAGATTTTTTTCAATTAAACTTTGAGGTATCGTTTCAAAATGTTTTCGAAGGAATCTGTCAATACGCATACCAGCATACGTATTATCTACGTTGATAGTTTTTTTCATAGAAAAAGTTATTTAGAAGGATTTTCTTTAGGTGTTTCAGCTTTTTTATCAGTTACTACTGATTTTTCTGTTTTCTTTCTATCTATTTTTTTTGCTTCTATATCACGTTCTACAAATTCTATTACTGCCATAGGAGCATTGTCCCCATATCTAAAGCCAGCCTTAATTATTCTTGTATATCCACCTTTTCTATTTTCATATCTTTTTGATAAGGTTTTTTTAATTTTGCTTGCTGATGCCTCATCTTGAAGCTTAGAAATCAAGGTTCTAGTATTTTGAAGAGAATCTTTTTTGCCTAAGGTAATTAATTTATCAGCTTGTGGTTTTAAAACTTTTGCCTTTGGAAGTGTAGTAGTAATCTGTTCATACTTTACGAGAGAATTCAGCATATTCTTTATTAATGCTTTTCTATGTTCAGAAGTTCTATTGAGCTTTTTATAGCCCATTTTATGTCTCATTAAATAGACTCCTCAAGTTTTTTTGATAATTCAGCAATATTGTCTGGAGGCCAGTTTGGTATCTCCATCCCTAAATAAAGTGACATACCAGTTAATACCTCTTTAATTTCATTTAAAGACTTTCTTCCAAAATTTGGTGTTCTCAACATTTCTCCTTCAGATTTTTGAACCAAATCACCAATATAAATTATATTGTCATTTTTAAGACAATTCATAGATCTAACTGATAGTTCTAATTCATCAACTTTTCTTAATAAATTTTTATTGAATTCAGGTTCTGTAGGCTGTTCTCTAACAATAACTTCTTGCGGTTCATCAAAATTAACAAACATACCAAGTTGATCTTGAAAAATTCTCGCAGAGTAAGCTACAGCATCCTCAGCCGAAATTGATCCATTGGTTTCAACTTCCATTGTCAATTTATCATAATCAAGAGCTTTACCCTCTCTAGCTGTACTAATTGAATATGAAACCTTTTTTACTGGACTAAATAATGAATCTATTGCAATAAGTCCAAGTGGTGGCTCCTCCGGTTTATTCATTTCAGCGGAGACATATCCTTTTCCACTGCTTACTGTCATTTCCATATGAAAATTCGTATTTTCATCTAAATTACAAATCACTAAATCTGGATTTAAAATCTCAATATTTCCTGCTGTGGTAATATCGGCAGCCTTTATTTCACCTGGGCCTTTAGCATCCAAAACTAATTTGCTACTAGTATCTGATTCACTTTTTAACGCTAGAGATTTTACATTTAAAACAATATCTGTAACATCTTCCCTAACACCCTTTATAGAAGTAAATTCATGTAAAACACCATCTATTTGAATAGCGGTTACTGCTGTTCCTCTTATTGAGGATAAAAGAATTCTTCTCAATGAATTTCCTAATGTGAGACCATAGCCCTTTTCCAAAGGCTCAGCTATTATTTTGGCATAAGATTTGTCATCACTTAAATTAATATCTAATTTAGGCGGTTTAATAAGCGATTTCCAATTTTTAGTATTAACTTCAGAAGTTTCCATTTATACTCTCCTTTTTTTTGGTGGTCTTGATCCGTTATGTGGCATTGGCGTTGTATCTTTAATTGAAATTATTTTAAATCCTCTAGCTTGCAAAGCTCTTAAGGCTGTTTCTCTTCCAGAGCCAGGTCCTTTTACTTCAACAGATAGAATTTTCATTCCAACTTCTAATGCTTTTGCTCCAGCTGCGTCTGCTGCAACCTGAGCTGCATAAGGTGTTGATTTTCTTGATCCTTTAAAACCTTTTTGACCTGCTGAGGCCCAAGAGATTACATTTCCATTTGTATCAGCAATAGTTACAATGGTATTATTAAATGTTGATTGGACGTAAGCTATGCCATTTAATATATTTTTCTTATTCTTTTTTTTTTTAGAATAGGAGCTTTTTTTTGATTTAGTTAAGCTCTCTTTAGCTTGATCTTTATTTTCTAAATTATCTTTGCTCATAATTATTTTTTAAGAGGTGTTAATTTTTTTCCAGCTATTGCAATTGCTTTACCTTTTCTTGTTCTTGCATTACATCTTGTTCTTTGTCCCCGCACTGGTAACTTTTTTCTATGCCTTGATCCACGATAAGATGCTAAATCTATCAATCTTTTTATGTTTAATGAAGTTTCTCTTCTAAGATCTCCCTCCACAGAAAATTTTTGATCAATAAATTCTCTTATTTTTAAAATTTCATCGTCTGTTAATTCATTGACTCTTTTGGTATTTGGTATTTCAAGAGATTTACAAATTTCTTTAGAATTTTTTTCACCAATACCGTAAATATACGTAAGACCAATTCTAACTAATTTATTTTGTGGAATATTTACACCTGCTATACGAGCCATAATATTGAGATAAAAAAATTTAGCCTTTTATATAAGAAGTTGTTTTAAAGTCAATGTCTTAAACGGATAGTATTTGCTCAATTTTTCTCGATATTTCATCAATTTTAGCATCACCATCAATCTCATAAAAATTTGCTTTTTTTGAATAGAAGTCTAATACTGGTTTTGTTGTTTCCATATAAGTGTCATACCTCTTAAGAATAGTGGTTAAATTATCATCAGTTCTTTTCTCTAGTAGCTTCCTTTTTTCAATTCTGTTTATTATTGTATTTTTTTTAACATTCAAAAAAAATATAAAGTCAATTTTTTGATTTGATTTGTTTAATAAGGAATCTAAGTTTTTTGCCTGACTTAATGATCTAGGATATCCATCAAATATTAATTTATTCTTATTTTTTGGGTTAAAAATCTCATTTTTTATGAGTTCGTTTACTATTTCGTCAGTAGCAAAATCACCTTTTGAAATTATATTTTCAATATCTTTACCAATAGTTGTTTGATTTTTAACTTCATTTCTTAAAAGATCTCCAGTTGATATCTGATAAAGATTAAATTTTTTAACAATGTTATGAGCCTGAGTACCTTTGCCTGCTCCTGGTGGTCCAAATATTATAACATTCACTCAGACTATCTTCCAAATTTAGTTTTCTTTATTAGTTGTTCATATTGGGAGCTCATTAATCTTGTTTGAACTTGAGTGACTGTATCGATAGCAACAACTACTACAATCAAAACTGATGCACCTCCCAAATAAAAAGGTATCGGATAATTGGCAATTAAAAATTCTGGCATTAAACAAACAAGGGTTAAGTATAATGCACCGATAGTTGTCAATCTTGTCAAAATTGTATCTATATACAAAGCTGTACTCTCACCAGGTCTAATACCTGGTATGAAACCTCCATATTTTCTCAAATTTTCTGCAGTTTCATTTGGATTAAAAGTTATTGAAGTATAGAAAAATGTAAAAAAGATAATACCTGATGCATATAAAATCATATATAGTGGTTGGCCCTGAGAAAAATAAGAAGATATATCTAAAAAGGTTTCATTTTGTGAAACATTAAAATTTGAAAATGTTACAGGTAACAATAATAATGCAGAAGCAAAAATAGCAGGTATCACACCTGCTGAATTTATTTTAAGAGGTAAATGCGATGACTCACCACCATACATTTTATTTCCCATTTGTCTTTTTGGATAGTTAATTAGTATTTTCCTTAAAGCTCTCTCCATAAATACTATAAATAAAATTGTTAGAACTAATAAGACAAAAATAAATATTATCATTAAAGTAGAAATAGCACCTGTTCTACCTAGCTCAAAGGTAGTGACCAAAGCTCTTGGAATTTCCGCAACTATCCCAGAAAATATTATTAGAGAAATACCATTGCCGATTCCTCTTTGTGTGATTTGTTCTCCTAACCACATTAGAAATATTGTTCCTGCAACTATTGTAGTGACGGTTGAAATTTTGAAAAATATACCTGGATTAATGACTAAATCAGCTGAAGACTCTAATCCAACGGCTAAACCATAACCCTGAACTGTGGCTAATATAACCGTCCCGTATCTTGTTATTTGAGATAATTTTTGCCTACCAATTTCACCTTGGGCTTTTAGATTCTTGAAATAGTCTGTCACACCACTGAGTAGTTGAACTATTATGGCTGATGAGATGTAAGGCATTATTCCAAGTGCGAATATAGCCATTCTACTTACTGCACCACCAGCAAAAACATTAAACATTCCAAGTAATCCCTTTTGATTACTGTCCATCATTACTTGTAGTTGTTCTGGGTCAATGCCAGGCAACGGAACAAAAGTTCCAAGTCTATAAATTGCAAGAATAAAAATTGTAAATAAGATACGATTTCTTAAATCATTAGTTTGTGATGACTCGCTCATTCTTTATTTCTGATTTTTTATTTTTAACACACCACCAAGCTTTTCAATTTTTTCTTTAGCAGTAATTGATGAAAAATCAGCTTCTATTTCAATTTTTGTATTTAGGTTTCCATTGGCAAGAATTTTAAATTTCGAATATGTTTTGTTAATAATTTTACACTGTTTTAAAGTTTCTAGATTAATAAAACTATCTGGATTAATTCTTTTTTTATCAACAAAGGTTTGGAGTTGGTCTAAATTAATTTTTGCGATTTTACTTTTATTTATTGAGTTGAAACCTCTTTTTGGTAATCTTCTATAAAGTGGCATTTGACCGCCTTCAAAGCTTTTTATTGCAACACCAGATCTTGATTTTTGCCCTTTAATTCCTCTTCCTGAAGTTTTTCCTTTACCAGATCCAATACCTCTTCCAACCCTTTTTTTAGAGACTATAATCTTAGCAGTAGTGTTTAAAATATTCATTATCCTCTTTTTTCTATAATTTCTGAAATTTTTTTATTTCTTATCAATGAAATATTTTTTGGCGAATTTTGATTAGAGAGTGCTTTCATGCAAGCCCTTATTACATTATGGGGATTTGCCGTACCAAGAGATTTTGCAACAATATCTTTTATTCCCAAAACTTCACATACTGCCCTGACTGCTCCACCAGCAATTATTCCAGTTCCTTTTGGTGCAGCTCTTAATTTTATTTTACCAGCACCATCTTTTCCAAATATGTCATGATGTATAGTTCTGCCTTCTCTTAAAGGAATTTGAACAAGATTTCTTCTTGCAAGCTCATTAGCTTTTTTAATTGCATCTGGCACTTGCTTAGCTTTTGCATGTGCCACACCAATTTTACCATTTTGATTTCCAACTACTACTAAAGCTGAAAACCCAAATCTTCTTCCTCCTTTTACAACTTTGGTAATTCTATTTATGTGAACTAATTTTTCAACAAATTCAATATTTTTTTCCATAATTTAAAATTCCATTCCATTTTTTCTAAGTTCATCAGCTAGCAACTTCACTCTGCCATGATATTTGTAAATCCCTCTATCGAAATAAACTTTTGTAATTTTTATATTTTTTGCTTTTTGAGCTAATTGCTCAGCTACAATTTTAGATAGTTCTTTTTTATCCTTTTTTTGTGATTTTATTTCTTTTGTATTTGAAGATGCAGATACTAATGTTACTTTTTTCTCATCATCAATTATTTGAACACTTATATTTTTTGTTGATCTATTTACACTTAATCTATATCGCTCCCTAGAAGAGAACTTTTTAATTTTATTTCTAACTCTGTATTTTTTTCTTTGGATTTTTGATAGTTTCATTATTTCTTTTTACCCTCTTTTCTTAATATATATTGACCTTGTTCCTTTATACCTTTCCCTTTGTAAGGTTCTGGTGGCCTTAAACTTTTTATTTTAGCAGCTACCATTCCAACTTGCTGCTTGTCTGTTCCTGTTATTTTCAAAAAATTCTGTTTTTCTACCTGAATTTTTACTCCATCTGGTATACTAAAGTTAATATCGTGGCTAAATCCTAATTGAAGATTTAATATGTTTCCTTTTAAAGCAGCTCTATAACCAACACCTGTTAATTCTAGTTTTTTTTCATAACCTTTGCTTGCTCCAATTATAGCGTTATTAATTAAACTTCTATTCATGCCCCATAATCTTTTAGTATCTTGATTATTTTTCTTTGGTTTAATCATAACCTCTTTACCCTCATTTATATTTAGATCAAAAATATCCAAATCTATACTTAAAGATTTTTTACCTAAAGGTCCCTCAATATTGATCATATTGTCACTTAAAATAACTTTTACTTTTTCTGGGATTGAAATATTTATTTTACCAATTTTAGACATTAAAACACCTTACAAATTATTTCTCCACCTACTCTTTGTTTTCTAGCATCAATATCAGTCATAACTCCTTTTGGCGTTGATATGATAGCTATACCTAAACCATTGTTTACTTTTGGAAGACTTTCTGCGCTGGAAAAAATTCTTCTACCTGGTTTTGATACTCTTTCTATTGAACTAATAACCGGATTGCCTGAACTATATTTCAAACTTATCTTTAAATTTGATTTATTATTCTGCTCAGATTTTACTTCATAGTCTATAATATATCCCTCTGATTTTAAAATTTCAGCAATTTTCATTTTAAACTTCGATGATGGAAGTTCGACTTTTTTATGGTTCCTTTTTTGTGAATTCTTTAATCTTGCTAACATATCTCCTATTGGATCACTTAAACTCATAATATCCTTTCTACCAACTTGATTTAACCATACCAGGAATCTTGCCCTCAAGTCCTAACTGTCTTAAAGCAATTCTTGATATTTTTAGTTTTCGATAAACTCCATGTGGTCTACCGGTTATTTGACATCTGTTTCTTACTCTTACTTTCGCAGAATTTCGAGGTAATTTTGATAGTTTTTGTTGAGCTTTAAATCTTTCCTCTAATGTCAATTTTTTATCCATGATTATTTTTTTTAAACTCAGCCTTTTTTTATAAAGTTTGTCTGATAGTTTAATTCTTTTATTATTTTTATTTATTGCGCTTATTTTTGCCATTAGTTACTCCTGTTTTCTTTGAAAGGAAAATTTAGTTTTTTTAAAAGTTCAAAGCTATGTTTTTTGCTACTAGTTTTAATAACAATTGTAATGTCTAGACCTCTTATTTTGTCAACTTTATCAAAGTTGACTTCTGGAAATACAATTTGTTCTTTAATTCCAAATGTATAATTTCCAAATTTATCAAATCCATTTAAATTCAGACCCCTAAAATCTTTAATTCGTGGCAACGCTATATTTATAAGTCTATCCAAAAACTCATACATTTTATTCTTTCTTAATGTTACTTTCAAACCTGAATTAGTATTTTTTCTTGTTTTAAAGTTTGCTATTGATTTTCTAAATTTTGTAATAACTGGTTTTTGACCTGTTATACTTGCAAGATCATCTTGGCATGAACTTACAATTTTTGCATCGTTTCCATCTAATCCTAAGCCCATATTTAGAACTATTTTTTGTATTCTTGGTCCCATGTATAAATTTTTATATCCAAACATTTTTTTTAAATCTGGATCAATTTCATTTATAATTATGTTTTTAAGCCTTGGTTGCATTATTTTTTAACTTCCTTTTGTTTTTTTGTTTCTAAATTTTTTAAATTTGAAAGATGTATAAAGTTTTCTTTTGAAACTATTCCACCCTTTTTTTCCTTTGTTGTTTTAACATGTTTTTTTATAATATTTATCCCTTTTACTTTTGCTCTATGATTTTTTCTGTCAATTTCTATTATTTCGCCTTCTTTTTTTTTGTCTTTCCCTGTTAAAATTCTCACTTTTAATCCCTTTTTAATCATCATAGTACCTCTGGCGCTAAAGATATAATTTTCATCTGCCCTCTATTTCTTAACTCTCTTGTTACAGGTCCGAAAATTCTTGTTCCAATTGGTTCACCTTTATCATCAGTTAATACAGCTGCATTGTTATCAAATCTTACTTTTGAACCATCATTTCTATGTATTCCTTTTTTCACTCTAACTACAACTGCTTTATGTACAGAACCCTTTTTAACTTTACCTTTTGGAATAGCTTCCTTAACTGCAACTACTATTATATCTCCAATACTAGCATATCTCCTTTTTGATCCACCTAATACTTTTATGCATTCAATTTTTTTTGCACCAGTATTGTCTGCTACCATCAATTCAGTTTGAACTTGTATCATTTACTAATTCCTATTACTTCAAATTTTTTATTTTTAGAATAAGGTCTACTTTCCCTAATTGATACCTTATCTCCTATCTTGAATTTATTTTCTTCATCATGAGCATTATATTTTTTTCTTGCTTTCATAACTTTTTTCAAAACAGGATGTTGATATTTTCTTTCAACTAATACAGTTATTGTTTTATTTGGTTTATCACTAACAACAAATCCACTTAATATTTTTTTAGGCATTTTTAACCCCTATCATCGTTTTTAATCGAGCAATATTTTTCTTTGTTTCAGAAATTTTTGATGGACTTTTTACTTGTCCATTTACTTTTTGAAACCTAAAATTAAAAAGATCTTTTTTTAATTTTAGTAAATTATCTATTTTTTGTTTATCAGTTAATTTTTTTAACTCTTTTTTTTTCATATTATATTCTCTTTATAAATTTACATTTAATTGGAAGTTTGGCAGATGCTTTGTATAGAGCTTCTTTTGCAATTTGTTCAGATACACCATCAACCTCGAATAATATCCTGCCTGGTTTGACTCTACATGCCCAAAACTCAGGTGAACCTTTTCCTTTTCCCATTCTCACTTCAGTAGGTTTTTTGGAAACCGGTATATTAGGGAACATTCTTGTCCATACTCTTCCTTGCCTTTTCATATGTCTTGTTAAAGCTACTCTTGCTGCTTCTATCTGTCTTGAGATAACCCTTTCTGGCTGTATTGCCTTCAAACCAAAAGAACCATAGTTCATTGAATTACATCTGGATGCATTGCCATGTATTCTACCTTTATGTGCTTTTCTAAATTTAGTTCTTGTTGGTTGTAGCATTTTTATGCCTTATTCCTTTCTTGGCTAAATTCTTTAGTAAAAATTTCACCTTTATATATCCATATTTTAATGCCTATTATCCCATAAGTAGTTAATGCCTCCGCTTCAGAATAATCTATATCGGCTCTCAATGTATGTGATGGTATGCTACCTTCTCTTAACCACTCAGTTCTTGCAATTTCATTACCACCTAATCTTCCACTAATTGAGACTTTTATGCCTTTAGCACCTAATCTTAAAGCTGATTGCATCGCTCTTTTCATTGCTCTTCTATATGAAACTCTTTTGACTAATTGTTGAGCTATATTTTCTGCAACAAGGTAGCTGTTTGTCTCAGGTTTTTTTACTTCTTTTATGTTTAGCACAACTTCATTTGTTGTTAACCTTGATAAACTGCCTTTAATTTTTTCGATATCAGTCCCTTTTTTACCTATTACAAAACCAGGTCTAGAAGTGTAGATTGTTACAAAGCATTTTTTGGTAGTTCTCTCTATCATTACTTTCGATACTCCTGAATTTGTGACATTTTTTTTTATGTAGTCTCTTATTTTATAATCCTCTATTAAATTATTACCGAAATCTTTTTTCTTAGCATACCAGACAGAGTCCCACCCCCTGTTAATACCTAATCTCAAACCTACCGGATTAACTTTTTGTCCCATGACTCTCCGTTTGTTTGATTCTTTCTGTTAAAATTATTGTTAAATTGGAATAAGGCTTCATAATTTCTGCAGCCCTACCTTTGGCTCTAGCTCTAAATCTTTTCATTACAACTTGTTTTCCACAATAAGCCTCTTTTACAATGAGTTTATCAATATCATATTGATAATTATTTTCTGCATTTGCTACTGCAGATGAAATTGTTTTCTTGATATCTTTTGAAATTCTTTTATCTGAAAATGATAAATCTCTTAAAGCAACATCAACTTTTTTACCAACTATTGATTTAAGTATTGGATTTAATTTTTTGGTACTTGATCTTACGTTTTTATTTATTGATTTGACTATTTTTGTATCTATTTTTTTTTGTAATTTTGACATTATTTTTTTACTCCACCCTCAACTTTAGCTTTTTTATCTGCAGGCGTATGGCCAAAAAATTGCCTTGTAGGCGCAAATTCTCCAAGTTTATGTCCAACCATATCCTCAGATATTGTAATCGGTATAAATTTTTTCCCATTATATATTAAAAAACTAACACCAATAAAGTCAGGAAGTATTGTTGATTTCCTTGACCATGTTTTAATAGGTTTTTTAATCGTTTCATTCTTTAGTTTTTCAACTTTTTTTAACAAACTATCCTCTACAAACGGGCCTTTCCATACTGATCTTGCCATAATTTATGCTCTCTTCTTTTTTCTTCTTCTTATTATAAATTTATCTGTTCTTTTATTATCTCTAGTTTTCAAACCTTTAGCAGATTGACCTGTGGGTGAAACAGGATGTCTTCCACCTGCTGATTTTCCTTCTCCACCACCATGTGGATGATCGACTGGATTTTTCACAACACCTCTTGTGTGAGGTCTGATGCCTAACCATCTAGATCTTCCAGCTTTACCTATTTTAATATTTTTCTGGTCAGGGTTAGACAAAACTCCAATGGTTGCCATTGAGTTAGAATTTATTTTTCTCACTTCTCCTGAAATCATTTTAACTATGGAATAATTTCCATCAATTCCAGAGATAGAAACTGAGGTTCCAGCTGATCTTGCGATTTTCCCTCCTCCACCTGGGTTGATTTCCACATTATGGATATCTATTCCGACAGGTATTTCTTTTAAGGGTAAGCAGTTACCTAATTTTATTTCAACGTTTGATCCATTTTCAACTTTATCTCCAATTTTAATATTCTTAGGAGCTAAATAATAAAATCTTTCTCCATCATCGAATTTTACAAGCATGATGTGACAAGATCTGTTTGGATCATATTCAATTCTTTCAACTACAGCACTGATGTTTGTCTTTTTTCTGTAAAAATCTATTTTTCTATATTTGTGTTTATGGCCTCCACCATGATTTCTTGATGTTATTCTTCCATAATTATTTCTTCCTTTTGAGGAGTTATTTGGTGATGTTAAATTTTTGTATGGTTTTCCCTTCCATAAACCTTCCCTACTGACTAAAATTGTACCTCTGGTAGATTTTGTATAAGGTTTGAATGTTTTTAATGCCATTTTAAATTCCAGTTGTTAGATCAATGTTTTGACCTTTTTTTAATGTTATGATTGCTTTTTTAAAGCCTTTGACTCTAACCTTCTTTCCTCTTGTAATTTTGATTCTAGTTTTTTTATTAATAATATTTACTTTTGTTACATTCACTTTGAAAATTTTTTCTATATTTGTTTTTAGATTTTTTTTGTTAGCTTTTGGATGTACTTTAAAAATAATTTTATTTTGCTCAGAAATGTTAGTTGATTTCTCAGTAACCAATGGGGATATTACTTTATCATATAAATGTAGCTTTTCCATGATTAGTATTTGCTCTCCAGTTCTTTTATAGAAGTTTCAGTAAAAATGATTTTTTTGTATTTAGCTAAATCATATGCACTAAAATGATTAATATCTGTAATTTTAACGTTAGGTATGTTGTTCAAAGATCTAGATATATTGCTTTTTGATTTTTTATCTGCAATTATTATTGAATTTTTTGCTTCAAATTTAATTAATATATTGTTCATTTCTTTAGTTTTCAAAATTTCATTAGCAAAATCATCTAAAATTATTAAATCATTTAATTGTTTCTTTTGCGTTATTAACGACGCTATACTTAATTTTTTTTCACTTTTGTTAAGTTTTCTTTTTTTATATTTTGTTTGGCCTTTAGGACCATGTGCTACACCACCTCCTACAAAAATAGGTGCTTTTTTACTCGCGTGTCTTGCATTACCTGTACCTTTTTGGGCATATATTTTAGATGTTGATCCAACAATTTCATTCTTTTGTTTTGTTTTAGCTTTTCTGCCCTTGTAATTGGCATTAGTTTTATACAAAACATTGCTCACTAGCTTGATGTTTATTTTTGCACCAACTAATTTATCTGATACATCAATTGTATTTTTTTTACCTTCTATGTTTTGTTTTTCAACTTTCATAAATTATTTTTTCTTATCTTTTGCTTTTTTTGATTTTTCTAAAATTTCTATTTTTTCACTCATAGTCAATTTCTTTAAATTCTTAACTGCTTTTTTAATTAACACCTCAGAATTCTTTGATCCTGGAATTGATCCTTTAATATAAATTAATTCATTAGATATATCTGTTTTAATGATTTCAAGATTTTGCATTGTTCTTAACTTGTTTCCCATATGACCAGCCATTTTTTTTCCTTTAAATACTTTTCCAGGATCTTGATTCTGTCCAGTTGATCCGTGAGCTCTATGAGATATCGAAACACCGTGTGAAGCTCTTAAACCTCCGAAATTGTGTCTTTTCATTGCACCAGCAAATCCTTTACCGATAGTCTTTGATCTAACATCTAAAAATTTAATATCTTTAAAAATTTCAATTCCAAATTCATTACCTTCTTTATACTGTTCCAGGTCTTTTACTTTAAATTCTTTTAAAATTTTTTTTGCTTCGGTATTTTTTTTTGAAAAATATCCTTTCATAGATTTAGATAGTTTTGAGTTTTTTATACCTCCAAATCCCAGCTGTATGGCATTATATCCTCTTTTTTCTTTGTCTATTAATTGAATAACTCTACCTTTTTCAATTTTTAATACTGTAACTGGAACAGACTGACCTGTTTTAAAAAACTCCCTAGTCATTCCAATTTTCTTTCCTATTAATCCAATTTCACTCATTAAATCTTAATCTCCACATCTACACCTGATGCTAAATCTAATTTCATTAATGCCTCAACAGTTGCTGGTGTAGGTTCTATTATATCAATTAATCTCTTATGGGTTCTAGTTTCAAATTGTTCTCTACTTTTTTTATCTATGTGTGGAGATTTTAGAACTGTATACCTCTCTTTTTTTGTTGGTAGAGGTATTGGACCTTTGATATTTGCACCTGTCCTTTTTACTGTATTTACTATTTCTTCAGTAGATTGATCTAGTACTTTATTATCATAAGCTCTTAGTTTTATTCTAATATTTTGTTTATCCATAATTAACCTGTCTTTTTTGTTACTTCGTCCTGCACATTTTGAGGAACTTTATCATAATGATCAAAAAACATTGAGTATTGGGCTCTTCCTTGTGACATAGATCTTAGATTATTTATGTATCCAAACATATTAGCTAAAGGCACCATTGCAGTTATGACCGTTGCATTACCCCTCTGTTCTTGAGTGCTTATTTGACCTCTTCTACTATTTAAATCACCAATAACGTCTCCCATATAATCTTCTGGTGTTACCACTTCAACTCTCATAATAGGTTCTAATAATTTTAAAGTTGCTTTAGTACATGCCTCTTTAAAACATTGTCTTGATGCTAATTCAAAAGCCAATACACTCGAGTCTACATCATGGTGTAATCCATCAACGATTGTTACTTTGTAGTCTATAAGTGGAAATCCAGCTAATATTCCTCCGTCTGCAACAGTTTCAACACCTTTTTCAACACCTGGAATAAATTCTTTTGGTATTGCTCCACCCTTAATTTTACTCTCTATTTCTCTTCCTTTTCCAGGCTCTAATGGTTCAACAGTTAGTTTCACTCTCGCAAATTGACCTGCTCCTCCACTTTGTTTTTTGTGTGTATAGTCATTTTCTGCTGGAGAAAGTATTGTTTCTCTATAAGCAACTTGAGGTGCTCCAACATTTGCCTCAACTTTAAATTCTCTTTTCATTCTGTCTACAATTATGTCTAAATGAAGTTCACCCATTCCTTTTATAATTGTCTGTCCTGACTCTTCGTCAGATGTAACTCTAAATGAAGGATCTTCTTTTGCTAATCTTCCAAGTGCTTCACCCATTTTTTCTTGGTCTGCTTTTGTTTTAGGCTCTACTGCAATCTCTATCACAGGATCAGGAAACTCCATAGGTTCGAGCAATACAGGAGTTTCTTTGTCTGATAATGTATGGCCAGTAATTGTGTTTTTTAACCCTGCTAAGGCAACAATATCTCCGGCGTTTGCCTCTTTAATATCCTCTCTTGAATTAGCATGCATTAATAACATTCTACCAACTCTTTCTTCTTTATCTTTTGAGGTATTATAAATTCCAGTACCTGATTTAACTGTTCCTGAATAAATACGTATGAATGTCAAACTTCCAACAAATGGATCATTTGCTACTTTGAATGCTAATGCTGAAAAAGGAGCATTATCATCAAATTTCATTTCTATTTCATCTTCTGATCCAGGTTTTGTTCCTTTTATTGAACCAATATCATTTGGACTTGGTAAATAATCAACAACAGCATCTAATAATGGTTGAACACCTTTATTTTTAAAAGCAGAGCCTGTTAAAACTGGTACAAAGTCAAATCCTAAACAGCCTTTTCTAATGCACTTGATTAAATCTTCCTCAGAAATTTCTTTACCACCAAGATAATCCTCCATAAGTTTTTCATCTTGTTCTACTGCAGTCTCAACTAATTCTTGGCGATACTTATTTGATATATCTTTTAAATCTTCGGGGATTTCTTTTAATTCCCATGCAGCACCTAAATCTTCATTTTTCCAAACAATAGCTTTCATCTTTATAAGATCTACAACGCCTTGAAGGGAAGCTTCAATTCCAATCGGAACCTGCATAACGAGTGGTTTTGCACCTAATCTGTCTTTTATCATACTAACACATCTAAAAAAATCTGCACCAGTTCTATCAAGTTTATTTACAAAACAGATTCTTGGAACTTTGTATTTGTCAGCTTGCCTCCAAACAGTTTCGGATTGAGGCTCAACACCAGCCACCCCATCAAAAACAGCTACGGCTCCATCTAAAACTTTTAAAGATCTTTCTACCTCAATAGTAAAATCAACATGTCCAGGTGTATCTATTATGTTTATCCTGTGGTCATTCCAGAAACATGTGGTTGCAGCTGAAGTAATTGTTATACCTCTCTCTTGCTCTTGTTCCATCCAGTCCATAGTTGCTGCACCATCATGAACTTCACCAATTTTATGACTTTTTCCTGTGTAGTATAAAATTCTTTCTGTAGTTGTAGTTTTACCTGCATCTATGTGAGCCATGATACCAATATTTCTATATTTATCTAATGTATGAGTTCTAGACATATTTATTTACCATCTAAAGTGTGCAAAAGCCTTATTTGACTCTGCCATTTTATGTGTATCTTCCTTTTTTTTAATTGCAGATCCTCTATTTTGATAAGCATCATATATTTCATTAAATATCTTATCTGACATTTTTTTGTCTTTTCTTTTTCTCGAAGCGTCAACTAACCATCTTAATGCTAGAGCTTGAGATCTTTTAGATTTAACTTCCACAGGGACTTGGTAAGTAGCACCACCAACTCTTCTTGATCTAACCTCAACAGTTGGTCTAATATTATTAATTGCATCATTAAAAACATTTAAAGGCTCATCTTTTGATTTGCTTTTAATTTTTTCTATCGCATCATAAATTATTTTTTCTGCAATGGTTTTTTTACCATCATACATTATAGAGTTGATTAATTTTGGAATTATTGTTGATTTATATTTTGGGTCAATCACAGGTATTTTTTTTGGAGCTTTACGTTTTCTAGACATTCTTATTTACCCTTTTTTGTTCCATATAATGAACGTCTTTGTTTTCTATTTGCTACACCTTGTGTATCTAAGTTCCCTCTTAAAATATGATATCGCACACCTGGTAAATCTTTAACTCTTCCACCTCTGATTAAAACCACTGAATGTTCTTGTAAATTATGACCTTCTCCTGGAATATATGCTGTTACTTCAAAACCATTAGACAATCTTACACGTGCTACTTTTCTTAATGCTGAGTTAGGTTTCTTTGGAGTTGTAGTGTAAACCTTAACGCATACACCTCTTTTCAAAGGTTGTTTTTGTAAAGCTGGAACTTTATTTCTAGTTACCTGTTTATCTCGACTTTTTCTAACTAGTTGATTAATAGTTGGCATAATTTAATTTTTTAATATTTTATATTTTTGATGAAAATAACTGGCGTGTTATTTGTGGCAGCGTTTAGTGATCTAGTCACTACATTCCAACCAAAAACATCGCCAAAATACATTAGAAATTTGATTTGTCAAACTAAATAAAAGCTTAAAACTAACTGTATTTATTGGTTTATTTGAGCTTCAGAAGCTTCAGAACTCTCCTGTTCAGATAAGAATTTTTGATCATCATCAATAGCTTTTTTGTTCCAAGAATTCTTTATCGATCCAGTTCCAGCAGGAACAAGTCTTCCGACAATAACGTTTTCTTTTAAACCAGTTAGCTTATCAACTTTACCTTTAATGGCTGCATCTGTGAGAACTCTAGTGGTTTCTTGAAATGACGCAGCAGATATAAATGACTCAGTTTGTAGTGATGCTTTAGTTATTCCCATTAAAACTCTTTCACCTACAGCAGGTTTTTTCCCTTCGGCTACTAATTCCTCATTCATACTTTCAAATTTTATTCTATCAACTATTTCACCAGGTAATAATTTACTATCACCAGTTTCTTTAACTTCTATTTTTTTGAGCATTTGTCTAAGTATGGTTTCAATATGTTTGTCATTAATTATAACACCTTGTAATCTGTAAACATCTTGAACTTGGTTTACAAAGTATTCAGTTAACTCTTCTATTCCTAATATTCTTAAAATATCATGAGGTAAAGGTTGACCGTCTAGCAAGTATTCACCTTTTTTAATTTTTTCACCTTGGTTAAAATTAATATGTTTACCTTTTGGAATTAAATAACTTGATGTATCACCATTTTCTGCTTCAATTGTTACTCTTTGTTTCCCTCTCACTTCTTTTCCAAAAATTACACTCCCATCGTTTTCGGCAATGATTGCGCTATCTTTAGCTTTTCTTGCCTCAAATAATTCTGCAACTCTCGGTAGACCCCCAGTAATATCTTTAGTTTTCGTTGTTTCTTTAGGTAATCTAGCAATTACATCACCAGCAGAAATTTTAGCACCATCTTTAACTGATAAAATTGAGTCTGGTACAAGATAGTATCTTGCCTCGTTATCATCTGCTTTTTTAATTACATTTCCTTTTGAATCTCTAAGAGTAATTCTTGGTTTCAAATCAGTATTTTTTGATTGAGTTTTCCAATCAACAACTGCTTTTGTAGATATTCCAGTAGCATCATCCACAGTTTCTGCGATTGAAACACCATCAATTAAATCAACATAATTTACAATACCATCTTTTTCAGCAATCACTGGTGTTGTGTATGGATCCCACTCACAAATCTTTGCACCTTTTTTAACTTTTTGCTGGTTTTCAAAAAATAATTTAGATCCATAAGGAACTTTATATGATGCAACTTGCAATCCATTGTCATCCTCAATTGATATCTCGGTATTTCTACCCATTACAATTTGATTATTTTTAGAATCTTTAATTAAGTTAGTGTTAACAATTTTAAGAGTACCCTCGGAATTTGACACAATTTGAGATTCTTGCTTTACTGATGCTGTACCACCAACGTGAAAAGTTCTCATAGTTAATTGAGTTCCTGGTTCTCCAATTGATTGTGCAGATATCATTCCAATAGCTTCTCCTACATGCACCATTTTTCCTCTAGATAAATCTCTTCCATATGAAGTTGCACACACACCTTCTTTTGCGCCACATGTCATTACTGAATATACATTTATACTTTTAACTCCAGCTGCATCAATTTTCTCACATCCAGCTTCATCAATCATTTCATCCTTTTTTATTAAAACATCACCTGTTAATGGATTTTTTATTTCTTTTGCAGCTACTCTTCCTAAAGCTCTTTCAGATAGACTTACCATAATATTACCACCCTCTAGAACTTCTGTAAGTTTTATTGAACCACACTTCATATCACATTTAGGTTTAGTAATTGTTAAATCCTGGGCAACATCACACAATCTTCTAGTCAAATATCCTGAGCTTGCTGTTTTTAGTGCAGTATCTGCTAAACCCTTCCTTGCTCCATGAGTTGAATTAAAATATTCTAAAGCTGTAAGACCTTCTTTAAAATTAGATGTTATAGGAGTCTCAATAATTTCACCTGATGGTTTGGCTATTAAACCTCTCATTCCTGCTAATTGTTTCATTTGTGCTGCAGATCCTCTAGCACCACTATCTGCCATCATAAATACTGAATTAATTTTTAATCCATCATCTGTGACTTCTGTAGCAGAAATTCTTTTCATCATTTCTGATGCAACTCTATCTGTACATTTAGACCAGGCGTCAATAACTTTGTTATACTTTTCACCTCTAGTTATAAGGCCCTCTGCATATTGTCCTTCATAGTCAGCAATAAGTTTTTTAGTTTCATCAATTAATTGTTCTTTATTATCTGGAATTAAAAGATCATCTTTTCCAAATGATATTCCAGCTTTAAAGGCATGTTTAAATCCAATATCTTTTAATTTGTCACAAAATATTACAGTACTTTTTTGACCTGAAAATCTAAAAACATGATCAATTACTTCAGAAACAATTTTTTTCGGTAATAACCTATCGATCAAAGAAAATTTATTATTTACATTTTTTGGAATTATATTTGACAATAAAAATCTTCCTGCCGTACTTATATGTTTTTCAAACTTAGTGTTTCCTTTTTCATCTACAGTTTCAAATCTAGAAACTATCCTTGAATGTACTTTAATTTGCCCTGTTTCTAATGCATGTTCTATCTCGGAAGTATTTACAAAATATCCATCAACTCTCTCTGTTTGCACCGGTGGTTGTGATAAATAATAAATCCCTAAAATCATGTCTTGACTAGGTACGATTATAGGTTTTCCATTAGACGGGCTTAAAATATTATTTGTTGACATCATTAATACTCTTGCCTCTAATTGTGCCTCTAAACTTAGTGGTACGTGAACTGCCATTTGATCACCATCAAAATCTGCATTAAAAGCAGCGCAAGTTAATGGATGAAGTTCTATTGCATTACCTTCAATAAGCTTTGGTTCGAAAGCTTGAACACCTAATCTATGAAGTGTTGGTGCTCTATTTAAAATAACCGGATGTTCTCTAACTATAAGTTCTAAAGCATCCCAAACTTCATTTCTCTCCTTTTCTACTAATTTCTTTGCTTGTTTTATAGTTGAGGCTAAACCCAATTTATTTAATCTAGCATATAAAAATGGTTTAAATAATTCTAATGCCATTTTCTTAGGTAGTCCGCACTCATGTAATTTTAAATCTGGTCCAACAACAATTACTGATCTACCAGAGTAATCTACTCTTTTACCTAGAAGATTTTGTCTAAATCTACCTTGTTTTCCTTTCAACATTTCTGCAAGAGATTTTAATGGTCTTTTTCCAGTACCTGTTATTACTCTTCCTCTTCTACCATTATCAAACAAGGCATCTACAGATTCTTGTAGCATTCTCTTTTCGTTTCTTACAATTATATCTGGAGCTTTTAAGTCCATTAATCTTTTTAGTCTGTTATTTCTATTTATAACTCTTCTATATAAATCGTTTAAATCTGATGTTGCGAAACGTCCGCCGTCTAATGGAACAAGGGGTCTTAGTTCAGGTGGAATAACTGGAACCGTCGTTAGTATCATCCACTCAGGTTTATTTCCTGTTTCAATAAAAGACTCTATTAATTTTAGTCTTTTTATCGATCGTTCTTCAGATACTTTAGATTTTGTTTCCTTAATACTTTTAATTAATGTTTCTCTTTCTTCCTCTAAATTAATTGATTTTAAAATTTCTAAGATTGCCTCAGCACCAATTCCAGCAGTGAAAGCTTCCTCTCCATAATCATCTTGATATTTTATTAATTCCTCTTCACCTAACAATTGATTTTTTTTTAAGCCTGTTAAACCTGGTTCTATAACAATAAAATTTTCAAAATACAGAACTCTTTCAACCTCTTTAAGTTTCATGTCAACAACTAATGAAATTCTGCTTGGTAATGATTTAAGAAACCAAATATGAGCTACAGGAGTTGCTAAGTTTATATGACCCATTCTTTCTCTACGTACGTTTGATTTTGTAACCTCAACTCCACACTTTTCACAAATAATTCCTCTAAACTTCATTCTCTTATACTTACCGCAAAGACACTCATAATCTTTAATAGGTCCAAATATTCTTGCGCAAAAAAGGCCGTCCTTCTCAGGTCTAAATGTTCTGTAATTTATTGTTTCAGGTTTTTTGATTTCACCAAAAGTCCACGATTTTATTTTCTCGGGACTTGCTAATGTAATTTTAATACTATTGAAATTTTGAGCTTCTGATATTTCAGAAGATTTAAAAAGATCTGATAATTCTTTACTCATAATTTTAATTTAACTCCACATTTAATGCTAGTGATTTAATTTCTTTTACTAAAACGTTAAATGATTCAGGTATTCCTGACTCAAAATTTTCTTCACCTTTAACAATGGTTTCATAAACTTTAACTCTACCAGCAACGTCATCTGATTTAACAGTTAAAATTTCTTGAAGCGTATATGATGCACCATATGCTTCTAATGCCCATACTTCCATCTCTCCAAACCTTTGCCCCCCAAGTTGAGCCTTTCCTCCTAATGGTTGTTGAGTTACTAAGCTGTATGGTCCAGTTGATCTGGCATGTATTTTGTCTTCTACAAGATGATGTAGTTTAAGCATATAAATTATTCCAACTGTGACTGGTCTATCAAATTTTTCTCCTGTTCTTCCATCCCACAGAAATGTTTGTCCAGAGTTTGGTAATTTTGCAAGATCCAGCATTTTTGTAACATCATTTTCTTTAGCACCATCAAAAACTGGTGTGGAAATTGGAATACCATTCTGAATATTTTCACATAAATCTTTAAATTCTGTATCTGATAATTTGTCTATATTATTTTTATAGATTTCATCTCCATAAACAGATTTCAAAAATTTAGTTATTTTATCTTCTTTTTCAATTTTTTTTTGATTTTCATTAATTAAGTCTGTTAGCTGTTCACCTAATTCTTTACATGACCATCCAAGATGAGTTTCAAGAATTTGACCCACGTTCATTCTACTTGGTACACCTAATGGATTTAATACTATGTCAACTGGTTTACCATTTTCTCTATAAGGCATATCTTCAACTGGTACTATTTTACTGACAACACCTTTATTGCCATGCCTACCTGACATTTTATCACCTGGTCTCAGCCTTCTTTTAATTGCTACAAAAACTTTAACCATTTTCATTACGCTAGGCAATAAATCATCACCCTGTCTAATTTTAAGAACTTTATCTTCAAATCTTTCTTGAATATCATTTTTAGCATTTTCATATTGTGACCTTAATTGTAATAAAGATTCATTTTTTGATTTATCATCTACAATTATTTTAAATAATTCAGATAACGGGATTTCAAATATTATTTTTTCATCTAATGAAATGCCAGCTTCATAATTTTTAATTTTTTTCGATAATTTAGTATTTGTAAGAATTGAAGATGCTCTTTGTTTTATGCTTCTTGCAAGTATCTCTTCCTCAACATTTTTATCTTGTTGAACACTTTCAATTTCAGCCCTTTCAATGGTTATTGATCGTTCATCTTTTTCAATACCGTGTCTATTAAAGACTCTAACATCAACAACTATTCCACCACTACCACTTGGCATTTTTAACGAAGTGTCTGTCACATCGATTGCTTTTTCCCCAAAAATAGATCTCAATAATTTTTCTTCTGGACCAGATGCTGAGTCTCCTTTAGGAGTAACTTTACCAACCAATATATCTCCAGGTTTCACCTCTGCTCCAATATAAACTATTCCAGATTCATCAAGATTTTTTAAAGCTTCTTCATTAATATTTGGAATATCTCTTGTAATATCTTCTTCACCAAGTTTTGTATCTCTTGCCATTATCTCATATTCTTCTATATGAATAGAAGTGAAAACATCATCTGTTACACATCTTTCAGATATTAAAATAGAATCCTCAAAGTTGTAACCTTGCCACGGCATAAAAGCTACAGTAACATTTTTTCCAAGCGCTAGTTCACCAGTTTTGGTTGAAGGACCATCAGCTATTATATCACCTGACCTGACCTTATCTCCAACTCTAACCAAAGGTTTTTGATTTATACATGTGTTTTGATTTGATCTCTTAAATTTTTGCAAATTATAAATATCAACACCTGATTGTGAATAATCTTTTTCATTTGATGCTTTTATAACTACTCTTTTTCCATCAATTTTATCAACAATACCATCTCTTTTTGCAACTATAGTTACACCTGAGTCTAAAGCAACGTCGCTTTCAATTCCTGTCCCGACTAGAGGAGCTTCAGGCTTTAAAAGAGGAACTGCCTGTCTCATCATATTTGACCCCATTAAAGCTCTGTTAGCGTCATCATTTTCTAAAAAGGGAATTAACGATGCTGCCACCGAAACAAGCTGCTTTGGTGAAACGTCTATGTAATCTATATTTTCTGGTTTAGATAAAATAAAATCTAGATTTGCTCTACTAGATATAAGTTCCTCAACAAATTTTCCGTCTTTATCTATTACTGAATTAGCTTGAGCAATTGTATATTTGGTTTCTTCCATTGCAGAAAGATACTCGATCTTATCTTGAACAATACCATTTTGAACTTTTTTATAAGGGCTTTCTATAAATCCATATTTATTGATCTTTGAATAAGTTGATAAGCTATTTATCAAGCCAATGTTTGGACCCTCTGGAGTCTCTATAGGACATATACGTCCATAGTGAGTAGGATGTACATCTCTAACTTCAAATCCAGCTCGTTCCCTAGTAAGTCCCCCTGGACCTAGTGCGGATACTCTTCTTTTATGAGTGATTTCTGACAATGGATTTGTTTGATCCATAAATTGTGAAAGTTGGGATGTAGCAAAAAAATCTTTCAAAGAAATCGTTAATGGCTTGGCATTGATCAGGTCTTGTGGCATTGCGGATTCGACGTCCAATGTAGTCATTTTTTCTTTTATTGCTCTTTCCATTCTGTAAACGCCAATTCTAGCTTGATTTTCAACTAATTCACCTACAGAACGTACTCTTCGATTTCCAAGATGATCAATATCGTCAACTTCATCTTTGCCATCTCTTAAATCTAACATTTTTTTTATAATCGCTAAAATATCGTCATTTCTTAAGATAGTAATTTTATCAGAACAATTTAAATCTAACCTTGAATTCATTTTTACTCTTCCAACATCAGATAAGTCATATCTATCAGAACTAAAAAAAAGATTATTAAAAATTTGAGCTGCAATCTCAATGGTTGGGGGCTCACCAGGTCTTAAAATCTTATAAATTTCTGTGATAGCGTCATTTTTATTTTCATTTTTATCGTTCAATAATGTATTTAATAAGTAAGGTCCTTTAGATATCGGGTTCGTTTTAGAAATCTCTAAATTATTTACTTTATGATCTATCAATTTTTGAATTATTGTCTCATTTAATTCTGTACCAATTTTAAAAGTATCTTCACCAACAACAATATTTTTGTGCAAAAATTTACCATACAACGATGAGTTAGATATTAGGATTTCTTTTAAACCATCATTGACAAGTTTTGTTGCTGTTAAAAAGTTTATTTGATCACCAGATTTCACTACAATTTTATTAGTTTTGGCGTCAATAACTTCTTCAGAGTAGTTTTTTGCTCTGTAGTTTTCAGGGTCGAATTTTGTCTTCCATTTATGTGATTTTTCATCAAAAACTAAGTTCTCCTTTTCATAGAATTCATTCACAATATCTGATTTAGAATAGCCTAGAGCTTGTAATAAAGTAGTTACAAATATTTTCTTTTTTCTATCTATTCTAAAATATAAAAAATCTTTAACATCATATTCAAAATCTAACCATGAGCCTCTATTAGGGATAACTCTACAGTTAAATAAAAGTTTTCCACTGGCGTGGGATTTACCTTTGTCATGATCAAAAAAAACGCCAGGACTTCTATGCATTTGATTGACCACAACTCTTTGAACACCATTTGTTATGAATGTTCCACTATTTGTCATCATTGGAACTTCTCCCATATATACTTCTTGCTCTTTAGCTGACAAAATATCTTTTGTATTATTTTCTTGGTCAATTTCATAGACAACAAGTCTTAATGTGCATTTTAGAGCTGCAGAATATGTTAGACCTCGAGTAATACATTCTTCCACATCAAATTTTGGTTTTTCTAATCTATATGAAACATATTCGAGTGTTGCTTTATCGTTTAAATCTTCAATTGGAAAAATACTTTTAAAGACTCTATGAAATCCTTTGATTAAATGTGCTTCTACATCATGCTTAAATTCTGTAAGTTCTTTATAAGAATTTTTCTGTACCTCTATAAGATTTGGTATTGATAAACTCTCTTTTAATTTACCAAAACTTTTTCTTATATTTTTTTTCTTAGTAAAAGATAACTGCATATATAATATTCATCACTGATTTGTGATTTCAGCAATGTAATTCTTCCTAATTTATTTACTTAAGTTCTACTTTTGCGCCTGCTGCTTCCAATTTAGCTTTAATTTCTTCTGCTTCTTTTTTATTAACACCAGATTTAACTTCCTTTGGTGCTCCTTCTACTAAATCTTTAGCCTCTTTTAATCCAAGTTCAGTTACAGCTCTAACTTCTTTGATTACATTTATTTTTTTATCACCAGCTGCTGTTAACATAATTGTGAAATCATCTTTTTCTTCAGCTGGAGCCTCTGCGCCACCTGCTGCTGGTGCAGCTGCAACTGCCGCAGCAGCTGTAACTCCCCATTTTTCCTCAAGTTGTTTTGAAAGCTCAGCTGCCTCAACAACAGTCAAGCTTGATAAATCCTCTATAATTTTATTTAAATCAGCCATAATATTAATTTTTTTTGTCCCTGGTTATTTTTTTGATTTTTCGAGCGCTAAAATAGCGATTTTTGACGCCGGTGCAAGTAAAATACTTGCTATTTTTTGTGCAGGAGACCTTAAAATACCTACTATTTTACCTCTCGCCTCTTCTAATGAAGGTAAAGTAGCGACATTTTTTACTCCTGCAAGGTCTAATATATCAGTACCCATGATTCCACCTAAAATTTTTAAATTTTCATTTTCTTTCGAAAATTTAGTTAAAATTTTAGCAGATGTTATTGCATCTTCTGATAAAGCTACGGCAGTAGGTCCTGTAAACAAATTTGACAAGTCTTTACATTTTGTTTTTTCTATAGCTAGTTTGGTAATTCTATTATTTGTAATCTTAAATTTAATTCCATGCTCACGCATTCTACCTCTAAGATCATCCAATTGTGAAACTGTTAAACCTTGATAATGTGTTACTATCACTGCTTCTGTCGAATTAAATTGAGATGACATCTCATTAATATACTGTTTTTTTTGCTCTTTATTCATCATAATTATAAACTCTTATCTAATTTAAGCTTGTATGATACCCCCATACTTGATGTGATAAATACTTGCTTTATTAGATCTCCTTTTATAGTTAGGTTTGCTTTTTCTTTTTCTAATGAATCTATTACAGCATTATAATTGTTAACAAGTTTTTCATCATCAAAAGATTTCTTTCCAATACTTACACCTATATTGCCATCTTTATCGTTTCTAATTTCGACTTGTCCTGCTTTGGCCTCAGTTACGGCTTTTTTTATATCGTTAGTTACAGTTCCTAATTTCGGATTTGGCATTAACCCCTTTGGTCCTAAAATTTTTCCTAATTTAGAAAGTTTGATCATCATTGATGGGGTACAAATAAGTTTTTCAAAATTTAAATTGTTATTTTTAATTTTTTCAACTAAATCATCACTTCCGACCACATCAGCATTTGCTTCTTTTGCCTCATTTAATTTGCTTTCTTCACAAACCACAGCTACTTTAATTGACTTACCAGTTCCGCCAGGTAAATTTACAACAGTTCTAAGGTTAATCTCATTTTTTTTTTGCTTATTGTTTATTCTAAAACTTAAATCCACAGACTCATCAAATTTTGTTGTACAGTTTGATTTAATTAAGTTTAAAATACTATGTATTTTTTCTGCGGGTAATTCTTTTGTGTTTTCTGGAAGTTTTCTATATCTTTTAGAACTCATTATTCTTTAACCTCTATACCCATAGATCTAGCTGACCCAGCTATTATTTTTGCTGCTTCATCTAAATCATGAGCGTTTAGATCTTTCATTTTTTTTTCTGCTATATCTTTAAGCTGTTGTTTTGTTATACTTCCAATGATATCTCTACCGGGTTCTTTAGAACCACTTTTCAACTTCATTGCTTCTTTAATAAAATGTGAAGCTGGTGGAGATTTAATAACAAAATCAAATTTTTTGTCCTTATAGACAGTTATAATTACTGGAACTGGTTTGCCTGCAAATGATTTAGTTTTATCATTAAATGCTTTACAAAATTCCATTATATTAATCCCTCTTTGACCAAGAGCAGGTCCGACAGGAGGTGCAGGATTAGCCTGGCCACCTTTGATTTGTAATTTTACGTATCCACTAATTTCTTTTTTTGCCATTAACTTTCCTTTTCTACTTGGTTATATTCTAAATCTACTGGAGTAGGTCTTCCGAAAATAGAAACTGAAACTTTAAGTCTTAACTTTTCTTCGTCTATATCCTCAACCAAGCCACTAAATGATGCAAACGGCCCATCTATAACCTGAACTTTTTCCCCAACACTATACTCAACTCCTGATTTTGGTTGTGCTACACCATCTTTAATTTGACCTAGAATTTTTTCGATTTCTTTATCTGAAACTGGTATTGGTGTTCCTTTTGAACCAAGAAAACCACTTACTTTTTTCAGATTTTTTATCATGTGGTAAATATTATTATCCATTTCACTTTTGATAAGAACATACCCAGGAAAGTATTTTTTTTTTCTTTGAACTCTTTTTCCTCTTTTCACTTCTGTTATATCGTGAGTAGGAACAATTATTTCCTCAATCCTATCGGATACCTTAGCCTTTTCTGCTTCTTCTTTAATTAATTGAGCCACTTTATTTTCAAAACTTGAGTGAGATTGGACAATATACCAATTTTTCATTAGATGCTTACCCTAAGTATTATTTCTAAAAAAAACTTTAAAATCTGATCTAACAATAAAAAAAAAATTGAAGCTAAAACAGCCATTGCAAAAACCATTAATGCTCCTTGAATAGTTTCCTTCGCAGTGGGCCAACTAACTTTGAATGCCTCCTGTTTAACTTCTTGAATAAATTTTAAAGGGTTTATCATAATATTATTAAATCAAATTGGCAGGAGCGAAGGGAATCGAACCCCCAACCTCCGGTTTTGGAGACCGGCGCTCTACCAATTGAGCTACACTCCTATTGGGTTTTTACTCAATAATTTTAGTTACTACTCCAGCTCCTACTGTTCTACCACCTTCTCTTATTGCAAAATTCAGTTTTTCATCCATTGCAATCGGTGTAATTAGTTTTACTGTAAATTTTGCATCATCACCCGGCATTACCATTTCAGTTCCAGATGGTAACTCAACTTCACCAGTCACATCAGTTGTTCTAAAATAAAATTGTGGTCTGTATTTAGTGAAAAAAGGCGTATGTCTTCCTCCCTCTTCTTTTTTTAATACATATGCTTGTGCCTCAAATTTAGTATGTGGTTTGATAGATCCTGGTTTACACAAAACTTGACCTCTTTCAACATCAGTTCTTTCAACACCTCTTAATAGAGCACCAATATTGTCTCCCGCTTCACCTGAATCTAGTAATTTTCTAAACATTTCAACACCTGTACATACAGATTTCTTTGTTTCTCTGATTCCTACAATTTCAATTTCTTCACCAGTTTTAATTACTCCTGATTCAACTCTACCAGTTACAACTGTACCTCTACCTGAAATTGAAAACACATCTTCGACCGGCATAAGGAAATCTTTATCCTTTGGTCTATCAGGTTGTGGGATAAATTCATCTACTGCTTTCATTAAATCCATGATTGAATTTTTTCCTATTTCATCATCTCTACCTTCTACTGCAGCTAAAGCTGAACCTTTGACTATTGGTGTTTTATCACCGGGAAATTTATAAGAAGTTAATAAGTCTTTTATTTCCTCTTCTACTAAATCTATCATCTCTTTGTCATCAACCTGGTCAACTTTGTTTAAATAAACAACTATTGCTGGAACACCAACTTGACGAGCTAGAAGTATATGTTCTCTTGTTTGAGGCATAGGACCATCAGCTGCGTTTACGACTAAAATTGCTCCATCCATTTGAGCAGCTCCTGTAATCATATTTTTTACATAGTCAGCATGTCCTGGACAATCTACGTGTGCATAATGTCTTTTTTCTGTTTCATACTCAACGTGAGCAGTAGAAATAGTTATACCTCTCTCTTTTTCTTCTGGTGCTTTATCTATCTGATCATATGCAACAAAGTTTGCTCCACCACCTTCTGATAGAACCTTTGTTATAGCAGCAGTTAGAGTTGTTTTACCATGATCAACATGTCCGATTGTTCCTATATTACAATGCGGTTTATTTCTTACAAATTTTTCCTTCGACATTACTTTTTTTCCTCACTTTATTATTTATTTTTTTTAATTTTTGGAGCGGGTGATGAGAATCGAACTCACGCAACCAGCTTGGAAGGCTAGTGTTCTACCACTGAACTACACCCGCATACCCAAGTGTGCACTCCAAAGTTATTTAAATATTATTGAATGGTGGAGGGGGAAGGATTCGAACCTTCGAAGACCGAAGTCAACGGGTTTACAGCCCGCCCCATTTGACCGCTTTGGTACCCCTCCCTAATAGCAGGGGAAGCGTCCCCTTGTTCAATAAAGCTTTAAACAACATGCGTTTTATATATTTTTATTGTACAAATGCAATACGTGAATTTCATGAAAAATAGTGTAAAAAGCCTGTAAATCCATAAAATATGACTCAAAAATCATCCTTTTTTATCGCTGGACGTCATGCAGTTATTGAAGCATTGAGAAACCCAAAAAGAAGAATAATTAAAATATTTTTAACAGAGGAAAGTAAAAAAAATATTCACAAACAAAACCCTCATAAAAATTTATTAAAAGATATAAAAGTTTTTTTTAAAACTAAAAAAGAATTGGATAAATACTGCAGAAGTGAAGACATATTACATCAAGGTTATGTTGCTGAAATAGAACATTTAGAAAATCCAGAACTAAAAGAGTTTATTAGAGACAAAAATAATTTAACTTTTGTTTGTTTGGATGAGGTAACAGATCCCAGAAATATTGGCTCGTTAATTAGAAGTGCAACTTCATTTAACATTGATGGACTTATTGTGAAAGAGAGACATTTTCCAAGTGAAAGTAAATTATTGTATAAATCTGCAAGTGGCTGTGTTGAGTTCTTAAATATTTTTCAAGTGTCGAATATAAATACTACTTTAAAATATTTAAGAGATAAAAATTTTTGGGTTTATGGCTTTACAGCAAATAGTGACAAAAATTTTACTGATATCAAGTGGGATGGAAATAATGTTTTACTTTTTGGTTCTGAAGGACATGGTTTGAATAAACACACAGAAAAATACACAGATTTTTTAGTAAAGATTAAAATTAACAAAAATGTTGAAAGTTTAAATATATCTAATAGTGCAGCAATAGTTTTTCATCATATAAATCAACAAAAATAATTTCTTGATAATATATTAAATACTATTAAAAAACCTCTCATGCCCTTGTAGCTCAGTTGGTAGAGCAATTGATTTGTAATCAATAGGTCCGCGGTTCGAATCCGTGCGGGGGCACCATCACTCAATAAAATCAACGTTAATTATTTTTGCAAAAGTTTAATCTTATCCGTTAAAACACATTCACTGTGTTAGGAGTGTGTTAAGAGTGTGTTTCAGTCAAGTAGTCGTTTAAAATTTTAATTTAACCTATTTCTTTCACAATCTCTATCAATCGTTTGCCAGTCTCCTTCTTCAAAAGGTATGTTCATATCATCTAAAACTCTTTTAAGCTTCTCTAATCTGTCTGCACGTCCATTTATACTTTTTAGGTACATACAAAACCATTTAAATGCAGATTTGCCTAAACCGTTTTTATCAATATGAATCCAATTTTCGAAGTCCATACATTGAGTGGTGTTATAAGTATACTCATCATAACTTATCTTTTTTCCATCATCACTTAATGAATCAGACCAACTACAAATTTGATTTTTCCCCTCATCGATAACTCGATAAGCTTCATAATGATCAGAAAGATTTATTGAATTAAAATCTAATTCTAGTTGTTTCATAGTTTGTGTGTTGCTGAAGTTTATACGTTAAAGAACTTTAACAATTATAAGTATATAGATTAAAAGTGGCAGGATTTAGATGGGCCTATCATATTCTTCATCAAATGATTTGCCCATATAATTAAAATGATCATTATACATTTTTGTACACTGTTTTTTTAACTCTTTTAAAGCTAGAAAAGATTGACCATCTAATTTTCCTTTTTTTGATTTGTACACCATCATAATTTCATCTAGGGCCTCTCTTTTGTCTTGTAAAGATGGAAGAAGTTCTTTTTTTGCTCCTTCTGATAACGCTATAGCATAATGCAAAAAACCATCACATTGGCTCATCATCTTATTGACTTCTTTGTCTAAAGATTTTCCATAAAAAAAATCAAACAAACCCATAATTAATTTTAACCTAGAACCACAATCCCTAAAAGTTTTTTCATTTTTTTAATTATAATTTCCAAATTTTATTAGGTTCTATCATCATAAGCATTAATTGATCCATAACCATTTGATGAGTTAGATATGACAGATTCCCATCTGGTCCCATAGCAATATGGATATTTTTTTCACCTAGTATTTCTAAGATTAATATTCCTGCTGGCGCATTAAAAGGATTAGTTTTTTGAGACCAAGATTTATTGTAAGCTTCTATATATTCATCTAATTTTTCGTTAATTAAATTATTTTTTTTAGATTTATATCCAAAATCCTTTTTTAAATACTCTCTGCAAATTTTTTCAATTTTCTTTCCTTGACTGGCTGTAACAAATCCTGAACGACCACTATTCATAAGGGCAATCGATACACCAATAATTGCAATTGAAACTTCTAGTGTTGTATTTTTTGTTATTTCAATTTCAGGTGGGTTATCAACGGATTGTCTTATAGTATCAACTAAAATTTCTGTAGCTCCATTAGATTGAATAAAAACTAAATCAATAAATTTTTTAGGCAAATCTTCTTTAAATTTATAAGAAAATTTTAAAGTATTAATTAACTTCCTAAATTCCATAAATAAACTTTATCACTGTGTTAATAGTGTGTACATATTTGAATAAACTTTCAATTAACGTTGATACTATTTATCTTTTTAAATTAAGACTCTCGATTTGTAATCAATAGGTCCGCGGTTCGAATCCGTGCGGGGGCACCGCTTTAATGAATAATATAATTTTAATTATCAGAGAAATAATAAAGAAATTTATATTATTTTTTTTATTAAAACTAAATTTAGGAACAACTAATATTATTTTTAAACTTGAGAAAAGTGATAAATATTTTGACAAGATAAACAATTCATTTTTAAAAGCACTATAAGGTAAAACCAATCTACCTAATTGGATATTACAGATGGATGGAATGTCGGGAATTAAATTTAGATCATTCCTTAATTTCATTTTTGATGACAATAAAAGTAATACTCTTAATTATTTAGAAATTGGGTCTTGGAGAGGATCGACGTTATGTTCTGCCTTATACAATAATTATCTAAGCGCTAAATGTATAGATAACTTCTCTCAATTTAGAGGTATGAAATTTAAATTATTAGCAAATGTAAAAAGAGCATGTAAAAATTCATCCCAGTCTAAATTTGAATTAATTGATTTAGATTTTTATAAAACAGATTTTAGTAAATTAGGTAAATTCGATGTTTATTTTTATGATGGTCCCCATTCACAGAAAAATCATTATGATGCCATTCATATAGTTAAATCGGCACTTAAAGAGGAATTTATTTTTATTGTAGACGACTGGAATTGGTTAGAGATAAGAAATGGCACAGAAAATGCACTTAGGGATAATCAAATTAAAATAATTTCTAAAATAGAGGTATTTACAAATATTAATAATAAATCTCCAAGATTTTTAAATAGACAGTATAGTGATTGGCATAACGGTATCTTTATAGCTTCTTGTAAGAAAGGTATTAAATGAAAATTAACGATCTTTGTTTATACAAATTAAAAATAATTACTTCTTTATGTTTGTAATTAATAGGTTGGAAGTTCGAACCAGTGTGGAGGCACCAATAATAAAATTTATAAGTATTTTGAAGTTATCTTTTTTTTTGGATCAAAGAAAGGTTTCTCAATAACCTCACACTTAAAATTTTTATCTTCTATTAAAACGTCTATCTCCATTCCAATTACAGAATAATTAATATCTACCATAGCTAATGCTATATTTTTTTTTAAACGAGGTGAATATACTGCTGAGGTTACTTTTCCTATAATTTTACTGTCAAACTTTAAGGGCCAAAATGTAGTATTTGGTCCACTTAACTTTTCACATTTAATATGTAAACCAATTTGTAATCTTTTAACCCCTTCTGCTTTAATTTTTTTAAGTGCTTTTTTCCCTATAAAATCTATATCACCATTTAAGTTGACTAAACGATCCAAACCTAATTCATATGGATTTGTATGGATATCAGCATCTGCATGATAAGAAAGCATTGCAGCTTCTATTCTTCTAATAGAAGAAGTGTGACCTGGTTTAAGTCCAAGTTTTTCTCCAGCTAACATAATTTTTTCATAGAGTTCATTTCCTTTTGAACCATCTCTTAAAAATAATTCATAACCAAATTCACTTGACCAGCCAGTTCTTGATACAATTAATGGAATTCCATCTAATTCTAATTCTTTAAACCAATAATATTTTAAATCTTTTATACTTTCTCCAAATAATTTAATCATTATTTCAGCAGACTTTGGTCCTTGTAATTGCAATGGAGAAACATCTGGCTCTGTTATTTTTACATCTAATCCTGAGTTAATAGCTACACCTTGAGCCCATAATAAAATATCACTATCTCCTAAAGATAACCAAAAGTGATTTTCTCCCAATCTTAAAAGAATGGGATCATTTAATACGCCACCATCAGTATTTGTAATTAAAACATATTTACATTGACCAATGGATAATTTTGATAAATCTCTTGGTGTTAATAGTTGAATAAATTTGTAAGCATCTGGTCCAGTTATTTCAACTTGTCTTTCAACTGCAACATCGCAAAGTATAGCTTTTTGTATTAAGTTCCAAAAGTTCTGTTCTGGATCACCGAAATCGCGAGGTATATACATATGATTATATACAGAAAAACCTGTTGCTCCCCATTTAACTGTAGAGTCAAAATATGGCGATTTTCTAATTTGAGTTCCAAACCCAAAATTTTTGTTACTCATTAATAAGTTTCTTTTCTGATTTGTTCTATTTTAATTTTTTTTTGAAGACTTCTATTTGTGTCGTAAAGAAGATTAAACTTAATTTTTTTGTTTATTTTAATAGAAATAATTTTTGCATTTCTTACTTCATAATTGTCCGCGACCGCACTAATTGGCCTTTTATTAATATCTAGGTTTTTGATTATTATTTTAGATTTGTCAGCAACCACTCTACCTTTCCATCTTCTTGGTCTAAAAGCACTTATAGGCCTAATTGATAATTTATTAGAGTCTAAATTTAATATTGGTCCATATACTGACATATTGTATGCAGTACTACCCGCAGGTGTTGAAACTAATATTCCATCAGAAACCAATTTTTTTATAATTTTCTGTGATCCACTCGAAATTTCTAAAGATGCAGTTTGTCTACTTTGTCTTAAAATTGAAACTTCATTTATAGCAATAGATTTTTTACTTTTATTAAATTTATTTTTAACAATCATTTCTAAAGGTGAAATTGTAACTGATTTTGCTTTAGGTAGATTTTTAATAGTATTTTTTGAAGAAAACTTATTCATCAAAAAACCATAGCTACCAGCATTGATTCCATAAAATGGCTTTTTATACTTATTATATTTTTTAAGTGCTGAAAGCATAAAACCATCACCTCCAACAACAATTATTAAATTACATTTTCCTAAAGATATATTTTTAATTTTATGATCTAGAAAATTTTTGATTTTTTTTGATGTATTTGTTTTATCAAAAAGAATATGTGGCTTTAACATTTTTGGTGCCCTCGGCCAGACTCGAACTGGCACTCCATAAATGGCAAGGATTTTAAGTCCTTTGTGTCTACCAATTTCACCACGAGGGCATTAATGAATTTCATGAGTATTTATGCTAATATTTATAATTGAACAAGAGGAATAAGTAAATTTTTTTTATTTTATCTCTCTGGCTTCTAGTTTGAGATCATTTAAATCAAATGCGTGTAAACCATCTAGTTTAAAAGATAAACCAATTGTATCTTTTTCATTTCCATGAGGTTGATCAGAACTAATTGCAAATATTGATTTACCTGAAATATTAAGTCCAACTATCCAATGTGCTCCAGTAGGTTGAATATTTTCCGTTGTCCTATTTATATCTCCATTATCTTTTGATGTTTACTTTGAATAATTAAATTTAAAATTTTTCTATTACGAATAAATAATCATCAATATTATTTTTTTTGGATGAGGAGATTATTTTAGGGTTAAATTTATTTAATTTTTTTGCTAACTGAACTAAATACGAAACATTTACATCTTCAATTATATAAATTCCACCTTTTCTAAGTTTTGAAAATGAAAATTTAAATAAATTAAATGATGCTTCAAAATCATGCATTCCATCATCAATTATTATATCAAAACAATCTTTTTTAATGTTATCCCACATTGATAAGATTGATGCCTTATCTAACTGATCAACATAATAAGTAAAAATTCTATCAGAAGTAAATAAGATATTTTTATCAATATCTGCACCATATATTTTTGCATTTAAAAAGTAATCTCTAAATACTCTCAAAGAAGCACCTGGCTTTCCATATTTTGTCATATTTGCTTGAATATTTTCATCAGTAGTTCCTATTCCACATTCAAAAATTAATTTAATTTTTTCTTTTTTATCTTTAAATAATTCATAATAGTAAGAGGAGTAAAAATGATTTTTTCTTCCATTCAATTTATATTTTAATCCTCCTTTATCAGATCCATATTTCTCACATAATACATCAATAGGATTCTTTAGAGACTGGTTTGAATGAATAAAATAATTAGGATAATAATTTAAGAATTTTTTGGACTTATAAAATAGAATTTTTTTGTAAAAATAAGATAAAATATTAAAAAGTATGTTCCTATCTATAAATTTTATAAGTTCCTTCATGATAATTTTTAAATTAAATATTAGAAAAATTATTAGTTATTTTTTTTAGATATAAATATTCAGAACAATTTTCTTTATATTTTAGATCTCTGGCTAATTTTCTATTGGAAGAGTAAGTTTCTATTATTGCTCCTGCTGTTGTGTGTTTGGTGTAAATAGACTTGTGCTTAAATAAAAAAGGCTGTTTTAATAGATGAAATACAGAAATTATATCAATTTTTAAAATCTTGTATAAATAAATTGAAAGCCATAAATCATCATTTAAAAATAATTTTCTATTATCTTTAACATATTTTTCAAAAAAATAATTTACCTTTTTTAAAAACATAGTGTTAATTAAGAAACCATCTGCTCCTTGTCCTATTTTACAATCCAGAATATCATATACGCAAAAACTATAAGAATTATCTGGATTTTTTTTAGCCTGTTCATAAAAGATTTCTAGCATTTCTTTTCTATAAATATGATCATCATCTAACAGAATAACAAAATCATAATTTAAAATATTTTTTAATGATCCTAATAATTTAGTTCCTGGACCAAAATCATTACATCTATTTATTGATAAATTTTTAAATTCATCAGATAATTTTTTGAAGTCATAATCTATTGTTTTAAATCGTTGATAGTTTTTTGGTATATTCAAAAAAATTTTATTAGGTTTAATAGTTTGATTTTGAATGGAATAGAGTGTTTTTTGTAAACTTGAAAATCTCGGTGGTATTGATGTCATTGAAATACAAAAATTTTTCATAAAATTTTTTTTTTGATTAATTTAATAAAATTCAGTTTTCTTCTTAAAATTTTCCAAAATGATGGCGGCTTAGTATGTTCAGTAAAAATAGAATTTATTAATTTTGGATTTATAAAAAGATTTTTACCTTTTTTTTTTAAATTTAGGTTAAATTCTACGTGTTCACAGATTTCATCACCATTTTCATTTATCCCAATATATTTATTAAAATTAAAACAATCTTTTTTGTATATTGCCAATCCTCCAAAAGAAGACTCGACACTTATCCATTCATTATCTTTGGAAATTGTCTTAATTTTCGAATAAAGAATATCATTTAAATGATTTTTATAATTTGGATATTGTCTTTTTAAATTTTCATGTTTAATTTTATAATCGTAAGGCATCCATTCAGGATGTCTTAATGCATACATGTCATAATAAGGGCCTACCTGATTGGCACTACACATATCCCAATCGTCTCGATCCCAACAACTATTAAATGATTTATCATTCAAGTAATGATTTATTTCATCCAAGTCAGCTACAACAATATAATTTATATCTTTATATATCTTATTTTCATTTATTTCTCTGACATATACATTCCTAGCATATGCTATTCTATCTGATTTAACTGGATAATTTTCAAGCTGAGTTCCTAATGAGATAAATCTAAAATTTTCAAAATCTTTGGTTAATTCATCTAATAAATTAACTGTATTATCTTGACTGTCAGACTCTATTATTAAAAAATGGATTTTCTTAACTTTTCCTATTGATAGTTTTATATTTGATATACTTTTTTTTAAAAGTTTTTCACAATTATTAGCTGTTCCAACAACTAAAAAATTTCCATTTATTTTTTTATGAATAAATTCATTTTTCATTAGCTATTTTTTAAGTAAATGTATCTTAAAAATAATCTTTATTATATTTTAACTTTTAAAACTTTTAATCTAATATTTTACTACTTTACCCCATAAGGATTGAGATGGTCCATATCCAATTCGAGCATCTTCCATTTTGAGAACTCTACTATGATCAACCATCATATTTATACCCGGTCCATAGATTTCTATATATTTAGATAATACGTCCTGATCATCAGCTTCAACCATAAACTGATTCAATTCTAATGGACTAATAATTTTATCAACTACATTCCATCTGTAATCTTTCTTGTCAAGATTTTCTGTTAAACCCTCAGATTCTAGTAATATTTTCCAGGAACCAGCCTCAATAAATCTTTTAGATTGCATTTTAATTCGTTCAACAAAAATTTCTTCCTCGATAACCTTGGAATGTGCAAAGGCAACACCAACCTCATTAATAACTTTTATCCCTTTCCCTGTTGCATTCTCAATCAGTCTACACATCTCATCATCATCTAAAGAACGAGCTATTCTTGAAATTTCAATTATATCAATACCAAGATTAACAACAGTATCTAGATAATCATCTACCACTTCCTTGCCACCGGACATTGCAACATCCATAATTGGATTTCCTAATGCAACTTGAACACTATGCTTTTTGCAGGTTTCGATAAATCTCAAAAGTGATTTTTTGCTCATCATTGCACCTTGTTTTCCAGAAATCTTAAAGATATCAACAAGGTTTGCATATGCTTCAAGGTAATCATCTATACAGTTTCCCACCATCACAGGTGCCCTAACATAATTTATGCCTGTCTCACGAGGTTTTTCCTTTCTTTTTATAAAAGGCAATTTAGGAAATGTTACATCGGTCATTATAAATTCTATTTATTTAATTCAATTGCCCACCTAGCCACCAAGGTAAGTCAATTAATAATCCTATCAAACCATTTGGAAACTGTAAAGTTAGCAAGGATGATAACGACCAGAGTATTACCATCAATACAGCAGAAATACAAATTGATGACACATAAGCTTTTCTATTATGAAATAATATAAATATATTAATAAAAAGTGCTGCAGCAATTGGAAAACCAAATATAAAATTCATTAATAGGAAACCAATAAAACTAAAATAATAAAAAAGTTGATTATTAAAGTTACCACTTATTTCAAAAATATTTGATCGAGCAAATCTCATAAATGTATTATTTAAAAATGATAAATTTTTTAAGTCAGCAATTTTTATAATAAGTATAAAAACTAAGAGTGATAAAGCTATTACACTTAGACTTATTGGAAACAAGTTAGCACGATAATCTAAACTACTAGTAAACCAAATCATAGATAGAGGTAGACAGAGTAATATGACTATATAATAAATTTGAGTAAGCTTACCTTTAATAAGATCAGATCTATAATTGCTATCAAACTTTTGTTTTGTCAAAAGAACGATAGTAGCAAGACACAAAATTATAAGAATTATTGAAACTGGACGGGATAAAAAACTTAAACCATATACTGCTTGAGTTTGATAGCTTAAGAGTTCAACTTTGCTTGATAAAAAGAATCCTATCAAAAGTGCAGGTCTTGACCAACCAAAGTTTTTAAAAGTAATACCAATTATACCAAATGACAATAATCCAATAAAATCATACCAGTCTCTATTAATATTAAATGTTGCAAAAAATATTAAACAAACCATGACAGGTGCAAGTATGTAATATGGAACTAGAGTGAATTTTGAAATTTGGGATGAAAAACCCATACAAATCCCAGCACCTAAAATATTTGCAATAGCTAATGACCAAATCATTAGATAGGTAAGATCAAGGTTTGTTGTTACCATATCTAAACCAGGTTCAATTCCTATTAGAACAAAACCTCCAAGTAATAAAACTTTATTACCAGATCCAGGTATTCCAAATATTAATGTTGGAATTAATGCTCCACCCTCTTTAGCATTATTAGCAGACTCAGGTGCTATAACGCCTCGGATATCACCTTTACCAAATTGAGAAGTATCTTTTGTCGTTTGTTTTAAGTGACTATATGCAATCCAGTCAACGACTGTTCCTCCTAAACCGGGTAAAGCTCCAACTAGACAACCAAGAGTAGAACATCTTAAAACTAAAAACCAATTTTTTACTACATCTTTTAAGCCTGTGAACCACCCTTTTTTGGTATTAAGTGATTTTGCAATTGAGCCTTTTGAATCAAGTAGGCCAACTATTTCTGGAATTGCAAACAATCCTAGTCCAACAACAACGAGAGGAACACCTTCTAAAAGATATAATGTATTAAATGTGTATCTTGGATCTCCTGTAATTGGGGCTGTTCCAATTGATCCAATAATTAATCCTAAAAAACATGATGCAATACCTTTAAATAAATTGTCACCTGTAAGAGCTCCCACCATTAATAAAGCAAGAACTACTAAAAGGAACTGTTCTCCAAATCCAAAAGCCATTATTATTGGGATGGCGTAATAAATAGATATAGATAATATAAAAGCTCCAAAGATACCTCCAAGCAATGAAGCACTAAAGGCAGCACTTAACGCTCTTGCAGCCATGCCTTTTTTGGAAAGTGGAAAACCATCCATTACTGTTGCTTGAGATCCTGCAGTACCAGGTACTCCCATAAGCACAGCAGGAAAAGTATCAGAAGTTGTCGTAGGAGCTAAAACTCCAATCATCATTGCAAGAGCATGTGATGGTTCCATTGTAAAAACAAAAGGTAAAACAAGAGCTAAACCTGATGTTCCACCCATACCTGGTAGAATACCAACAATTAAACCAAGTAAAGTACCTGCAAATAGAAATGCTAAATGAGTAGGCTCAAAAAGTTGAAAAAGTGCAGCTAATAATTGTTCCATAAAAAAAGCTGCTAGCTAATAGCTAGCAGCACTTTTTTTATTTGTTCTATTGAACTCTATATGTGAATTTATGTTTCTTTAGAGCTGCATTTAATTGCTTTTTAGTAGTATCTGAAAATACTGCAGCCTTTTTAATAATTTCACCTGCTTCTTCTCCTATGATTAATGGAAATGGTCCAAGAGCTTTTACAGCTTTAGCCTTAAACTCTGGGTCATTTGTCATTTTTATAGCTGCATCTCTGTATGCTTTTACTATTTCATCGGATGCACCTGCTGGAAGCATCATTGCTTTAGATGCTTGAGACCATGCAGCACCTATTGCATAGTACGCTTCTAAATCATCACCCTCAAGTTTTTTACCATTTACCTTCTCATACATTTCAGGAAATGTAGGTGCATTTGGTGCCAAAGGATTTCTAGAAACTGAACCGTCAGCTCCAATAATTCCTAATGTCATTAAATCTACAACTTTTCCTTTTTCTATTTCAGGCTTAACTTTTTTTACATAATTCGCTGCACCATGTGAACTTAGATGAATTTCACCTCTTAAGAATGCTTGATAACCTCCTGAAGATGAAAGACCAGGTATAGGTTTAGCTCCTTTGATGCCAAGTTTCTCATAAATCCATATGTGGAATAAATCTGCAGATGCTGGAGTTTTCAATGCGTAGAGAACCAATTTTCTTTCTTTAATTTTTGATAGATCGTGAGGCTCAGCTAAATCTGAACGTGTGAACCAATGAGTATTTTGTGGTAACAAAACTACTGGTCGATATTCACTAAGATTATATTTAACAAGTGGATTTCCAGTAGCAACATTGACTATTACTGAAGTTGAGCATCCAAAAATAAAAGTTCCATCTGCTTTAGCATTTTTTTCAAAGTAATTTGAACCTTTAATAGCTCCACCTCCTGGTATGTGCATGATTTGGACATCAGGATTTCCAGGTAAATATTTTTTTAAGAAAGGTTGAATAAATCTTGCAAATCTACTCGTACCACCACCTTCTTTAAATGGCACAACCCATGTAACTGTTTTGCCAGCGAAATTCACATCTGCATTTCCAATGGATACAAACGAGAATAACGACATTAATATTAATATTAGAATTTTACGCATAATTTCCCCCCTTGAGAATATTGATACACATAGTATAACGTGTTCATTATGGGTCTTTCAACTAATTATATTTTTTTTCATCCTCAAGAACTGTAAAAATGTCTAATTTAGTTAGAAATTTATCTATTTGACTAATATAAAAGCAAAAAACATGCATAAAACAAAAAATTCGATATCAAAAGTATTTGATTTAAATGCTATAGAACCCAAGCCCAGAACTAAATCACAACTATGGTTGAAAGATGTGGGTTTTGATGAAGGTCCTTGGTACCACGAAAGAATGGGACTTCGTGAATTAGAAGACTTTCTAGAGGTTGCTGGTAACAGGATTGACCATGTTAAAATTGCAACAATGCAAGTTCTGGGACATCCAAAGGAATGGTTAGAACGTAAAAATGATCTTTACAAAAAACACTCGATTGAGCCTTACTTGGATCATGGTTATTTTATAAAAGCTTTTAAAAAGGGAAAAGTAAATGAAGCAATTGATGTTGCGGCAGATTTAGGATTTTCTGCAATGGAATTCATGAATACATTTGGAGACATCCCTGAAAATCAAATTAAAGCTTGGTGCAATCATGCGATTAAAAATGGAATGAATATAATTTATGAACATCATCCAGAAAGTGGATGGGATAAAACAAAAAAAAATACTCCTGCAACATTAAAACAAATTGTTGAAAGCGCAGAACCTTTTTTTGAATATGGAGCATTTTCAATGCTTATTGATCATGAAGAAATTGAACTTCATGATAGTAATTCAGATGTATTAACTCGAGTGCTCGAACACTTTGGTAAAAATAGGGTTGCATTTGAAGTTACATCACCAAAGGAAGCTGAAGTGAGATGGTATTCAGATATACTTAATTATTTTGAACTTTTTGGTACAGATTGCAATTTAACTAATATTATGCCTAGCCAAGTAATGCTGATTGATCCATTAAGGTCTGGGGAGAGACCTGCTGAAATTTTATTTGATAAGTATCCAGAATTAATTTCCGTGAAAGATAAATAAGTTAACTTTTTCTAAAAAAGTATTTTAAATCCTTTGTGTCTACCAATTTCAGCACGAGAGGATGAGTTATTTTCATGAGTGTTTATGATAATATTTATATTAGCAAAACTACTAAAAATAACATTTGAATAAAATTAATCAAGACAGATAAAAAGTGCGAATATTTAAATTTTTTATCCTGCTTTTCATCTCTAAATTTATTAATCAAAGGCATTAATAAGTAATTTGAGGTAGCAAATAAAAGTGTGATTACTAAAATTAGGTAAAAATCTATTCCTAATTTACTTAAGAATAAAAAAGTTATTAGAACAATTAAACTAATTCCTAAATTTACATTATAATAAAAAGGAAATATTCTTCTTATAAACTTTCTAGCATTATCCTCATCTAAAGTAGTAAATACTACTGGTGCAATGACAAAAGAAAAGAATAACATGATTCCTAAAATCATTGCTGTTAAATAAATACTAATCTGCTCAATCATAATTTAGTTTTCTATAGAATTTTCTTCTTTCATTAATATCGGTCTTCCATCATGTGCAGTATTAAGAGGTATTATTTTACCTTTATATTTTGCACATAAGGTTGGCGCACTTCTTACCTCTTCACCTAACCTTACTTCTAAATCAACAATCACTAATTTTGCATCTTCTAATTCTTTTAAAATTCTCATTTTAGTCCTTTGGTTAATTAATTTGATTTAATGACAGGCCTGATTATGCTTTTTAAGCCTCCAATAGTTATAAGGCCAAGGAGTAACAAATCCAACCGCTAACATTATTGGCACTACCCACCAAGTAAGCATTGCACCGCCTGTTAATACATAATCTGTGATATTCATAGCGACTTCCATACTAATCATAGAAATAAAGCTCATGCCCATTGCAGTCTTCAAAGCTTTTTGAAAAGTAAAGCTTTGTTTCATTAAAATAAATGTCTCTAAAATTACACTTGTTATTAAACCATTAATAATAGCTAAAATCATAATACTTAAAACTGGGAATGGAATTTTAGTTAATTGAAAAAATAGTATAGTTCCAAAATCCCCAATGGCACAACCTAATAAGCACCATGCTGTATTCTTGGCACTTCTTCTCCATGTATGTTTACATTTCCAATTAAAATTTAATACTTCTGCGCTCATATTATTTAGGCATGTTTTCTTTTACACAAGTTTTGTATTTAAATGTATCACGTTCAAAACCATCAAATAAACATTTTGATACAACTTTTTGAAATTTAACATTTTTTTCACCTAATTCTTTACTTGTTGTGCAACTCAATGTTAACAATAATACTGCTAATATTAATAATCCCTTCATAAACACAAATATATATTAATTAATTAAATTATTTATGTATAAAATTGACGTATCTTAAAGAATGTATTTGTCACCAAGATACATTGCAAAAGCTATAGCAGCACCTAATAAAATATACTTCATGAATTTAATTTACTAAATTTTTAATAATATTAATACTATCTTCATTGGGAGGAAATGACTTATCTAGATTTCCATATTCGTCATTAGTTTTTAATCTTAAGGTTGTATTGCCGCTTTGTGTTGTCTCTAAATATAAGTATATACCAGGTTTTCTGATTGCTTTTAACTTCTGTTTATAAGCATCTGAAACTTTAACATCATATTGTGCTGTCTTTGATATCTGATTATTAAGTGTCTGCCCTTTTAGATTATTTATATTAAACTTTGGGTCACTAAGTCTATTATAAATTATAGTTTCGCTAATTTTAGCTTTTATAGGTAAATTTTTATTAATAATTTTTACTGCGCCTTCTACACTTATAAAACTATTCTTTGGCTGTGCTTTGAAGTATTTATTAATTTCTTTGTTCTTTATCTCAGTGACTGACCCAAATTTAAATTTATTCTCATATTGTTTTAAAATTTTATTTGTATTTCCGTTTGCTTTGCTACCAGATGCTCTGATAAGTTCACTTCTACTTTCCCACTCAATTTTTCCTTTTTGAATTTGATTATCCAAATATTCTCTAAATTTCATGATATTTCTTTAACACTTTCCCTGTACTTTTGATTTCTGATAATATCACAGCTTGAGCAATTACTTCTTTTACCATTTGATGATCCGTATTTATCATCTGGAAATTCATCCAAATTTTTAAAAAAACCACACATAGAACACTTCAGTTTTCCATTTAGATATTGTTTTACTCCGCCCTTATTTCCAAATACAAGCCCAGCTCTCTCAGTTTCTTTGCGAGTTAGTATCTTTTTTTGGTTGTTCTTACCCTCACCCCTAAAGTCTTTTTTAGTCCAGTTTTTAGGATGTCTATTTATTATTATTTGTATTTCCTCATTAGATCTAGTTTCCCACTGATTAGACCCATTCGGATTACGATTGAAGTCATTACTTTTTTTCGTCATGTTTATCACCTTTAAGCATACGAATTTCAGTTTCAATCATATCAAACTTATGACGGTCACACACATAAAAAAAATACTTCATTGTGTTGTAAGGTAGAAAATACAATTTCAATATTAAATTTAATAATGGTTTATCTTTATAATATAGCCTTTTGGCATTAGATGCTAAATACCTATGTGTTAAAGACCATCCAAGATAATTTCTCCATTGTTTTCTATTTTCTAATCTTTCTTTTATAATTTCATCTAAATTATTTTTCATTTTCGTTCTCCAATAAATTAATTTGTTTTTGTGTAAAATTACAAAAGTTACAATCATCACTGAATTCAGGAACTTTTGATAATTCAAGCAAATCTATTAATCTTGTGATGTAATCATAAAAACCTTTTACATCTCTTTTTAATGACGAATAGAAAGTTTTCATTTTAAAATCACAATTATGATCTGTATGACCAGTTATTTCTTCAGGATAAAATTGTAAAATTCCCATGTGTGTAATTGGATTTAGTTTTGGAGTTGGGGCAGTTTTGGTTGACCCTGGACTTGAAAATATTTGCGCATAAGCTTCAAGTTGATATCTGTAATTCTCTGCTTTATCTAAAGAGATTATTGTAGTTTTAAAATCAACAATTCCAAAATTACCATCTTTAAATTTAATTACGATATCTGGATTACCTGCTAATTTAAATTTACGTTTTTTATTATCCACTAACCCATCTGAAACAATTTTACCTGGAAGTTCTTTGTTATCCATAATTTCACCATCAGGAAGATCATCACACCAGGTTTTGGTATTAGTGGTTTTGAAGTAAGGTTTTTGCACTGCATCAAAGCTTGAAAATACTGGTGGAGGACGATCACCTGGATTTATTTTATTATGTTTATGAATATAAAAGCATCGTGGACATTTTTTTGCTTTGTAATCAAGCTCTGAAGGTGAAAAGGAATATTCTACTGACATTAATACACCTCCGATACATATCTAACTAATTGAGGTTTTGTTTTAGAAGTTCCAATTATTTTAATAGTTTCATTTATTTCCATGTAAACTCTATAAAAATGCTTACCTTCTTCAATATCCCTAACCTCCTCAACTCTTATCTCGTGAATAATATCCATTAGTTATCCTTTCTCTTATGATCATCAATTGAAAATTGATCTAATTCATCAATTGCCTCATAAGCATATTTTTCATTTACCAAAACTCTTATAACTTGAGCTCTTGATAATGTTAAACCTGGGGCCAACGTTGTTGTTAAATACTCAATTTTTTTAAAACAATCATGGTCAATTGCCAATGATTTATACTTTGTGATGTCTGTCATATTTACCTTTCTGAACTAAAAGTTCATCAAAGATAAATAAAATGTTTCTGACTTTTTTCATTTCTTACCATTTTGAACCCTCGTTCAATTAATTGTTATTAATGGTAAATTTAGAGCGTTAGCTTTGAAGTTCCTTCTAAGTTTTCAAGAGAACACTTTTTATTGGACACATCCTCAGTTCTCCCCCTAGGTAGGAAATTTAACATTGCTTAAGGATACTGCTTATGCACAAAAAAGTCAGATAATTTTGTGTATAAGTAGTATCCTATTCAATAAAATTACCTAAAAATATTATATATTAAAATATTCAATTTATTCAATATAAAATAAAAAATTTATTAACTTTTAGATTTTTCATTTCTTTTTTTCAAGGCTCTGCTCTCACTAAATCCTATATCACCCTATACTATCCTTGAATTTTCAGGGCTCTGCTCTCACTAAATCCTATATTATCCTATACTATCCTTGAAACTTTACCTTTATACCAATTTACTCATATTCTTAATCAATATTTTATTACTTTTTATTTTTTATTTTAAAACCATTTTTTTCAAGTGCTTCTATTAGGTTCTTTAGCATTTCATCTCGTGAAGTATTTTTATCACCTATTTTTTCAAAGAATATAAGCTGTTTACCTTTCCTTTTTTTTTTGTAATAAAAAGTCTCTGATTTTCTGAATTATTAATTTCATTATCTCTCCTTTTGTTTTTAAATTTAGAGAAAGTCATGAACTTTTTAGTAAAAATTGGATCATTTTTACTTAATGGTTTTATTTTGATTATTGCCATGTTTTCTCCTTTAGCGTTGTTTTTAAAGTCCCAGCAAGTAGAGTTAATTTCTAAATCAAGACTGAGTAAATATATGATATAAGGATAAGCAAATCAAATATGAAAATTATAAAATCTTTAGACTTATTCGCTGGAGTTGGGGGTATGAGAATAGCACTTACAAAAGCTACAAAAAAACTTGGATTACATGATGATTGCAAAATGTATTCAGAAATAGATGAATATAGCCAACAAACATATTCAAGAAATTTCCCTAATACACATCTGATAGAAGATATCAAATCAGTAAAAAAATATGAGATAGAAAATAGAGTCCCCAACCACGATATATTGTTAGCTGGATTTCCGTGCCAACCTTTTTCGAGAGCAGGTATATCTAATAGAAATTATTTAAAAAGAGCGCATGGTTTTGAAGACAAAGACCAAGGAGATTTATTTTTTAATATTTATGAAATTCTTAAAATAAAAAAACCAAAAACTTTTATTTTAGAAAATGTTCAACATTTAGAAAATTATGATAATGGCAAAGTTTTATCTATAATTTTAACTAAATTAAGAAAACACTATTATGTGCCAGACCCCAAAGTACTAGATGCTCAAGATTTTGGTTTAGCACAACGTAGGAGGAGAATTTATATAGTTGGCTTCTTAAATCATAAAGGTGAATTTAAATATCCCAAACCATCTTTAAAAAAAGTCAAAGTGAAAGATTTTTTAGACAGTAAAGTTGAAAAAAAATATATTATCTCAGATAAATTATGGAAAAGTCACCAAATTAGAAAAGAAAGAAATAAAAAAAATGGTAAAGGATTTGGCTATCGATTAACAAACCCTAATGAAAAGAGTACTAGAACAATATCTTCAAGATATTATAAAGATGGAGGTGAGTGTTTAATATTTAGAGGTGAAAATAAAAATCCAAGAAGACTTACACCACGAGAAGTATTTAGACTTCAAGGGTTTCCTGAAAGTTTTAAGTTCAAAGTTTCAGATTTACAAGCTTATAAACAAGCAGGAAATGCCGTTCCTATTAATGTAGTTGAAAAAATTTGTATCGAAGTTTTAAAGTATTTAATAAAATCAGAGAATTTAAAACTTTCTAATGTTAGTTAAATTATTTCAGCATCTTCAGCTTTTTCAATCATTTTAATCGCACTTTTTGCCTGCTTTGGCGACGGTTGTCTTTTCCAGTTAGTTAAAGACATAAACCATAAACTTGTGGCTATTTGAAGTTGGATATAGTGAAATTCGTCAGTCTCATTAGCCCAAGCAATCATTTCAGACCACTGCTTGGTAGTCAAACTTTTGCATTTTTTAATATTATCCATATCTTCTGGAGAAAATATTTCTTTAGCAACTTTAATTGGTTTTCCTGCAACTTTTTTAAGATTTGTAAATTCAGGTGGCGTATCAGTAAAAGTAAATAATTTATCTCTATCTGTTAAATCTTGCCAACACTCTTCTTGTTTACACCATTCAGATATATTTTTTCCACTAGCAGTTTTTTGAATTGTTTCATAAATCTTAAAACTTAATTTATTAATAATGTTTCTTAATTGATGAGAGATATCTTGGTCAGCCCATATTAAATTAAAATTAATCTTTCTACTAGTGTGATATGATATTAATGAAATCGTATAATTTAATACTTGCGATCTATATCCTCCAATTGCTTCGTTATCTTTGATAATTTTGGATGTTTTATTAAATAAAATTGCAATTGCACAATATTTTATGAAAAAATCATCATCTATTTTTTCATGAAATTTTTTGTCATTTAATAAATTCATAAAAGTGACAAAGCTTTTTTGCGCACCTGTACAAGCAATATGTGGGTCTAAATAGTGCCAACAATTAATGAATTTTCCCAAATCTTCTTTTGTCATTTTCATATTTGATGGTGAAACTTCAAGTATTTTAGATTTTTTATTTTTTCCAAGATCTTTCTGTTTCATTTTTTGCATCTGATACTCACCGCGCATTCTCTCATAAAACCACTGTTGTCCCTCTGCAGTTCTAATTTTATTAGAAAGATTTTTAATATTTATGTGGAAAGGGTGTCTTGAAGAAAAGTCTGCCTTTTTAACAATATTTTGAGTATTCGCAAATTCAGAAATTTTTGGAACAACTTCGCTTAAACTTTCTTTTTTAACTAAAGTTATTTTTGCAGGTACTACAACATTGTCGTATCTGATTTTATTATCTTGTTTTTTTGTTCTGAATAAAGTTGCTGTTGTTTGACCTCCATTTACAATTTGAAAGCCTGATGCCGACTTCAAATAAAGCCCATCTTTATCTTGTCCAACATCAATATTATCTACAACAACTACAATTCCATTATTATATGAAAAAAATCTCTCTGGTTCATTAATTAATGTTTCTTTAATACCTTTATTTATTTTTGTTCCTAATTGTAAAAAAGATCTAACATTAAGGTTCAACAATCTTTGACCAAATAACCTATATATGTTGAAAAGTACTTCTCCAGGTATAAAAGCCATATAACTGCTTATTTTATCTGACGTTTTATGAGCCAACATACATCTTACTTTTTCTTTAAACTTAGTAAAATCAATTATTATATTAGTGGCATCGGGACCGCCTAAACTTGAGCTATAAATTCTTCTTGTGTCTAAAAGAAAGCTCTGAAATTCTATCTTACCCTCTCGCTCAATAGTAGGATTTTTTTCACAAAGAGAATTTGTTAAAACAAAAATTCTAATAGTTGTTATTTCTTTGGCATATTTATAAATATTCTTAGCAATATCAAAAGCATCTTCTTTTTTGTTTATATTTTGATAAAGTTTTTTTGTTGAATGTGTATAAAAGTTTTTTGCACTTTCAATTAATTCTGAAATTTGACTGAATTTAATTTCTTGAAGTTGATCTGAAGGATCATAATGAGTTACAAAAAGATCTAAACGTAAATCTTCTTCACTAAAAGAGTAACCATTTATTTTAATATTTGTCTTATTTGAAAGTTCTTTTTCAAAATATAAAAGTTCATAATCAGATATTGTTCCATTATCATATAAAATATCTGTATATATTTTCGTTAATACTGATGCTGGTTGATCATCACTATCCTCTACTTCATTTTTAACTCTTTGAAAGAAATTTTTAACAAATGCATCTTTTAGGTTTTGTTTTAAATCAGATTTCATAAATCTTTAAAAAGTTCATCTTCAATTATTCTAAATTCTTCACATTTATCAAGATCAATCTTATAAGTTATGGATAAATCAGATAATTCCTCAGGAACTACGTATTCTTTAATATATGGAAATTTCTCATTAATATTAAAAAAATTAAATTTATCAATTATATATTTTTGTTTGTATTCGTTTTTATGAATATCAAGATATCTGCACTGGGTTAACTTTAAAATAAAATCATTATAAAGTATCTCAGACTCGTCTTTTAACAACTTAGAATAATCCTCGATAACTTCATTCAAAGACAAACCATTATTATTTTTGATAATTTGAATAAAAATTAATTTTAGATTTTTATCATATACAGGAGCAATTTGATTTGTACTTGAGGTATGTATTTTTTGTGTTTCCGAGCTAGTTGTTTTTACCTCAATGAGTATTTTTGAAAAAGTAAAATCGTGTTTCCTAGATGGGCCTGTCCAAGAAGCAAGGGATAATTCATTATTGTTTAGTTTTTTACTGATTATTTGTGATAAAGTTTGAATTTCACCAAATAACCCTATTTGTTCTTCAGTAGAAAGCTTTCTTGGTACATTCTCTTCCTCAAAAAAATCTTTGGCAAAAATCAGATTTTTTAAAAAACAATTTATACTTTTTTCCCCACTTAATTTTTCTAAGTAAATTTTAGTTAGAATCAAATTTATTAATTTAATAAAAAAATCATTATATTTTTCCTCATTAACGTTCATTTTTATTTCACTATTTGTAAAATAAAAACTCCAACCTTTCGCTTTAGGAAATTTATTTAAATTAATTTTCTGATTATCTCCCTTAATGATAATTCCTGGTAAATTATTTTTATTTAAAGTAAGCCAGTAATCATCATGAGCTTTAACTTGAGCTCCTTTCTCATACTTACTATCGGTTTTTTTTTTATCTAATATTTCTTTCCAAGCCTTATTTAGTTTGCTCTGAAATTTAGCTATATCCATCAATATTATTGGTAAAGATCTGGATCAAAAAGATCTTTAATTTTTTCTTGTCTTGCCTCTCTAGCAGCCTGATTGCATGCCTGATCATACATAAGTTCATTTTTTTCCTCATCTCCTTCTCTTCTTGTTGGAGGTATAACAACCTGCCAGCCCATATATATATCTTTTTCTGGGTTTAAATTCTCTTTAAACTCCGTTGACCAAGGATAAATAACAATCAAACCTGATTTTCTTTTTTGTCTTATCTTAGTTTTAAATTCCGCTGGCATATAATTAATTTTCCTTCTGAAGATCACGCATTTGTTAGATTTTTTATAAAGATTTAGCCAACTATAAATACCTTCGTTATATTCATCAGCACTCATGTCTATAAATTCTGCATTAGGATCAGATAATGTTTTAATAGAAAAAAAGTTTGGATGAGGGTTATTATAAACTGATCTTTGTTGAAGTGTTATGTCAATTTTATCCTTTTTGAATTTAATGTTAGAATATTTTTCACTACTTTTTACTGAGAATATAGCTAAATTCCAGCTTTCTAATTTTTTAAATTCTTTTAACGCTCTAATTTGTTGCGCAATTATTTTACTTGTCCATTCTGTTTGTGGCGGAATTTTATAATTATACAAATATTTTGTGATTTGTTCTATATTCACGTTTCTCCAAAGATAAGCAGAATTAAATTTTACTTGTTTATGGCCTTTTTTAAAAATTTCATTTCTAATTTCCTCATGAGATAAGTTATTATCAATTTTTTGATCATCAAACGGAACGGGGCTCCAAATTTTATCATTTGTTAATCTTTTATTTATCTCTTTTTCAGTTTCATAGTTGTCACTTAAACCTTCAATTAGTTTTCTTGTTAACTCAATATTATGTAATCTCTCTTTATCTTTAAAATACAATACTGGAGTTCTGCTAATTGATGTTATGTATGAGTAAGGCTCTTGAATAGTTGACATATCTTTAGACTTTGCTTTTGCAGTTAAATTCCAACCATTAAAGCATGGGACTTCAAAGGCGTAATCTGCGGGTCTTCTTCCTTGCTCAGAGAGATCTCCAAATTTTTCTCTTGCTCTTTCTATTGTGAATGAAAATTGTCTGAATAAAATATGAAGGATTTTAGGCACATAAACTCTAAATAAATCCTCATATCCCTTCCTGTAGCCAAACCATCTTCCCATTTGAACAAGAGTATCTAGAGTCGGTATTTTGGCAATTCTTGTAAAGTAACTTACTGTTAAACCCTCTAAGGTAATTCCTCTTGATATAGCTGCACCACCAACTACTATAACATTCCACCCTTTTTTATGATTATCATAGTCAAGTACATCATCTGATAAACTATTTATTTGAACGATACCAATAGGATTAGTTTCTGAGACTATGGTTTCAGCTATCTTATTCCAAACTGGATCAAATTTTATTTTTTTTGAGGCTGGGAATTTTTGGTTATTAAAGTTTTTTTTTATATCTTCATTCCAAATTTTTATAAATTCATTTTTAATACTTTCTTTAACTTTTTCATCTTGTCCATAAGCTAAATTTTTTTTTAGATGATCTATGTAATTCTTAATCTGGACAATTATAGTTTGTTGAACACTCGTAAATCTACTAGTGTGAATAAGCATTGAATTATGAGGAATAATATTTTTTCTTATATCTCTTACAGCAATTATTATTAAAAAACTGTTAATAGCCTCTTTTAGAGATTTAGGTATTTCAAATTCACCTTTATACAAGCATTGATGTCCAATGCTATGGAAAAGTGGGAGCCATCCCTTAACATCATTCTTATCTTTAGCTTCGTCTCTATATTTTTTGTCTCTCTCGTCATGATCAATTGAACCATCTTCTTTAATAAATATAGGGTCATCAAAATCATCCCTATAATCATATACCCATCTTACTTGTGGGGAGTCTTCAGGATCAATTTTTTCTGATAAACTCACAATTTCTTCATCTGGATCAATATTCTTATCTGCAATTCCAAATATTTTGTCAGGACTAACATAATCGTCTCTCCTTCCTAGGAGTTTAATAAAATCGTTAGGAAAAATATCTAATCCCTCATCTTTTTTTTGAGATGAATAATTAATAAACACATTGGCTAGAGGGGTTGCGGTATAACCAATATAAGCACTTTTGTTAAAACATTTTAATATTCTTCTGATTAATTGATTTGTTTTAGATGGATCAGTTTGTTGAAATAAATGTTGCTGCTCTTCATCCCAAAGATCTTGCGGACCTTTGTTTGAACGTTTAGAAATATCAATTGATGCACTATCACACTCATCATCGATCAGTAGCATGGGTTGGTCACATGAGAGAGGATGTTTTGGTAGTAAATTTCTTATAGCATCATTTCTCCATTTTGCTTCATTCCATTTCCATTCTTCATCTTTTGTTTCTAATCCCTGCTTGTTTAACCAAATTAAAATACTAGAGAGAATAGAAACATTTTTTTTAACAACCATTACTAAAGGGTCTTTGTTGGTTATGGATATTGCAGATGCTACGGTTGTATTAAAATCGTTTTCTTTGAAAACCTTTCTAACACCATCAGGCCATTTATATTCAGGTGTACCAGTAGCAAAGAATATCTTATTTAATTCTCCAGGCTGGCCTCTATGTATTGTATTTTGTTCAATTCTTTTTTGGGTTTGTGCTCTTAGGGAGTTAAATATTCCACTTAAAACTATTATCAATTTATATCCGCTATCCACAGCTTTATTAATCAGGCCATTATAATGAGATGTTTTTCCAGACTGAACGTCTCCAACAACCATACCTCTTGTCATCCATTTTGAAGATCTTTTTGGATCTTCTAACAAAGATAAAATTTCATCAGTTGATTTATCCATTTCATCAAAACCATTGCCAAGATGTATTGCAGCCTTGCTTTTATAAAATGCAAACTGCGAGTTTGTACTATTTGCATTTTTCCAAACTTTTCTTTCCTCTGTAAGCCAATCTTTATGATCTCCTCTTTTAGCTATCAGGGTAAGATCATTTTCGATGACTTGAGCAAATGAAGATTCCAAAAAGTCTTTTAATTCTTTTTCAAATTTTTTAGAGTCAGAAAAATCTTTGATGAAAGATTTTAGCAAATTATCAATTTCTTTTGCAGTTCGAGGATACCAAGCTGAAGGATTAGAAAATCCTTTTTTAGAGGCAAATGTTAATTTATAAGCATTAAGTAATTGTTTTAAATTATTTACATCCTCACTCATTTAATTCCTTAATTGATTTTTCAATTTTAAGTAATTCATCATCATTTAGCACTGAATTTCTAAGCATTCTAATTAGTTCATTTTTCTTTTTCAATGTTTCATTGACAGGCTCATTTTCTTGATCTTCTCTTATTTGGCCTATTTTTTCTAAATAATCTTTTCTAATTTTTATTAAAGATTTTCGAATTTTATTTTCAGCATACCCTGGGATAATTACTTTGGTCTTATCGGTTGTTATCCAATCTTTGCTAGTTTCAATTGGTATTGTAACCTCTACTCTAAGTCTATTGTATCTTTCATTTGAAGCCCACATTCTATCTGCATTCTTTTCCCCAAGATCAAACCAACCACCATAATCAATCACTCTATTATTTCTTAAAAAGTACAGACCTTGAAGATCATTTTTGCTCTTACCTAAATTTTCTTTACCTGTGTCTATTGGAATTATATATGGTTTCAAGATAGTAGAACCACCTTTTAAAAAACTTATTTCAGAATTTTCTAATTTTATTGTTTGTAAGTTATTCTTATAGAAAGGGTCAAATGCTTTAGTTCTATTTATTTCTTCAGTTCCATTAAAATATAAATTTACTTTATTTTCTAATAAATATTTATGATAAACTAATTTAAAATGTTTCTTTGATTTATCACAGTCATCATAAAAATTAGGGCCTCTATCCACTGCTCGAAGTTGAGTAATTCTATCTAAATCAGTCCATAAAACAATTGTTCCACTTTTTTGTTTTTCAAATCTTTCTAAGTGTGTCTTTATAAATCTATGATTAATGCAATTAGGCATATTGCTGGTAATGCCGTCCTTAAAATTTAAAGTCTTTTTTAATAACTTATTTTTTTTAGTAATTAAGGTGATAGATCTACAATGATTGAATGAACCAGTTTTTAATCCTGCTCCATAAACCGAGTGGTTATTTTCTCCTTTATCAATATTTTCTTGATCTGGGAATGTTAAGGCTCTATTTATTAATTCATCTTCATTCATGCCGTCTCCGTCATCAACAACCATAATGAAAGAGTTTTTTCCAGTATCATCACTCCAAAACATATAAACCCATATATTTTTAGCATTATGAGTAATACTATTATCAGCAAGTTCAGCTAAAGATTGAGGAAGTGTATATCCATGAGATCTTAATTTTTCCAATATCGCGGTATATTTCATACTATTCTTCTTTAGGTAAAAATTTTCCCCATTCTTCAGCAATAATTTGAATAGCAAATAATTCTTTCTTATGAATTATTTTATCTGTTGCCATTAATTCACTTAATAATTTAATTGTTTTGTTCCTATCATCCTGACTTTCAATTTGTTGTGCAGTTATTCTGCACTGTTCTGTAATATTTTCAGTTTTTTCAATCTCATTAACTATTTGTTTTCTAATATCATCAGGAATTTGCAATTTTTTTGAAATATCTATAATTAATTCTTTTTCCTCTTCCATGAAAACTTTATCTGCAAATGCCATTAGTAAGAGCAACCTTAGAATTATTTTATTATTTTCAGTTGGCATAAATAAGTAGGATAACAAAATTATGAATGATTGTAATTAAATCTTGAAATCAAATTTTGAACAATTTTAAGACCTAATAAAACCAATATAGTGTGTTGTGTTACATTTTATGAAAAATGAGGAAATTCATGAAATATCAGCAAAAATATCCAAAGAATTAAGGCTATATTCAGACCCTGTTAGACTTGCAGCTCCTTTATTACTTACTTATGCAAAGAATAAATTTGATTTCTTTGTTTTATTTGAATTATCGAAGTTTCAATCAACTAGAAATCAAATTTTATGTATTATCAAAAAGGATCAAAATATAAGTGATAAATTAAGTAGATTTATAAAAAAAAAATCTAACAAAAGTATTTTAAAAAGAGTTTTTTTTATAATTCAAAATCTAAAATTAAATTAGAGATATTTTGGCAAATTATATTTTTTATTGGTGTGTAGATTTTCTCTCAAAGTTAGCAGAAATATTTGGTACTACCTATGAATGGATTAATATTTTAATATTTATAATTGGTTATCCTTTTTTTGTCATTTTGTTATTTTTGATTATTTTTTATCAGCACAAAAAAATAAAAAATCTTATTCATAGAAAAGACAAATTTGAAACTAAATAACAACAAATATTTTTTTTAAATAAAGAATCGTGAGATTATCATTATTCTTTTTTCTTCATTTAGTAACGTTTGTTATCCTTTTGATAGTCCACCCTCATGCTAGAGCTCAGGATGATGGGTGGGCTATAATTGAAAAAGATAAAGATTTTATTTACATGTCTAAGAATGGTGAATTTATACATGGAGATAGGATTGTTTTGTCTTTGAATTATAAAGATTGTGATACTGTTTATCATTTATTTACTTTTTTAACGACAAAAGGTGATGCTAATATCTACCAATTTGAAAATCAAAATATTCCAATAAAAATCAACGACTTCGATTTTTTCGCTGAAGTAACTCATATAGAAAAAATATTAGATCATAGAGCTCATTGGGTAGTATTTAAGTTAGGTTCATACAATTCAAAAGAATATGCTCAAAAATTATCAGGTTTCATTGAGGAAAATGAGATATATGAAATTTCATTAAACGATGGCTTAAATTTTGAGGTTAAAAATTATTTCGATATTAGAAAAAATAACTGGAAATTAGATTATTTCTCTGAAAATTTTAAGGAATTCTATAGGCGTTGTAACGAAAAAAATAAAATTAAGGAAAGTTGATGTTTGTAGGAATGGAAGCTTTAGTAATAATTAAATTAGCAGGATTGTTTTTGGGTGTTTTTTAAAGTTTTTAGATATTTTTTATTTATTATAATTATTTTTCCTAGTTTTAGTCA
>CACMYJ010000001.1:40000-246665 GCA_902617895.1 uncultured Pelagibacteraceae bacterium | reverse complement strand
ATTACCCAAGCCGTTAAGAGAAAATGTATTTTTAAGCGAAATAATATCTGAATCTAATTTTAAAAAAAAAGATGTAAAATTGCCAATTGCACTTGGAAAAGGTATTTCAGGTCAGCCTATAACAGGAGATCTAAGTACAATGCCTCACTTACTTATAGCTGGTACTACTGGATCAGGAAAATCAGTTTGTATAAATACAATTATTTTATCACTTTTATACAAACACTCTCCAGAAAAATGTAAATTTATATTGATTGATCCTAAAATGTTAGAACTATCCACATACGAGGGAATTCCACATTTGTTATGTCCAGTTATTACAGAAGCAAAAAGAGCTGCTTCAGTTTTAGGTTGGGTGGTCAAAGAAATGGAAAATCGATACAAATTAATGACCAAGGTTGGAGTAAGAAATATAGACGGTTACAACGATAAACACAAAATTTCTATGCCATATATTGTTGTAATTGTTGACGAAATGTCAGATTTAATGCTGGTTGCTGGAAAAGATATAGAAAATTACATTCAAAAACTTTCACAAATGGCTAGAGCTGCAGGTATTCATATTATTATGGCAACGCAGAGACCAAGTGTTGACGTAATCACAGGAACAATAAAGGCTAACTTTCCAACTAGGATATCATTTCAAGTAACTTCAAAAATAGATAGTAGAACTATACTTGGTGAACAAGGTGCCGAGCAACTACTTGGAAAAGGTGACATGCTTTATATGACTTCTGCGAACAGAATGACTAGAATTCATGCACCATTTGTATCAGAAGAGGAAATAGAAAAAATAAATAGTTTTTTAAGGAATCAAGCTGAACCAGATTATGTAGATGAAATTCTCGATTTTGTAGATGAAAAAGAGAATAATAGTGATTCAAAAGATAATGAAAATCTAGATGAATTATATAATACAGCTCTTGAAATAGTCAAATCTGAAAGAAAAGCATCTACATCTTTTTTACAAAGAAAGTTACAAATTGGTTATAATAGAGCAGCAAGGATAGTTGATCAAATGGAGGCAAACGGAGAGGTTAGTCAAGCTAATCATGTTGGCAAAAGAGAGGTACTTAAATGAAAAAATATTTAATTTTTTTTTTTATTTTTTTTTTTAATATTAATGTACAAAGTTCTTCAAATCAAAAAATTATAAATCACTTAGAAAATATAAATTCTCTTCAATTCAAATTTACACAGCGGATAGACAATAATAATATTGAAAAGGGAGAATGTATAATTTTATACCCTAAGAAAATTTTTTGTGAATATCATGATATTTATAACAAAATACTGGTTTCAAACGGTAAATCATTAATTATCAATTCAGATAAAATTAAAAATTACTATAGATATCCACTAGATAAAACACCTTTAAATTTCATACTTGATAAAAAATTTTTAATTTCAAAAATGAATGAGGCTGAAGACGATAAAAATTATCCTTTTTATTATGTCTTCAATTTTGAATATGAAAAAAATTTAATTAAGGTTTTTTTTGATAAGGAAAGTTTAGATTTAATGGGTTGGGAAACCAAAGATATCTATCAAAATCTAATTCAAACTTTTTTAAGTGATATAAATATTAACATTGATGTTGAAGAAAAAATATTTTCAATACAAAAATATATTAATTAAGCTCAACATTTATCTTTTCAGATTTAAATACTTGCATTCCTCTAGCTAAATAATTTTTAATTGCATTTTCATGGTCCAGTGAGCAAGTATGCAGCCAAACTCTTGACATTCCTTCATCAAATAACTTTTTGATAGCCTCAGAAAGAAGATAGCCACCACATTTTTTTCCAAAATATTCCTCTAAAATCCCAAAATATGCTATTTCAGAATGATTATGGTCAAGATCACGGATAGTTTCATAATATCCTGCAAGGTTGTTATTATCTTTTAAAATAAAGGTCTTTATTCTTGGATTTTCAACATACTCAATCCATTTTTTATCTTCCCATGTTAATCTATCTATCCATCTATGCTTTCGTCCAATTTGCTTATAGAAAAATTTGTTTAAATGAAAATCTGGTGGGTCTACTTCAATAATTTTAAAGTTTGATCCTGGACTTTTAGAATGGTTTAGATCTCTTATTGAATTTATTTCTAGAAAACTTCTGTCTACATTAATTTTCACGATACCATTTTACCGATTTTCTCTCCACCAAACAAATGAAAATGTAGATGTGGAACCTCCTGTCCTCCATCTTCACTTATGTTTGCAAGCGCTCTATATCCTTTACCAGTATCTACAGATATATTTAATTTCTTTGCTACAATATTTATACCTTTTAATAATCCAACCATTTCCTCAGGAGAAGCGTTTTGACTAAAATCATCTAAGTCGGTATATTTTCCTTTTGGAATTACTAACGCATGAATTTTTTTTTGAGGATTTATATCATGAAAGGATAAAACAAATTCATCCTCATAAATTTTATTACATGGTATCTCATTTCTTAATATTTTTGCAAATATGTTATTATCATCGTAACTCATGATTACATTTTTTCTAGAACTGATTTTACTGTATCACCCATAACCGATGGATTTTTAGAAATTGTAATTCCACACTCTTTTAAAATTTCAACTTTTTCAATTGCACTTTCACCATAAGCTGAGACTATTGCTCCTGCATGACCCATCACTCTTCCTTTTGGTGCAGTTAATCCGGCTATGTATGCTATAACTGGTTTCTTCATATTTTCTTTTGCAAATTCTCCTGCAGCTACTTCCTGGGGGCCACCAATTTCACCAATCATTAATATTGCATCGGTCTCTTCATCTGTTTCAAACTTTTCAATTATATCTCTAAATGAACTACCATTAATTGGATCACCTCCAATTCCTACACTTGTTGAAACACCAATATTCAAGTTTTTTAGTTGTTGGGCAGCTTCATAGCCTAATGTTCCTGACCTACTAATAATTCCAACTCTTCCTTCTTTATAGATATGACCTGGCATTATTCCTAACATTGATTTTCCTGGACTAATAATTCCAGCACAGTTTGGTCCAACTAATGTCATTTTAGAACTTTTAGTGTATCTTCTCATGTACCTTTTTATTCTGATCATGTCGTGAGAAGGTATTCCGTCAACTATAGCTACGCATATTTTAATTCCAGCATCAGCTGCTTCCATTGCTGAGTCAGCTGCAAAAGCTGGGGGTACAAATAAAATAGATGCATCAGCTCCTGTTTCATTCACAGCATCTTTAACTGTGTTAAATACTGGTAAATCTAAATGCTTAGAACCTCCTTTTCCTGGCGTTACTCCACCAACAACATTTGAGCCATATTTTATCATCTCATCTGCATGAAAAGAGCCCATTTTACCCGTAAAACCTTGAATAATTATCTTACTATTTTTGTCTACGAGTACAGTCATGATTTATTTATTTAGTGCTGCAACTGCTTTATTCGCTGCATCCTCTAAAGTGTTTGCCTCTATATAATTTATTTTACTCTCTTTTAAGATTTTATTTCCTTTTTCGACATTGGTGCCTGCTAAACGAATAACTAATGGAACTTTAATTTCAATTTTTTTTAATGCATCTACAATTCCCTCTGCAACCCAATCACATCTATTGATACCAGCAAAAATATTTACAAGAATTACTTTAACTTTTTCATCCATTGTAACTAATTTAAAGGCTTTAACTATTTTTTCTGGCGTTGCTCCACCTCCTACATCTAAAAAATTTGCAGGAGCTCCTCCAGCAAGTTTTATCATATCCATAGATGCCATTGCAAGACCAGCGCCGTTAATAATATTACCTATGTTTCCATCTAAACTTACATAGTTTAAACCTCTATCCGACGCAAATATTTCTTTTGAATCTTCTTGTGTTTTATCTCTTAGTTCAGAAACTTGACTTCTTCTAAACATTGCATTGTTATCAAAACTCATTTTACAGTCTAATGCTAAAATTTGTTTTTGTTTTGAAATAACTAGTGGATTAACTTCAACCATCGTTGCATCTAATTCACTGAAAGCTTTATAACATCCAATAATTGTGTCTGATGCTCTTCTAATTAAGTCTGGCTCTATACCAAGACCAAATGCTAATTCTCTAGCTTGAAAATTTTGCATTCCGACCGCAACTTCAATTTTAGATCTAATAATTGTTTCTGGTTTTTCCTTTGAAATTTCTTCAACACTCATTCCACCTTCTGTCGATGCAACAACCATAATACTTTCTGAGCTTCTATCAAAAACCAATCCTAAATATAACTCCTTTTCAATATCTGTTGCTTCTTCAATATAAATTCTGTTTACAATTTTTCCTTCAGGTCCTGTTTGATTTGTAACTAATTTTTTTCCTAATAATTTATCTGTCGCTTGAGCAACTTCTAATGGAGTATTACAAACAATTATCCCTCCTGCTTTTCCTCTTGCACCAGAATGGATTTGCGCTTTTACAACCCATCTTGATCCGCCAATTTCTCTTGCTTTATTCTCTGCATTCTCAGGACTGTAAACAATTCCGCCTCTAGGAATTGTTACTCCAAAGTTTGAAAGTATTTTCTTTGCTTGATATTCGTGAATGTCCATAATTTTATTTATTTATTATGGATTAACTTGTCGATATTTACAATATTTTCAGCCATTCTAGCTGATGCAGCATCTATCATCCTGCCATCTAGCTGGGCAGCCCCTTTACCCTCTTCAGCAGCCTTTTCTAACTCTTCTAAGATCCTCTTAGCCTTAGTAACCTCTGTTTCTGGTGGAGAGAATACGTTGTTAGCTAATTCAATTTGTGAAGGATGTATTGCCCATTTACCCTCAATACCAATTGTAGCACCTCTTTTTGCAGCTGCTGTATATGCATCTGGATCATTAAAATCTCCAAACGGTCCATCAATTGCTCTTATGCCATATGCTCTACAAGTCATTACTAATTCTGATAAACCATGATGCCACTGGTCACCTGGATAATTTTCATTAAGACCACCTATAACAGTGGTTCTTGCTCTTAAACTAGCAGCATAGTCTGCAACACCAAAATGTAATGCCTCTAATCTTTCACTTGAGGTTGCAATTTCTTTAATATTCGACATTCCTAATGCAGTTTCAATTAAACACTCAATTCCAATTTTATTTTTTAATTTTTTATTTGTTTCAATTTGAGTTAACAAACAGTCAACCATGTAAACGTCACTTGCAGTTCCTGCTTTTGGAACTAAAATTGTATCTACATTTTCTCCAGCTTGTTCAACTATCTCAATTAGATCTGAATACATATAATGAGTATCTAAACTATTTATTCGTACTGAAATAGTTTTGCCACTACCTCTCCAATCCATTTCATTCAAAGATTTAATAACATTTGCTCTAGCAGTAATTTTATCATTAGGAGAAACTGCATCTTCTAAATCTAAAAAAACATAATCTGCTGCAGAACTAAGAGCTTTCTCAAACATTTTAGGTGATGAACCTGGAACTGCTAATTCACTTCTTTGTAATCTTGATCTTGTAGGTTTATAAAATTTATGGCTCATTTTTTTCTTTTTTCCAATTCATTCATTACATCTTCAATCTTAATATTATTTGCTTCAAGGTACATGGCTAGATGATAAAACACATCTGCAGCCTCATGAATTTTATTTGTATCTTCTTCTACTGCCTCTATCAATTCATTTATTTCTTCTAAAACTTTTGCTTTACTCAAAGATTTATCACTCAAAAGTTTATTGGTATACGATCCATCAACTGGTGAAGATTTTCTTTCTCTTGCAAGTTTAAATAGGCTCTCAAGGGTATTTAGCATCTCAAATCCTAACAGGTATTCCTTTTGAGTCCAAATATTCTTTGGCTTCTTTGACAGAATATTTACCATAGTGAAATATAGATGCTGCTAAAACCGCACTAGCATTGCCTGATTTGATGCCATCAACTAAGTGATCAAGATCACCAACTCCTCCTGATGCTATTGTAGGTATGTTTACAATTGAAGAAATTTTAGACATAAGCTCAATGTCATAGCCTACCTGAGTACCGTCTCTATCCATTGAAGTGACTAACAACTCGCCTGCTCCACTCTCTTCCATCTTTTTTGCAAATTCTAAAGCATCAATCCCAGTATTATTTCTACCTCCGTGGGTAAAAACTTCCCATTTATCTCCATTTTTTTTAGCATCAATTGCAACGACTATACATTGAGATCCAAATTTTTTTGAACTTTGAACTACAACATCAGCATTTTGAACTGCAGCTGTATTTATTGAAACTTTATCTGCCCCACAGTTTAAAAGTTTACTAATATCATCTACACTTCTAACTCCACCACCAACTGTTAAAGGTACAAAACATTTTTTAGAAGTATTTTTTACAACTTCATAAATTGTATCTCTATTTTCATTAGAAGCTGTGATGTCTAAAAAACAAATTTCGTCAGCTCCACCATCACTATAAATCTTAGCTTGCTCTACTGGGTCTCCTGCATCTTGTAAATCAACAAAGTTAATACCTTTAACAACTCTTCCATTTTTAACATCTAAACAGGGGATAATTCTATTTTTAAGCATCTATTTCTTTTGCAAGTTCATCTAATTTAATATCACCGTCATATATAGCTTTACCAACAATAATACCCTCAATATTTTTATTTCCTAATTCTTTAGCTTTTTTAATATCATCTATTGATGAAACACCTCCTGAAATTATAACAGGACAATTTGAATTATTAGCAACATTTTCTGTTTCATCAAGGTTTGGACTTAGCTTCATTCCATCTCTATTTATATCTGTATAAATTAATCTGCTAGCACCATACTCATTTACATCTTTTAAGAAATCTAAAGTTTTTAAATTAGAATTTTCTTTCCATCCAGATACAGATAAATAACCATCTTTAGCATCTAGACCTAAAGCAATTTTATCTGGAAATTTTTCACATGCTTCTTTTAAAAAATTTTTGTCTTTTATTGCAGCGCTTCCTAAAATTACTTTCTCAACTCCTGCATCAGTATATTTTTGAATACTCTCAAAATTTCTTACACCTCCACCAATTTCAATTTTAAGATCAAATTTACCAACAATTTCCTCAATAATATCAATATTAAGGGTCTCCCCTGTAAGTGCACCATCTAAATCAACTATATGTAAATTTTTAAATCCGTAATCTTTATATTTACCAGCTTGATCAACTGGAGAAATTTCATACTCAGTTTTATTATCAAAGTCTCCTTTAATTAACCTCACACATTTTCTATCTTTGATGTCTATTGCTGGAAATATCTTCATTTATTTTTCTCAAACTTTTCATCTTTTTTTGGTTTTCTAAAAATTATACTATCTAGATATACTCTTTGATCTTGCAAACTTTCCCAATCGGAATTCCAATATCCTATTGTTCTGTGTCTATATATTCCCATTTTCATATAACCACCAGTACATGTATCTGCAAGAGTTTTTACATTTTTTAGATCTGCTATTACCTCATCATTTTTATAAATTTTAAATCTTCCTGTATTGTCTAGTTTCCATAAAACATGAAATTTTATATGTGTCCATTTTCCTTTGAGGTCTGAAATTTTTCCTATAACTACTGGCTCAGATGAATAGGCTGCTTTACTCGCCCAGCTATAATAGCGTTCACCTTTATATTTAAAATCCTGAAACCAAAAATGGCAACAACTATGACAACCCTTAGCTTTATTGTCAGTATGCATTTGACCAATAATAACAACCGCACCTTTTTCTAGAGGTTCATAATTTTCATCAAAATATACTGCATACTCATAAATATATTCTTTATTTTTTAATTTCATATTACCTAAATGTAACTCTTGTCTACTTCGATTTCCTTTTCCATCACATTTAATTTGAGTTGTTTGTGCTTTACCTGTTCCACAACCTGCATCTTCTCTGTTTACTGTAAATTGGATACTAGTATTACCTTCATAAACAGGGTAACCATCTGATTTTTTTACTTCTATAATTCTATTTACCTTTTTTTTATGCATAGAAATAAATTGTTTTTTAAAACCTTTGATATCTTTAAATTTTGTTTTGTGACCATCAGCTGATAAATGGGTAGAAAGAAGAAAACTAATTAAGAAAAAACTCAGCAATTTGGATATTTTAAAGTTCATGATTATAAATTTATGAAATTATCTATTATTTTAAGTCCTATTTTATCACTTTTTTCAGGGTGAAATTGGGTACCAAAGATATTTTCCTTTTCAGCAGCACAGACAACATTAGATGAGTAATCGGTTGTTGCTGAAATTACAGATTTATCTTTGGGTACAAACTCATAACTGTGAACAAAGTACATGTGAGAATTATTTTCTATACCTTTAAAAATCTTACTGTCTTTCCTTATATTAATTTCGTTCCATCCGATGTGTGGTAGCTTAAATTTACCGCCTTGATTATCGATTTTAGACACTTTACCTGAAATCCATCCTAAGCCTTTAGTCTCAGTTTCTTCATAGCCAATATCTGCAAACATTTGAAGACCCACACAAATTCCAAGAAGTGGTTTTTTACTTTCTAATGCAAATTCATTAAGAGTATCTATCATGCCGTTAATACTATTGAGACCATCAATACAGCTCTTAAAAGATCCTTGCCCAGGTAATACAACTTTATCGCTAGTTTTTATTGTTGCAAGATCAGCTGTTACTTCAATGTTTACTTTGTCTTTTGCAACTTCTTTAAACGAATTTATTACAGAACTTATATTGCCTGAATTGTAGTCAACAATTGTGACATTCATTAAATTTATAAAGAACCTTTTGTAGAAGGTATTGTAGTTTTATTTCTTGGATCCATTTCTAAGGCAGCTCGTAAAGATCTTGCTAAACCTTTAAAGCAAGACTCGATAATGTGGTGACTGTTATCTCCATAAATATTTTCAACGTGCAAAGTAATTCCTGCAGCCTGTGAAAAAGCTTGGAACCATTCTTTAAATAGTTCTGTATCCATCTCACCTAATTTTTCTACTTTCAATTTTACTTTCCAAATTAAATAAGGTCTGTTTGAAACATCAATTGCAACTCTAGTTAATGTTTCATCCATTGGTATCATTGCATGAGCATATCTTTTAATACCAACAAATTTTTTAGATGCTTTTTTCAAACATTCACCAATTGCAATTCCTGTATCTTCAGTTGTGTGGTGAAGATCAATATGCGTATCACCTTTAGCTTTAATGTTCATATCCATCGAAGAGTGTTTTGATAATTGTTCAAGCATGTGATCTAAAAATCCTATACCTGTGTCAACTTTGTACTTACCCTTGCCATCAATGTTTAAATCAACGCTGATGTTGGTCTCTTTTGTTTTTCTACTTATTTTGGCTTTACGTTTCATAATCTGAAAAAGGTATATATCTATTATTCAATTATGGCAATAATTCTAGCCTTGGTCTTGAACTATTAGATTTAGTATCCATCTATATTCCATGACAACAATAGTATTAGTAAGAAAAAACAATGAAGTAGTAGTTGCAGGAGATGGCCAAGTTAGCATGGGAAATACAGTAATTAAGAAAACTGCAAACAAAGTTCGTAAGATTGAGAAAAGAAATGTGATCGCAGGATTTGCTGGTTCTACCGCAGATGCCTTAACATTATTTGAAAGATTAGAGTCTAAGTTAGAAAAACACGCTGGAAATTTAGCAAGAGCAGCTGTTGAATTAGCTAAAGATTGGCGAACTGATAAGTATTTAAGAAGATTAGAAGCCCTAATGGCGGTTGGTGACAAAGAAAATAGTTTTATTATCTCGGGAACTGGTGACGTTTTAGAGCCTGAAGGTGATGTAATTGGAATTGGATCTGGTGGAAATTATGCATTAGCTTCAGCTAAAGTATTAATGGAAACAGATTTATCAGCGGAGGATATTGCAAAAAAAGCAATTAAAGTCGCATCTGAAATATGTGTTTTCACAAATGATAATTGCAATATTGAGAAAATTTAAATGGAAAAATCAAACGTTACAACACTACCGAACGCAAAAGTAAAAAAAGAAAAGAATAATATTCAAAACTCATTATCTCCAAGAGAAATAGTTTCTGAGTTAGATAGATTTGTTGTTGGTCAAAATAATGCAAAGAGAGCCGTTGCAATCGCATTGAGAAATAGATGGAGAAGACAAGCTTTAGAAGGTGATATGAAAGATGAAGTTCTTCCAAAAAATATTTTGATGATGGGACCAACAGGAGTTGGTAAAACAGAAATATCAAGAAGATTATCAAAATTAGCTGAGGCACCGTTTGTGAAAGTTGAAGCGACTAGATTTACTGAAGTAGGTTACGTCGGAAGAGATGTTGAACAAATTATAAGAGACCTATTAGAAATTGCTATTGCAATGGAGAAAGTTAAAAAAAGAAAAGAAGTTCATGCTAAGGCACAAAAATTAGCTGAGGACAGAGTTCTTGATGCAATAGTAGGTAATAAAGCAAGTGTTGCAACTAGAGAAAGTTTTAGGAAAAGATTAAGAGATGGTGATTTAGATGATAATGAAATTGAAATAGCTGTAACTGAGAGTGGTGGTGGAATGCCGTCATTCGAAATTCCTGGTATGCCTGGGGCTAATGTTGGAATGATTAATATTTCAGACATGCTTGGTAAATCAATGGGTCAAAAAGCTAAGAAGAAAAAAATGTCAGTAAAAGAGTCTCATGAAATATTACTAAACGAAGAAGCTGATAAATTAATAGAACAAGACAAAATTATTAAATCTGCAAAAAATACAACTGAGAACAACGGTATCGTATTTTTAGATGAGATAGATAAAATTTCAGCACGAACTGATAGAGTTGGTGGAGATGTTTCAAGAGAAGGTGTTCAAAGAGACTTGCTACCTCTAATTGAAGGAACAACTGTCAGTACAAAATACGGTCCAATAAAAACAGATCACATATTGTTTATAGCTTCAGGAGCCTTTCAACTAGCAAAACCATCAGATCTTTTACCTGAACTTCAAGGAAGATTACCGATCAGAGTTGAACTAGATGCATTGAATAGTGAGGATTTTAAGCGAATTTTAAAAGAGCCAGATAATAGTTTAATTAAACAATACAAAGCTTTACTTAAAACTGAAAATGTAGATTTAGAATTTACTGAAGATGGAATTGATACAATTGCAACAATAGCAAGCGAAGTAAATACAACAGTTGAAAATATTGGCGCTAGAAGACTTCATACTATTATTGAGAGAGTTTTAGATGAAATTAGTTTTACGGCAACAGATAGGGCTGGTGAAAAGATCAGTATAGACTCGGATTATATTAAGAAAAATATTGGTGAACTTGTTAAAGACGCAGATCTTTCAAAATTTATATTATAATTCTTATTTTTTTTTTCTTAAAAAAATATCAAAATTTCCAACGGATGGATTTTCAACAGCCTCAAAATCGATACTTATAATTTTACTCATTAACTGATCATTGCTTTTAATATAATAAGGAACTGAATGTTTTAATATACTCAAATTATTGGATTGATAAGGATCATTTAAATTTTTTGATCTTAAACCTTTGCCAGTGATAACATTGATTTTATTAACACCATTTTCATAACATTCTTTTATATAAGAAGCCATCTTTTGGTTAGCTTCTTCTAAAGTATAACCATGTAAATCAATTGATTTTTCGATATATCTCTTAGTTGGTTTAAATATTTTTTGATCTTTATTTTCTAATTTATCAGAACTATTTATAAAGTTTTGCCAATCTTGTTTATCTTTATCTGATATTTTTTTAATCAACTAAGCCTGGGTGTCTACTATTAACCAGTTAGGATTTTTTGATGTACTATCTTTTGTGAATTTCCAAGTATCTAAAACTTTTTTTACTTTTTGGGCATCACCTGAAATAATTTTATTATCTTTGTCTTTAATGCAAGATATAATTTCACTCACAAATTCAACACTAACTTCAAGCATATTTTTATTTTGATTATGCTCTTTTATTTCGGCTGAACTAATTCCAATAAATGTGGTTTCAGAAGTTACATTTCTTGCTTTTTTATCCTTGATTGCTTCATCGAATTGATCATATACATTTTTTGCTAAAAGATTTTTTATTGATTTTAAATCTCCTTTGGAGAAGCTTGTGATTATACTTTCATAAGCTATTTTTGCGCCGTTTAAGAAATCTTTTTTAGCTGCGTCATCAAAGGTTTCAGCATTTAAAACGGGTGAACTTTTAGTTTCAGGAACCTCGTGTGGAAAGCTTGAATTAATATTTTCCTCAAAGCCTGTTTTTTTACCTAAAATACCTCTTAATCTTAAGAAAATAAAACCTGCTATCATTGCTAATAATATTATATCGATATACTCGAAGCTATAACTCATATATTAATAATATTTACTATGTTGATTAATTTCAACCTGCAATTTACATTATAGACAAATGAACACAGCAATAATTCTTATTTTAGGTATTCCCCTAATTGAAATCTACTTATTCATAAAAGTTGGCTCTCAAATTGGAGCTTTAAACACTATTTTGCTAATATTGTCGACTGCAATTGTTGGTATTTGGTACGCGAGATATGAAGGTTTTAATACTTTAAAATCAGGTATGTCCCAATTAGTTAAAAATGAGCTGCCTCTTTATGAGATAATTTCAGGTGCTGCAATTGCTTTTGCAGCTTTACTATTAATTTTGCCCGGGTTTGCAACAGACATAATAGGGATCTTTTTAATTTTTCCACTTACTAGAAAAATTATCCTAAGTAAATATTCAAATAAAAATTCACCAAAAAATAAAAGTAATGAAAAAAATTTTATTGAAGGTGAATATGAAGATATAGAGGATAAAGATGGAAAATAAATATAAAATTATTGTAAGTTATATACAAGATTTATCAGTTGAAATACCAAGCCCTGAAACTCTGGTGACTGTAAGAAATACTATTCCAGAATATAAAATGAAAGTTAACATAAACTCAAAACCTCTTAAAAGAAAAATGATAGAAATTTTAACCACCCTAACTTATGAAAATGAAAATAAAAGAAAGGACAAAGGAATTTTTCAAATTAAATATGCTACGGTAATAGATATTTTAGACTTAGAAATTAAGAAAAATGAGTTAGAAAAAATTGTTTTATGCGACTTGCAAATTAGAATTTACCCTGAGTTAGAGAAAAAATTTCTTACAATTTTAAGAGAAGCTGGCTTACCAAATTTAAAATTTGGAAAAAAAATAGACTTTGAGGGTTTGTATAAGGCCAGATTAAACTAAAAATGATTTTTTTTTAAATTTTTTTTTAAGAAATTTTTATGGTTTAATAATTCTTCCTCGCTTGGAATAATAACTTTTTTAAAGTAATCTAATTGGCTTTCACTTGTTAAAGGTCTGTTAGTAATATCATCAACTAAATTTAAAGTTGGTTCTCTTTGGTCAATCAAATTTATGTATACTTTTGTAAGTAACTCACAATCAATTAAAGCAGTATGTTTTTCTCTTTTAGAGTTATCTATTCTAAATCTTTTACACAATGCGTCTAGACTTATCCCAGAACCAGGAAATTTATTCCTGGCCAATTCCAAGGTATCAATAACATTTGAATTATTTATCTTTGGTTTTCCTATTAATGATAATTCGTTATTTAAGTGTCCAATATCAAATTCTGCATTGTGAATAATAATTTTTTTGTCTTTAATAAATTTTATAAAATCATCGGCTATTTCAACAAATTTTTGTTTTGTAGACAAAAAATCATCTGAATAACCGTGAACTTGGAATGCTTTTTGCGATACTTTTCTTTCAGGATTAAGATAAATATGAAATATGTTTTTTGTGGGTACTAAATTATCAAGTTCAATACAACCGATTTCTACAATCCTATGGCCATCTCGAATAGATAAACCAGTTGTTTCAGTATCTAAAACTATTTCCTTCATTCAAAATTTCTTCTTTAATTAGTTTAACTTTTTTTTTCATTATATGTGCAGAAAAATTATTATTAATAACGTAGTCAGCTAATTTTTTTTTTTTTGAAATGATAAGTTGATTTTCTTTTAAACTCCTAATCAATTTTTTGTTAAAATTAGGTCTTTTTTTTAATCTATCAATAACTTTAGAATTTTTAGAGTTAATAAAAATTATTATGTCATTTTTTTTATTTAGCTTATTTTCAATTAATAATGGAATATCGAGAATAATAATTTCACTATTTTTGTTTTTCTCTATAAAATTTTTCATTTTTTTTCTTACTAATGGATGAACAATAGAAGATATTATTTTAATATTTTTTTTATTTGAGCTAATGGCTGATATAAGCTCTCTTTTTCTAATTGGAAACGTTTTAATAAATTTTGGTAATTTTTTTCTTAATTTGGTGAAGCATTTTTTATTTTTTTTATAAATTGATTTTACTTCAAAATCCGCATTAAATACTGGGTATCCAAAAAGCTTTGAAATAAAAGATTTTCCTGAACCTATACCGCCAATTATCCCAACTCTAATCATTTTTAATTTTACATCTCATAATTTCAGTTTTTTAGAAATTCAATTAATTCTTTGTTTATTTCTGGTTCAACATTATGCCAAATATTAAAAGCTTGTTGGCCCTGAAATAAAAACATATTTAGACCATTTTCAATTGAATTGCCCTTTGCATTTCCTGCCTCTGAAAACTCTGTTTGAAATGGTGCGTATATGACGTCATAAAACAGCTTATTTTGACCAGCCTGGAAAAAGTCTATGCCAAATTTATCTACTTTATTTAAGCCTAAAGAAGTGGCATTTATTATCATATCAAACTTTGGTAAATCACCCCATTCTACAACATTAATCTCATTGAATAAACTTTTTAAGTTTTCAGCTTTTTTTTTAGTTCTATTACTCAAAAAAATTTTTGATACTTTCATCCTTAACAATGAAAAAATAATTGATGGCACAACACCACCAGCACCTAATATCAGAACTGTTTTGTCACTAACATCATAATTCAATTTTCTTAAACTTAATTCAAACCCATCAATATCAGTGTTATCTCCAATTAAATGACCTTTATTTAATGAGATGGTATTTACAGATTGTGTCCTTAATGCATTACTACTTAAGATATCTAAGTGAGGTATTATTGATTTTTTAAAAGGGATAGTAACATTTAAACCCTCCAAATCTCTTTTTTTGATAGACTTACATAGTTCTGACAAATCATTGTCATAAGTTTCCAATTTTCCATAAATTGCATCTAAATTATTTTTTTTTATCCAATAATTATGTAACTTTGGAGACAAAGAATGTTCAATTGGATTACCTATTACTAAAAATTTTTTCATTTTTGTAGTTCCAAATATTCCTTAATTTTTTTGATAGGTAAGCCCATTATCGTATCTTCATCTCCATCAATATTTGAGAATAAGGCTCTACCTTCTCCTTCAATTTGATAAACATTATAAGCATATAAAGCTTCATCACTTATTTTACTTAGATAATTAGTTAATTCATTTTCAGAAAAATCCTTCATAGTCAAGTAAGCTTTGTCGGTATAGTTCCAAACCATAGATCCATTTTTAGATATACAAACTGAACTGATCAAAGAATGTTTTTTTCCATTGAGTTTCTTCAAAATATTCAAAGCTTCTTCTCTACTTTCTGGTTTTGAAATTAATTCTCCAGTTAAATCGATGACGCTATCTGCTCCTAATACTAGAGCATTATTAATTTTTTGACTTACCTTGTTTGCTTTTAATTCTGCAAGATTCTTAGAAATAATTTCTGGTGAGGCTCCTTCTTTTAATAAACTTTCTTTTATAGGGTCCTCATCAACATTTGAGGCTTCAACCTTACTATTAATATTATGATTATCTAGTATTTCTTTTCTAACTTTACTTTTTGAAGCTAAAATTATATTAGGCATTTTTTTTATTCTTTATTTCAAAAATTTTTATTACTGATGCAGCTGTTTCTTCAACTGATTTTCTTGTTACATCTATCGTTGGCCAATTATTCTCTTTGAATAATTTCCTAGCACTATTTAATTCATCTTTAATTTTATCAATATTTACATATTCACTATTCTGATCTTCTTTTAATGAATTCAATCTATTTTTTCTTAAATCATATAATCTTTCTGGCTCTGTAACTAAGCCAATAACGCATGGTCTAAAATTTTTTTCAGTAACTTTAGATGGTATAGAATTTTTATTCACTAGTGGAATATTTGAAGTTTTGAATCCTCTATTAGCTAGATAAATGGAAGTTGGAGTTTTGCTGGTTCTACTTACACCTAGTAAAATAATATCTGATCTCTCTATATCATCAGTTTGATTACCATCATCATGGTTCATCGTAAATTGAATAGCTTCAATTCTATCATAGTATTCTTCATTTAAGATATGCTGTCCACTTGGCTGATGAGAAGCTTTTTGATTTAAGACCTTAGAAAAGTTTAAAATCAAGTCTCCAAGAACTCCAAAACAAGGTATATTCCTTTCGTAGGCTTTTTCTGTAAGATATTTTGCTAATTTACTATTAACAATAGTATATAAAATAATTGAATTTTTATCTTTTTTTGCCTGTTTTAATATAGCGAGAGTTTGACTTTCAGTACGCGTAAAGGAGAAATGGTTTGTTTCGTATTCAAAATTGGGAAACTGTGCTTTCAAAGCAAGAAAAATTCTATCAAGTGTTTCACCGGTAGAGTCTGATATTAGGTATATTTGATATAAATTTCTCATGTATAAAGTGTTTATAATCTATAAGTAAAATAAGAAAAATTCAGATTTATCCTTCTGAATAATAATAGTTAGTTTTTTTTCCATCAAATTAACTAAATTATAAAATGTTAACAAACTTATACATAATATACATAAAATATGAGAAATCTTAATTAATCCTTATAAAATACAGTTAAATAGAGATCTAAATTCTTAATAAAGAGTTAACAAACTGTGATATTTGACTAATTTACGTTATCCACAATACATAATACTAATAAAGTAAATAATATATATCTATTTATATGAGTCTCTTAACTAACTGTATAAAAAATAAAGATGTTAAAACCAATCCTATATGGTTAATGAGACAAGCAGGAAGATATTTACCTGAATTTCGAGACATAAGAAAAAAAAATACAGACTTTATAAAACTTTGTTTAAATAGTGATTTAGCATCTGAGATAACTCTTCAACCTATAAAGAGATTTGGGTTTGATGGTGCAGTAATATTTTCTGACATTTTGATGTTACCATACGGTCTTGGTCAAAAAGTAGAATTTGAGAAAAATTTTGGGCCAAAGCTTGGAGAACTGGAATTAGATAATATTAAAAATGTTGACGAAATTAATTTTACAGAAAAAGTTTATAAAGTTTACAAAGCAATTTCCAAAACCTCCAAGGATCCTTTAATGGATAACAAAGACATGATAGGATTTGTTGGAGCTCCATGGACTATTCTTGTATACATGATTAATAGATCATCACCCAGAAAAGGTCTAACAGGAGAATTTTTTAAAGATGATTTTCTAATAAATAGACTATTAGGAATTATTGAAAAATTTCTAAAAGTTCATATTAAAAATCAAGTTGAGGCTGGAGCAGAAGTAATTCAGATCTTTGATAGTTGGGCAGGATTATTAAATGACAAAATCCCTGAATATATTTATATACCCACATTAAATATTGTAGAATATGTTAAACAATTAGGTGTACCTGTAATTTGTTTTCCAAGAGGTATTAAAGATTACAAAAATTTCTGCGAAATAGTTAAACCAGATGCAGTAAATATAGATTATGATGTTAATCCAGAAAAAATAGTAAAAGAAATAAAAATTCCCATTCAGGGTGGGCTTGACCCTAAAATATTATTAACTGATAAGGAAATTCTAAGAAAAGAAGTTGAAAGATATCTTCATATTTTTAAGGATCACCCATACATATTTAATTTAGGACATGGTATCTTACCAGAAACTAAAATTGAAATGGTCGAAGATTTGATTAAAATCGTAAGAAACTTTAAATGAGATCAGACCACCCAAAAGTTAATTATGGCAAAACAGGGGTTTTAATTATAAATCTTGGAACACCTGATTCCACTAGTTGGCTGGATATAAGAAAATATTTAAAGGAATTTTTGTCTGACAGAAGAGTTATTGAAGTAAATCCTTTTATTTGGCAAGTAATTCTTAACTTATTTATACTTACTTTCAGGCCATCAAAAACTGCTAAAGCTTACAAAGAAATATGGATGAAAGACAAGAACATGTCACCGCTTAGGTTTTTTACAGAAAGCCAAGCTAATAAATTATCTGAGAAAATTGGTAATGAAAAGTTGATTGTTGATTTTGCTATGAGGTATGGCAATCCAAGTATTAAAAGTAAAATAAACGAACTTCATGAAAAAGGTTGTGAGAATTTAATAATACTACCTCTTTACCCCCAATATGCTGCTGCAACGACTGCCACTGTATGTGACGAGGTATATAGAACTCTTATGAAAATGAGATGGCAGCCAAATTTAAAAATAATTCCTCATTATGAGTCCGAACCTCTTTATATAAATGCTATTAACAATAGTATTGTAAAAAAAATTAATGAAATTAATTGGAAGCCAGACCTAATAGTAGCTTCTTATCATGGAATACCAAAAAAATATTTTGAAAAGGGAGATCCTTATCATTGCTATTGTCACAAAACTACAAGACTAATTTCTGAAAAATATTCAGATATTAAAATTATGACAACATTTCAATCAAGATTTGGTCCTCAAGAATGGCTGCAACCTTATACAGATAAAACTTTTGAAGCCTTGCCTAAAGAGGGAAAAAAAAATATTTTAGTAATATGTCCTGGTTTTTCATCTGATTGTGTTGAGACTTTAGAAGAAATATCCATCCAAGGGAAAGAAAGTTTTATCAAATCAGGCGGTGAAAACTTTGAAATGATTCCTTGTTTAAATGATAATGAAGATCATATTTCTTTATTCAAACATCTTATTTCAAAAAATTTATAATAAATGAGTGGATATCTTTTATTTAAATCACTTCATCTAATAGCAGTAATTTCTTGGATGGCTGGTCTTTTATATTTACCAAGAATATTTGTTTACCATGTTGAAAATTTTGAAAAAGAACAAGCAACTGAAATTTTTGAGACAATGGAGAGAAAGCTCTATAATTACATAATGCGACCAGCAATGATTTTGTCTTGGCTATTTGGCATTATATTGATTTGGATCAATGGCATTGAGAGTTTTGGTTATTTATGGTTACAAATCAAGATTGTGTTAGTTGTAATTTTAACAATTTACCATGAATATCTTGGAAAATGCATACGTTTGCTAAAGCTAAAAGAAAATACAAAATCATCTAAATTTTTCAGGATAATTAATGAAATACCAACAATTTTGCTGATTTTTGTTGTTTTTATTGTAGTTTTTAAACCTATCTAGGGTTGAAATTTTTAGATCAGTATATATATTTATTAAATCTTTAATAAAACTTCCACACATGAACATTCAAGAATTAAAAGAAAAAAGCTCTGAAAAGTTGATTACTGAAGCTGAAAAATTAGGTATCGAAAACGCTAGTACTCTAAGAAGACAAGAAATTTATTTTGCAATTTTAAAAAAACTTGCAGAAAAAGGAGAGGAAATTACTGGGGGTGGAGTTTTACAATTACTCCAAGACGGATTTGGTTTCCTGCGAGCGATGGAATCGAATTATTTGCCTGGAGCCGATGATATATACGTAAGCCCAAGTCAGATAAGAAGATTTGGCCTTAGAACTGGTGATACTGTTGAGGGGCCAATAAGATCTCCAAAAGATGGAGAAAGATATTTTGCCCTATTACAAGTAAGCAAAATTAATTTTGAAGAACCAGATAAATTTAAGCATAAAATAGCTTTTGATAACTTAACTCCTCTATATCCAAATAAGCAACTAGGAATGGAAGTTGAGTCAAATAAAATTGAAAAGAAACCTGATTTAACTCCAAGGTTAATTGATTTAGTAAGTCCAATTGGAAAAGGTCAAAGGTCATTAATTATTTCTCCACCAAAGGCTGGTAAAACAATGATTTTGCAGAGCATAGCTAATTCTATCACTGCTAATCATCCAGAATGTTACTTGATGGTTTTATTAATTGATGAAAGACCAGAAGAGGTTACAGACATGCAAAGAACAGTTAATGGTGAAGTTATAAGTTCAACTTTTGATGAGCCAGCACAGCGTCACGTTGCTGTTGCCGAAATGGTTATTGAAAAAGCCAAAAGACTTACAGAACATAAAAAAGATGTAGTAATTCTATTAGACTCGATCACAAGATTAGGAAGAGCTTATAATGCTGTTGTACCAAGCTCAGGAAAGGTTTTAACTGGTGGTGTAGATGCTAATGCCCTCCAAAGACCCAAAAGATTTTTTGGTGCAGCTAGAAATATTGAGGAAGGTGGGTCCCTTACAATTATAGCAACAGCTCTCATCGATACAGGAAGTAGGATGGACGAAGTGATTTTTGAAGAATTTAAAGGAACTGGTAACAGTGAAACTATCTTGGATAGAAAGATTTCTGAGAAAAGAATTTATCCAGCTATAGACATAACTAAGTCAGGAACAAGAAGAGAAGAACTTATTTTTGATAAAAATGATCTACAAAAAATGAATGTTTTAAGAAGAATTATTGCTCCAATGGGATCGATGGATGCAATTGATTTTATAAACTCAAAACTTAAAACAACTAAGAATAATGCAGAGTTTTTTAATTCAATGAATAAACCTTCATAATAAACTTTCTAGAAACTTTTATTCAATTCAGTTCTTACTTCTTTTATGACCTTGTCCCACTTAAGGTCAGACTCCTGCCTAAAAATCTTTAAATTCTTGTACCATTTAAATAATTTCATATTTATATGCCATCTCCAATCTGGACTAAAATTTAAAAGTAACCATGTTTTTATTTCCATGGTTGATGCTAGATGTGCGATTGCGGTATCAGAAGTTATAAGTAGATCAAGATTTTTTAATATAGCAACAGTATCTTCAAATGAATTGTCATTATTATCTATATCTTTAGAAAAGTTAAAAACATTTTTTCTTAAAATTATTTTATTTAATTCTAACTCACCATGACCTTTGACCAAACTTATAAAATTTAAATTATCTTTCAAAAAAAGATCTTTAAAATAATTAATAGGTATCGATCTTGAGCCATCCAATATATAACTTGGATCTCCTTGAAAATTAAAGCCAATCTTTGGTCCTTTAAGATTCTTAATTTTTTCAGACCAATTATTTAAAATAACATTATTTATTTTGATAAAATTTATATTTTCTGCAAATTTTTTTTCAATTTTATAAAAAATCCCGGGGAGACTCAATAAATATTGAAAGTAGTCAAATTTAATATTTAAATTTCCCTTTTCAACTATGTCAATACCATCAAAATTAAATAAATGTTTAAGATTTTTATTAACTGCAAAAATTATTTTTACTGAATATTTTTTTTTTAGTGAAATTAAATATCTTGAAAATTGTATTATATCACCAATACCTTGTTCAGAAATTATATAAATAACTTTTTGATTAAGATCTTCTCCACTCCATTCTTTATGATTTTTGTTAAAATTTAGCTCATAATCTTTTCCATACTTTCTTTTTTCGTAAAGCTTAAATCCAGCATCAAAATTACAATCCGACAATTCAGAGATGCTAAAAGCAAATGAGATTTGGTTGTTTTCAGGAAAAATTTCTAACCCTTTTTTAAAAATTTTCTTACTACTTAATAAGTCATTTTTTAAAAAAAATGATGTACCTAGATTTGCATAGGTATATGAGCTGTTAGAATTTAATTCCAAAGCTTTTGATAAATATTTAATGGATTTATTGATTTCCGCGTTTAACAGATATGCATAACCAAGATTATTTATTAAATCAAAATTGTTAGGTTTTTTTTCAAGTTCTATTTGTAAAATTCTAATAGCTTTGTGATAATCTCTAGTTTTAATTAATACTTTTGCAAATAAATTTGCAACGTTTGTATCATTAGTATTTAGATTATAAATCTTTTCCAAATGATTTTTTGCTTCATCAAATTTATTTTCATTATAACTCATCATTCCAAGTAAGAAGTTTGCATCTCTATGACTTTTTTCAATTGATATTACTTTCTTTAATTTTTCTTGTGATAAACTAAACTTTCTAGTTTCGAAATAAGTAGCTCCTAAAAAAAAGTTTATCAATACGTCGTCTGGATTGTATTTAAAAATTTTTTTGAATAATTTTTCAGCCTCAGCAAATCTTTTATTTTTAAATAATTCCAAACCTTTTTTAAATTTGTTTGAAATTTTATTATTATCCAAAGACATTTTATGAAAATTAAATATATCCTAGCTCTTTTGTCACTAATTTAAACTTTTTGTATATCTAAACTGAAATATTTTCATTTTTGAATATTTCTCCAATCACTTTTAAGACAGGAAGATAACTAAATTATTATTAACAAAATTATATAATTTTGGATAATATAAAATTATAATAATTGATATGACAATATATGCATTATCATCTGGAGCTGGAGTTTCAGGTGTTGCTGTTATTAGAATTTCTGGAGTAGGCACTAAAGAAATAATTCAAAGTCTCATAAAAGATAAATTGCCACCACCAAGACAAGCAACACTTAAAAAAATCAATAAAATCAGTACTTCTGAACTAATTGATGAGGGATTATTATTATGGTTCCCTGGGCCTGACAGCTACACAGGCGAAGATATGGCTGAGTTACATGTCCATGGTAGTATTGCTGTAATTCGGTCAATTTTAGACCAACTATCAAATTTAGAAAATTGTAGACTTGCAGAGCCAGGTGAATTTACAAAAATTGCATTTCAAAATGGAAAAATAAATCTTCTTAAAGCAGAGAGCATATCTGATCTAATTTCTGCAGAAACTGAAATTCAAAGACAACAAGCAATTAAAATAATGAGTGGTAGAAGTTCAGATAAATTTAATTCCCTCCGAGAAATGCTTTTAAAAATTTTATCTAATGTAGAAGCTAAAATCGATTTTCCCGATGATGATCTTCCAGAAAATATAACTATAAATATTAAAAACGATTCAGAAAAAATTAGAAAAGAGATTGAAAAAATTTTGGATGATCAAAAAGTTGGAGAAAGAATTAGAGAAGGTTTTAAAATTGCAATAATAGGTCCTACCAACGCTGGAAAGTCATCATTGTTAAATTATCTTTCTAAACGTGATGTAGCTATCGTTTCAGAAATCGCAGGAACAACCAGAGATGTTATTGAAGCTCATCTAAATTTAGATGGCTATCCAGTTGTTATTTCTGATACTGCTGGTATTAGAGAGTCTAAAGATGAAATAGAAAAAAAAGGAATAAAATTAGCTCTTAAACGTGCTGAGGATGCTGATTTAAATATAATAGTAATAGAGCCTAAAAGTATTGATTTTACTGGATTTTTGAATGATTTAGTAAGTGAAAAATCGATAATTGTAATTAACAAAATTGATCTTGGTTATAAAAATATTAATCATCAAATTTCAAAATTTAATCCAATTTATTTATCAATCAAAAATGAAACCAATTTAGCTGAACTAATAAATCGAATAAAAGACAATTTAAAAAATAAATTTGTAAGTTCAAACGAAACTTTAATTACAAGAGAAAGACATAGACAAAGTTTAGAGGCTTGTGTTCATAATTTAAAAAATTTCGAGGAAAAAAATTCTTTAGAAGATTTTGATAAAGCTGCAGAGGATTTAAGATTAGCAACTAGACACTTAGGAATGATTGTAGGAAAAGTGGATGTTGAAGAAATATTAGGTTCCATTTTTAGCGATTTTTGCATAGGTAAATAAGTGTTGAATTTACTTGTTATTTAAGCATTTTTAAGTGTTTTCTTGTAAATTTTAATATCAATAATAAATTACAGTTATGAAAAATGACATTTCATTTGATGTAGTTGTAATTGGTGGTGGTCACGCTGGTTGTGAAGCAGCAGCAGCATCTGCTAGATTGGGCGTAAATACTGCCTTATTTACACATAAATTTGATACTATTGGTGAGATGTCGTGCAATCCAGCAATAGGGGGATTAGGTAAAGGTCATCTCGTTAGAGAGATAGATGCATTAGATGGTGTAATGGGTGAAGTTGCAGACAAATCAGGAATACAATTTAGGTTATTAAATAGAAGTAGAGGACCAGCTGTTCGCGGACCACGTACTCAAAGTGATAGATCATTATATAAGAAATATATGCAAGAAAAACTTGTAAATTACTGTAATTTAAGCATTTTTTCAGATCCTGTAATAGAGTTTATTTTTGAAAAAAACAACATAATTGGTTTTATCACACAAGAAGGTAAAAAAGTACTATCATCTAAAGTAATCCTTACAACTGGAACTTTTTTAAATGGTTTAATCCACATTGGTAAAGAAAAAACACCTGCAGGAAGATTTAATGAAAAACCTTCAACAGGTTTAAGTGAACAATTAGAAAAATATGATTTTAAAATTGGAAGATTAAAAACAGGTACACCTCCAAGACTTGATGCAACGACAATTAATTTCGAAAAACTTGAAAAGCAGCATGCAGATGAAGATCCATATTTTTTTTCTTTCCTCACAAAAAAAAATATCAACAGACAAATTTCATGTAGGATGACTTATACCAACCAAGCAGTGCATAAGATCATTTCTAAAAATATAAAAAGTAGTGCTATGTACTCAGGGAGTATCCAAGGAGTTGGTCCTAGATACTGTCCATCAATAGAAGATAAGATTGTAAAGTTTGCAGGTAAGCAAAAGCATCAAATATTTTTAGAGCCAGAAGGCCTGAATGATAATACAATCTATCCTAATGGAATTTCAACCTCTCTTCCTGCTGGAATACAGCAAGAAATATGTAACAATATCAATGGTTTAGAAAATGTCAAAATTTTAAGGCCTGGATACGCTATAGAATACGATTTTGTGGATCCAAGGGAGCTATTCCTTACTTTAGAGACAAAAAAAATTAAAAATCTTTACCTTGCAGGACAAATAAATGGAACAACAGGATATGAAGAAGCTGCAGCACAAGGATTAATAGCTGGAATAAATGCTGCTCTCTCTATTAAAGGTAAAGAACCATTTATACTTGATAGATCTGAGGCATACATAGGTGTTATGATAGATGATTTGGTTACAAAAGGAGTTGCAGAACCTTATAGAATGTTCACTTCAAGAGCAGAATACAGGTTATCTTTGAGATCAGATAATGCAGATATAAGACTAACCCAAAAAGGAATTGATATTGGTTTAATATTAAATGAAAGGAAAATTTTATATAAAGAGAAAGCGTCTAAACTTGAAAAAAGTCTTAAAAATATGAAGAATTCTTTAATTACTCCCTCAAAAGCATTAAAATATGGAATTAATATTGCTAAAGATGGGGTTAAAAGGAATGCAATAGAGATTTTGAGCCAAAAGTCAGTTAATATGAAAAAAATTAGGGAAATTTGGCCTGAAATTAAATATGTTTCACGTGAAATTGATGAGCAAATTGAGATAAAAGCACATTATAAAGGATATTTGAAGAAGCAAGATGCAGATATTTTAGCATTTAAACGAGATGAAAATCTTAAAATACCAGAAAATCTAGATTATGATCAATTTTCTGGATTATCGAATGAGGTTAAGTCAAAATTCAAGGAAATAAAGCCTAAAACGCTCGGACAAGCACTTAGAATAGATGGGATTACTCCAGCCGCAGTATATATTTTGTTGTCTCATGTCAAAAGAAAGTCTATTAAGCATATAGCTTGATTGATTCGAAATTAATAAAAACTGAAAAAATTTATCTTCCGAATGTTTCACGTGAAACAATTAAGGAGTTGGAGGACTATTCTCAGTCAATTTTGAGTACAAACAAGAAAATAAATTTGATAAGTTTGAGTACAGAAAAGTCAATAAATACAAGGCATATTTATGATAGCGCACAAACCATTGAATTTATTAATAAAAATGATATTAAAGTATGTACTGATCTTGGCTCCGGTGCAGGGCTTCCTAGTATAGTTTTGGGTATTTTAATGAAATCAAAAAGACAAGGTTTTAAGCTAATTTTTTATGAAAAGAGCTTTCATAAGAGCAATTTTTTGAAAGAGATGGTAAAAAAGTTCAAATTAGAAGCTGAAATTAACCAAAAAAATATTTTCGAAGAGAAAAATTTAGTAACAGATGTAATAATATGCCGAGCATTTAAACCTTTGCCAGTGATTTTTGATATAGCAACAAAGAATTTTAAAAATTTTAAATACATAGTCATGTATTTAGGCAAGAGTGGAAAAAAAATTTTGGAAGATGTTTCCACAAAATGGAAATTCGACATCGAGGAAATGAAAAGTTTAACAAGTGAAGAGTCATCAGTAGTAAAAATTTCAAATTTAAAAAAAAAATATGAGTAGAAAAATTATTTCGGTTATAAATCAAAAAGGTGGAGTTGGTAAGACAACCACTGTCATCAATCTTGCTGCTGGTTTAACAATGAAAGGAAAAAAAATTCTTGTAATTGATCTTGATCCACAAGGCAATGCCACGACAGGCCTTGGATTATCTAACACAACAAGTTCTGATCAAACAATTTACAATGTATTGAATGGAAATAAAAAAATTCCAGATGTAATACAGCCTACTAGCTTTGAAAATTTAGATTTAATATCATCAAATGTTGATTTATCAGGTCTAGAGGTGGAGACAGCAGGTGACAGCCGGAGAGCCTTTAAATTAAAAGACGAATTAGCATTGATTTTAAATAATTCTGGGCCATCTTATGATTATATCATAATTGACTGCCCACCATCTTTAAGCCTCCTAACAATAATGGCTTTAGTAGCTTCAGATGCTCTCGTAGTACCTCTTCAGACAGAATTCTTTGCTCTAGAGGGACTGACACAGCTTATGAAAACAATTGAAAGGATAAAGTCAAACCTAAATCCAAATTTAGACATAAGAGGAATACTTCTGACTATGTATGATAAGAGAAATAAATTATCAGGTGAGGTAGAAACAGAGGCAAGAAACTATTTTAAGGATAAAGTTTATATTACAGCTGTACCACGAAATGTCAGACTATCGGAGGCTCCTTCACACGGCGTTCCTGTTCTTATTTATGATAAGACCTGTCCAGGTAGCAGAGCATATTTCAGTTTTACAGAAGAATTTTTAAATCAAGATAAACCAGTGGAGAGTGCAGCATGATCAATCCGTTTAAATCAAAAAAAGGACTTGGAAGAGGATTGTCTTCCTTAATAGGTGATAGTGAAAAAATTGATGATAAAAAAAATATTTCAATAAGTTCACTAGTTAGAAATAAGTATCAACCTAGAAAAAAATTTGACGAAGTTAGTCTAGAGGAATTAACTAACTCTATAAGAGAAAATGGTATTATCCAACCTATCATTGTAAGACCATCATCTGATGAAGAAAATAAATTTGAAATAATAGCTGGAGAAAGAAGATGGCAGGCAGCACAATATGCAGGGCTACATGAAGTGCCTGTAGTTGTAATTAATGTAGACAATCTTAAATCATTAGAACTTGCAATTGTCGAAAATGTTCAAAGAAAAGATTTAAATCCAATTGAGGAAGCTGAAGGTTATAAAAGATTAATAGATGAATTTAGATATGACCAAGAAAAAGTATCAAAATTTATCGGCAAAAGTAGAGCACATATATCTAATTGTTTGAGACTTTTAAATCTGCCACAAGAAATAATAGAATTAATAATTCAAGAAAAATTATCTCAGGGCCATGCAAAGATTTTGGTTGGATTAGATAATGCTCTTTATTTGGCGAAGAAAATTATTTTAAAAAAATTATCAGTTAGACAAACTGAAAATTTGGTAAGAATATTAAAATCTAGTTCTAATAGTACTTCAAAGAAAAAAGATCCAAATATTGTAAGTCTTGAAGAAGAGTTAACAGATAAAATCGGAATGAGAGTTTTTGTAAAGAATAAAAGAAATAACTCTGGAACTATCAGTTTAGAGTATAAGGGGGCCGATCAGCTTGATAGATTAGTGGAGATTATTAAACAAAATTACTAGTAATTACTCACAAAATTAGAGACGAAAAGCATCGAATTTGTTGTATTTTTCTTAACTAGGGCTTCCAAATCATTAATTTTATATATTATTTCTCTCACCTCGTGGGTTGACCATGATTGAGCCTGTTTTTTGATAATATCTTTCTCTTTCCAAAATATAGGAGGTTTGAAGGTAGATATAACTTGATCAATATTTGAATTATTATCTGCCTCAGTTCTTATTTTCAAAAGTCTTTTAGACTTATTTAGTATAGTTCTTATAATTAATATGCAGTCTTCAGAAGAATAATTATTTTCATTAAGAATATTAGAAACTTTTTTTGAATTTTTAGCTAAATAATTATCAGATAATTCAAATACACTATAATTTTCTGCAAGATTTGAAAGTTTAATCACGTCCTCCGTGCTCAATTTATTCTTGCTAATTGATAAACTTTTCAATTTTAACAATTCATTTTTCAAATTAATTCTATCCCCTTTTGATCTTTCTATAAGTATATTTTTGATTTCTTGAGATAAATTAAATTTTTGATCTCTCAAAAAACTATTTATAATAGAGCTCAAAGAACGTATATCGTCATCATAAACTGGTGTACAAATTATTCTTTTTTCCTTCTCAAATAAATTTCGGAGTTTTGATTTTTTTTCAAGATTTGCAGATTTAATTATAATTTTAGTTTCGATTGTTTCTTTTTCCAAAATTTCACTTATTAAATTAAATAATTTATCAGAACCTCTTGAAATAATAATTATTTTATCAGTCTCAAAAAGTGATTTTGTAAATAAACTTAATATAAATTCATCTTGATCTAGCTCAAATTTATCAGATTTATTATTAAAAATATTACTTTTCTCTATATCCCTTTCTAAAATTATTTGACCATTTTCTAAAATTTTGTAATTAACATTAATACTAATCTCAAATTTTAAAGGGTCACCTTTACTATCATTAGAAATTATTCCTTTATTTTTAATTGAGTTTATAATTACAGAAAAATTCTCATTATTTAAATTTTGGCTTTTTTTAATCATACTTAATTGTCTGTCAATGACTCTATTTACATCTTCATCACCAGATAAAATAAGTTCATCAATTTGAAAATTATAATTTTTCTCAGAAAATATTGGTTTGTACGAGCATGAAGTTGTAACAAAAATAAAAGCAATTGTTATTATTTTTGAAAAAATTTTATTCATTTAGCAGTACATTCATTAATCTGTTCTTCACAAATATTATTTTTTTAATTGATTTGTTTTCTAAATATTTATTAGATAACTTATTCTTTTTTAACATAGATAAAAGTGTTTCTTGATCGATGTCTCTATTTTCCTTTAAAATTGCCCTTTTTTTACCATTTATTTGAATAACGTAATCGACCTTATTTTCATTTAACTGTTTCTTATCTACTGCAGGCCAATGTAATGACTCAACATATCCCAGATCTTCCAAACACTCGTGGCTATAGTGAGGTATTGCAGGTGATATTAGCACTAAGATTTTGATATAACTTTCTTTTAATAATTTATTATCAATATCATTTTCAATTTCCTTATTTAAAAAATTATATATTTCATAAATATTAGCTATGATCACATTATAATTAAAATTTTCAAGATTATTGGTAATTTTACTAATCATTTGATTGGTAAATTTATCTAATTTTTCATTTCCTTTTTTACTTTCTATCTTAATTTTATTTTTTATTTTTTGGTGAAGTGTCCATAGCTTAAGTAAAAATTTGTATGAAGCAGTCATCCCTTGGTCTGACCATTGTACATCTTTTTCAGGTGGACTATCCGACAATATAAATAGTCTTACTGCATCAGCACCATAATTATTTATAATATTTTCTGGATCTATGACGTTTTTTTTTGATTTAGACATTGACTCAGATGGACCGACAATTATTTTATTATTTGGTTCACCTTTTTTATAAAATTGACCTTTTATTAACTCTATCTCTTCAGGGCTAATCCAATTATTTTCTTGATCTTTATAAGTCTCATGACATACCATACCTTGAGTAAACAATCCCTTAAATGGTTCTTTAAATGAAAAATTTTTATTCTTATAACCAAGAGCTTTTGTAAAGAAACGAGAATACAAAAGATGAAGAATAGCATGCTCTACTCCTCCAATGTATTGATCGACAGGCATCCAATAATTAATATCCTCATTTTTGTAACCATATCCAGGTTCTTTTGGTGAACAGAATCTAAGATAGTACCAAGAGGAACAGACGAAAGTATCAAGTGTATCTGTCTCTCTAGTATATTGTTTTCCATCAATTATTACATTTTTCCAGTCAGATTGTGAGTCCAATGGATTACCTTTACTGTTTAAATCAACATTTTCTGGTAGTCTAACTGGTAAATTCTTTTTTGGAATTGTAATTACGTTCCCATCCTCATCATATGCAATAGGTATTGGACAACCCCAATAACGCTGTCTAGAAACACCCCAATCTTTAAGTCTAAAATTAACTTGTTTCTTTCCAATTTTTTTTCTCTCTAAAATATCAATTGTCTTAGAAATTGATTCCTCAGGAACTTTTAGACCATTTAAAAATTCCGAATTTACTATTATACCCGATCCTGTATATGCCTCGTTTTTTACTTTAAAGCTCTCATTTTCTTCCTCAGGTCTTACTACAGTTTTAATATCAAGATTATATTTTGTTGCAAAATCAAAATCTCTTTGATCGTGAGCTGGGCATCCGAAAACAGCTCCAAATCCATAATCCATTAAAACAAAGTTTGCAAAGAAAACAGGGACTTTTTCGCTTGGCTTCAATGGATTTATTGCCATTAAATTTGTTCTAAATCCAATTTTATCACCTATTGCAAGCGCTTCCTCAGTAGTTCCAGTTTTTTGACACTCTTTTTTAAATTCTTGAAACTTTTTATTTTTTAAAAAATATTTTGAAATTTCATGATCAACTGAAAGAGCTAAAAATGAAAAACCAAACAAAGTATCGGGTCTTGTTGTGAAACACTTTATTTCATCAATTGGTAAATCTCCTTCAGTTTTAAACGCTATTTCACATCCAAAAGATTTACCTATCCAGTTTTTTTGCATTACTTTGACCTTATTCGGCCACTCATTTAATTTTTCTAAATCATCCAGTAGTTCTTGTGAAAACTCTGAGATTTTAAAAAACCATTGATTAAGTTTTTTCCTCTCGACTGTAGCCCCTGATCTCCAGCCTTTACCATCAATAACCTGTTCGTTAGCAAGAACGGTTTGATCAACTGGATCCCAATTTACATAGTTTTCTTTTCTATAAACTAATCCTTTTTCATATAACTCTAAAAAAAATAATTGTTGATGTGTGTAGTATTCTTCTGAACATGTAGAAATTTCTCTATCCCAATCAATTGAAAGTCCAAGCTTCTTTAATTGACTTTTCATTGTTAGAATATTTTTATTAGTCCAATCTTTTGGATCTAAATTATTTTCACGCGCAGCATTTTCAGCTGGCATTCCAAAAGCATCCCATCCCATTGGATGCATTACATTGAAACCTTTTAATGATTTATATCTAGATAACACGTCTCCAATTGTGTAATTTCTTACATGTCCCATGTGAATTTTTCCTGATGGATAAGGAAACATTTCCAAACAATAAAATTTTTGTTTTGAAGTATCAATTTTACTTGAAAAAGCCTTGGTGTTACGCCACTTTTTTTGCCATTTTTCCTCTATAGTCTTAAAATTGTATCTTTCTGAAGAAGTCACTGTTATTATAAAATCTATTTCGTAATATCGACTGCTTTACCTGTGTAAGGCTTGAAGTTTTTATCTTTACTTTGTTTTTTATAAATAGCAGCTTTACTTAAAATTTCTTTTTTTAATTCTGCAACTAGTGATCCAGTTTTTTGTTCGATTTTGCAGTTAGCAACTTGATTACATTTTTTATAAAAAACTTTTATATCCAACGCATCAGTTCTTACCTCATTAGTTAAAAACCTAATACTTATTTTAACAGACTCATCAAGATTATTTCCGTCTGAATACCAGTCTGTAACAATTATCCCTCCACTGTAATTTACTGATGAAAGTGGCATAAAGTCCAAGGTATCTAAAGAAGCTTTCCAAAGCTCGTTTGCGCTAGCAAACATAAAATCTCCACCTTTTCCAGCTTTACCACCCACCATGTTGTCTAGTCTAAAACCTCTTCCCTCCTCAAGGTTTTTTTTGACTCTTAGTTTCGGATTTGGAGGGTTCTTTCGTGCATCACCACCAGGTAAGTTTTCTATAGTTTTACACGAGGAAAGTGCAAATAGTGTAATTAGTAAAAAATTTATGATTCGAAATTTCAAAATATTTGGCATAATTTGTCTTAAAAATAATTAATAGATGAAAAAACATTATAATTAAAAGATTTTTTTTGAAAATGCTCAAAATCTTAATTAATTTAACGTTTTTAGTGATGTAAATATACAACACTATTGTAAAAAATAGCTCTAAAACTGACATTAAGTCATAAAAATTAAGGAAAATTGATAGATATAGCATGTTTAATATTAAACAATTAACGAAAGGTAATAATATGAACAATCTAAAAAAAATAGGATTGACAGCATTAGGTACTGCATTGGTAACAGCGGGTTCTGCGCAAGCAGCAACTCTAAGTGTATCAGGCGCTACTTCTATCTTCTTTAATGGAGAAGATAACTCAAACTTGGGTAATGGTTGGTCAATGACTGATTCAATTAGTTTTGCAGCAAGTGGTGAAATGGATAACGGTTTCACAGTTTCAACTGCATTTGAATTAGACAATGGTGCACTTGACGATAGAAGTATAACTATCGACACAGGTGACATGGGTAAATTAACATTCTCTGGTTCAGGTACTTCAGGACCTATCGGTGCATGGGATGACGTAACTCCTACTGCGAACGAGGAAGCTCATGGTACTGCTACAGCTGGAACAGCTGCGGGTGCTGCAAATGCTGCTAGCTCTGCTAACAGATTTGTATACGACTACACTGCAATGGATGGTTTAGCGATTAAAGCATCTTACACACCATCAGGTGGACCAGGTGTTGTTGAAAGTTCAACTGAAATTGGTGCATTGTACACAGGTATCGAAGGTTTATCTGTCTATGCTGCAATGGGTGAAAACAATAACCAACCTACAACTGGTATCACTGGTAAAGCTGACTTAACTGCATTTGCTGCTGTATACACAATGGGTGCAATCTCAGTCGGTTACCAATTAAATGAAACTGATTCTGGTACTGCTTCTCAAGACGAAGACTTTACAGCTATGGGTATTTCATATGCTGTAAGTGATGATCTATCAATTTCGTACAACGTATCAGAAATTGATTTTGAGTCTGGTACAAATGATCAGGAAGCTACAGGTATAAGTTTCTCTTATACTTCTGGTGGAATGACTATTTCAGGAACTCACTCAACAATTGATAACGTAGCTGGAACTGCGACTGCAGATAACTCTGGTTATGAAGTTAATTTCTCATTTGCATTCTAATTAAAGAATCAAATTTTGTAAAAAGGGCCCCTTTAAGGGGCCTTTTTTTTATTTAAAATAAGAAATTCCAGCAAATCCAATAGATTTTGTAAGATTTATCAATTTAATATTGTCCTTTGAAATACCACCTAAAGCAATGACATCTTTTTTAGAATAATTTGATAAAAGATTAAATTTATTTAAACCTAAAAAATTTCCATTATTTTTAAATAACGAAGACAAAAAAATTTCTTTCACCTTTTGTCTTTCTTTTATTCTGATTTCTCTCAAATTATGAGCTGATCCGATAAGTACAAAATTCTTTTTAAAATTATAATTTAAATGAGAAAAGGTCTGATTAAATGACGGCAAATAAGCACCATCTAAATCTAAATTGATAGACAATTTGACATTATTTGATAAATAAAACTTAATATTTTTCTTTCTACAATAATCTCTTATAGAAATAATCTGATTTATTTCGTAATTTTTTTTGTAATTTCTATAAATTATCGCAGTATTTTTACTTTGTTTATCAATGATACTTTTTTTAAATTCCTCTATAAAGTAATATAGTTTAAGAAACTTTTTATGCATGAAACAGTTAAAAATTTAATATCAATTCAAAGCTTAATCAATTCAAAATTATTAGAATTAAAAGAAAAAAGTAGAATACCTAAAATAATAGCAGTTTCTAAAACTTTTAAAATAGATCACATTTTACCACTAATTCAATATGGTCATTTAGATTTTGGTGAAAATAAAGTTCAAGAAGCAATTGAAAAATGGACAGATATCATACATCAAAATAAACATATCCGTTTACATTTGATTGGAAAACTTCAAACAAATAAAGTCAAATTTGCTGTAAAAATTTTTGATTATATACACTCACTAGATAATGAAAAATTAGCAAAAAAAATTGCAGAAGAACAAGCTAAACAAAATGTTAAACCCAAAATTTTTATTCAAATAAATTTAGGAAATGAAAGTCAAAAATCTGGAATTATAAAAGAAAACTTATTAGATTTTTATAATTTTTCAAAAGATTTAGGTCTTAACATAATAGGAATTATGTGTATTCCTCCATTTGACGAGGACTCTACTAAATATTTTTCTCAAATGAGTGAACTTAATGCAATAATCAATCTAAAGGAATTAAGTATGGGAATGTCATCAGATTATTTAAACGCAATAGAGTATAAGTCAACGTATTTAAGAATTGGATCTAATATATTTGGTCAAAGAGGCTGAGCTATCTTAATTTTTGTATTTTTATTGATGAGTCTTAATAAAATCAGAAAATCTTTTTTTTGAAGTGCTATGCATCCAGCAGTTGGATTATATTTTTTTGTTAAATGCATGAAAATTGCGCTTCCAGCACCAATTTTAGTTTTTCTAGTATTATAATTAATTGGGATTATAAAATCGTATTTATAGTCCCTTCTATATAATTTTTCATGATGAAGGTTTTTTTTAACCTTAATTAACTTATTGTAGTATTTTTTACTTTTAATATCATCACACCAGCTCATATTTTTCTTAATAGGTATGCATTTTAATTTTGTTAAGGGTCGAGAATTACGATCATTTCTATAGAGTAAATTACCTAAAGAAAATGTTCCAATAGGGGTTTTTTTGTCTCCTTCAACCTTACTTTTAGCCAATCCATTTTTACCAATTGAGCATTTGAAAATAAAATCATCATAAAGAAGAGTTACTTTATTTTTTAAAATAATTGTCATATTCTTTGTTATATATGAATAATCAAACTTTAGTAATCTATGATTTTAAAATTTTATTCGAAATACTTACTGAATTAGAAAGTCACATTAATTTTAGTTTACTTAATGTAAAAAAATTAACTGATCTTAATTTTAAAACATTAGAAAACTATATTGTTATATCAGTCAAAAAACAAAATATTGAAAACCAAATCTTAATTGATAAGTTTCCAATTCATATAAATAAATTAGTTGAACTTATTAATATAAAATTTTTAAAAAAAAAATATAACCAACAATCACAAATAGATATTGGGACTTACAAACTAAATTTAAATTCAAGAAAAATCTTTAATAAAAAAAATAGTATTAATTTAACTGAACGAGAGGCAAACATTATAATTTTTTTGTATAATTCAAAAAAACCTGTAAAAATTAGTAAATTACAAACAGAAGTGTGGGGACATAATTCAAAATTAGAAACTCATACAGTAGAGACACATATTTATAGATTAAGAAAAAAAATAAATAATATTTTTAGTGATGAGAATTTCATAAAGAGTTCCAAGGCGGGTTATATTATTCAATGAAAAAAAAAAATTTTATTGCAAAAGATTTATTAACACCAAAATATAAAACTCGAGTTGTTAAGCCAAAAAAAGGTAAAGGAAGCTTTAAGAGAAAAAAAAAATAATTTTTAAAGCCTTGCCCCAATTTGTTGAATTACTTTAGAAGACATCTCGGTGCCTTTGTCCAAACTCTCTTTCAATGACATTTTGTTTACATGACCATGCAAAAAGCCTGCAGCAAAAAGGTCACCAGCTCCGGTTAAATCTACAATTTTCAGACCTTCTTTTATTCCGCATTCAACAACCTCATCTCCATTAATTGCAACAGCACCTTTTTCACCTCTTGTTAGAACAATTATCTTACCAAGAGATTTCGAGAAACTAATTACCTCGTTAAAAGATTTTGCGTCAATCAGAGACATTATCTCCTGCTCATTGGCAAAAGTTACATCTAATTTGTTTTTAACCAAATCTAAAAAGTGAGGCTTATGTCTATCAACACAAAACTGATCCGATAGTGACATTGCAACTTTTTTTGCACTTTGAATAGCTTTTTCAAAAGCTTTTTTGGGTTCTCCTTCGTCCCAAAGATAACCTTCTAAAAGTATTGTTTCACTTTGTTTAATCGCATCCGCACTTACATCATTTTCATTTATCTTACCTGCAGTTCCTAAAAACGTACACATTGTTCTCTCAGAATCGGGTGTAACTAATATTAAACAAGTTCCGGTTGGTAACTCTTCTTTTTTCTTTGAATAAAAATATTTAACATTCTCTTGTTTTAAACCATCTTCGTATTTTCCACCCAGATCATCGTCATTTACTTTACCAATAAATCCAACTTCGTTCCCCAACTGAGATAAACCAACTATTGAGTTAGCAACTGATCCACCTGAAACTGTTTTTTCAATTTTAAGATTTGATAATAAATCTTTAAACTCTTTATCATCAAAAATTAACTTCATGGTGCTTTTAGTTAAATTATTTTGAGTGATAAAATCATCTTCTACTTTGCAAATTACATCTACAATAGCGTTTCCAATTCCTAATATTTTCATTATTTATGCTTTCTTGGTTATAAGTGGTTTTTTTCTCTTAGGATAACAAGTAGTACAGATTTTACAAGATAAACCATAGCACTCTCTTGCTTTACAATATTCTCTTCCATAATATATAATTTGAAGATGTAACTTATTCCAATATTTTTTAGGAAAAAGTCTTTTAAGATCTTCTTCTGTTTGAACAACATTCTTTCCATTAGTTAAACCCCATCTTTGAGCTAGCCGATGAATATGGGTATCTACCGGAAAAGCAGCATATCCAAACCCTTGAGACATCACCACACTGGCTGTTTTATGCCCAACACCTGGTAATTCTTCAAGTTGTTCAAATGTTTTTGGAACCTTACCATTATATTTTTCAACTAAAGTTTTCGATAAATTATAAACACTTTTTGCTTTAATTCTAAAAATACCGATACTTCGTATTAGTTTTTCAATCTTTTTTCTTCCCAACTTAACAAAGTGTTCAGGCTTATTATATTTTGGATATATATTTTTGGTAACATTATTAACATTTACGTCTGTACATTGTGCAGATAAAAGAACAGAAACTAGTAAAGTAAAAATATTTCTGTGTTTAAGAGGAATTGGTGTTTTTGGATATATTTTATTTAAAGTTCGAAGAACAATTTTTGCCCTTTGTTCCTCACTCATTTAAAATTTAAAACATCACGCATCGAATATAAACCTGGTTTTTTTTTCATTAACCATTTACCAGCTGTCAAAGCTCCTTCACTGTATAAAGCCCTATCAAATGCTTCGTGATTTAATGTAATAATTTCTTTTCCACTCGAAAATTTAACCTCGTGTTCACCAACTGTTTTACCTTTTCGTATTGAGTTAAAATTTATTTTTTTTCCGTAAGGAAAACTTTTTTTATTAAGATATCTTTTTCCAAATAAATTATAAAAATCTTTATTTTTACCAATAGCAATTCCCTTACCCAACATCAAAGCTGTTCCAGATGGATAGTCTATTTTATGTTTATGATGAACCTCATATATTTTACTTAAAAAATTATTTCCTAATGATTTAGATGCTATTTCGGTTAAATACATTAACAAATTTATACCTAAGCTCATGTTTCCAGCTTTAAGTATGGGAATTTTCTTTGAAAATTTTTTAATAAGACTCTCTTCTTTTTTGGTAAATCCAGTTGTACCAATAACAACTTTTTTTTTAAGCTTTGATGCAATTTTAAGAATTTCAAAAGTACAATTAGGAACAGTAAAATCGATAATTAAATCAACATTTTTGAAGGAATCTTCATTATTTAAACTAGGTTTAATTCCAGAAATTTTTTTTTTTATTAATCTATTTTCTGTAAGAGTTGTTAGTTTATAATTTTTATCAATTCTTGAAGATTTTACCAGTTGTTGGCCCATTCGTCCCATGCAACCAGATATCGCTAAATTTACTTTGCTCATTAAATTTTTTTAATATATTTTTTTAACAATATACAACAATTATGGTTATTAAATACCTTTTAAAATTATTTTTGGTTTTTATTTTTTTCGTGTCTATCAATCAATCTAAAGCTGACTTTTTTAAAGATATAACATCTTTAATTGAAAATAATGATTTTAGACTAAGTTATGGTGTGTCTGTTACAGATGTAAACCAAGATGATAAATATGAATTTGTCGTTACTGGGTTTGGTTTTTCAAACTTAGCTTTGTCCTATCAAAATGGGAAACTTATAAATATCAATAAAAATGAAATCTTTGATGATGCTAAAAGAAAAACAATTGGGGTTGCTGCTTGTGATATTGACCAAGATGGATTTGAGGAAATTTATTTTTTAAATACTGATACCTATAGCGGAGAAAAAAAATATTCAGATAGATTGATTGATAATAGCAGTAATGGTTTTATTGATTTATTTGAAAAAGATATTAACAAAAAAAATTTAAACTTAACTGCTGGTAGGTCTGTTGTTTGTGTTGATAGAAATGGTGATGGAAAATATGGCATATACGTTGCAAATTACGGGGGTCCTACTAGGTTTTATGAACAAAGTTCCAGACAAATACTAGATTTAGCAGAGCAGTTGAAAATTGGTAAAATAACTGGTGGAAGAGCTGTAGTTGCAGGAAATATTTTATCAGGAAAAACTGACATATTTGCTGCAAACGAAAGAGGAAAAAATTTTTTGTATTATAATTCTGATGGTTTTTTTCAGGATATAGCTAAGGATTATAAAGTTGATGATCAATATGAAAATGGAAGAGGTACAACTTTATCAGACATACTTTATAGAGGTAGATTAGATATAATCACATCCAATTGGAATGGTTATCATAGGGCTTATGTATTGGAAGATAAAAAATTTAAAGATATCGCTACTCCAACCTACAATATTCCTACTAAAATAAGAACAGTGATATCAGCAGACTTTGATAATGATGGCTATGATGAAATATTCATGAATAATATTGGTGAACCAAATAAATTATTCAAAATTAAAGAAAATGGATTTTTTGAAGAGATAAAAATTCAAAATGCTTACGAGTCTAACGGATTAGGAACAGGAGCAGCAGTTGCAGATATTGATGATGATGGAATTTTAGAATTATTGGTTTCTCATGGAGAATCTGGCATGCAACCACTTACAATGTATAAAGCAGATATTAAAAAAGACTTCAATTATATAAGAGTTAAACCAGTAAATAAGCATGGTGCACCTGCAAGAGGAGCAACTGTTATACTAAATTCTAACTTAAGAGATCACGCTAAAACCATTGATGCTGGATCTGGATATTTATGCCAAATGGAACCCGTAGCTCATTACGGTATTAGAGAAAGTGAAAAAAATATTTCAGTTAGAATAGTTTGGACCGATGGTTCTTCTCAGTCGATAAAAATAAATGAACTTAATAAAACAATAGAAGTAAATCAAAAAAAATAGGACAATAGCACTCAATTCAATAATTAGATTAATTAAAGTATTCTTATAGTAAAATCATGAGCAAATTAAAATACTTTATAATTTTTTTTATATTAATAACCTTTAGTTCAATAAAACCAACATATTCAAATCAATTTAATTATTATGCTGATTTAGTAAAAGATTGGCCAAAAATTTTTCCCGATCAAAATAGGAATGCTGCAGGTCCAAAATTTTTCAAACATATTTTAACAAAAGAAATCACTTACCAAGATTTTATAGAATACAATAAGTTATATTGTGCTGTATCTGGATCATTGATTGATCCAAACAGCAAACCAGAATTTGTTTATCTTAAAAATGCAGAAAATGACGAGAAAATATGCGGATTTTATCATAAATGTTGTTATCCATGTTCTTGTGATTTGATGAAATACTCTAAAGTAAAAAAAATGAAATATACTTTTACAGACGGTGAAAAAGAATTTTTTGTTCTCACAATAAAAAATCCCTGTGGTAAAAAAGATTTTCCAAGAGAAGTAAACAAGGATTATTTTTGTGATGGAAATAAACTCGATAATAATCAAGTATTTGTATTAGATGAGAGACTAGTAATTGGTTTATTTCATAATGCTTCAAAATGTAATTCTCAAAGTATTGTTGCTATCGATAGTCATGAGGTTACGGGACAATATTGTGAACTAAGAAATAATGCCCCCCTTGAGGAAGTTCAGGGTGGTATGGGAGATATATTTATAAGATTAGCAAAAGATAATTAAATTATTCCAATTCCCTCTTTATAAAAATAGGCACCTAGTATTAGAATTGCTAAAACATAAATAATACCAAAAATTGTATATTTAATTTTTTTTTTCATCTAATTTTTCCAAAAACTTTTTGCTTTTTTAAAGAATTTTTTAATACTTGGATTTGATTTTTCATTTTCAATCTCTCTAAATTTCTCAAGTAATTCTTTTTGCTCTTTATTTAAAGATACTGGTACCTCAGTGTTCACTTGTACATAAAGGTCTCCATAATCATTTCCTCTCATTAATGGCATTCCTTTTTCTCTCAACCTAAACTGTTTTCCATTTTGTGTTCCAGCTGGAATTTTTATCTTAGCTTTTCCACCATCTATTGTTGGTATTTTTAATTCAGTTCCAAGTGCTGCATCTGCAATAGATATTGGGTATTCAAAAAATAAATTTTCTTCAGATCTTTTGAAAAGTTCGTGAGAATTAACATTAATAAATAAATAAAGATCACCATTACTAGCTCCCCTGGAACCTGCTTCCCCCTTACCAGATAATCTGATCCTAGTTCCATCGTCTACTCCTTTAGGAATAGTTACAGAAAGGCGCTTAGTTGCTTGTTTTTTACCTTGACCGCCACAACTTGTGCAAGGATCTGTTATCTGTTCACCCGAACCAGCACATTGAGGGCATGTTTGTTGAACAGTAAAAAAACCTTGGCTCGAACGAACTTGTCCATGGCCGCCACACATAGAGCAAGTGCTTGCACTTTGCCCAGGCTTTGAGCCAGATCCACTACAAGTATCGCATCTATCAGATGTTGAAAATTTAATATCTTGTTTCTTTCCAGCATAAGCTTCTTCTAGGCTTATAGATAGATCATATCTTAAATCAGAGCCACGGTTATTAGATCTTCTTGATCTTCTTCCACCACCACCAAAACCTTCGCCAAAAAAGTCTTCAAAGATATCTGAAAAAGAGCCAGAAAAGTCAAAATTTCCAAAACCACCTCTTCCACCTCCTCCGCCATTTTCAAATGCAGCGTGACCAAAATTATCATAATTTTGTTTTCTCTCTGAATTTGATAGAACGTGATAAGCTTCAGAAGCTTCTTTAAATTTTTCTTCTGCAGCTTTATCGCCTTTATTTTTATCGGGATGATATTTTACAGCTTGTTTTCTGTAAGCTGCTTTTATTTGGTCTGGACCTGCACTTTTTTCAACACCCAATACATCGTAGTAATCTCTTTTTGCCATAACTAGTTATAGACAAATGGTTGATAGTTTAGGCGCTTTTTTCTTTATCGTCTTTTACTTCTTCAAAGTCTGCATCAACAACATTATCGTCTTTTTTCCCTTCATCTTTTGCATCTTTAGGTGCATCACCAGGTTTTGTACTTTGTTGTGATTTGTAAATAGCTTCTCCTAATTTCATTGAAGCTTGAACCAAATCTTGAGTTTTCTTTTTAATTTCCTCTACATCAGTTCCTTTTAATGCGTTTCTTACATTTGCGGATGCATCTTCAATAGCTTTTTTATCTGCATCAGAAACTTTACCACCATGCTCTTTTAAATTCTTTTCAGTTGAATGAAGTAGAGTGTCAGCTTGGTTTCTTGCATCCACAGCTTCTCTTTTCTTTTTGTCAGCTTCTTTATTTGTCTCAGCATCCTTAACCATTTGGTTTATTTCCTCATCACTTAAACCACCTGACGCTTGAATTTGAATCTTTTGCTCTTTACCAGTCCCTTTATCTTTTGCAGAAACATTTACAATTCCATTTGCATCGATATCAAACGTAACTTCAATTTGAGGAACCCCTCTGGGAGCTGGAGCTATACCCACTAGTTCGAAATTACCTAAAACCTTGTTGTCAGAGGCCATATCTCTTTCACCTTGTAAAACTCTAATCGAAACTGCAGGTTGGTTGTCTTCTGCTGTTGAAAAAACCTGACTTTTTTTAGTTGGTATTGTTGTATTTTTCTCTATCAATTTAGTTGAAACTCCACCTAAAGTTTCTATTCCCAAAGATAGTGGTGTAACATCTAACAATAGTACGTCTTTAACGTCTCCTTGCAATACTCCTGCTTGGATAGCAGCACCCATTGCAACAACTTCATCAGGATTTACAGATTTGTTTGGTTCTTTTCCAAAGAAATTTTTAACTTCCTCTATTACTTTTGGCATTCTAGTCATTCCACCAACAAGTATTATTTCATCGATTTCGCTTGCACTTAAACCAGCATCTTTAAGAGCTGTTTCACAGGGCGGAATAGTTCTAGAAATAAGATCTTCTACAAGAGCCTCAAGTTTAGCTCTAGTCATTTTCATATTAATATGTTTTGGACCAGTTTTATCAGCTGTAATAAATGGTAAATTTATCTCAGTTTGCGCAGCTGATGATAATTCAATTTTTGCTTTTTCTGCAGCTTCCTTAAGTCTTTGTAATGCTAATTTATCTGATTTTAAATCAATACCATTTTCTTTTTTGAATTCAGTTAATAGGTAATCAACAATTGTATTATCAAAATCTTCACCACCTAGGAAAGTATCGCCATTTGTTGATTTAACCTCAAATACTCCATCTCCTAACTCAAGAATTGATACATCAAAAGTACCTCCACCTAAATCATAAACTGCAATTTTATTGTTTGTCTTTTTATCTAATCCATATGCAAGTGAAGCTGCTGTTGGTTCGTTAATAATTCTTAAAACTTCTAAACCTGCTATTTTACCAGCATCTTTAGTTGCCTGTCTTTGTGCATCATTAAAATACGCTGGAACAGTTATTACAGCTTGAGAAACTTCTTGGCCTAAATATTTTTCAGCAGTTTCTTTCATTTTTTGAAGTGTGAAAGCAGAAATTTGAGATGGCGAGTATTTGTTACCTTTAGCTTCTATCCATGCATCTCCTTTATCAGAGTTAACGATCTTAAAAGGTGCTGTCTCAACATCTTTTTTTACAGAAGGATCATCAAAATTTCTTCCAATTAATCTTTTTACAGCAAATATTGTATTTTCTGGATTTGTTACTGCCTGTCTCTTTGCAGGTTGTCCAATTAATTTTTCATCATTATCTGAAAACGCGACTACAGAAGGAGTTGTTCTTGCTCCTTCAGCATTTTCTAAAACTTTAGCTTGTGTACCCTCCATTACAGCTACACATGAGTTCGTTGTTCCTAAATCTATTCCTATTACTTTGCTCATTATTTAATACCTCTTCGACATATAAGTGCTAATTATAAGACTACAACCGTCTATAAAATTTAAATTTTTGTTGTTTTTATTAGTTTTTTTCATCTTTTTGCTCTTCTTTTTCTACCTCTTTAGCTTTTTTCTTTGAAACACCTACTAAAGAAGGTCTCAATAATCTGTCTTTCATCATAAAGCCTTTTTGAATTTCTTGTATTATGGTCCCTGGATCTTTTGTATCATCTTCAATTTCCATCATTGCTTGGTGAAGATTTGGGTCAAGTTTTTCATTAATTGACTTTATAGGCTCAATATTATTTTTTTTGAATATTGAAAGCATATCGTCGTTTATAATGTCCAAATGATCTACGATTTTTTTGAGTGCATCTGTATCTTTTAATTTTTCATCATTTTCTAATGCTACTTTCGATCTCTCAAGATTATCTAATAAGTTTAATGCCTCTTTAGCAAAAGAATATCCACCATATTCGTATGCGTCGTCTCTTTCTTTTTCAAACCTACGTCTTTGATTTTCCATCTCTGCAAATGTTCTTGCCAATTTATCTTTGAGTGTCTCTAACTCTTCTTCAGGAGTCAGTTTTTCAACTTCTTTTATTTCAGTCTCTATATTTTTTTCCTCATTCGCTTGATCTACATTTTTATTTTCTTTGGATTGGGTATTTAACTCCTCATCAGTAGTACTTTTTTCTACCTTTTCTTTTAATTCTTCTTTATCCATATTGTTTATATGGTAAGAAAAAGTATAATTTCTAGGTGCCTAAAAAAAAAATTAAAGAGATATTCATTGGCTCAAATAATAAAGGAAAACTGAAGGAAATAGCAGATCTATTACCCAAAAGTTTAAAAATTTATTCAAATTTGGACTTTAAAATACCAAGCCCAAAAGAAACTGGAACCACATTCAAACAAAACTCTCTTTTAAAAGCAAAATATTTCTCAAAAAAAACTAATAAAATTTGTATGTCAGATGATTCAGGAATTGAGATTGATATCTTGAATAAAGCGCCTGGGGTATATTCAGCAGATTGGTCAGGAAGAAAAAGAAATTTTAATTTGGCTATTAAAAAAGTTTACAGAGAAATTTCTAAAAAAGATAAAAACTGGAAAAAAAAGAAATTGAGTGCAAGATTTATATGTGTGCTTACTATCTTTTGGCCAAATGGTAAATTTATAAACAAGGTTGGTAAAATTGAGGGGAGAATATCTAATTTGAAGAGAGGAAAAAATGGTTTTGGATACGATCCTATTTTTATTCCCAAAGGTAAAAGATTAACTTTCGGAGAAATGGAGCCTGAAATAAAATATAGAATAGATCACCGTTCTGATGCATTTAAAAAAATTAAAAAATTTTTTTAAATTTATTATTTTCAATACTGTAGAAGTTTAGTTGATGTGTAATAGTATTTTTATTGATCTCAAAAATCCCTATTTTTCCTTTAAACTTATTTTTTTTATAAAATATTTTTTTTGATATTTGAAAATCATTTTCATAAATTAAAAAGTAAACTAACCCCACTAAGTCGTAACTTAAAAATGAAAGTTGATCTCCATCTAAACCATATGTATTTTTGAAATCATTCATAAATAATTCATAATTATTTTTATTTATTGATGGAAAATATATTGGATGTAACGAACTTTCTTTTAAAAGGCTTTTATCAAACCATTGATTTAATGTTATATATGATATTCTTTTTGATGAGACATCTGTATATAGAAGAGATGTAGCAACACTTTTTAAATTTTCATCAAAGTCAGCTATTATAACTGAGTCAAAATTAATATTCCCCAGTGTATCCTTTTTTTTTAAATTTTGTATTTTTTTTTCTTTATCTTTAAATGATAAGCCCTCTAGTCTTTCAATTTCGTATTTAAGATTATTTTTTCTTTTTTTATATCTTGTTAAATTTTCAATTTGTTTGGTAAGTTTAGTTGGCTCTCTATCATAATAAAATACCTCTTTATGATTAATCTTTGTTTTATTGATTGCTTCTTCTATTTCTTTTTTAAATTGCGATCTTGGAATTAAGAATATACTTTTTGTTAAATTATTTTTATTATTAAATTTCTTAATTGTTTGTAATTGCGATATAGCATTAACTCCTGCACTAATTACATTTTTTGGATTATCGATCAACTTATTTGTAAAAGAAATAAAAGTTACATCACTTAGTTCATCTAGATATTTAGTACTTTCGTTAAACACTGGTCCAATTATTATCCTTACCCCATCCTCGTATAATTTTTTAGACACTTTGAGTGCATCTATAGGATTTGATTTTGTATCTTTTGGAATTATTTCAATTTTTTCATCATTTATTTTATTTACAGCCATTCTCATTGATTTGATAATTTTTTCTCCAATGATTAAATTTTCACCACTTAATGGAACAATTAATCCAATCTTAATTTTCTCAGATGCAAATATATTTTGATTAAAAAAGTAGATAGTTAATACAAAAAATACTAGCAATTTAATTAAAGTTTTCATTTAAGTTTTAATAATATATTTAAATAAAGAATCCATATGAATTTAAACAACAATAAATTTAAACCTGGGCTATATTGTGTTGCTACTCCTATAGGAAATATGGGAGATATTTCTTTTAGAGCAATTAAGATTTTACAGCAATCAGATTTAATTTTATGTGAGGATACTAGAGTTACAAAAAAAATCCTTCAGAAGTTTGAAATAAATAACAAACTTGTTTCAAATCATAAGTTTAATGAAAATAAAAATTTAGAAAAAGTTATACAAATTTTGAAAAATAACAAAATTGTATCGCTTGTTTCAGATGCTGGCACACCTACTGTTTCAGATCCTGGAAGAATTTTAGTTAAAGAATGCAGAAAAAATGAAATTAATATTTTTCCTATACCTGGAGCATCTGCAGTTAGTGCTGCATTATCAGTAAGCGGTTTTTCCGACAATTTTTATTTTTGTGGATTTCTTCCAGAAAAAGATAATCAAATAAAAAAATTATTTAAAAATTTATCAACCCTTGAGGGTTCAATTGTATTTTTTATATCACCAAATAAATTGAATAAAAGAATTGAAGATATTAAGGAATTTTTTTTGAGCAGAGATATATTAATATGTAGGGAAATTACAAAATATCATGAGGAATATATCAGAACCTCAGTAAATGAATTATCAAATGTAAATTTTTCAAGAAAAGGAGAGATAACTGTTGTTATTTCTGAAACAAAAAAAGAAAAATTAAGTTTTAAAGAACTTGAAGAATCAGATAAAAAAAAAATTAATAAACTAATCAAAAAAATGTCTATTAAAGATATTGTGAAAAAAGTTTCAGAAGATAGAGAGATTTCCAAAAAACTTATATACAATTATTGTCTTGAAATAAAAAATGAAAATTAAAAAAATTATTATAATATTTAGTTTAATAATTCTTACGAGTTGCGTTGGTTATTCTTCTACTGGTGTTTTAGGAACTGGAGTTTCTATTGCTTTAGATCCAAGAAGTTTAGGTACTCAAATTGACGACTCATTAATGCAACAAAATCTAAGAGCAAGATTATTATCTGCTGATAAAAGTTACATTATCTCTGTTAAAACTAAGGTACTTGATGGAAGAATATTTTTGACTGGAAAAGTAAATGCTGTTGAGGACAAACTAAAAATTACAAAGTTAGCTTGGGAAATAAAAGGTGCTAGATCTGTAAATAATGATTTACAAATTAAAGAGGAATTTAATTTCAAAAGATCTGCAAAAGACTTGCTAATCACATCTCAACTGAGGGCAGCTTTAATTGGGAGTAAAAAAATAAAAGCAGTTAATTATAATATAGATACTTATAAGAAAAAAATTTATGTTTATGGGATAGCACAAGATAAAACTGAGAGAGATGAAGTAATTAAAGAAGCTAAACAAATTTTAGACGTTGAGGATGTAGTGACAAGTATTTTTTTAGTTGATGATTTGAGAGTTGTTAAAAAATAATAAATATTTTATTTTTCATATTTAATTACACCTGCAGAATAAGCTGCAACTGATGCTAAATCTAATATTTCTGAAGTAGAAGATCTTAATGGAGCAATTTCTATTGGTTGAGCTAGGCCTATTAATAGTGGACCAATAACTTTAGCACCTCCTAATGATTTCATTATTTTATTAGAAATTGCTGCACTATGTTGACCTGGCATTATTAAAATATTTGCACTTCCTACTATTTCTGAAAATGGATACAAATCAGAGTATTCATCATTAAGAGCAACATCGGGCTGCATGTCACCATCAAATTTAAAATCCACTTTTCTATTCTTTAATATTTCAACTGCATCTCTTATGTGTTTTGTTCTACTAGTTATCGGTTGCCCAAATGTTGAATGAGATAAAAATGCCACCTTAGGATCAAATCCAAATAATCTAGCAACTCTTGCAGATGAAATTGCTATATCAGCTAATTCTTCAGAAGAAGGATACTCATTAACTGAGGTATCACCAATAAAAACAGTTTTACCTTTGCTTACCATCATATTTAATCCAAACATTATTTCTCCTTTTCTAGGAGGGATTACTTTTTTTATTTTTTCAAGTGATTGAGAATATCTTCTAGTATTACCTGTAACCATTGCATCTGCATCACCACACGCAACCATACATGATGACCAAATAACTCTGTCATTTCTAATCATCCTATCACAATCTCTCTCAAGTAAACCTTCATTTCTATGCAATTTTTTAAAAAGAAATTTTACATACTTTGTTCTCAATTTTTTATCAGTAGAATTTACAATTTTAATATCTAGGTTCTCTCCATAACCAATTTCTTTTAGTCTTTGTTTGACAACACTCTCTTTTGCAACAATTATTGGAGTTCCTAGACCACCATTTTTAAATGCAATTGCAGACTTAAGTGTATTTTCATCTTCACCATCGGCAAATACAACAGTTTTTTGATTTTTTTTAATTTTAGAATTTATACCTTGAAGAATAGTTACTGATGGATCCAATCTTTGTTTTAATTGTTCAGAGTACAAGTTAAAATCTTCAATTTTTTTTCTAGCAACTCCACTTTTTATTGCAGCTTTTGCCACCGCTACTGGGATTACACTTATTAATCTTGGGTCAAAGGTAGATGGAATAATGTAATCTTTACCATATTTGGGTCTATCCCCTCCCATAGCTGCAGCTACTTCATCGGGAACTCTTTCTCTGGCTAATTTAGCAATCGCATTAGCTGCAGAAATTTTCATTTCTTCATTTATAGTTTTTGCTCTTACATCAAGTGCTCCTCTAAATATATATGGAAAACCTATTAAGTTATTAACCTGGTTTGCATAATCTGATCTACCAGTTGCTATTATTGCGTCTTTTCTAATCTTATAAGCTTCCTCTGGTAATATTTCTGGATCTGGGTTAGCACATGCAAATATAATTGGGTTTTTTGCCATTTGTTTAATCATTTCTTTTTTTAGGATACCTGCTGATGATAGTCCTAAAAAAACATCCGCATTTTTTAATGCATCACTTAGAGTTGTATCCTTTGTTTTTTTTGCATATTTTAATTTCCACTTATTTAATCCTTTTCTATCTAAACTAATTACACCTTTGCTATCAATCATTGTCAAATTTTGTTTTTTTACTCCTAATTTTATAAATAAATCTGAGCAAGCCATAGCAGATGCTCCAGCACCGTTTACAACAACTTTTATTTTAGAAATTATTTTTTTAGTGATATGTATTGAATTAATGAGTGCCGCTGATGTTATAATTGCTGTTCCATGTTGGTCATCATGAAAAACAGGTATATCAAGTATTTTTTTTAAATTTTCCTCAATAATAAAACACTCTGGGGCAGCAATATCCTCAAGATTTATACCTCCAAAACTTACAGCAAAATTTTTTATACTATTAACTATTTCTTCAGGATCTTTACTATCAATTTCTAAATCAATAGCATCTATATCTGCAAATCTTTTAAATAATACCGCTTTACCTTCCATTACAGGTTTTGATGCAATTGCTCCTAAATTACCCAATCCTAAGATTGCAGATCCGTTACTTATCACTGCAACCAAATTTCCTTTAGTAGTATAATCATATGCTCGCTCTGGATTTTTAAAAATCTCTTTTACTGGAGCTGCCACACCTGGAGAGTAAGCTAAAGCCAAGTCTCTTTTTGATGTCATTGGTTTTGATGAATTTATCTCAATCTTGCCAGATTTATTTGAATTATGAAATTCAAGAGCCTCTTTATCTGAATAATGTTCAATTTTGTTTTTTTTCATTAGGTAAATTAAATATACTATTAAGGTAAATTTAAGACTAATATGATTTATGAACCTCATTAAGTCAACAAGCACATTTAGTCTATTTGTTTTGTTAAGTAGAGTTCTTGGTTACATAAGAGACTTTTTCATAGCAATATACCTTGGTTCGGGACCTTTAGCAGATGCTTTTTTTGTAGCCTTTAGAATCCCAAATACTTTTAGAAGATTATTTTCAGAGGGAACTTTTAATGCTGCATTTGTTCCCTCTTATTCCTCAGAACTTCTTAAAACAAAAAAAAATGCAAGCTCTTTTGCAAGTACAATTTTTAATTTATTGTTATTAGGCCTGTTCTTTACGATCTTAATAATTGAAATATTTATGCCAGCTTTTATTAAAATAATTGCACCAGGATTTTCAAATGACCCAGAAAAATTAAATATTGCAATTGACCTAACTAGAATTACATTTCCTTTTTTATTTTTTATTAGTCTTGCATCTTTTTTTTCAGCAATTTTAAACTCACATAATAAATTTGCTGCCGCAGCTGCAGCACCAATAATTCTGAATATATTGTTAATAATTTGTTTACTATATGCTGAAAATTTAAATGATAATTTGGTTTATTACTTATCTTACACTGTTACGATTGCAGGGCTCCTACAATTTATTTTTTTATTAATATTTGTAAAAAAATATTTTGTAATAAAAATAAACTTTAATTTTAAAATTAACGATAAAGTTAAAAACTTTTTTAGTAAACTTTTACCAAGCATATTTTCATCAGGTGTAACTCAAATAAATATCTTAGTTGGAACAATTATTGCTTCATTTCAAGCAAGTGCTGTTTCATACTTATATTATGCAGATAGAATTTATCAGATAAATCTAGCGATAGCTGGTATTGCTATAGGTACTGTGATACTTCCAAACTTAAGTAGACATATTAAAAGTAATAACTCATTAAAAACGAGAGAGTTACAGAATAAAGCTTTAGAATTGAGTTTATTTTTAAGTTTACCTGCATCACTTGCTCTAATCATTGGTTCAGAGCAAATAACATCTGCTTTATTTGGATATGGTTCTTTCGATAGGGTAAGTGTTAATAATTCTGCAAAAGCTTTATTCTATTTTTCTTTTGGGCTTCCAGCATTTTCTTTGATCAAAATATTTTCAACTTTTTTGTTTGCAAGAAATGATACTAAAACACCATTTAAATATTCTTTGATTTCTGTAATTTTAAATATCACAATTAGTTTGATGTTTTTTTCAAAGGTTGGATTTATTATAATACCAATTGCAACCACTATCTCATCATGGTTTAATGGAATTATCTTATTAGTCTTTGTAATTAATAAAAATTACTTTAAATTTAGTTCAAATTTTATTATTCAAATATCAAAAATTATTTTCTCAAACATAATTGCAATTTTCGTATTTTATTTTTTAATAAATCTTTTAGAAAGCTCATTAGTCTATATAAATAATTATAAATTTATTTTTATTCTTTTGATTGTTTTATCAACTTTTGTTTCATACATTGGAATTTCAATTATTATAAAAGCCTTTAAAATTTCAGATATTAATTTAAAGTATTAAAAAATGTCCAAAAAAATATTCTCTGGTGTTCAGCCTACTGGCAATCTACATTTAGGTAATTACCTTGGAGCTATTAAAAATTTTGTAGATTTAAATAATGATAATCAAAATGAATGTATTTTTTGTGTTGTAGATTTACATGCAATAACTGTTAAGCAAGATAAAGATCAATTAACTAATAATATTCGTGAAACCGCCGCAACATTTATAGCAAGCGGTATTGATCCAAGTAAAAGTATTATTTTTAATCAATCAAAAGTTCATGCACATGCAGAGGGCTCATGGATTTTGAGTTGTATGGCTCCAATGGGTTGGCTTAATAGAATGACACAATTTAAAGAAAAAGCTGGAAAGGATAAGGAAAAGGCTTCAGTTGGTTTGTATATTTATCCTATATTAATGGCTAGTGATATATTACTTTATGATGCTACGCATGTACCTGTTGGAGAAGATCAGAAACAACATTTAGAATTAACAAGAGACATAGCTCAGAAGTTTAATAAAGATTTTGACTGTGAAGATTTTTTAAGGGTTCCAGAGCCATTAATAAAAAAAAATTTTTCAAGAATAATGAGTTTAAAAGATGGCTTAAAAAAAATGAGCAAATCAGATCCATCAGATCTAAGTAGAATTAATTTAACTGATACTAAAGATGAAATTATCAATAAAATTAAAAAAGCAAAAACTGACTCTTTGCCAATTCCTAATGAATATCAAAAATTAAAAGATAGATTGGAAGCTAAAAATCTTCTTGGAATCTATTCAAGTATTTCAGATCAAACTTTAGATAAAACCATAGATGAATTTGAGGGGAAAAATTTTTCAGATCTAAAAAGTCAATTAGCTGAAGTTCTATTAAGTAAGATTTCCCCAATTTCTGATGAGATAAAAAAATTGGTCAATGATCAAAATTATTTAGATAAAGTTCTTGTAGAAGGAGCAAATAAGGCTGAAGAAATCGCAGGAAAAAAAATAAAAGAAATGAAGAAAATAATAGGTTTTTAAATTCTTTAAATTTAAAAATTTATGGCTATATAAGGTGTATGTTTATCCAAACTCAAGAAACCCCAAACCCAAATTCTCTTAAATTCCTTCCAGGTAAAAGAGTTTCAAACGATGGGCCTTATGAATTTTTAAATGTGAACCAAACAGAAATTCCTTTATTAAAAAATATTTTATCAATTAATGGTGTTACAGGAATATTTTTGAGTGAAGATTTTCTATCAATTAATAAAATCCAAGATGAAAAATGGGAAAATATAAAGCATATTGTTATTTCACATTTAAATGAATTCTATGATGAAGGTAATGAGTTTATTATAAATAAAAAGTCAGAATTAGACGATAGTAATGATTATGGTGAAATTGAAAATAAAATTATTAAAATATTAGAAACAAAAATTAGGCCAGCTGTAGCAAGAGATGGTGGAGACATAACATTTAAAGAATTTAAAGATGGAAAAGTTACCGTTATTTTAAAAGGTAGCTGTTCTGGATGTCCATCTTCTACTTTAACTTTAAAACAAGGTGTCCAAAACCTACTTTGTCATTATATCCCAGAAGTTAAAGAAGTTTTAGCTGTATAATATCACTTTTATCAATTATAAGAATTAAGTAGAATCATGAAAAAAAAAAGTTTTAGAAAAAAACAAGATAATAGTAATCTAAATTTTTTTAAAACTTTGTTAACAAGTTTAGTTATAATTTTAGTATTCTCAGTTTTACCAAATTCAATTAGTTTTATAAAAAATAATTTAAAATCGAATGAAGTTGTTCTTAATTCCTCAAAACAAAGTTTTAATGAAATATTAGATAAGCAAAATAAGAAAAATAAAATAATAAAAGATACTACAAAAGATAGATTTTCATGGAATATTTTCGAAGACATTGATGTTTTTGGAAAAGATGAAGAGGATAAGGATCCTCAAAGATTGAGCGCCTCAACAATTGAAGAATTATTTAAAGATAATGGATATGATCTCGATACTGTTAAAAAAACTAAATTAGTCAATGTAGGCAATCAATTAACAAAATTACCTAAAGAACTAAAAAATATTGAAAGTCCAAAAAAAAGAAAAAAACTATTTATTAAAATTGTACTACCATTGATAATTGAGGAAAATCATAAAATAAGATTTGATCGAAAAAAGCTTTTTGAAATTTTAAATAAAAATAATACCTCATCACGTGATAAAGCATGGGTTGAATTGAAATTTAAACAATATGGTATTAAAAATAGTGATTTAGCAAAACTTAAAATAAGAATGGATGAAATTCCAGTTTCATTAGCAATAGCTCAAGCTGCAAAAGAAACTGGTTGGGGAAGTTCGAGATTTGCACAAGAAGGTAATGCATTATTTGGGCAGTGGACTTGGTCCGGTGAAGGTATTAAACCTTTAGAAGTTGAAAAAGATAAAAAACACAAAGTTGCAAAGTTTAAAATTTTGAAAGCTTCTGTAAGAGCTTATCAAAGAAATTTAAATACTCATCCTAGCTATAAAGAATTTAGAATTGAACGAGCAATTCAAAGAGATAATGATGAAAAGTTAGATAGTTTAAAACTAGTTAATTTTTTAGAAAAATATGCAGAAACAGGTAAAGAATATACTAAAGTTCTTAAAAAAATTATTAATCAGAATTCTTTAACTGATTTTGATGATGTAGATATTTTACCAACAAGTTTAAAAATGAAGAATCTAATTTAGAGTAAATTGAGTTCCAAACCATCTCCATCCATCTTTATCTTGCATTGAACAATTAATTCTCCCTCTCCTTGGTAAAAATTTTTCAGTAAATATAACTTCAATTTTATTTTTTTTATAATTTAGTTTAGAGTTTTTCCAATCACCACCTTCATTTGAAAAGCAATTTATTTTATTAATTTCAGGTTGATCATTAAAAAATTCTATTACTAGTTTAGGTGGATTGTTAGTATCTTCCAAAAATTTTTCTTCCGGAGCTATGACTTTATATTGAATTGGCAAAAGATTAATTAAAAATTTAAATCTCTCAAGGTCTCCGTACTTCTCATTTATTGGAAATCTAGGTAACTCATATTTATCTTTATTTAAATCTATAACTCCTGAATGTTGACCAAAAGCATAGTCAAATTTTTCAGTAATATATTTCTTTTGTTCTAAACTATACTCACCAAATGGGTATGAAAAAAACTTAGAATTATTGCCGAGATTTTTCTCAAATATTTTTATTGATTTAAGAATATCTTTTTTAAATTTTTCAAATTCATATTTTACTAAATATTGATGTGAATGTGAGTGATTTCCTATAAATACAAAATCCTCGTTTGATATCTCTATAATTTCATCCCAACTCATGTAACCTTTATTGCCTACAGCCTCTGTTGAAACAAATAAAATAAAAGGGATCTTATCTTTTTTTAGAATTGGCCATGCATTCAAATAAAAAGAGGAGAATGCATCATCAATTGTAAGTAAAACTTTTTTTTCTTCACTTACTTTATTAAACTCTAATTCAAAGTTTTTCGGATTTAAAAAAGAGAAATTATTTTCTCTGATAATATTTAAATGTTCTTGAAACACATCAATTTTTATATTGGTAGAGGGATATTTATTTTCATCAAATCTATGGTACATCAAGGCCAAAATTCCCTTTTCTTTTGGTTCATATTTCTTATTTACAGGATCTGCATAAGCATTTAAAAAAAATAGAAAAAATATGATTAATTTAATAATTGATGCGGCTAATGAAGAAATTGTTTTTGTGATCATTGCTGATAGACAATCATATACTAGCAAACATATAAACAGTAGAGAAAACTTTGACAATTTTATGAAACTACTTTTGAACTTTTTAAATACAAAAAAAATTAAAATAAGTGATATTCATAGAATATTTATCAATTTAGGACCTGGTAAATTTACCAGTCTTAGAATTTCATTATCAGTGTCTAAAGCTATTTGTTTGGTAAATAGTGCAGTTTTAATTGGATTTAGATCACGTGATTTAATTAATAAAAATTATAAAAATTTAATAAAATTATACAAAAATAAAAGTTTGATAAAACCTGTATATTCAAGTTAGAATAAACCATGTCTGAAACTATAGAACAAATTTGCCTTAAGAAAGGCGTCAAACTTACTGATCAAAGAAAAATAATAGCTAAAGTTTTATCTGAGTCAAAAGAAGTTTATGGCGAGTCCGATCATCCTGATGTTGATGAATTATATCAAAGAGTTTCTAAGCTAGACTCAAAGATAAGTATTGCTACTGTTTACAGAACAGTTAAGCTTTTTGAGGAATCTGGCATTTTGACTAAGCACGATTTTAAAGGTGGAAAAGCAAGATATGAAACATTAGTTGAAAGTCATCACGATCATCTTATTGATATTAAATCAGGAGAAATTATTGAGTTTGTTGATGAAGAAATAGAAAAACTACAAAAAAAAGTTGCAGATAAGTATGGATATAACTTAGTAGATCATAAATTAGAGCTTTACGGAATTAAAAAAAGTAAATGATAGGTACTTCAGAATTTTTTTAAAAGCTAAAATATAATGAATGGAAAAATCTTCATAAAAACTTTTGGTTGCCAAATGAACGAGTATGATTCTAATAGAATCTATGATTCTGTTAGTAAGTTGGGTTTTATAAAGACTGAAAATCAATCAAATGCGGATTGTTATATTTTAAATACATGTCACATACGTGATAAAGCTAAAGAAAAAGTTTACCATGAAATTGGCAGAGTTAAAAAATTATATAGAGATAAAAAAAAACCAATAATGGTAGTTGCAGGTTGTGTTGCACAGGCTGAAAATGAAGAAATGGTGAGGAGGGAGCCATATATAGATATTGTATTAGGACCTCAATCATATCACAAAGTTAATGAATTGTTAAAAAATCATATTGCAAATTTAAAACAAGAAGAAACAGAATTTGATACCATTTCAAAGTTTGGATATTTTGATCAAATAAAAAATAATAATAACAAAATATCTGCTTTCTTAACTATTCAAGAGGGATGCGATAAGTTTTGTAATTTTTGTGTAGTACCTTATACAAGAGGACCTGAGTATTCTAGACCATTTAATAAAATCATAGCAGAAGCAGAACAATTAATAGAAAACGGTGCAAAAGAAATTACATTACTTGGTCAAAATGTTAATGCTTATTCATATAAAGAAAATTTTAAAGAGTTTAGAATATCTAATCTAATAAAACATTTAGATCAATTTTCAGAATTGGAAAGAATAAGATATACGACTTCACATCCAAGAGATATGACTGATGATTTAATTGATTGTTATTCTTATAGTAATAAATTAATGCCATTTGTTCATTTACCCATTCAAAGTGGTTCAAACAAGATGTTAGAGTTAATGAACAGAAAACATACTGTTGATGATTATTTAAAAGTTTATGAAAGGTTAAAGAAAATCAATGCAGATATAGAATTTTCTAGCGATTTTATTATTGGTTATCCTGGAGAGTCTCAAAAGGATTTTGAAGACACATTTGAACTGATAAAAAAAATTAAATTTATAAACTCTTTTTCTTTTATTTTTAGTCCAAGACCTGGAACAAAAGCTGCAAAATTAGAAATGATTGAAAAAAATACTGCCAAAGAGAGACTGACATTAATTCAAGAGGAATTATTTAATAATCAAATAGAAAAAAATAAATCGTTGGAAAATAATACAATTAATGTACTTGTTGAAAATAAAATAGAAAAACAAAATAAATTATTTGGAAGAAATAAGTATATATCACCTGTAATTTTTGATGGAAATGAAAATCTTATTGGTAAAGTTGTAAAAGTAAAAGTTCAAACTAGTAACCAGAATACCTTATTTGGTTTATTAGATAAAAAAATGGAAGCTGCTTAAATTGAATAATTTAACCAAAAAAAATATTATTTCAGAATTAAAATATGTATATTCTGAAAATAATACCTTAAGTATAATTTTTCAAAATAATGATTTGTTACTTGGTGTAGCAGGTGAGTTTAATAATAATCTAAAGGAATTAGAGAAAATTACAAAAACTAGCTTATATTCTAGAGGAAATTCTATCTTAGTAAAAAGCGACCCTGAAAAGAATAATTTGATCAAAAATTCTATACAATTCTTGACAGAACAGTTTTTAAATAATGGAACAATTGAAAAAAAAGATATAATTTCCTCAATAAATGAATTTATGATATATGAAAAAAATAACCTTGGAAAAAAAGTAGAATATATAATCAAAACTCCAAAAAAATCTGTAATACCAAGGTCTGAAAGACAGAAGGATTATGTTAGAGCTTTAAGGGAGTCGGACATAATTATTTCAGCTGGCCCAGCTGGAACTGGTAAAACTTTTTTAGCAGTTGCTATAGCACTTACAATGTTATTAGAAAAAAAAATAGAAAGAATTATTTTATCAAGACCCGCTGTAGAAGCAGGAGAAAGACTTGGATTTTTACCTGGTGATATGAGAGACAAGGTTGACCCATATTTAAGACCATTATACGACTCTTTATATGATTTATTAGATTTTGAAAAAATACAAAAAAAAATTGAAGTTGGTGATATTGAAATAGCTCCACTAGCATTTATGAGAGGTAGGACTTTAAAAAATTCATTTGCAATTCTTGATGAAGCACAAAACGCAACTGATACGCAAATAAAAATGTTTTTAACTAGAATAGGAGAAAATTCTAAGATAGTAATCAATGGAGATCCTTCACAAATTGATCTGCCAAATAAATCCCTTTCAGGATTACACAGATCAAAAAAATTGCTTGGACATTTGAAAGAAATTTCAGTAGTTGATTTTGATCATAAAGATGTGGTTAGGCATCCACTTGTATCTAAAATCGTTAAGGCATATTCTGATCAAGACTCTGACAGATGATAAAGGCCAATATAATAACTGGTCATCCAAATTGGAAAAAATTTTTAAAAAAACCAAATGACTATTTAAAAAAAAGGCTTAATAAATTATCTAAAGCACCCTCATTTAAGAGAAAAAACCATGAATTCTCTATACTTTTAACAAATAATAAAGAAATGAAAAAATTTAACCATAAATTCAGAAAAAAAAACAAAACTACAGATGTCTTGTCATTTCCAATAAAAATTAAAAATAAAAAAAAAATATACGTGGGAGATATAGCAATTAGTTTTGAAATTATTAAAGAGAGATCAAAAAAAACTAATTTTTTTTTTGAGTTTGATAAAATGTGGATTCATGGATATCTGCATTTAATTGGTTATGATCATAAAAAATATAATGATTTTAAAAAAATGCTTAAAAAAGAAAAATTATTATTGAAATATTTTCATTAGATAAATTGACTTTACTATATCAAAATAAAATCTTATCATACTTGTTTGTAGTTTCACTAGGTTTCATATCTTCTTTTAGTCTTCCTCCCTATAATTTATTTTATATTAATTTTTTTTCATACCCAGCACTTTTATTGATATTATTATTATACTCTAAGGACAAAATTACCTCGTTTAATGTTGGTTGGATATTTGGTTTTGGTTACTTTATTTCAAATTTATATTGGATAACACATTCTCTAACTTTTGAAGATATTTTTAAACCCTTGATACCATTTGCTCTAATTTTAATACCATTATTTTTAGGATTATTTTATGGGATTTCAACTTTAGTCTTTTCACTTTTAAATCCAAAAAAAAATATTTTATCAATTTTAATATTAGCTACTTCTTTATCTATACTTGAATATATCAGAAGTTTTCTATTTGGAGGTTTTCCATGGAACTTAATATCTTTTAGTTTTACAAATAACTTAGAATTTATTCAAATTCTTTCTTTAACGGGGACCTATGCTTTTAACTCAATTATAATTTTATTATTTTTATTGCCAACTATATTGTTCTTTAATTACAAAAAAAATTTAAAAATAAATATATTTTTTTTTTCTATTATAGTTATTTTTGTTAATTATTTTTGGGGTAAATCAAATTTGAGACAATTTGAATTGACTGAAAAAAGAGATTTAGGTTTTACTATCAAAATAATTTCTCCAAAAATAAATATAAACCGATATTTTCAAAATGAAAATCCTAGTAAATTTATCTCAGAATTAATTGATATCTCTGAACCAAATCCGTTAATTAAAACAATATTTATTTTACCCGAAGGTATTCTCTCTAGTATCTATTTTGAGGATCTTAAAAACTTTAAGAATATTTTTTCAAATAATTTTTCAAAAAAACATAAAATTATTTTAGGTATGAACATTTATGAAAACGAAAAAATTTATAATTCTCTTTTAGTACTCAATAATGAGCTAAAAATTTTGGATAAATACTATAAAAATCAACTTGTTCCATTTGGAGAATTTTTGCCATTTGAAAAAATATTACTAAATTTAGGATTTAAAAAAATTACTCAAGGTTATCAGTCTTTTTCATCAGATAACCACAGAGATCCAATTAAGTTGAATAAATTTAATTTTGTGCCGCTTATTTGTTATGAGGTAATTTACTCTGGTAAAATAAATAAGAGTAAAACAGATTATGACTTTATTTTAAATATATCTGAGGATGGTTGGTTTGGTAATTCAATTGGTCCACAACAGCACTATTCTCATTTAATTTTTAGATCAATAGAGGAAGGTAAGGCTGTCATTCGTTCCTCAAATAATGGTATTTCAGCATACATAAGTCCAAAAGGTCAGGTAATTGATAAGATTTCAACATCGGAAAAGGGATTTATTGAACTTACAACTTATAAAAAGTCAAATAAAACTATCTTTAGTTCACAGGGTAACAAGATCTTCTTTTATTTTGTATTTATTTATATTAGTTTAATTTTTCTTTTAAAAAAACGGGAGAATTAATGAAGAAAAATTTTTTATTTACTAGTGAGTCAGTTTCAGAGGGACACCCAGATAAGGTTTGTGACCGAATTTCAGATATGGTTGTGGATAGTTATTTAGCATCCGAACCACAAGCAAGAGTTGCCTGTGAAACACTAACAACAACTAATAAAGTTGTATTAGCAGGAGAAGTTAGAGGACCTGAACTAAAAGAGGATGAATTAATTTCAAAGGTTAGAGATTGTATAAAAGACATCGGCTATGATCAAGATGGCTTTTCTTGGAAAGAACAAACTAATATTGAAACACACTTACACTCACAATCAGCTGATATTGCAATGGGAGTAGATTCTTCAGGTAATAAAGATGAAGGTGCTGGTGATCAGGGTATAATGTTTGGATATGCTTGTAATGAAACAGAAGTTTTGATGCCTGCACCAATCCATTATTCACACAAAATCTTAAGATTGATGGCAGAGGATAGAAAGTCTGGAAAATTAAATGGAATAGAGCCTGACTCAAAAAGTCAAATAACTATTGAATATAAAGATGGTATGCCCTCTGCTGTAACATCTGTAGTCATTTCTACACAACATTCAAAAGATGTTAACTTGTCTAAAGTTAAAGAACTTTGTATGCCATATATAGAGAGATCTATACCAAAAAACTTATTAGGTAGTCTTGACGAAAAAGAGATTTATATTAATCCAACTGGAAACTTTGTAATCGGTGGTCCAGATGGAGACAGTGGTTTAACAGGTAGAAAAATTATTGTTGATACATATGGAGGGGCGGCACCACATGGAGGCGGTGCATTCTCAGGAAAAGATCCAACAAAAGTAGATAGATCGGCTGCATACGCATCAAGATATTTAGCTAAAAACGTTGTAGCTTCAAAAATTGCTGATAAATGTTTAATCCAACTAGCATATGCAATAGGAGTATCTAAACCGCTATCAATTTATGTAGACTTATTTGATAATGATGAAGAGAAAAACCTACATGTCGAAAAACTCATAAAAGAAAATTTTGATTTAAGTCCAAGAGGCATTAGAGAAATGCTTGGTTTAAATAAACCTATATATGAAAAAACTGCTGCTTACGGTCACTTTGGTAGAATTCCTGAAGAGGATGGATCATTTTCATGGGAAAAAACTGACAAATCTGGGGTTTTTAGCAAGTAAATATTGTTGTAAACCTCTCAAAAATAACTATATTCCAACCACATTGTTGAAATTTCAAAATGGGCTAAGGCCCATTTTTTTTTGGGGTAACAAATATGTTAAACAGAAGAGCCGATAAATTAGAGTTGTTAAGGATAGCAGAAGCTGTAGCTTTAGAGAAATCTATAGATATAGAATTAATAATAGATTCTATGGAAACTGGTATAGCTAAAGCAGCTAAATCAAAATTTGGATCAGATAATGAAATTAAAGTACAAATAAATAGAGAAAATGGGGATATAGGAATTTTTAGAAAGCTATTAATTGTTGATAAACCTGAAAATTCAAATATTGAAATTACTTTACAAGATGCAATAAAATTAAATGCATCAAATAGAGATAAAAAAAATGGAGATGAAATTCTTCAGCCGTTACCATCATTCGATTTTGGAAGGATCGCAGCACAAACAGCAAAACAAGTTATAAGTTTTAATGTTAGAGAGGCAGAAAGAGAGAGACAATATAATGATTTTATAGATAAAAAAGATACAATTTTAAGTGGTATTGTAAAAAGATTAGAATTTGGAAATGTAATTGTGGATTTAGGTAGAGCAGAAGCAATAATTCAAAAAAATGAGATGATACCAAGAGAAAATATCAAGGCAGGTGATAGAGTTAAAGCATATTGTTTAGATGTTAGAAGAGAACCAAGAGGACAACAAATTTTTTTATCTAGAGCTCACGCAAAATTTATGGACAAACTATTTGTACAGGAAGTGCCTGAAATTTATGATGGTTTGATTGAAATAAAATCTTCTTCAAGAGATCCTGGTAGTAGAGCAAAAATCTGTGTTAAAGCAATAGATACTTCTTTAGATCCTGTCGGAGCTTGTGTTGGTATGAGAGGTAGCAGAGTTCAAGCCATTGTAAACGAGCTTCAAGGAGAAAAAATAGATATTGTGAATTGGTCTGAAGATCCTGCCATAGTCGTATCAAATGCTTTATCACCAGCTGAGGTGCAAAGAGTAAATGTCGATAATGATGCAAAAAAACTCGACGTAATTTTAACAGAGGAAAACTTGAGTAAGGCAATCGGCCGAAGGGGTCAGAATGTAAGACTTGCAACCAAACTATTAAACTATGAAATAAATATAATGACCGAGCAAGAGGACTCAGAAAGAAGACAGTTAGAATTCAAGGAGAAAACAGACAATATTGTAAAAAATTTAGAATTAGATGAAACTTTGGGACAACTTTTGGTTGCTGAAGGATTCTCCTCGATTGATGACATAAAAGACAGCTCACCAGATGCGCTTATTAAGATTGAAGGGATTGAGAATGAAACAGCTAAGGAACTTATTGATAGGGCAAAAGAATTTTACGAGAAAGACCAGGAAGAAATTTCAAAAAGAATAAAAGATCTAGGATTAGAAAATGATCTAATTACTCACGAAGGATTAACGCCTGGAATGTTAGTCACACTAGGAGAACAAAAAATATTGACTTTAACTGACTTAGCAGATTTAGCTTCAGATGAACTAACAGGAACTTATGACATGATAAAAGGTGAAAGAGTAAAAATAAAAGGATACCTAGAGGACTTCGCCCTATCAAAGCAAGAATCTGATAATTTAATTATGTCAGCGCGTGATAAAGTTTATAAAGATTGAGAAATGGAAAATGGAGAAAAAAAAATTAAAGTTATCAATATCAGGAAGTTCCAAAAAAACTCTTAATAGTATTGAAATAGCTAAATCGAAATCTAAAAATACTGTTGTTATTGAGAAAAAGAGTTCAAAGTTTGCAGGAAAATCTCAATTTTCTAGACAAAATAATAATAATTCTAAAACAATTATTAGTAATTTTTCAAAACCAAATAATTTAACTCGAACACCCACACAACCAAGCTCTGATTTTGAAAAAAGAAAATTAGCAGAGCAAAGAGCCACAAGAAGATTAAAAGGAGAGTCAACACTAAAAGAAAATAAATCCAATAAAACTATCGGCAAAAGAAGAGAGTTAAAATTAACTATTTCAAGAGCTTTGAGTGATGATCATTCTGAAACGAAATCAAGAAGTTTAGCATCTTTAAAGAGAGCAAAACAGAAAGAAAATAGAAACTTAAATCAAACAGAAAACAAAGAAAATTTTCAACAGATCAAAAGAGATATAAATCTTCCCGAAGTAATAACAATCAAGGAACTAGCAAACAGAATGGCAGAACAGTCTAGTAGTATTATAAAACACTTGCTGAGTATGGGCGTAACTGTAACGATCAATAATACAATCGATGCTGACACTGCAGAATATTTAGTTAAAGAATTTGGCCATAATCCCATACGTGAGACAAAAGTTGAGGATATAATTGAAAAAATAAAAGAAGTTAAATCAGAAAATTTAAAAAATAGAGCTCCAATTGTTACTGTTATGGGTCATGTTGATCATGGTAAAACTTCCGTTTTAGATGTTTTGCGAGAAGCAAATGTAGTCTCAGGAGAGTTTGGAGGTATTACCCAACATATTGGTGCTTATCAAATTACTCATAATAATAATAAAATTACTTTTATTGATACACCTGGTCACGCAGCTTTTACAGAGATGAGAGCTAGGGGTTCAAGACTTACAGATATAGTAATATTAGTAGTTGCAGCAGATGATGGTGTTAAGCCACAAACTATTGAGTCAATTAAACACGCTAAAGCTGCTAAAGTTCCAATTGTTGTTGCTATAAATAAATGTGATTTACCTGAGGCTGATCCACAAAAAATAAAAAATCAACTTTTAGAATACGAATTAATTGCCGAGGATTTATCAGGTGATACTTTAATGGTTGAAATTTCAACAAAAACTAAAAAAAATTTAGATAAACTAGTAGAATCTGTATTATTACAAGCAGAGTTATTAGATCTAAAAACAGATTTTGAAACAAATGCTAAAGGTATAGTTTTAGAGTCAAAAATAGATATTGGAAGAGGCCCAGTTGCAAATTTAGTTATATCTGCAGGAACTCTTAAAATTGGAGATTATTTTGTAAGTGGTTTGAAATGGGGAAAAGTAAGAGCGATAATAAATGATAAAGGTAAAAATATTGATGTAGCAGAACCAGCTACCCCAATCGAGATTATTGGTATAAATGGTGCAGCTAAATCTGGTGATGATTTCATTGTTCTACCTAATGAAAAAGAAGCTAAATCTTTATGTGAGGCGAGAGTTGAAGAGTCTAAAGATGATAAAATACCACTTACTTTTGTTACACAAGATTCAGCCTTTCAGAATTCAGTATCAGAAGAACTAAATATTATAATTAAATCTGATGTTCATGGTTCATCCGAGGCGATCAAAAATGCAATTGATCAAATTAAACACGATGAAGTAAAACCAAAAATACTTCTATCAGATATTGGTATGATAACGGAAACTGATATAACTTTGGCAAAAGCTTCAAAAGCCGTTGTAATTGCATTTAATGTTAAGCCAAGCAAAGAAGCAAAGAAAAGAGCTGAACAAGAAAAAATTTCTATCTCATCTTTTAATATAATTTATGAGGTACTAGATTTTATCAAAGGAAAGATGGGTGGTCTTTTGACTCCTGATGTTGAAGAAAAAATTATTGGTACAGCTGAAATACTTGAAATTTTCAAGGTTTCAAAAGTTGGTAAAGTTGCAGGGTCAAAAGTAGTTGAGGGAGAGATAACACAGAATTCTAGTGCTAGATTAATTAGAGATGGGACTATAATATTTATTGGAAAAATCGGTTCAATATTTAGAGAAAAAGACCAAACCAAACAGGTTTCTGCAGGTTTAGAATGTGGAATTACTCTAAAAGATTTCGCTGATTATCAAAAAAAAGATATTATAGAAGTTTACAATTCAACAGTAACTGAGAGAACAATTTAAATGAAATATTTAGGAAAACCAATTACTCAAAGACAATTAAGAGTTGGCGAAATGATAAAGCAGGCATTAGGCACACTTTTTATAAGAGATGAAGTTAAAGTTCCAAATTTATCAACCAGAGAAATTACAGTTACTGAGGTGAGAATGTCACCAGATCTGAAAACTGCAAAAATATTTGTGATGCCCTTAGGAGGAAAAAATACAGAGGAAATTTTAGAAAAATTAAAAATATCATCATTTATGATTAGAAAAGTTTTATCTAAAAAAATTATAATGAAATTTTTACCAAAGCTTTTTTTTGTAAAAGATGATTCTTTTGATTATGCAGAAAAAATAGAAAATTTAATTAAACAAACAAATAAATAAGGAAAAAAATGAAAGAAAAAGTAAAGGAACTTCAAATTCATGAAAAAGATACTGGATCTTCGGAAGTTCAGATTGCTCAATTAACAGGAAAAATTGAGAGTCTATCGAAACACATTAAACAATTCAAAAAGGATAAACATTCTTCTGTAGGCCTTTTGAAAGCAGTAAATAGAAGAAAAAAATTATTAGACTATTTGAAGAAAAATAATATGGAGTCTTATAAATCAGTGTTAACAAAATTAAATTTAAGGAAGTAAATGTTTAAAGTAGTAAAAAAAGAAATAGAAGTTAATGGAAAAAAAATAAGTTTAGAAACAGGAAAGATTGCAAGACAGGCAGATGGAGCAATTATAGCTCAATGTGGAGAAACTGTTGTTTTAGCAACTGTTGTTGGTGCAAAAAAAGTAAACCCAGATATGGATTATTTTCCATTGTCAGTGAATTACCAGGAAAAATATTATGCAGCTGGTAAAATCCCAGGTGGATATTTTAAAAGAGAAGCAAGACCAACAGAAAGTGAAACACTAATTTCAAGACTAATTGATAGACCTATTAGACCATTGTTTCCAGATGAATTTAAAAACGAAGTGCAACTTTTACCAACAGTAATATCTTATGATAAAGAGAATGAAGCAGATATTTTATCTATCATTGCATCTTCAGCAGCTTTAGCAATATCAGGAATGCCTTTTATGGGTCCTGTGGGTGCTTCTAGAGTTGGCTTTATTGAAGGAAAATATGTACTCAATCCATCAAAGACTGAATTAGTGAAATCCAAACTAGATTTGGTAGTAGCAGGGACTAAAGATGCTGTTTTAATGGTTGAGTCTGAAGCAAATGGTTTAACAGAGGAAGAAATGTTGAATGCTGTTAAATTTGGACACGAAGGTTTCGTTCCAATAATAGAAATGATTGAAGATCTTGCGAAAGAATGTAGAAAACCAGAGTGGACAGTCGAGAAAAAAGATCTTTCTGAGATAAAAAACAAATTAGAAGAGGAATTTACTGAAGATTTGAAAAAAGCTTTCTCTACGAGAGATAAGCAAGACAGATCAAATCAAATTTCTGAAATTACAGAAAAAGCTAAAAAGTTATATGAAGAAAATGAAGCATACAGTGATTTAGATGTAAATTCTCAACTTAAAAATTTAGAAAAATCTATTGTAAGAACTGATATTCTTAAAAATAAAAATCGTATTGATGGAAGAGGTCTAGCAGATGTAAGACCAATTATGTGTGAAGTTGGAATATTGCCTAGAGTTCATGGTTCAGCTTTGTTTACAAGAGGCGAAACACAAGCCATTGTAACCACTACACTTGGAACTTCAGATGATGAGCAAAGAATTGAAAGTTTAGATGGTTTGCAAAAAGAGAGATTTATGTTGCACTATAACTTTCCTCCATTCTCAGTTGGTGAAACTGGTAGAATTGGAACAGGTAGAAGAGAAATAGGTCATGGTAAGTTAGCATGGAGAGCAATTAACTCATCACTTCCATCAAAGGAAAGTTTCCCCTATACATTTAGGATTGTATCAGAGATCACTGAGTCTAATGGATCATCTTCGATGGCAACTGTTTGTGGAACTTCACTTGCTCTTATGGATGCAGGTGTACCAATAAAAGAGCCAGTTGCTGGAATTGCAATGGGTTTAATCAAAGAAGGTAACGATTTCTCTGTGCTATCAGATATTCTTGGTGATGAGGACCACCTTGGAGATATGGATTTTAAAGTTGCAGGTACTAAAGATGGGATAACATCTTTACAAATGGACATTAAAATCACTGGAATTACATTTGAAATTATGGAGCAGGCATTAAATCAAGCAAAAGACGGAAGAATTCATATTTTAGGTGAAATGAATAAAGCATTAGATAAATCTAGAGATGATGTTGGAAAACATACTCCAAAAATGGAAAAAATTACGGTCGATAAAAAAGATATAGCTGCAGTCATTGGAAAAGGTGGAGCATCAATTAGAGAAATTGTTGAAAAATCTGGTGCTAAAGTAGATGTAAATGATGAAGGTGTAGTTACAGTTGCTGCTCCAGATGAAGAGTCAAGAAACATTGCTATGCAAATGATTAAAGACATAACAGCTAAAGCTGAATTAAATAAAATTTATAATGGAAAAGTTATGAAAATAATGGAATTTGGTGCTTTCGTTAATTTCCTTGGAAAGCAAGATGGACTTGTGCATATTTCTGAGCTTGCAGATAAAAGAGTTGCAAAAGTAACTGATGTTGTCAACGAAGGTGACGAGGTTAAAGTTAAAGTTATTGGATTTGATAGAGGTAAAGTTAAATTATCTATAAAGCAGGCTGCTATATAGGTAAATGTCCAACCCATTTATTTTAATTGCTAGAATACGTGTTAAAGAGGGCAAGGTTGAAGAGTATCTCAAGATAGCAAAAGAGGCTGATGATGCTGTTAATGCATCAGAGCCAGACATGCTTATTCATACATTTGATCAAGATCCAAATGATTCTTTAGAGTTTACTTGGAGTGAAGTTTACCGAAATAGTGAAGCTATGCTGCACCATCTAAATAATGCCCCAGTCCAAGCTTATGTTGAAAAACACAACAAAATTGCGGATAGATTCGAAATAGAGGTGTATGGAAATATTACGGAAGAGACTATCAAGGCAATAAAAGATACAAATATCCCTTTCAAGCATTTTAAAACTACTAATGTTGGTTATATCAGAAAAATATAATTACTAACTTTCCGGGACAAAAAGCAAGCAAAGACCATTGCTACAATATCTTTTTCCACCATCAGGACCATCATTGAATACATGGCCGTGATGAGCGCCACAATTTGCACAGCTGTATTCAGTCCTCTTCATACCAAATGAATAATCAGTTTTTGTTACAAATACACCTGGTATTGCCTCGGTGAATGATGGCCAACCAGTTCCACTATCAAATTTTGCAGTGGATTCAAATAGTTTCACACCACAATTTGCACAATGATAAGTCCCTTTTCTTTTCTCATAATTTAATTCGCTAGTTCCAGCACGTTCTGTACCCTCTTCAAACATTATTATTTTTTGCTCATTTGTTAGGTCAGGATTTATTATATTATATTCACTCTCATCTTTTTTTAATTTTTTTTTAAAACCCACAATGTTATTTGCCAATGAAGTTAATGGATAAAATATAAAACCTAATATAGAAGCCCCTGCGATTTTTAAAAAATTTCTTCTCACAATAGATTATTATTTAATTTTTTTTTTACTTAATCTATTTATTAAAAATAAAGCTATTGCAGTCAATAGGGCAAAAACCTCTAGTGCATGACCAGAACCTTCAAGAATTAATTGTACTATAAAAAATATAATACAAACTACAAACCAAACTAAAATTAGCATAATGATAAAATTTTAAGATATATTTTTTGGATCTGGCATACCTACTTTATTATAACCAGCATCAACATAGTGAATTTCACCTGTAACTCCACCTGCCATATCACTTAGGAGATATAATGCTGAGTTTCCAACATCAATATTATCTACATTTCTCTTTAAAAAAGAATGATCTGCATTCCATTTATATAAGAATTTAGCATCCCCAATAGCTGATGCAGCCAATGTTTTTATTGGACCTGCACTTATTGCATTAACTCTTATTCCTTTAGCGCCCAAATCTCTTGCTAAATATTTTACACTGGATTCTAACGCTGCCTTACAAACCCCCATAACATTGTAATTTGGAATTGCTTTATTAGCTTCATAGCTAAGTGTAATCATGCTACCACCCTCTTTCATAACTTTTGAAGCTTCTTTTGCAACTTCAGTAAATGAAAAGCATGATATAAGCATACTTCTTAAAAAATTTTCTCTTGTAGTATTTAGATATTCTCCTGAGAGCTCAGATTTATCAGAAAAAGCAATTGCGTGAACAACAAAATCAATTTCTCCCCATTGAGTTTTAACATCCTCAAACAATTTTATTACATCTTCTTTTTTTTCAACATCGCAGCTAAAAGTAACATTAGAATTTAGTTTTTCTGCAAGAGGAACCACTCTTTTTTTAAGAGCATCACCTAAATATGTAAAAGCTAATTCAGCACCTGCTTCTGAAAGTTTTTGAGATATACCCCAAGCAATAGATCTCTCATTAGCAACACCCATTATTAGTCCTTTTTTACCTTTCATTAAAGACATATGTTAGACTTTCTCAAATACTAGAGTTGCATTTGTTCCACCAAAACCAAAACTATTAGACATGACAGTATTTAATGTTGCTTCTGTTTCTGTTTTAGCGACTATTGGAAATTTTTTAGCCTCTTCATCCATCTCACTTATGTTAGCAGAGCCTGTAATGAAATTATTTTTCATCATAATTAAACAATATATTGCTTCATGCACTGATGCAGCTCCTAGAGGATGACCTGATAAAGATTTAGTTGAGCTAATCTTTGGAATTTCATTTCCAAAAGCTTCTTTAACAGCATTCAATTCAGTAATATCTCCAACTGGAGTAGAAGTTCCATGAGTATTTATATAATCTACTTTATTCTTTGAAGTTGCCATAGCCATTTGCATACATCTTACTGCACCTTCACCAGATGGCGCTACCATATCATATCCATCTGAAGTTGCTCCATAACCTGTTAATTCTGCGTATATTTTAGCTCCTCGAGCTTTAGCGTGTTCATATTCCTCAAGAACTAAAACCCCTGCACCCCCAGCAATTACAAAACCATCTCTAGTTTTGTCATAAGCCCTTGAAGCTTTTTCAGGAGTATCATTATATTTAGAAGACAATGCAGTCATTGCATCGAACATTGCAGTCATTGCCCAGTGTATCTCTTCACTTCCGCCAGCAAAAACAATATCTTGTTTGCCCATTTGAATAAGTTCCATAGAATTTCCAATACAGTGTCCACTTGTTGCGCAGGCTGAACTCATTGTATAGTTTGTACCTTTTATTTTAAATGGAACAGCAAGTGTTGCTGATGCTGTACTTGCCATGGTTCTTGGCACAATAAAAGGTCCCATCAATTTTGGAGTTTTAGCTCTAGTTTTATCTGCTGCTAAAATAACATTTTCAATTGAAGGTCCACCTGAACCCATAACAATTCCTGTCTTGAAATTACTTACTTCACTTTCTTCCAAACCAGCGTCCTCAATAGCCTCTTTCATTGCAATATAATTATAAGCAGATCCCGAACCCATAAATCTAATTGTTTTTCTATCAATATGATCCTCAAGTTTGATATTAGGCTTTCCATGAATATGACTTTTAAGATTGTGTTCCTTATATTCTTCCGAAAAAGAAATTCCTGATTTAGTATTTAATAAAGATTGATGGACTTCTTCCTGATTATTCCCAAGACATGAAACTATTCCCAAACCTGTAATTACTACTCTTCGCATTATTTAAATAATCCTACTTTTAGACTGTCAGCAGAGTATATTTTTTTGCCATCAGCAAGAAGAATACCATTTGCTAGTCCAACTGTAGTTTCACCTTTAATCAATATTCTTTTCATATCAATAATATATGTTGCCATTTTGACATTCTTTAACACTTCCCCTGTGAACTTTACTGTACTCACTCCTAAAGCTCTACCTCTTCCTGGATTTCCAAGCCAACCTAAGTAAAAGCCAACTAGTTGCCACATCGCATCTAAACCTAAGCATCCTGGCATCACTGGATCTTCCTTAAAGTGACAATCAAAAAACCACAGATCATCTTTTATATCAAGTTCAGCCTTCATCAACCCTTTGTTAAAAGCTCCATTTTTTTCACTAATTTCAGTAATTCTATCAAACATTAGCATTGGCGGAGAAGGTAATTTTGCATTTCCAGGGCCAAAAAGCTCGCCATTTGCGCAGCTTATTAATTCATCATAATCAAAGGAACTTTTTTTCATAATTTTTAATCTTATTACTTGATTTACAAACATTATAATATAGATATTCTTTAGAATAATTATAATTAGTAATGGCTCACTCTGACCAATATATAGACAAATTAAGAAAATCAGGTCTAAGACCCACAAAACAAAGAATTAAAATTTGTGAAGTGTTGTTTGATGCTGAAAAGACTTTTCACTTTACCATAAAAGAACTGGTTAAAATCATTGAAAATCAAGCAAATATTAAGGTTTCTTTAGCAACCGTTTACAATACCGTTCATGCATTTATTAAAAAGGGTTACTTGAAAGAAATTCCACTAAATGCTTCACAAAGTTATTATGATACAAATGTTACTCATCATCACCATTTCTTTGACGAGGAAGAAAATAAATTGATTGATATTCATCAAGATGATGTTGATGAAGTTAATATTAAAAGAACAATCCCAGGAAAAAAAATAAGATCAGTAGAAGTTATTGCTAAAATTGTTAGTGATAATCAATCTCAAAAATAATCAAATAATATCAATAGTTTAAATAATACATTATATTTATTCTAAACTGTTGACATATGATAATTCCTCTATATATAAACCATTTTAGAATCATTATTAATAGTAGGAGTAAATATGTCATTAAAAGGTAGTAAAACAGAGGAAAATCTAAAAGAAGCGTTTGCTGGGGAAAGCCAAGCAAATAGAAGATATCTTTATTTTGCTCAAAAAGCAGATGTTGAAGGCTTTAACGATGTTGCAGCGGTATTTAGATCAACTGCAGAAGGTGAAACTGGACATGCTCATGGCCACCTAGAATATTTAGAAGAAGTCGGTGATCCAGCAACTGGTAAGCCAATTGGTGAAACAAAAGCCAATCTTGAGTCTGCAATCCAAGGTGAAACACATGAGTACACAGATATGTACCCTGGAATGGCTAAAACAGCTAGAGAAGAAGGATTTGATGAAATAGCTGACTGGTTTGAAACTTTAGCAAAAGCTGAAAAATCACACGCTGGTAAATTTCAAAAGACTTTAGAAAGCATTGCTTAAACAAAATTTGTGGACGAAACCCCTCTCGTCCACAAAAAATCATCCCCAAAAAAATTATGAGTAAAGAAGGCAGCACACAAGCACCTACAAGACACCCATTAAAATTTAGAGATCCAGATTTTATAAATCCTGAAAAAATTGATCAGGAAATGAGAAGAGTATTTGATATATGTCATGGATGTAGAAGATGCTTTAATTTGTGTGATAGCTTTCCAAAATTATTTGACTTCATCGATGAAACTGAAGGAGGTGAAGTATCAGATCTTTCAAGTGATAAGTTTAAACCTGTCGTAGATGCTTGTACATTATGCGACATGTGTTTTATGACTAAATGTCCTTATGTACCACCACATGAATTTGATCTAGATTTTCCACATTTGATGTTGAGATATAGAACTGCTCAAAGAAAAAATGGCGATATATCAAAAACTGCTAACCAATTAACTCAAATTGATAGAAATTCAAAAATAGGAATATTTTTTAGCTTTTTTATAAATTGGATTACCAATGTCAAAAATAAATTTGCTAGAAAAGTTTTAGAATTTTTTACTGGAATAGATAAAAGAGCTATTTTACCAAAATATAATAAAGAAACATTCGCAAATTATTTTCAAAAATTTAAAAAAAATATCTTACCAAAACATAAAGAAAGAAAAGTTGTAATTTATTCCACGTGTTTTGTTAATTTTAACAAGAAAAAAACTGGAGAGGCAGCTTTAAAAGTGCTTCATCATAATAATGTAGAAGTAGAACACTCTTATGTGGGCTGTTGTGGCATGCCTTATCTAGAGCAAGCAGATCTAGATCAAGTAACAAAGCAAGCAGAGTTAGTTTCTAGAGAATTAATCAAATATGTCGAAAAAGATTATAAAGTAGTAACTTTAACAGCAAGTTGTGGATTAATGTTAAAGTTCGAATGGCCTTTATTGATGCCAAATGATGGAATAATTAAAAAACTTTCTCAAAATACTCTCGATATTGATGAGTATGTTATGGATATTGCAAATAAAGAGGGTTTAGTTGATGGTTTGAAAGAAATTGATGGAGGAGTAACAGTACATAATGCTTGTCATGCTAGAGCACAAAATATGGGTAATAAGGCAAGAGATATGCTTAAATTAATTCCAAATATTAAATTAGATGTTGTTGAAAGGTGTGCTGGTCATGGTGGAACCTTTGGTATTATGAAAGAAACTCATGATATCGCAAATAAAGTGGGCAAAACTACCGCAAGCACTGTTAAAAGAAAAAATAATAAATATATGGCATCTGACTGTCCATTGGCTGGAAAGCATATCAAGCAGTTAGCTAATGACACAAACATTGTTAGCGATGAAGCTGTGCACCCAATCGAGATAGTCTCAAAAAGTTATGGATTATAGAATGTCAAAAGAACAAAAAATTATTACAAAAGATGATCTCCTTCCTTTAGATGCATACATAAAAGTTAGAAGACAAATGAGAAAAGAATTAGTTGAATTTAAAAAGAATAGAAGAATTCTTCTAGGGCCTTATGCAACATTTTATTTTGAATGTTATGAAACAATGATAGCCCAAGTTCAAGAAATGCTTTATATTGAAAAAGGTGGAGACGAACAAGTTGCAGACGAACTTGCAGCTTATAATCCTTTAATCCCTAATGGAAAAGAATTAGTTGCCACTTTAATGTTTGAGATAGACAATCCAATTATAAGAGCAGAGTTTCTTGGAAAGTTAGGTGGAGTAGAAAATAATATTTTTATTAAAGTTGGGGACGAAAAAATTTATGCAGTTCCAGAAATGGATGTTGATAGAACTTCAGAGGATGGAAAAGCATCTTCAGTTCAATTTATACATTTTAAATTTTCAGATGATCAAGTAAATAAGTTCAAAGACCAAAATAATTCAATTGAAGTAGGTATTGATCATAAAGAATATTCACACACAACTAAATTTTCGGAAGATAATATTAAAGCTCTTTCTGCAGACTTTAATTAACGATACCCCAAATTTTGTCATCTTTCAAAATCCAACCTGAGTAATCGCCCGTACTTATATTACACCATTTTTCTTGACATTTAATAACTTTTAAAAGTCGACCCTTTCCCAACTTTGCCAATGGTTTTGAATATTTCGTAGGTTTTCTAAATAGAATTTTTTCAGATTTGGTGATTATAGAACGTGAATTCCTCAATTGTGAAATATGGATCCAACCACTATTTTTTTTATGATCAATAACTCTTCTGAAATTTTCTTTTTTATCGATCACTTTTAGAGGTAATTCTATCTTTCTATAAACATATTTAATTGGATAATCAAAGCTTGGACCATACCTAACATTTACTTTTTTATTTTTTAACATCAGAAAATAATTATTCTCTTGTGCGAACGATGAAAATGTTAAAAGAAAAAAAAAAGAAAGTATTAAATATTTCCGCATATGCATCCTTTCCTTTTTCTAAATAATACTTTTCTAAATTTAAGATTTAACAAATCTATTATTAAAATATGGGAATTTAAATTTCCACCAACATTTAAAATTGCCTTCAGAACTTCATTGGCCTGTAGGCTACCTGTAATAACTGCCGTTGATCCCAATATACCATCTGTTTCACAATCCAAAACTCCTTCTGCTGGTTCACCTTGGTAAAAACATTTTAAACAGGGACTTTTTTTTAAACTAAAATCAAATGTAAAAATATGTCCTTCAAATTTACTTATAGCTCCAATAATAAGTTTTTTTTTATATTTTAACGAAAATTTATTTAAAAGAAATTTTGCTTTAAAATTATCTGTACCATCAATAATTACATCATATTTTTTCAGAATTTTCCCTAAATTTTTCTCGTCTGCTTTGTTCCTATAAATTTTAACTTTTACTTTTTTATTAATTTTACTTATTTTTTTCTTTAAAATATTAACTTTATATTTTCCAACATCATCAGCAGTGAACATAATTTGTCGGTGTAAATTTGATAAACTAACTTTGTCATGATCCATCATCCCAATTTTACCAATACCTGCTCGTGAAAGTAAATCAATCACTGGTGACCCTAATCCACCACATCCAACAACGAGAACTTTGGAATTTTGAATTTTTTTTTGACCTAAAACTCCAACTTTTTTTAAAATAATCTGTCTTGAATATCGCTCGAGATCTTTGTTACTAAACATTTACTATTTACCAGTAGATCCAAATCCTCCAGACCCTCTGATTGTCTCTGGTAATTCATTTGTTTCTTCAATTTCTACTTTTAAAATAGGCATTAAAACCATTTGAGCAACTCTATCTTCATCATTGATAGTAAATTCATCTTTACCATGGTTAAATAAAATAATTTTTAGCTCTCCTCTATAATCACTATCAATTGTACCCGGTGTATTTAGTACGCTAATACTTGATTTTGCAGCAAGACCAGATCTAGGTCTAATTTGAACCTCTGTATCTTCAGGAATTGCAATTGCAATACCTGTTGGTATCAATTTCGACTCATTTGGTTTGATTGTTACAGGTTCAGCTACACATGCCATCAGATCCATACCCGAAGATCCACTAGTTTTATAACTTGGAAGTTTTGCTTTTTGGTTAAGTCTCTTGAATAAAACCTTTACCATTGATTAATTAAGCTCAGAGATAACTCTATCCACAATCTCAGATGCTATTAAAGATTTGTTTTTCTTTGATAACTTTTCACTTTCTTTATTTTTATAAAATATAGAAACCTCATTATCATCTGAGTCAAAACCTATTGTTTTATCTGAAATATCATTTGCAATAATCCAATCACAATTTTTTTGGTCTAATTTTCTCTTTGAATTTATTTCAAGATTTTGTGATTCTGCTGCAAATCCAATTGTAATCTTTGGTCTAAGTGAATTATGATTTGATATGTTTGATAAAATGTCAATATTTTTTTCTAACTTAAGATCCAAATTTTCGCTTTTTTTAATTTTTTCACTATTGATCTCTTTAACTTTAAAATCTGCTACTGCTGCATTAAAAATAGCAACATCAGTTGGTAGATTTCTGAGAGTTTCCCTAAACATTTCTTCTGCAGTTTTAACTGAAATAAATTTAACTCCCTCAACTGGGTCTAAATTTGTTTCTCCAGAAATAAGTGTTGTTTCAAAACCATTATCTCTTAATGATTTAGCAATTTCATAACCTTGTTTTCCACTTGATTTATTAGTTATAAATCTTACTGGATCTATAAACTCTTTAGTAGGTCCAGCTGTAACTAATGCCTTATATTTTTTATTTTTTTTAATATTCTTAAAATAATTTTCTATAGTCTTTAATATATATGATGGTTCTGACATTTTGCCTTTTCCATACTCTCCACAAGCCATATCCCCAATTTCAGGACCAATTATCTTATAACCGTAACTTTTTAATTTTGATAAATTATCTTTAGTTGATTTATGTTCCCACATTCTGACATTCATAGCTGGAACTAAAAACACTTGTTTATCAGATGCTAAAACGACAGTACTAGCTAGGTCGTCAGTTAAACCATAACTTAATTTTGAGATTGTATTTGCTGTTGCTGGCACAATTAAAATTAAATCTGCCCATCTAGAAAGTGAAATATGATCCATTTCTGCCTCATTTTCAGCACTGAATATGTCTTCATATACTTTTTCTTGCGAAAGTGATGAAATAGATAAAGGTGTTACAAAGTTTTTACCACTCTTTGTAAGTATTGTTTTAATACTTACATCTCTTTTTTTTAAACCTCTTATCACCTCTAAGCTTTTGTAAGCAGATATTCCACCACATATGATTAGAAGTATTTTTTTATTTTTCATGAGAAGAATTAAAATACCAATAGGGTTAAAATTACAAGAGATAATAAGCCAATAATAGATTGGTTTCTAAATGACTTCATTTCTTCTTTTTTAGTATTTAATTCATTATACGAGTTTGAATTTTGGGGTATTTGACCACTTGCAAGGTAATTAAGAGCTTGGTTTGCTTTATCCATTACCTCAGGTAAATTTGGAAGTCGTTTTAATACTTCCACAGAATCTTTTAATGTTTCATTAATTGAATTTATAGGATCTTTGGTTTCTTTTAGCCATTTTTCTAGAACAGGTTTAGATGTTTCCCAAATGTTTGTTTCAGGGTTTAATCTTCTTGCAACTCCCTCAACTACTACCATTGTTTTTTGTAACATAAGTAACTGAGGTTGAGTCTGCATATTAAATTTTTCCGTAACATCAAAAAGTTGTTTTAGTAGCTTACCGCCTGAAATATTTTTTATAGAGTGTCCAAAAATTGGTTCACCAATTGATCTTAATGCCTGAGCAAGATCATTGACAGGTACATTATTTGGAACTAGTCCTGCCGCAAGATGCACTTCTGCAACTTTTTTATAATCTCTTTGTATAAAACCAAATAAAATTTCAGCTAAAAATCTTTTACTGACATTATCAAGCCTTCCCATAATACCAAAATCTATAGGAACAATTTGACCACTTTCATTTACAAAAATGTTTCCTTGATGCATATCTGCATGAAAAAAACCATCCCTTACTGCATGCCTTAAGAAATGTTGAATTATGTCAGAGGCAATTTTTTTTGTATCAATTGATCTTTTCTCAAGCTCTTCTGTCTCTCTAATTGATACACCATCAATCCAATCAAGGGTCATTATATTTTCGCTTGTATAATCCCAATAGATCTTAGGAACTTCAAAACCAGCGTCATTTTTGGTATTTTCTGCGTATTCATTAGCTGCAGCAGCTTCAAATCTTAAATCCATCTCAAGACTGGTAATTTCTTTCAATAAAAAAACTACTTCAACCAACTTTAATCTTTTAGTTTTTTTGATTAGTGACTCAATAATATATGCAAAAAGCATCAAAGCATCTACTTCTTCATTAAAGATCTTTTTAATATTTGGTCTTAGTATTTTTATTGCTACATTTTTAATAACTCCACTATCATTTATTTGAGCTTTATGTACTTGAGCAATAGAGGCAGCTGCAACTGGTTCACTAATATTAATAATTGAATTATATAGTTCATCACCTAAGTCATTTTTAATCATTTCTTTAGCTTTTGATTGTGAAAAAGGTGGAAGTTTATCTTGTAAATTTTCTAACTCCTTTGATAATTTATCTCCTATGATATCTGGCCTTGTTGCTAGAAACTGGCCGAGTTTAATAAAAGTTGTACCCATAGATGCTAATGAATTAGATAATTTTTCGCCTTCACTTAAATTATTAAATGACACATCTTTTTTAGTAAAAGAAAAGGAAAGTAATTTAAATATTACACTTATTAGTAAAGGTGGTTTGTTAAATTTTGATACAATACTTAAAACATCAGACTTAGCGAGTTTTCTACCAAGTTTAAATAATGTAATTAATCTTTTGAACATTATATTTTCCAACCAGAATGAATAGCTACTATTCCGCCAGATAAATTTCTATATGAACAGTTTTTAAAATTATTTTGTTTCATTAAATCTATCAATTCTTCCTGATTAACAAATTCTTCTATGCTTTTGGTTAAATATTCATAAGGTTCTTTATCACCAACAACTGCTTTTCCTATGTGAGGAATTAATTTTGAATAATTTTTATATAAAAAATCTAAATTAGAATTTTGAATTTTTGAAAATTCTAAACACATATATCTTCCACCAGGTTTAAGAACTCTGTGAGCTTCTGATAAAGATTTATTTAAATTTTTTGTATTTCGCAAACCAAAACTAATTGTATAAAAATCAAAAGTATCATTTTTGAATGGCAACTTTTCTGCCTCTGCAACAAGCCATTTTATATTTTTATACTTCCTTAATCTTTTTTTACCTTTTTCAATCATTTTAACGTTCGAATCTGAAGAGAAAATTTCTCCATTCTTATCCGTATTATCTAAAAATAATTTTCCTAAATCACCAGTTCCACAAGCAACATCTAAATACTTTTTGTTTTTTGTTGGACTCATCCAATTCATAAGGTTTTTTTTCCAAAGCCTATGAATTCCAAAGGACATAAAATCGTTCATCAAATCATATTTATCGTAGACTTTATTAAATACTCCTTCGACGAGACCCGCTTTATTTTGAAGATTTTGTTGCATATAAATTATATTAAAACACTAATATAATATGAAATGCCTGAATTACCAGAAGTAGAAATCGTCAAACAATCTTTGAATAAGAGTATTACTGGAAAGATTATTAAAGACATATTAATAAAAAATAGAAATTTAAGATTTAAAATCCCAAAAAATTTTGAAAAAAATATTGTAAAAAAAAAAATTGTAAAAGTAGATAGGTTTTCAAAACATTTAATTCTCAAATTTGAGGATAGTTCTAATTTAATGATTCATCTTGGGATGTCAGGAACTATTCATTTAATTAGTAAATCTAGAAAAAAGAATTCCTTAACAAACACTAGTTTTTATCATTCTCCATTATTACCAAAAAAGCATAATCATGTAGAAATCAAAATTGATAACTTTAAATTAATTTATAATGATCCAAGAAGATTTGGTTATTTTTCTTATTTTAAAAATGATGAAGAAATAAATAATAACTTTAAAAAATATGGGCCAGAGCCTTTTGACCAATTATTCGATAAAAACTATATTTTTAATTACTTTAAAAATAAAAAAAAAAATATTAAGAATTTTTTAATTGATCAAAATTTTGTTTCAGGAATTGGTAACATTTATGCAAGTGAAATACTGTTTTTATGTAAGATTTTACCATCTAGAGGGGTAAGTTCACTCAATTTAAATGATTGTCAAAAAATTTCTCATTTTTCAAAAATAGTTTTGAGAAAAGCGATTGAGAAAGGAGGATCGAGTATAAGGGATTTTATGAATACAAGTGGAGATCAAGGTTCTTTTCAAAAAAATTTTAATGTTTATCAAAGAGAAAATAAAAAATGTTTAAAATATAGTTGCAAAGGGATAATACACAAAAAATTTATTTCAAATAGGTCTAGTTTTTTTTGCAATTTATGTCAAAAATAAATAATTAATGTATTGACCCAATCATTATCTGAGGATATACACTCACGCTTATGGCGAATACAAAATCAGCAATTAAACGTAATAGAAAAATTAAAAGACAAACGGCTGTTAACAGATCCAGAAAGAGTCGTTATAGAGGTGCATTAAAAAAAATGAACTCCATAATCGAAAAAAAGGATAAAAAAGAAGCTCTAGCATTTCTACCGAAGCTAAATTCAGAATTAATGTCAATGGCAAAAACAGGTGTTATTAAAAGACAAAATGCCTCAAGGAATGTATCGAGAATTACAAAAAAAATTAATTCTTTATAACAACCTCTAATAGGTATAAATTTTTTTGCATACAACTTAAACGTACAATTAGATTTCAAATTACCACATCTAAAAGTTTTATTTATAAAATTACTAGATATAGATTTAGTAAAATTTTAATTTTTAATTGTTACCCCACCAGGTTGCAAAAATGATTTTTAAAAAAATTCAATTAGAAATTTATTCAATCATAAATTTTATTTATTTTTGTTTTTACAAATAAATTTATTGCAATAAATTTTTATAAGTCTTAAGTGGAATTCCCTCATGAAAAATAATTTACAAAACAATAAGGCACTCGAAAAGAAAATTGATTGGCAAATTATTAAAAAAGAATTACGTGAAAAACTTGGAAACGATATTTTTGAGAGTTGGATCAAAAAAATTGAATTAGTTGAAGAATTTCATAATTATGTATTATTTTCAGTCTCAACAAGATTTATAAGAGATTGGATAGTGTCAAGATATTTAGACCAAATACTGCAGACAATTAAAGCATACAAAAAAGACCTAGTTAGAATAGAATTTATAATTAAAAACAATAAAGACGAAGATAATAGTCACACAGATGTAGCAACTCAAAACTCTATTGAAAGTAATAAAGATAATATATCGTTTATAAAAGACTCTTATCTTCAATATAATAGAATAGATCCAAATAAAAACTTTAAGAATTTTATAACTGGAGAAAGCAACAAATTAGCATTTGAAGCATCAAAAAAAGTTTCAAAAGATATAGCTCACTACAATCCTTTATATTTATATGGTGGTGTAGGAATGGGTAAAACACACTTATTAAACGCTATTGGTTTAGAATTGAAAGAAAAGAGTAAAGTTATGTTTATATCAGCAGAAAGATTCATGTATCAGTTTGTTAAGTCTATTAAATCAAATGAGATGGTAAAGTTTAAAGAGTACTTTAGGAACACTGATATTTTATTAATAGATGATATTCAGTTCATGAATGGTAAAGAGGCAATGCAAGAAGAATTTTTTCATACCTTCAATGCATTATTAGATAAAAATTCACAAATAATAATTTCAGCAGATCGACCACCGAATAAACTATCTAGGATTCAAGAGAGAATAAAATCGAGGTTTTCAGGTGGTTTAGTTGTAGATATTCAAAATCCTGATTTTGAACTAAGGTATAAAATTATTAAATCTAAAACTGAAGAATTAAAATTATCTTACTCAAATCAAGTAGTAATTTCTGAGGAAATTCAAAAATTTTTAAGCACAGAAATTAAAACTAGTATTAGAGAATTAGTTGGAGCACTTAATAGAATTGTTTCATTCACAAGGATTTATAATAAGGTTCCGAATTTGTCGGAAATTAAAATAGTTTTAAAAGATTTACTAAATCTCACAAAAAATACAGTAGATATTGATACAATACAGACAGTAGTTTGTAAATTTTATAAAATTAGCAAAAATGAAATGCTTTCACCAAGAAGATCAAGATATCTTGTAAGACCTAGGCAGACTGCAATCTATCTTGCAAAAATGCTAACATCTAAATCATTACCAGAAATAGGTAGATCTTTTTCTAATAGAGATCACACAACTGTAATCCACTCAGTTAAAACTATAGAGAGATTAAGAAAAGAGGATAGTGAATTAAATATTAATATTGATAGTTTAAAAAATAAAATTTTGTATAATCAAGAAAATGAAGTTTAGTTTAAATCAACAAGACCTTCAAAAATCTTTAAATTATTGTCAGGGTGTAATTGAAAAAAGAAGTACTTTGCCAATACTTTCAAATGTATTATTGGATGTAAGTAATGGAAAACTAAAAATTACAGCTACTGATCTTGATTTAATTTTTATTCATCAAATTCCAAATGTTGAAATAATAGAAGAGGGTAAAACTACCTCATCTTCATCAATAATGTATGATATTGTTAGAAAGTTTTCATCGGGAAGTAAAATTAACTTTTCTAATCCTAGTGAAAATAAATTGCATTTAGAGTCTGATAAATCCGTTTTCAATTTAAATTGTATCAGTGCTTCTGAATTTCCTTTAACAGATGAAAATTTTAATGAAAATGAGTTTTCAATCAAATCAAAAGAGTTACTAAAGCTGCTAAATAAATGTAAATTTTCAGTGTCCAACGATGAAACAAGACATTATTTAAGTGGAATATTTTTACACCAGACTGAAGTTGAAGATAAAAATTTTTTAACAGCAGCAGCTACCGATAGTCATAGAATGTCTATATCAAAGATAAGACTCCAAAATAAAGTCCAATTTGATCAGATAATATTACCAAAGAAGACTATTTTTCAACTATGTTCATTATTAGAGGACTATGAAGGGGATGTAAAAATATCAAATATTAAATCAAAAATTAAATTTGAAATTAACAATAGTATATTGATATCGAAGCTTATTGATGGAAAATTTCCAAACTACGTGCAGGTAATACCTAAGGAAAACCAAAAAAAATTAGAAGTTGATTTAAAATCATTTTTAAATTCTGTAGATAGGGTTGCGTCAGTCTCATTAGATAAAAAAGACGGCGTAAAATTCAATCTTTCAAAGGATAATCTAGATCTTTCAGTTAACAATACAAATAGTGGTGACGGTAAAGAAAGTTTAAGTGTTAAGTTTGATCACGAGCTAGACATAAGCTTTAATTCTAGGTATTTAATTGATGTCGCTTCCCAACTTGATGGAGACAACATTGAGATTTATCTTAAAGATACAGGTTCACCAGCTTTAATTAGAGACCCAGCTGATTATGATAGTATATATGTTGTAATGCCAATGAAGGGCTAATTCATTAATTTTAATTCGGCATATATTTTATCTTCTATATAATTTGTAAAGTCTGATGATCTCATTCCAGGTTTTACTGCTGGAAGAATTGATAATATTATTGTTTTATTTGAAGCTAATTTTCCATCTTTTGGCCAAACATTTCCAGAATTTATAGCCACGGGTTGACAATATATTTTTAATTCATCATAAATTCTACCAACTCCTTTTTTAAAGGGAACTGTTTCATTTGGCAAAACTCTAGTTCCTTGTGGGAAGATAATTAACGGTCTTTCTGAATTTCTTACAGAATTTTTTATTTTATCAATTAAACCTAAATTATTTTTACTAATTTTATTTCGATTTATTGAAATTGATCCTATCTTTTTTAAATACCAACCAAATATAGGAATTTTGATTAATTCATATTTTAAAATAAATACTGGTGAATTAAAAATTGTTTGTAGGTAAAAAGTTTCAAACATTGATTGATGAGAACAAGCAATAAAAAACTTTTCATTTTTAATAATATTTTCTCTACCTTTAACAATAATTTTTGTTTGTAAAAAAATTTGAATGCAAAATGCTGCCCATCTTCCCATTAGTTTTCCACCAAATAAGACTATTTTAGTTGGCATTATTAATGATGGCAGGAATATTATTGAAATTATAGATATACCTAGAAAGAAAAAAAATAAAAATAGAAGTTTTCTTATCATTTTTGTCAAAAACTAAATTATATCTTTTAGTTTTTGTCTTTTTTTAATTATATTTATTTTTGAACCTTTAATTAATATTTCAGCAGGTTTAGGTCTAATGTTATAATTTGAAGATAAAGATGAGCCATATGCTCCTACGTCGCAAATAATAATATAATCTTTCTCATTTAATTTTTGAAATTTATTTGTCGTTAAGAATTTATCTGTTGTTTCGCAAATAGGGCCTACAAAATCATAACTTTTCTTAGTCATTTTATTAGTTTTTTTTAATGGAATTATTTTATGCTTAGCCCCATACAACGCAGGTCTCATAAAATCATTCATAGCTGCATCTACAATAATAAAATCTTTTTTAGAATTTTCTTTTATATAAATAATTTTTGAAATTAATATTGCAGTATCACCTATAATTGATCTACCAGGTTCAAAAATAATTTTTGATTTATGCTTTTTTAAAAATTTTTTAATAATTTGATTATATTTTTTATAATTAAATTTCTTATTATCCTTGTTATAGTCAATACCCATACCACCACCAAGATCTATAAACTCAAAATTAATGTTAATTTTTTTTATTAATTTGTCTAAGACTTTTAGCATTTTTTGATAAGGTTTATAATCTAGGATTTGACTTCCAATATGGACACTTAAACATTTTAGTTTCAAAAATTTTGAACTTTTTATATATTTTGAAACTTTAATAAATGTCTTTTCATCAACACCAAATTTATTTTCTTTTTTACCAGTTGAAATTTGTTTAATTGTTTTTGCGTCGGTATTTGGATTTAATCTAATCCCAATATCTACCTTTTTATTCTTAGATTTTGCTATACTTTCAATTTCTAATATTTCACTTTTTGACTCACAATTAATTAATAAAATATTTTTATCTATTGCATAAATCAATTCTGATCTGGTTTTACCTACCCCAGAAAAAACAATTTTCTTTGGATTTATTCCAGCTTTGAGAGCAATCATTAATTCACCTTTAGAGACAACATCAGCTCCTAATCCACTTCGTTTAATTAGTTTAAGTATTTCTATATTACAGTTTGACTTAGTTGAAAAACATATGATTGGAGAAAACGATTTAAAACTTCTTTTAAAGTTACTTATATTTTCATTAATTTTTTTCTCTGAATAGCAAAAAATTGGTGTTTCAAACATTTTTATTACTTTTGTGAGTTTAGATTTTTCAATTGTAAAAATATTATTGATATATTTCATCTTTATTTGGCATTTCAAATACGTTATTAAAATTATTAAATTTCATAACATTATTATTTAATGATGCCTCATATTTTGGCTCATTTTTTCTTCCACATGAAGTTAATAAAATTAGACATATAGTAATTAAAGTTATTTTTTTAATCATAGTTATTTCTTTTTATAACTTAATATCATTTTCTTAATGTTGTCGAAAGAAGTTCCACCGTAAGAAACTTTGGAATTAACAGATTTTTTTAGTTCAAATACTTTTAGAACGTCGGTGGTTAAACTTTTTTCAATTTTATTGATCTCTTTAATTGTGAGTTCTGACAGTTTTTTTTTATTTTTTTCAGCAAAATTTACGATTTTTGCTGTTTGTAAATAGGCTTTTCTAAATGGATAATTTAATTCTCTAACCATATAATCTGCTAAATCAGTTGCTGTAATATAGCCACTTTCCGCAAGTTCAATCATTCTTTTTTTATCTGGTGAAAAATTTTTAAGAACATCATTTAATATAATTAAGGAATTTTTTAATTGATCAAATGATTTAAAAACAATTTCTTTATCGTCTTGCAAATCTTTAAAATAAGAAAGGGGTAACCCTTTTAACGTTGTAAGCATAGAAAATAGATTTCCAAACATGGAACCTGTTTTGCCTCTCAAGTATTCTAGAGGATCAGGATTTTTTTTTTGAGGCATAATGGATGATCCAGTCACAATTTTATCATTCAAATTAATAAGTTTAAAAGCATCTGAATTCCAGATTATAAACTCCTCTGCAATCCTAGAGATATGAACAGCGCATGCAGAGCAAGAATAAAGAAAATCAATTACAAAATCTCTATCAGAAACAGTATCAATTGAGTTTTTAGTAGGTCTTGTGAAACCTAGTTTTTTTGAAGTATAAAATCTGTCTATTTTAAAAGAAGTACCTGTTAAAGCAGCAACACCAAGTGGACTTTCATTAAGACTCTCTAAATTGTTTTTAAATCTTTTTTTATCCCTGTTAAACATTTCTAAATACGCCATTAAGTAATGAGCAAAAGAAACTGGTTGTGCGTTTTTTAGGTGAGTGAAACCAGGCATAATTGTCTCTACATTTTTTTCTGCTTTTTTTAAAATATTTTTAATTGTTGCATCAATATTTTTAGCAATTTCTTTATTAGCTTTTCTCAGCCACATTTTAAAATCTGTGACAACTTGATCATTTCTTGATCTAGCTGTATGAATATACCCTGCGTCTTCTCCAATTAATTCGAATAGTCTGTGTTCTATATTCATATGAACATCCTCAAGCTTACTATCAAAAATAAATTTTTTTTTTATAATTTCGTTCTTAATTCTATTCAGACCCCATACTATTTTATTTTTAATTTTAAAATTTATAATTTTTTGTCTAAACAGCATCTCAACATGTACAATTGAAGCTTCAATATCTTCTCTGAATAATCTTTTATCAATTTCTATTGATCCACCAACCTTTTTAAAAAGGTTTGTTTGTTCCTTTTTAATTCTAGTATTCCAAATTGGTTGATTGTTTTTATTTTTACCCATGATATTTAGTTGTTCTAATTTTTATGAAAATCATTTTTTTTAATTATCTTATAATAATATTTTACTTAATATCATCTAGCGTCTCATATTCAATAGAGCGTCCAGAAATTAAGAATCTTATAGTACATAAAGACAAGAAAAAAATTGAAAATATAGAATTTATTAAATCTGATGGCCAAAAAGTAAGTTTAAATAATTATAAATCAAACCCATTAATAATAAATTTTTGGGCTACTTGGTGTGCTCCTTGCAAAAAAGAAATGCCATCTTTGGATAAACTAAAAACCTTAAATGAATTTAAAAATATAAATATAATTCCAATTAATATAGGTGGCGATAGTTATAAAAAATCTAAGGATTTTTTTGATAAAATCAAAATTAAAAATTTAGAAATATTTACAGGATCTGGACCAGAGTTTTCACAGTTATTTAAACTACGAGGATTACCCACAACAATTCTAATAGATCGAAATGGTTTTGAAGTTGGAAGAATTGTTGGTTACATTGACTTTAATGATCAATCTTTGCTTGATTGGTTACCAAAAAATTTATGAAACTTTCATTAAATACAACAATAATAAAACCAGAGAATAATGAGGAAGTTAAAAGTGCTGTAATCTTACTTCATGGATATGGAGGTGATGGTAAAGACATCAGTATGATTACTTTAAATTGGAAAAGATTTTTAAAAAATACAGTTTTTTTATGTCCTGATGCACACGAAGTGTGCAGTATAAATCCAACAGGATTTCAATGGTTTGATTTAAATAATGAAGATACAGAATATACTCTTCGAGAATCGAAAAAGGCAGAAAATGTTTTAAAGAATTATATTTTAGAAGTAAGTGATTACTTTAATTTGGAGTATTCAAAAATTTGTGTTTCTGGTTTCAGTCAAGGATGCATGATGTCATTAAATGTTGGTCTAACATCAGAAAAAAAATTTAGTTGTATTGTAGGGTTTTCTGGCAGAATCATAAATATGAAAGACCTTTCTCCAAGAATTAAAAATAAAACTAATATCTTAATGATACATGGTGAAAATGATACAATCGTTCCACCAAGCAATTTACTTGAAGCTAAAGATTTTTTTATCAGAAATAAAATAAAAATTGAAACTTTAATGATTAAAAATTGTGATCACCATATACCTATGGAAGCATCAAGTGCGGCATTAAACTTTATTAAAAAAAATATAATTAATTAATAAATCCTTAATGTACAATTAGTAAAGTTGATTAAAAATATATTTAATATATATTTTAATTATGATTGAGCTTTCAGATCAAAGTATTTCGCTAGAAAAATGTCCAGCATTAGTTTTAAATGCAGATTATAGACCTTTAAGTTATTATCCACTTTCATTGTGGAGTTGGCAAGACTCAATTAAATCTGTTTTCTTAGATAGAGTTTCTATTGTTAGTTATTATGACAGACAAATCAGAAGTCCTTCGTTTAGTATGAAACTTCCAAGTGTAATTGCTCTTAAATCATACATTAGACCTCAATCAAATCCAAACTTTACAAGGTTTAACGTATTTTTAAGAGATAAGTTTAGCTGCCAATATTGTGGAAGCAAAGATGAATTAACTTTCGATCACCTATTGCCAAGATCAAAAGGTGGAAAAACCAATTGGGATAATGTTGTAACAGCTTGTTCTTCCTGTAATGTTAAAAAGGGAGGAAGACTAATAAAGAACTCAGGTATGACATTAAATCAATGGCCTTTTCAACCTACCACAGAAGATCTTCATAAAAATGGAAAGAATTTTCCACCTAACTTTTTACATAAAAGTTGGATGGACTATTTGTATTGGGATGTCGAACTTGAACCGTAACTAAATTTTTTCAGAAATTTTTATAGCAACCTTAGAACCAGTTTTAATTACTTTATCCATAATTGAATAAAGACCTTTTTTTGTAGCACCTTTCTCGTAGGCTATATCTTTATGATCTAATTCGTCTTGTCTAAATTTTATTATTTTTTCTTTTAAATCCTTTTCATCTCCCTCTATTTGGTCAATTTGGCTTTTATAATGTTCGTCAATTACCTCCTCGACAGAGGCCGTACATAACATAGCTGCTTTTTTTCCAAGTATCGTTGAACCAAATCCAAGACCCAGCCCAAGCAAATCCCATAATGGTAGTAATTTTGTTGGTTTTATGTTTCTTTTTTCTATTTCATCCTCAAAAAAATTTGAGTGTTCCTCCTCATGCTTTTTCATTTCTCCAATAATTTGTTTCAAATCATCATTTTTCACAATAGTATTTAATGCAAGCAGTTGACCCTCATAAATTTTAATTGCACCTCTTTCTCCAGCGTGATCTACTCTTATAAATTCTTCTAATTTTTTTTTATTAGTTTTTTTCATAGACCAATGTTCTAATAGAAAAAATAATAATTAAAATTGATAAAATTGTATTAATTGCCGCTAGTGAAATTCCAAGAATATTAAAAGTAGCATCTTTACAGTTAACAGGCATACTTTTCTTAAGAGACTCTAGTAATTCCGATTTATTTAAACTATCAGATGATCCATTTGTACAGGCTGATAGCTCATCAAATATACTATTCTCAATTCCAAAATGATACCCAGATAGTATAGCGCTCAAAGCAAATATCATAATTGTAACTATTAATATTTGATCATTATTCGAATAATTATACCCGATAAAGCTTACAAATATTGCAGCTAGGTAAGGTAACCTTTGATAAATACATAACTTACATGGTTGATACTGCAATATATACTCAATGTATAAAGCTGAAATTATAGAAATTAATGAGATAGATAAAATAATTAAATAAAAATTTTTTCTATTAGGAAATAGGATCATATTTAATTAATAAAATTATTTAAAAATTTATATATAAAATAAGCAAAAATAATAAGAATAATCGATAAAAAGATTGAGAACTTAATAAGTTTTTTTTCAATAATTTTTTTCATTGTAGGTCCAAAATTTCCAACTAAAAATGCTATTAAAAAAAAACGCGATCCTCTTGTTACGAGAGAAATGATAATAAAATACAAAATATTAAAGTTTATAAAACCACTTGTGATTGTAAGTAGCTTGAAAGGCACTGGAGAAAACCCAGCAATTGCTAATAAAGTTATCCAGGCAATAACACCACCTTCTGAGGAGACTTTATCTTTTAAAAATGAAGTATCATCAACACCATAAATATCAAAAATTCTTAGTCCAATTTCATTGAAGAAAACATATCCGATAAAATAGCCAAGACATGCTCCCAAAATAGACCCAATAGTTGCTATTAATGCAATTTTAATCCATTCATGTTTTCGAGCTATTGTCATAGGAATTATCAAAACATCTGGTGGTATTGGGAATATAAAACTTTCAATAAAAGATATAAATCCTAAAATAGACTTAGATCTTTTGTTACCTGCAAGTTTAATTGTTTTATTGTAAAGCTCTTTAAACATATTTTCTTTTATTATAATAAGTGATTTAATACTATGAGTTAAAATATGTAAAGTTTTGGGCGAATGGCGGAACTGGTAGACGCGTTGGACTCAAAATCCAATGGTAGCAATACTGTGAGAGTTCGATTCTCTCTTTGCCCACCAAAAATTTATGAGTACACAAAATATAAATAATTTAGTCGAATTGTTTTTTATTAAATATAAAGAACAAAAAAAAGATAATATTCTTTTAACATCCTTAAAAGATACTGATAATAATTTTACATGGGAAAAAACATTCCATTCAATTAAAAAACTTTCTTTAGAAATAAAAAAATATGCAAATAAAGGTGATAGATGCTTATTAATTTCTGAAAATAGACCTGAATGGTTTATAGCAGATCTTTCTATAATGTTATCAGAAGCTATAACTGTTCCAGCTTATACAACTTATGCTGAAAAAGATTATGAATATATAATTGAAAATTGTAATCCAAAATTAATATTTGTTTCAAATCAAGAACAATACAACAAAGTAAAAGATATTATTAAAAAAAAGAGTTTTATTTCAAAAATTTTTTCTTTTGAAGAATTAGATATAGGTGAGCATGACTATTTAAACATAAACAAATTATTCTATAATTTAGATTATCAAGATTTAAATGTACCAGACTTATCAATTAAAAGAAATGATCCAGCTTGTATTATTTATACTTCAGGAACACAAGGCAACCCAAAAGGTGTAATCTTAAGTCATGGTGGAATTTTAAATAATTGTGATGGTGCGCTCGATATATTGAAACCTTTGCTAACAGACCAGACTAGATTTTTAACCTGGTTGCCTCTCTCACATTCTTATGAACACACTGTCCAATTTGTTCAAATAAGTGTTGGTGCAAAAATATTTTATGCTGAAAGTATTGAGAAATTAATTAAAAATATGAACGATTGTAAACCTCAACTAATGACTGCAGTACCTAGGTTTTACCAAAATTTATTTCAAAAAATTAATGCAAGTTTTAATAAAGTAACAGGTTTAAAGAAAAAACTAATAGTAAAGATGTTAGAACTAGGGACCAAGAAAATAAATAAACAATCTTTAACAATTTTAGAAAAATTAATTGATAATATTTTGGAAAAAATAGTAAGAAAAAAAATTAAAAGTCAATTTGGTGGTGAGCTTAAAACTTTCGTTTCTGGTGGTGGAGCCCTTGATAAAGAAGTTGGTATTTTCTTAAATGCTATAGGACTTCCTACTCTGCAAGGTTATGGCTTAACAGAAACTTCTCCAGTTGTAAGTTGTAATCCAATTGACGATATTAGGGTTGAGACTGTAGGGCCACCATTTAAAGGCAATGAGGTAAAAATAGCCTTAGACGGTGAAATTTTAGTAAAAGGCGAAAATGTAATGTTGGGTTATTGGAATAATGAGGAAGAAACTAACAAAGTTTTAAAAGATGGCTGGTTACATACAGGAGATATTGGAATTTTTGAGAATGGTTACTTAAAAATTACTGACAGAAAAAAAGATATTTTGATTACTCCAGGTGGAGATAACATTTCTCCTGTCAAAATAGAAAATGAATTATCAAATTCAAAATTTATTGATCAATCAATCGTTTATGGAGATAATAAACCATATTTAGTCGCTTTATTAGTTCTATCTGATGACAATATAAATGTAACACAAGATCAAATCAAAAAAGAATTAGATATTATAAATAAAAATCTTTCTAGAATAGAAAATATAAAAAAATTTTTTATAATTAATGAAAAATTTTCAATTGAGAATGGAATGTTAACTCCAACATTAAAACTAAAAAGATATAAAATAATTAAAAAATATAAAAACGAATTTGAAAAACTTTATTAAAAATTTTTAAAAAAACACTTTATAAATAGCGATTTATTTAACTTTTTTTTTAATTAATTTAAAAAAATAAAAAAATAATTTTTTTTAAAATATTTTATAAAAAATTATATGTTTGACATAACTATTCAAAAAAAATAAAAATTAGTTATTAACGAATCATAAAGATTCGTTTATAAAAAAAGGGAGCTAAAGATGGCTAAAAGAAAAAAGAAAGCTGCTAAAAAGAAAACTAAGAAAAAAGCTAAGAAAAAAGCTAAGAAGAAAAAAAGAAGATAGTTTAGTATTCTTTTTAACTGATAACGCTCTTCATGGCGCTTGCGTGGAGAGCGTTTTTTATTCTGTTAGTTCCTGATTTATGGGTTCTTCAACTATTTGTTTTTCATCGACCTTTTGCGCTTGTTTCTCTAAATTTCTCTTTAAAGCTTTGTCCAGCTTTTTTTGAGCATCTTCTAAACTTGATCCCATCACAATCTGGAATTCAGTTAATAGTCTGTCGTAAGCTTTTTCGAATAATTGTCTTTCACTATAAGACTGATCGATCATAATATCATCACCTTTATTAAGATCTCTTACTACTTCAGCTAAATCATAAATCTTACCAGATGATATCTTAGCCTCATACTCTTGGGCTCTTCTACTCCACATCGATCTTTTTATTTTTGGTTTACTTTTTAATATACTTACACACTTATTAATCTGATTGATTGTGGCTAACGGTCTTAGATGTGACTGTTTATTTACAGGCACCATTCCATTTGCTTTATCTTTTTCAAATTTGAGAACATAAGTTTCAACATCTATTCCACCTATATTGATTTTTTTAGTCTCTGTAATTTGTCCCACACCATGTTTTGGATAAACTACATAATCCTTAACTTTAAATAATCTTTTTTCTGTTTCTTGCTTTTTAACTTTTTTGATTTCAGGTTTCTGCTCATTATTTTTAGGTATTCTAAGTGGGTCAGATTTTGCTTCGATTTTATTTTTTTTAGAATCTTTTATTAGTTTTTTTTTGTTTAACTCCTTTGCAACTTTTTTGATTTTTATTGCCTTAGAGACTTTTTTTATCTTTACTACTCTTTTTACAGATTTAACTTTTTTCTTAACTACCTTTTTAGATTTTTTATTATTCAAGATTTTCTTTAAAATATTTTTCATACTTATCTTTTACATCTTTAAACTGTTCATGATCCGCTGGAGGATCTTTTTTTTCATTAATGTTTGGCCACAAGTCTGCATACTTTTTATTTATTTCCAACCACTTTCCATTACTGTCATCATTATCTGATATTATGGCGTCTACTGGACATTCTGGCTCACAAACGCCACAATCTATACACTCATCAGGTTTAATTACAAGCATATTTTTACCTTCATAAAAACAATCCACTGGACATACTTCAACACAATCCATCAATTTACATTTGATGCATTTATCATTTACTAAATATGTCATGTTTTTTTTTGTCGAACTTTTTCTTTAATATCCCCTACAACTTTTGGATCTAAATAAAGTAATCCTGATAATCTTCTCATGAGGTTCGTTTCATACATATCAGCATCTTCATCCGAATATATAATATCCCACAATGCCTCTATAATAATTTTTTTGTCTTCTTCATTAATATTTTTAATTTCTCTTGTAAAATCGAGAATTTGATTAGAGTCTCTTTCCTTTTCTTCAGCATCTTGTATTACTTTATCAATATTTTCAGTTTCAGCTCCCATTTCAATAATTGCATCTTTAATAATTTTTTTTTCTTTATTTGTATAATTCTCATCAATTCTTGCCGAATGAATTAATAAACAAGCCACTGCTATTATAGATGGATGATTATTTTCTTTTTCTGTTTCTTCTTTTTTAAAAATATTAAACATTATTTTAAATTAAGTTGTGAAAGTACATTAAACGGATTGTCATTAATATTCTTTCTTATATCTTTTTTAATTACTTTTTTAGATGGAATATATTTAAAGTGAAGATTTTTATCTTTCTCATAAGTTTTGTAATTCATTTTTTTTATTAATTTCACAAAATTTTCTTTATTACAACCTAACAAATTCAGCATCTCAGGAATTAACTTAATCTCTTTAATTTTATTGTCTGACTTAGTATTAAAAATCATTAAAAATAACCTTTCTAAAATATCTATTCTAACATACAAATTTTCAAATTTTTCAAAACCACATAAAAGCATTAGATTTTTATTTAAAATTTTCTTTTCTTCTAAAAAGTTCAATCCAAAGGTTGGTGGTGAGAAATCTAAATTTTTCTCATTAAAGTTTTTCCATAATAGAATTCTTAACGATACAGAACTTGGTTTAAATAGTTTAAATAAAAAAATATGATACCTTCCAAATTTTACACCTAAGTTTCTTAATTTTTTTCTCTCATCTTGGTTAAGTTTATTTAAATAATTTAATACTTGATCTCTTTTAACTACTCCATTATTTTCATAAAGATGATATGCTAATGCTCTTAATTCTGAATTATTATCTTTGACATTTTTTAAATCTATAAGACTTTTTAACTCTGTTTCAATTTTATCATTTATCCATTTCTCTAAATAATCGTTAAGTCTTGATTTTTCACTATTTTCAATCATTTCATCAATAGTTAATTGAATTTGCGGATTTAAATAGTCTGAACCTGGAATTAATTTTGCTATTTGGTTGCCGTTCCAATAAATTTTAAAATCATCTTTCAGTTCAATTAAGCCAGTATCAATTATTTGAGTTATTCTTTTTATAATTTCAGGAACTACGTTTTGTCTTGCAGCCTTTTTTAGTGATTTTACATCAGCATCCAATGTATCAACTTTAAGATCTAATTCTAATTTTAAACCTTTTAATCGACCAATAAATTGTTCATTTATCATTACCTCTTCATTATTAACAATCTCTGTTTCAAAAGTAATGTCTTGTTTTAAACCTCTGGCCAAAACACTTGCTCTTTTATCGATAAATGTTTTTGTTAACTCTTCATGAAGTCTATCTGATAGCTTATCTTCAAGGTTTTTAGCTCTTTCAATCCAATAGTCCTGATTTTCAACCCAATTTGATTTATTTGAAACATAAGCCCAGGTTCTGACATTAGCAATTCTGTTGGATAAAGAGTCAACGTTTCCATCTAATTTATCCAGTAAAGATAGCTGTTCTTTCATATAGTGATTTGGAACTTTATTATCTCCATTAGTCAAAAATTTAAAAATTTTACTAACAACTTCAAAGTGATGTCCATAAGTTTTTTTTACAAAATCAGGTATTTGGCAACATTCCCATAATATTTGTAAAAATTCATTATTATCTTGAATTTCAATATTAGTTGCTTCTTTTAAAAAATATTTTAATACCTTTTCGTCTTGGCATTCATTTATTCGTCTTAACCAGTCTTTATGGGGTCTCTCTTCTAAAGATTTCAATAATGAAACTTTATTTCTAAAATTCAGTTTTGAGTTTCTCCAAAAAATAGTTTGTATATCTGGAAAGCTATGAGTTTCTAGCGCTTCAATTTCCTCAGGTCCTATTTCTTTACATTCGCCCGTTGTACCAAATATACCATCGTTTAAATATCTTCCTGCTCTTCCTGCAATTTGTCCAATTTCTGAAATATTTAAATTTCTTAGTTTCTTACCATCGAATTTTTTTAAATTTGAAAAATAAACATTATCTAGATCCATATTTATTCCCATTCCAATTGCATCAGTTGCGACCAAATAATCAACATCTCCAGATTGATATAAACTTACCTGCGAGTTTCTTGTTTTGGGGCTAAGTGAGCCCATAACAATAGCAGCGCCACCTTTTTGTCGTCTAATCAATTCAGCTATTGCATAAACTTCCTCAGTAGAAAAAGCAATTACAGCACTTTTTCTCTCTATTCTTGAAATTTTTTTGTGACCACCAAAAGATAATTTAGAAAGCCTTTCTCGATTTTTAAATTCAATATCATCATCAAGTTTTTGAATAATTTTTTTAATAGAGTTTGAACCCATAAGCATGGTAAGCTTTTCACCTCTCATATTTAACAATCTATCTGTAAAAATATGACCTCGCTCGTGGTCATTACACATTTGAATTTCATCTATACCAACAAATTCTAAACTTTTATCCAATGGCATAGACTCAACAGTGCAAAGAAAATATTTTGCATTTATTGGAATTATTTTTTCTTCACCTGTAATTAAAGCAACTTTTGATGGATCTACTTTTTTTATAATTTTGTCATAAACTTCTCTTGCTAAAAGTCTTAAAGGGAAACCAATCATTCCCGAATCAAAAGATAACATAGTTTCTATTGCCAAGAAGGTTTTTCCTGTATTTGTGGGTCCAAGAACTGCTGTGATTTTATTTTTTGTCATTCCTAGCTTTGGTGTGATTTTTTTTACCAATACTATATATTGTTATCTCTAAAGAACAAAAATGGGCTAAAACTAGTCCGAATCATTGAGGAATAAGTTCTCATTTTTATTATTTAATGTTTTAAGGTTATCATAATTTCTAAAAATTAAATATATTTTTTTATGCCTCAGAAACTGTGGGAAGCAAATTCTCAAATAAAATCAAAATCAAATTTATTTGAATTTGAAAAGTTTTTAGCAAATAAATTTAATTATAAGCCAGAGAAAAATTTTAAAAAATTATTCAATTGGACAATCAAAAATCCAAAGCTTTTCTGGTCTTCCATTTGGGAATTTTCAAATATAAAGGGTATTAAAAATAATAAGTTTCATTTTCCAAAAGAAATTTTAAAAAGTAAATTTTTAGTAAAATCTAAATTAAATTATGCAGAAAATTTGTTGTCTAAAAATGATAATTCAAAAGCTGTTACATTTATTAGCGAAAATGGATACCGAGAAGAAAAATCTTGGAACGAATTAAATAATAACACTTTAAAATTAATTAAATTTTTTAAAGATAACAAAATTAAAGAGAAAGACAGAATTGCAGCGTATACAGCAAATCAAATTGAGACAGTTGAGACTTTTTTAGCTACTAGTTCTATTGGAGCCATTTGGTCATCGTGTTCTCCAGACTTTGGTATACAAGGTGTTGTAGAAAGATTTTCTCAAATTAAACCGAAACTATTAATAATTACAGATAGGTATTATTATAACGGTAAAGAGATTAATGTACTTGAAAGATTACCAGCTATTCTAAAAAAAATTAAATCGATCAAATGTGTTCTAATTGCTAATTATCCTGGTAAAAAAAGCTTAAAACAAAATAGGATCAAAGGAATTAAAATTTTTTATTATAATAAAATTAAATACAAAAAAGAGAGAGAATACATATTTAAAAAGTTCGATTTTGATAAAGAGTTAGCAATTTTATATTCAAGTGGAACTACAGGGAAACCAAAATGCATATGTCATAGAGCCGGTGGAGTTTTGTTACAGCATCTTAAAGAACATAAACTTCATTGTGATGTTAAGCCGGGAGACAATGTTTTTTATTTTACTACCTGTGGATGGATGATGTGGAATTGGTTAATGACTTTTTTGGCATCAAAAGCTTCTATTGTTCTTTTTGATGGTTTTCCAATGTATAAAAGAACTGATTTACTTCTAAAAATAGCTGAAAAAGAAAAAATCTCTCTGTTTGGTATAAGTGCTAAATATATAGACCAATTAAAAAAGCTTAACGTAAATATTAAAAAAAAATTTAAACTAAACTATCTCAAAACTATTTGTTCAACTGGATCACCCTTATCTTCTGAGGGTTTTGATTATGTTTATAAAAATATAAAAAAAAATGTTCATTTGGCGTCTATTGCAGGTGGAACAGACTTAGTATCATGCTTCGTATTAGGAAATATATATTCACCAGTTTACAGGGGACAGATTCAAAATAATGGATTAGGGATGAATACCGATGTTTTTTCTGAAAGAGGAAAATCTTTAATAAATCAAAAAGGGGAATTAGTTTGTAAATCTCCTTTTCCTTCAATGCCAAAATTATTTTGGAATGATAAGAATAATAAAAAATATAAGAGAGCATATTTCAAAAAATATAAAAATGTTTGGCATCATGGAGATTTTGCAGAGAGAAAATCTACTGGAGGTTATGTAATTTATGGAAGATCAGATGCTACACTAAATCCTGGTGGAGCAAGGTTAGGCACTGCTGAGATATATTCAGTAGTCGATAAATTTAAAGAAGTTAAAGAATCAATAGTTATAGGTCAGAAATGGGATAATGATGTAAGAATTATATTATTTGTTGTTCTTAAGAAACCTAAGTCATTAAATGAAGATTTATCTCTAAACATAAAAAAAGCCATACGTCTTGATGCATCCCCACGGCACGTACCCAAAAAAATAATTGAGGTCTCAGATATACCAAAAACAAAAAATGGAAAAATAGTCGAGATTGCTGTCAGAAATACTATTGAGGGAAATAAAATAAAAAATATTCAAGCTCTTATAAATCCTAATATTTTAAATGAATTTAAAAATTTAGCTGAACTTAAGACACCATAAATACTCCTAAATTTATATAGACAATAATAATTGATTAATATTAAATAGTAATAATAATTAATAGATTGGAGTAAAAATGATAAAAAACTTATTCAAAAGTTCTCTAATGATATTACTTCTGACACTTGGTTTGTCAGGTAAATCGTTTGCTCAAGAACTAAAATTTTTTACAATTGGTACAGGAGGAACGGCCTACACTTACTATCCAGTTGGTGGAATGATTGCAAATGCAATTTCTAAACCGCCAGGATCAAGAGAATGTGGTAAAGGTGGAAGTTGTGGAGTTCCTAACTTAATTGCATCTGCTGTTTCATCAAGAGGATCAGTAGATAATGTAAATGCTATTATTTCAGGTTTAAGAAACTCAGGATTTGCACAGTCTGATGTTGCTTACTGGGCTTACACTGGAACTGGAACTATGGAAGGCAAAGAACCAGCAAAAGATTTAAGAACTATTGCAGCACTTTTCCAAGAACATATTCATTTAGTTGCGCTTAAAAAAAGCAATATTAATTCTGTTAAAGACCTAAAAGGTAAAAGAGTTTCACTTGATGAACCTGGATCTGGAACGTATGTTGATGCTAAATTAATTTTAGAGTCAAATGGTTTAAGTACTAGTGATGTAAAAGCTGAAGCTTTAAAAGGGAAAGCAGCTACAGATGCATTAAGAAATGGTAAAGTTGATGCAATTTTTGTTGTAGCAGGTTTTCCAACAGGAGCTATTGTTGAATTAGCATCTGCAGTTGATGTAAAATTAGTTCCTATAGATGGTGCAGGAGCTAAAGCATTGACTTCAAAATATGGATTTTTCTCACAAAGCCCAATTCCTTCAGGAACTTATGAAGGAGTTGATGAAGTAAATACTGTAGCAGTAGGTGCTCAATGGTTTACGTCTGCAAAAGAAGATAATGAGCTAATTTATCAAATCACTAAAGCTTTATGGAATAAAGAGTCTAGAAAGCTAATGGATGTTGGTCATGCTAAAGGTAAAACAATAACGCCTGATACAGCTCTTTCTGGAGTAGGAGTACCATTACATCCTGGTGCGGAAAAGTTTTATAAAGAAGCAGGACTTATAAATTAAATATATAAGTATTCTAAAATATATTGTGCCCTAGGTCATTAGACTTAGGGCATTATTATGTCTCAATTTAATATTTCTCCTGAAGAAGTTTCAAAACTTGAAGAAAAGTTTGAAATAAAAAGTAACGAAAGAAAATTAAAAAATTTTTTAAAATTATTGACGTTTATTGCATTAGTTACAATGTCAATTTACCATTTTTATGCTTCAGGATTTGGAACAATTAGAGATATACTTCATAGAGGTATTCATATTTCTTTTGTAGTTGGTCTAGTATTTCTATTTTATAATTGGAAAAGTTTTCCTGATAAAAAATTAAAGAGCAAAGTTCCTATAATAGATATAATTTTTTCAATTCTAGTTGTAATAACTGCACTTTATCTACCTTTATTGCCTCCTGAAATATTAGCTAGCAGAGTAGGAAATCCGTCAAACACTGAAGTTATAATGGGATCAATACTTATAATTTTGACCCTTGAAGCTGCAAGAAGATCTATTGGATACACACTGCCATTAATATGTATAATATTTATGATTTTTGCACTTTATGGTCCTATTTTTCCTGGAGCTTTAAAGCACGGTGGCAGTAGTTGGGCAGGGTTTGTAAATCACATTTATATTACTAACCAAGGAATTTATGGAATCGCTGTCGGTGTTATGGCTCAATATGTTTTTTTATTTATTCTATTTGGAGTACTTGCAACAAGAATAGGACTAGGACAATTATTTATTGATTTAGCTATGGTGATAGCTGGAAGATATTCTGGAGGTCCAGCAAAAGTAGCGATTTTTTCTTCAGCATTTCTTGGGACTATATCTGGGTCTTCAATAGCAAATACAGTAACAACTGGATCTTTAACAATACCTGCAATGAAAAAGGTTGGATATCCTCCACATTTTTCTGGTGCTGTGGAAGCTACAGCATCTACTGGTGGACAAATAACTCCGCCTATTTTAGGGGCTGCTGCCTTTATTATGGTCGAATATTTAGAATTACCCTTAAGAGATATTTTAGCAGCTGCATTAATTCCAGCACTACTTCACTATTTTGGAATTTTTGTAATGGTTCATTTAGAGGCAAAAAAATTAGGACTTAGAGGTTTAAACAAAAGTGAGGTTCCTAAATTTATAAAAATTATACAAGATAATTGGCTTTCAATAGTTCCATTATTTATTTTGGTATATTTAATTTTAGTTGGTCGTACTCCAGATTATGCTGCAGTAAATGGAATAATTGCATGTGTCGTTATTGGATTTATTAGAAAAAAAAATAGACTCACTTTTAAAGATTTATTTGAGTGTCTTGCAAGAGGTGCAAAAAATACCTTAGCTGTTGGAGCCGCTGCAACATCAATAGGGATTATAGTTGGTGTAGTTACACTAACAGGTGTTGGTTTTAGATTAGGTTATGTAGTAATTCAAACAGCTGGTGATATTGGAGGTTTCTTCTTAAACTTTTTACCTTTTAATTATTTTTCTTTAGCCGATCTAACATTATTTTTCTCATTAATATTAATTGCAATATCATGCATATTTATGGGTACAGGAGTACCAACTACTGCAACATACATAATACTAGTTGCTGTTGCTGCGCCTGCTCTCACTCAATTACAAATTGAGCCCATTGTTTCCCACTTTTTTGTATTTTATTATGGTGTCTTAGCTGACATAACACCGCCTGTTGCTCTTGCAGCATATGCTGCTGCTGGAATCGCAGGTTCAAATCCATTTACCACGGGTAATACTGCATTTAGATTAGGAATTGCAAAAGCTCTTGTGCCTTTTGTATTTGTTTATTCACCATCTCTATTACTGGTTGCCCAAGGATTTAATTTTTATGATTTTTTTGTAACTTTAATATCTGCAATGATTGGAATTGGTTTGATTGGAATTGGATTTACTGGCTATCTATTTAAAAGAGTTTCTACCTTTCAAAGATGGTATTTGGGAATTATTTCATTATTATTTATTGCACCTAGTTTAGGTTCATCAATTATTGGCTTAGTTTTAGTGTTGCCAATATTTATTCTTCAATTAAGAAAATAAAACTTATCCACCTAGTCCAGCATTTGGAAGAGGTCTTCTCAAAATTTTCCAAATCCCGACCGCGCTTGCAATTAATTTATTTTTATACTTGAGTTTGCAATTTATAAATACCATTGACTTTGTAACTTTTTGAATTTCTACTGTTCCCAATAATTCGTCTCCAATGTTAGAGGGAGCTATAAATTTTATATCCAATGAAATAGTTACGCATGGTTTATTTCCACTTGCTCTATGACAAGCAGTACCTGCTCCAGCATCAATGATTGTACAAATATAACCACCATGGGTTATCCCAGCTTTATTTAAATGTGTTTTTTTAATCTTAGTTTTAAACTCGAATTTTTTTTTATTAATTGATCTAAATAATAAACCACCATTATGTTTCATATAGCTTGGCTTATTACTTAATTGTTCAAATTTTTTTTTCATTAAAGGATTATTGTCATAATTAGTATAAATAATAAAACTAAACAAAAGAAATATATTACAGATTTTTCAAGTGATATTTTCATTTATCCTTTCATTTTGGTGCGCCTGCTAGGAGTTGAACCCAGAACCTCCTGGTCCGTAGCCAAGCGCTCTATCCAATTGAGCTACAGGCGCAATTTGTACAGTTTTTATACATAATTAATAATGTAAATTATTTTTTTAGCAAATATTGATATATATATATTACAAAAATGAATCTAGACTTATTAGTTCCTGATATAGGAGACTTTGAAAACGTTGAAATAATCGAAGTGCTTGTAAAAAAAGGGGACAAAATCAATAAAAATGACCCTGTTGTAACTTTAGAAAGTGATAAATCAAGTGTTGAAGTACCATCCAATTATGAAGGAACAATTGAAAATATAAATGTAAAAATTGGTGATAAAGTTTCTAAAGGTGATTTAATATTAACTTTATCTTCAGAAAATAAAGATGAACATGAGAAAATTAGTAAAACTTTAGACGAAAAAATTCCACCTTCAACAGAGAAATTAATAGAGGAAGCAGAAACTGCTACAAAATCTGATACAAAAGTTGAAACAGAGGTTATAGAGCCAACTCAAATCAAGCAAAAAAGATTAGTTAATGAAGTTAAAATGGTCAGTAGTAACGATGATATTGATCCAATTGAAACCAAAGAGTGGTTAGATTCATTAAGTGCAGTTTTGCAAAATGATGGCTCTGAAAGAGCTCATTTTTTAATTAAACAATTAATTGATCAATCTTATAAAGCTGGATCTAAAATTCCTCATACTCAAACTACTCCTTACGTAAATACTATACCTCCTGAAGAGGAAAAAAGATCACCTGGAGATCAAAACATAGAACGTAAGTTAAGATCATTAATTAGGTGGAATGCTGCTGCGATGGTAGTAAGAGCAAATAAAAAACATCCTGAACTTGGCGGTCACATAGGAACATTTGCATCAGCTGCAACTTTGTATGATGTTGGTATGAATCATTTTTGGCGAGCAAAAAATAATAAATTCGGAGGTGATCTAGTGTATTTTCAAGGTCATAGTGCACCAGGAATGTATGCAAGAGCTTTTCTTGAGGGAAGACTAAATGAAAAGCAGTTAGATAGATTTAGACAAGAAGTACAAACTGGTGGACTTTCATCTTATCCACATCCTTGGCTCATGCCAAACTTTTGGCAGTTTCCAACAGTTTCAATGGGTATTGGTCCTATGTTAGCAATATATCAAGCAAGATTTATGAAATACCTAATCAATAGAGGATTAATTAAAGATGAGGGAAGAAAAGTTTGGGCTTTTCTTGGAGATGGAGAAATGGATGAACCCGAGTCACTTGGAGCAATTGGTTTAGCGGCGCGTGAAAATTTAGATAATTTAATTTTTGTTGTAAACTGTAACTTACAAAGATTAGACGGTCCAGTAAGAGGAAATGGAAAAATAATTCAAGAATTGGAGGGTATTTTTAGAGGAGGTGGCTGGAACGTTTTAAAAGTTATTTGGGGATCTTATTGGGACTCACTTTTAGCAAATGATAAAACAGGACATTTAGTAAAAATCATGAATGAGACCGTAGATGGTGAATATCAAGCATTTAAAGCAAGAAATGGGCTTTATGTGAGAGAAAAGTTTTTTGGCAAATACCCTGAAACTACAGAATTAGTTTCATCAATGTCAGATACTGATATTTGGAGACTTAATAGAGGAGGCCATGATCCACACAAAGTTTATGCTGCATATGATAAAGCGGTTAATCACAAAGGAAGCCCTACAGTCATAATAGCTAAAACTATAAAAGGTTATGGTATGGGTAAAAGTGGTGAAAGTGTAAACACTACTCACCAACAAAAAAAATTGGATGTTGATGATTTAATGTATTACAGGGATAGGTTTGATGTTCCTTTAACAGATTCTCAAGTCAAAAATATTGAATATTTTAAACCAGACGAAAACTCTGAAGAAATTAAATACTTAAAAAAAAGAAGATTAGAACTTGGTGGATTTATTCCAGAAAGAACATCATATTCAAAACCGATTAAAGCCCCAGTTAAAGATATTTTTGATTTTATGAAAAAGTCTACTGGCGAAAAAGAAATGTCTACAACAATGGCATTAGTAAGAATGTTAACTAATCTTTTGAGAGATAAAAATGTTGCACCAAAATTGGTTCCAATTATTCCCGATGAAGCTAGAACATTTGGAATGGAGGGTTTCTTTCAAAAAATAGGTATTTATGCTCATGAAGGTCAAAAATATGAGCCGGAGGACTCAGCACAACTTTCATCTTATAGAGAAGAAAAAAGTGGTCAGGTATTAGAAGAAGGTATTACAGAAGCTGGTTCAATGTCTTCTTGGATAGCAGCTGGAACAGCATATACAAATCATGATATTGAAATGATACCAATTTATCTTTTCTATTCAATGTTTGGCTTTCAAAGAATTGGAGATTTTGCTTGGGCTGCAGGAGATAGTCAAGCGAGAGGCTTTTTAATTGGTGCGACTGCAGGAAGAACAACACTTGCAGGAGAAGGTCTTCAACACCAAGACGGTCATAGTCATTTGCTAGCATCAACAATTCCAAACTGTATTTCTTATGATCCAACATTCCATTATGAATTAGCTGTGATTTTTAGAGAAGGTTTAAGAAGGATGCATGAAAAAAATGAAAATATTTTTTATTATATTACAACAATGAACGAAAATTACTCCCACCCTGCAATGCCAGATGATTGTGAGGATGGAATTCTCAAGGGAATGTATAAAATTAAAGAAACATCAGGTTCTAAAGAAGCAAAAATTCAATTATTAGGCTCTGGAACAATACTAAGAGAAATGATGGCAGCATCAGATATTCTTAAAAAAGAATATCAGGTCGATAGTGAAGTTTGGAGTGTTACTAGTTTTAATGAGTTAAGAAAAAATGGAATGGAAGTTGAACGATTTAACCTTCTAAATCCCGCAGAAACAAATAAAAAATCATATGTAGAGGAATGTTTAGGCAAACAACAAGGTCCTATCCTTACAGCCACTGACTATATGAGAATAAATGCTGATCAAATAAGACCTTTTACAAAAAAGAGCTTTTATTCATTAGGTACGGATGGATATGGGAGAAGTGATACAAGAAAAAACTTAAGAAATTTTTTTGAAGTAGATAAGGAACACATAGTTGCTTATAGCCTTAGTGTTTTAGCAAATGAACAGCTTGTTGCATCAAAGTATGCTGAAGATGCAATCAAAAAGTATAAAATTGATAAAAACAAACCCATGCCAACAAAAATGTAAATGTCTGATCAATCAAATAAAGTATCTGCAAGTCCAAAAGTTAGAAAATTTGCAAGAGAACTTGGAGTAGATATAAATAATGTTAAGGGAACAGAGAGATCAGGTAGGGTTGTTGAAAAAGATTTAAAAGACTTTGTCTCATCAAGAATCAATCATCCTCAGAATAATAGTGAAAGACAAAAAGAAAAAATTAATAAAAGCGAATATCACCATTCAGATTTTGGGGAAGTTGAAATTAAAGATATTCCTAGAGTAAAAAAAATAGCTGCCCCACATCTTGTAAATTCGTGGACAAACATTCCTCATGTAACTAACCATGATGAAGCTGATATTACAGAAATGGAAGAATTTAGAAGCTCGATAAAAGATAATTTTACAGGAGAAAGAATAAAAATTACTCCTCTTGCATTTATTATAAAAGCATTGGTACTTTCACTAAAAAAATTTCCATCATTTAATTCATCAATTGATGATATTGAAAATGGAAAGATTACTTTTAAAAAGTATTTTCATGTTGGTATCGCAGTTGATACTCAACATGGACTTATGGTTCCTAAAATTAGAGATGCTAATCAAAAAGATATCAATCAGTTAAGTGAGGAATTAAAAAAAGTAAGTGATGATTGTAGAAATTTAAAAATTGATAAAAAAGAGTTCTTTGGAGGATCAATGACTATCACAAGCTTAGGTGGCATAGGTGGTTCGTTTTTTACACCAATAATTAACTTTCCAGAAGTTGCTATACTTGGCGTTGGTAGAAGTTATAAAAAACAGGTATTTATTGATGGTAAATTTGTTCCAAGAACCATGCTTCCACTATCTCTCTCATATGATCACAGAATTATAGATGGTGCTGAGGCTGCGAAGTTTAATAACGAATTAAAAGATAATCTTGGGTCTAATTTTGCATATAACTTGAGTAAATGATTACTAAAATTGAAATACTAGCAGATGATGTGCACGTCCACTTTAATGGAGAAAATTCTGAAATTTTTCCTAATATTTGGCTAAGAGATCATGCAAAAGATGAGCAAAATTGGGATAAAAGGTCTAACCAAAGGAAAACATTTACGGCAGCTTTAGATATAAATTTAAAAGTTAAAAAGGCAGAAATAATTGAAAATGGAAAATATTTGTGTGTCTCATGGCCTGATTTAGAAAAACCAGTTAAATATTCATTTGAATTTCTAACTAATAATAAAATAAAAAAGAAAAAAGATGTAAAATCTAATTTAAAAATCTGGAAAGCTGATGAAATAAAAGAAGAAATTTTTTTAGATTATAATTCAATTTTATCAAATGAAGGATTTAAAAATTTTTTGAAAAATATTCACGACTATGGATTTTCAGTAATTAAAAATTGTGAAACCAATTTAAAGTCTGTTGAAATAATTGCAAATAAAATTGGTTATGTAAGAAACTCTATATTTGGAGGAATATGGAGTTTTGAGTCAGATGAAAATAAAGCAGATAGCGCATACACTGAAGAAGAACTAAGACCTCATACAGACTCAACGTATAGTAATGACGCCCCAGGATTACAATTATTACTATGTTGTGAATATAATGCTAGAGGTGGTGAATCGATTATGGTTGATGGATTAAAAATAGCAGAAACAATAAAAAAAGAAAACCAGCCGATGTATGAATTAATGACAAAAATAAATGTTAAGGGAAATTATATCGGTGATGGTGTTTATCTTGAGGCTAAAAGACCAATATTTAAGTTAGATGAAAATAATGAAATAGTTCAAGTTAGTTTTAATAATTATGATCGAGCACCATTTAGATTTGAAAAAGATTTAACATTAAAGTTTTATGAAGCGATAAAAAAATTTGATCTTATTGCTAATAATAAAGATTATCAGTGGCGACATATCCTTAAACCTGGAGAACTTCTAATATTTAATAATTGGCGAATACTTCATGGTAGAGGATCGTTTAATGGAGTTAGAAAAATGTCTGGATGTTATATTAACAAAGAGGATTTTGACAGCTCTTGTAAGTTAAACGGAATAAATTAATTAATAAAATTATCTAATTAAATATAATGACAAAATCCCTCTCAATGGTCTGCGCATTAGTCACAACTTTTATTTGGGGAACAGCTTTCATAGCTCAAGACACTGGTATGGATAATATCGGTCCATTAACTTTTAATTCAGCAAGATTTATTGTTGGCTTTTTTACAATATTACCACTTGCCTTATTATTTGAGAGAAAGAAAATTAAAATAGAAGTACTTTCAAAATCAAAACTTTTTATAAAATATTTAGTCTTCATGGGAGTATCCCTGTTTTTGGGAACTTTTTTACAACAAGCTGCTCTCCAATATACAAATATTGCAAATGCTGCTTTTTTTACTGTGTTTTACGTACCAATAGTTCCAATTTTGTTATTTTTCATATACTCCAAAAAAGTGCATTGGAGTATATGGCCAGCAATTGGTCTTTGTATCCTTGGTGTATACCTTCTAAGTGATTTTTCTAACTCAGAAATTATGCTAGGTGATGGTCTAGTTATATTGTGCTCAGTATTTTGGGCTTTGCATATAATTTTTGCAGGTAAGTTCATGGAAGAATTTGATATTCCAATGTTTTATGCTGCACTTCAAGCATTATTTGTTGCAACACTTTCGTTAATCTTTTCTTTTATTTTTGAAGAAATAAATATTTCAAAAATTTTAATGGAAAGCAGTTCTATTCTTTACGCAGGAGCATTATCAGGCGGTATAGCCTTTACATTACAAATGTATGCTCAAAAAAACATAGAAGAGGCACCAGCAGCAATTATTTATTCTCTCGAGGGAGTATTTGCAGCAGCAGCAGGATGGATTATTCTTAATCAATTTTTAAGTACTAATAATATGATTGGATGTTTATTAATTTTGATTGCAGTAATTTCTTCTCAAATTTCACCTAGTTCTAAAAATTAGCTATAAGCAATTACAAAAAGAATTAAAGCAAGAAAAGTTCTGTAATAAACAAAAATATTTAAATTAAAATTTTTTACATAAATTAAAAAATATTTGATTGTTAAATAAGAAACTATAAATGAAAATATTATTGAATATAAAAATAATATGCTCAAATCAAAATTTGCATTCATCACATCTTTCAAACTAAGTATACTTGCTCCCGCTAATGCAGGTATTGATAAATAAAAAGATATTTTTGAGGAATCTACTCTATCGAAATTTAAAAACCTTGAAGCTGTAATTATTATACCTGATCTGCTTACACCAGGTATAACAGCTAAAATTTGAAAAATACCAATGATTAAAATATTTTTTAAACTTAAATTGGTATCAATTTTATTTTTAATACTAAATCGGTCTGCAATAAACAACAAAATACCAAATATTAAAGTTGTCCATGCTATAACTTTTAAACTTCTTAAATTTTCAATCAGTCCTGAGGTATAAATAAAATAACCAACAACAACTAATGGAAAAGACCCTAAAACTATAAGTAATAATAAAGACTTATTTCTTAAAATATTTACTAAATCCTTTCTAAAATAAAAAATAATTGCCAAAAGGGAACCTAAGTGAAGACTGATATCAAGTTGAAGCGAACTAATACTAAAGCTCGATATTTTTGATATTATTATAAGGTGGGCAGAGGAACTTACTGGTATAAATTCCGAAAAACCTTGTACAAACGCTAAAATTGATGCTTCTAAATATTTTGAAATCATTAAGGACTCTCAATAGATAGTTAAAAGATTACCTAAATAAGGCAATCATTTAAATGCATATCAACTATGCATTAAATAGAAAATATAGCAAAATCAATGATTTTCTAAAATATATGTCAGTATATATTACCTAGTAATACTTTATAGGTTTATGCTTCTGTTGTATAAAACGATTCAAATGACAAATAAAATGCTTAAGTTTGTGGATATAGGTCAACAAAATCCACCTAAAAGAGATAAATCGCGTAGAAAAGAGGATTTTGGAGAGATTTATCAAGAGTTTATTCATGAAAAAGCTAAAGAACAATCGAGCAGGTGCTCACAGTGTGGTGTTCCTTTTTGTCAGGTTCACTGTCCATTAAGTAACAATATACCTGATTGGTTAAAGTTAACTGCAGAGGGAAGATATGAAGAAGCTTATCATTTATCCCAAAGTACCAATAATATGCCAGAAGTTTGTGGAAGAATATGCCCACAAGATAGGTTATGTGAAGGAAACTGTGTAATTGAGCAATCGGGACATGGAACAGTAACAATTGGTTCAGTTGAAAAATATTTAACAGATAAAGCTTGGGAAAATGGCTGGGTAAAACCAATAAATGTAAAAATTGAGAATGAACAAAGTGTTGGAATTATTGGAGCAGGCCCCGCAGGATTAGCTTGTGGTGAAGAATTACGTAAAAAGGGATATCAAATAACAATATATGATCGGTATGACAGAGCAGGTGGATTATTAATATATGGAATACCTAATTTTAAATTAGAAAAACATGTGGTTGAGAGAAGAATTAAACTTTTAAAAGAAGGTGGAATAAAATTTGTTCATAATTTTGAGGTTGGTAAAGACTCTACATTGAAAGAATTACAATCGAAACATGATGCCTTATTAATTTCAACAGGTGTTTACAAAGCAAGAGAGGTTAACTTACCTGGAAATGATCTAAGTAATATTTTTCCTGCAATGGAATTCTTAACAGCTTCAAACAAAAAAGGCTTAGGCGATAAAGTCGAAATGTTTGATAACGGAACATTAAATGCCGAAGGTAAAGATGTAGTAGTAATTGGTGGCGGAGACACGGCAATGGACTGTGTGAGAACATCAGTAAGACAAAAAGCCAAATCTGTAAAATGCCTTTACAGAAGAGATAGAGAAAATATGCCTGGATCAGCGAGAGAAGTAGGAAATGCTGAGGAGGAAGGTGTAGAATTTATTTGGTTAAGTAATCCAAAAGAGTTTAGAGGTATTAATAAAGTAAATAGTATTATTGTAGATAAAATGAAATTAACAGATCCAGATGAAAGTGGTAGAAGAAGACCTGTTGCAGAAGAAAACTCAGAATTTGAAATTAATGCTGATTTAGTAATTAAATCCTTAGGTTTTGATCCAGAAGATTTACCAGTTCTATTTCATGAACCTAGATTACAAGTTTCACAGTGGGGAACAATAAAAGCTGACTTTGATACCTTGGAGACTAGTATACCAGGTATATTTGCGGCTGGAGACATAGTAAGAGGAGCCTCATTAGTTGTATGGGCTATTAAAGACGGCAGAGACGCTGCGACTTCAATCGAAAGCTATCTTCAATCAAAACAAAAAATGAAGGTTGCATAATGGATATTCAAAACAAAAATCGTAAACTTTTAAAAAAAAATCATGTTTATCATGAAAATATGGAACATGATGCATGTGGAGTAGGTCTTGTTGCATCAACTGAGGGTCTAAAATCAAGAAAAGTAGTCGAATACGGTATCGAGGCTCTAAAAGCTGTATGGCATAGAGGTGCAATTGATGCAGACGGTAAAACTGGAGACGGAGCAGGTATTCATATTGAAATACCAAATGATTTCTTTGCAGAAAAAATTGAAATAACAGGTCATGAGCATGACAACTCAGATTTATGTGTGGGAATGATTTTCTTGCCTAGAAATGACTTTGGGGGACAGGAGCAATGCAGATCAATTGTAGAAAGTGAATTAACAAAAAAGAATTTTAATATTTACGGATGGAGACAAGTACCTGTGGATCCTTCAGTTTTAGGAGAAAAGGCAGAACAAACTAGACCTGAGATTACACAGGTTCTTTTTACTCATAATGATAAGTCAATTCATGGCAAAGACTTAGAGAGAGCTCTTTATGAAACTCGAAGAAAAATTGAAAAAGAAGCTTTAAGAAATCAATTAAACAATTTTTATATTTGTTCTTTCAGCTCGAAATCAATAATTTATAAAGGAATGTTTTTAGCAGAGTCTTTATCTGATTTTTATCCAGATTTAAAAGATGAGCGTTTCATTTCACGTTATGCAATTTTCCATCAAAGATTTTCTACTAACACCGCGCCAAGTTGGGATTTAGCCCAACCTTTTAGATCAATTGCTCACAATGGGGAGATAAACACTTTAAAAGGAAATATTAATTGGATGAGAATTCACGAAGAGGAAATGTTTAGTCCTTTGTTTGATGATATGGAAAATTTAAAACCAGTTATCCCTGCTGGTAATTCTGATTCTGCATCATTAGATAATGTGTTTGAATTATTAAATATTTCTGGACATTCAGCACCTTTAGCAAAACTTATGCTAATACCAGATGCTTGGTCAAAAAAAAGTAAAGTTCTTCCAAAAGATCATCAACAACTTTTTAACTTTTTAAATAGTACAATGGAACCTTGGGATGGACCTGCTGCTATAGCTGCAACTGACAATGAGTGGGTTATTGTAGGTAGTGACAGAAATGGACTTAGACCTCTTAGATATACAATTACAAGAGATAATCTTCTATTTGCAGGATCTGAGACAGGAATGATTGACCTAAATGAGAAGAAAATTGTTTCAAAAGGAAGACTAGGACCAGGAGAAATTTTGGGTGTGAGAATTGAAAAAGGAAAAGTTTATACAAATAATCAAATAAAGAATTATTTGTCTAAAGAATACAAACATTTCAATAATCAAATAATTGAATTAGATAAATCATTAACTATAGAAAATGAAAAAAGTGAGTTTTCAGGCTCTGATTTAAAAAAGATACAACATTGTTTTGGTTATAGCCTTGAAGACTTGGAGTTAATTTTGCATCCAATGGCAGAGGACGCTAAAGAAGCAACCGGGTCAATGGGAGATGACACTCCCCTTGCAGTTTTATCTGATAAATACAGGCCTCTTTATCATTATTTTAGACAGAATTTTAGTCAGGTGACCAATCCCCCGATCGACTCTCTTAGGGAAAATAAAGTGATGAGCTTGAAAACAAGATTTGGAAATTTAGGAAATATTCTAGATTTTTCTAATCTTACCGAGGAAAATATTTATGTTTTAGATAGTCCAATTTTATCAAACACTCAGTTTGAAAAATTTATAAAGTATTTCGGTGATAACTATAAAATTTTAGATTGTACATTCAAAACTGAGCAAAGTTTAGAAGCAGCTATAGAATTATTAAAAAATAACGCTGAAAAAGCAGTTAGAGAGGGGAATACTCAACTTATTTTATCTGATAAAAATATATCTGAAACAAAATTACCAATGCCAATGCTTTTATGTATTGGTGCAATAAATACTCATTTAATAAAATTAGGCTTGAGAGGCTATGCATCAATTAATGTACAAACAGGGGATGCCTTAGACACCCATTCATTTGCAACATTAATAGGTGTTGGGGCTACGACGGTTAATCCCTACCTAGCATTTGATAGTTTGTATCAAAGATATTCAAAAAAACTTTTTGGCAATTTCTCATTTGATGAGTGTGTAACCAGATATATTAAATCAGTAAATCTTGGACTATTAAAAATAATGTCAAAGATGGGTATATCAGTTTTAAGTTCATATAGAGGTGGATGTAATTTTGAAACAGTTGGATTGAGTAGAACAATTGTAAAAGATTATTTTCCAGGAGTATTGTCTAAAATTTCTGGAATAGGATTAACTGGTATTGAAAAAAAAATAAGATCTATACATAAAGATGCGTTTGATATTCACTCAAATATTTTACCAATTGGTGGAATTTACAGGTATAGAAAAAATGGTGAAACACATCAATATCAAGGAAAATTAATTCATCTTCTACAAGCAGCTGTAGGCTCAAATTCTTATGAAACTTATAAAAAATATACTAAGGGTATTTATGGTTTAAAACCAATTAGTTTAAGAGATTTAATTGATTTTAAAAATCAGGAGACAATTGATATTGACCAAGTGGAGCCAATTACTGAGATAATGAAAAGATTTGGAAGTGGAAGTATGTCTCATGGAGCCTTGTCAAAAGAGGCACACGAAACACTTGCTATGGGAATGAACAGAATTAAAGGCGCTTCATGTAGTGGAGAAGGTGGAGAAGATGAGGAGAGATTTAAAGTATTAGATAATGGAGATAGCGCAAATTCTAGAGTAAAACAAATTGCATCTGCAAGATTTGGAGTAACTATTAACTATTTAAATAATTGTAATGAGATTGAAATCAAAATTGCTCAAGGAGCAAAACCTGGAGAAGGTGGTCAATTACCAGGATTTAAAGTAACAGAGGAAATTGCAAGACTAAGACATTCTACGCCTGGCGTAACCTTAATATCGCCACCACCACATCACGATATTTACTCAATTGAGGACTTAGCTCAACTAATTTACGACTTAAAGCAGATTAATCCAAAGGCAAGAGTTGGTGTAAAATTAGTTGCCTCTTCAGGTATAGGAACAATTGCTGCAGGTGTTGCTAAAGCAAAAGCAGATATAATTTTAATTTCAGGTCACAATGGTGGAACAGGTGCCACTCCACAAACAAGTGTTAAATATGTTGGTATTCCATGGGAAATGGGACTAACAGAGGCAAACCAAGTATTAACTTTAAACAAATTAAGACACCTAGTTACATTAAGAACAGATGGAGGAATTAAAACAGGAAGAGACGTTGTAATAGCTGCAATGATGGGAGCAGAAGAATTTGGCGTAGCAACAACAGCGCTAGTTGCAATGGGTTGTATTATGGTAAGACAATGTCATTCTAATACATGTCCAGTTGGAGTTTGTACACAAGATGATGAATTAAGAAAAAAATTTACTGGCACTCCAGATAAAATAGTAAATCTATTTTCTTTTATAGCTCAAGAAGTTAGAGAAATTTTGTCAAGTTTAGGATTTAAAAATTTAAATGAAGTAATCGGAAGAACAGATTTACTAAGACAAGTCAGTAAAGGATCACCGAATTTAGATGACCTAGATTTAAATCCTTTATTTGTTCAAGCTGATCCAGGCATAAACAAAAGATATTGTGAAACTCCTATAATAAATGAAGTACCAGATACTTTAGACCAAAAAATTTGGCCTGAGATAGAAAGTTTAATTAACAGAAAATTGCCCTTAGAAAATGTTTATTCAATAGAAAATACAGATAGAGCTGTTGGAACAAGAATTTCATATAATCTCTATAAAAAATTTGGAAATAATAAATTAGGGGAAAATACTTTTGCTATTAACTTTAAAGGTTCTGCTGGTCAATCTTTTGGTGCCTTTGGTGTTAAAGGACTTAAACTAATATTAAAGGGAGATGCAAATGATTACGTTGCAAAAGGTCTATCAGGTGCATCTATCGTGATTAAACTTCGAGATGAAAGTAATTTAATTTCAAATGAAAATACTATTATAGGAAATACAGTCTTATATGGAGCAACATCAGGATATCTTTTTGCAGCTGGACAGGCAGGTGAAAGATTTGCTGTTAGAAACTCGGGTGCTACTGCAGTCATAGAAGGATGTGATTCAAATGGTTGTGAGTACATGACAGGTGGGTCAATAGTAATATTGGGAGAGGTAGGCGATAATTTTGGAGCTGGTATGACTGGTGGTATGGCATTTATATATGACCCAAAAAGCCAGTTTGCAAAAAAAGCTAATCCCGAAACAATAATTTGGCAAACTCCCGAGACAGAATACTGGAAAAACTATCTAAAAGATTTAGTTCTAAAACACAATGAGGAAACTAATTCTAATTTATCAGCACAGATTATTAAAAATTTTGACGACGAAATTAAAAATTTCTTACAAGTTTGCCCTAAAGAAATGCTAAATAAATTAGAAAACCCTATTACAAATAAAAGTTTAGTTGGAAAAGCTAGTTAACTTTTTTGATTATAGATTTTAACTCTTTGCAAATAATATTTAAATTTTTTTTTGAAGAAAGGCTATGATCTCCATTTTTTATTACTAGTAGTTTTTTTTCTGCATTAGGAAAAATTTTTAAAACTTTTCTTGAATATATTACTGGAACCACCTCATCCTTCTGTCCATGAACCATAGTTACAGGATTTGTATTATATAATTTTCTGTTAAGAACTTTATTGCTGGTTTTTTTACCGTCTAAAATTAGCTGTTTTGTTATTAAATACTCATAATCACCATTTTTAATTTTTGAGATACCTTTTTTTAAAATTTCATTTTTTGTTTTTTTTGGAAATTTTTTCCACATAATTCTTGTAAGAAATTCAGGAGCAGATCCAATTCCTAAAAAACCTTTAATTTGCGAACTATAATATCTATGCATTAACAAAGAAATCCAGCCACCCATGCTAGATCCAATTAGTATAAAGTCATTTTTTTTAACTATTTTACTTATTGTAATTCTCGCATCATTGGACCATTTTGTGATGTTACCTCTTGTGAATTCTCCTGATGATCTTCCATGACCAAAATATTCCATGGCTAAAAATCCAAGTTTATTTTGAATGGTAAATCTTAAAAATTTCTTTGGTTTATCACCATCAATATCGGATGCAAAACCAGGTAAAAAAACTATGTAAAGATTTTTTTTATAATTATTTGCTATATATCTTAGTTTTTTATATTTAGAAATTCTTAGAAATTTATATTTTTTCATATAAAGTAATAATGTTGATCAAGTATATAATATTATTACCACATGCAGTCTAAATTAAAAGTCCTTCAAGTAATTCCTAAACTAGGTTACGGTGGAGCTGAAACTGGTTGCTATGATATTGCCCACTATTTACCAGAAAATAATGTTGAGTCTTATTTGATAACAAGTGGTGGCGAATTATTAAAATTTATTGATAAAAAAAAAGTTAAAGTAATAAGACTCCCAGTTCAATCTAAAAATCCAATACTTATTCTTTTAAATTCTATAATTATTTCAGTTATTATTTTAATTAATGGGATAAACATCGTCCATGCGAGAAGTAGAGCTCCAGCTTGGTCATGTTTAATAGCAACAAAGATTACTAGAAGAAAATTTGTAACTACTTTCCATGGAACATACAATTTCAATAGTAATATAAAAAAATTTTATAACTCAGTTATGGTTAGATCAGATTTAATTATTGCGGGATCAAATTTTATATTTTCACATATTAAAGAAAACTACTCAGAATATTTATCTGATAAAAAAAAATTACTATCAATTTTTCGCGGTATTAACACAGATTACTATGATGCTTCTACGACTCTAGAAGCTGATGAAGATAATCTGTTTAAATCCTGGGAATTGATTGTTGGTAAAAAAATAATTTTATTACCCGGAAGGCTTACTGCTTGGAAGGGCCAAGAAATGTTTTTAGAAGCTTTAAATAAAGTAAATATTCAATTAGGCAATGATGCATTCATTGCCGTTATTCTTGGTAATGATCAGGGGCGAGACCTTTACAAAAAAAAACTTATAAGACTTGTCGAGCAATTTAGACTTACAAAACAGATTAGATTTATCGACCATTGTAAAAATATGCCATTGGCCTATAAAATTTCAGATATAGTGATTTCAGCATCAATAGAACCCGAGGCATTTGGTAGGGTATCAGTTGAAGCACAATCTATGCAGAAAATGATTATAGCGAGTAACTTAGGTGGATCTAATGAAACTGTGATAGATGGAAAAACTGGTATTTTATTTGAAGCAGGAAACTCTGATGAATTATCTGAAAAAATAATTAAAGTAATCAATATGGATCCTAATGAAATCAGTAAAATGGGTAATAATGGAAGAGAAAATGCATTAAAAAAATTTAATGTTGAAAAAATGTGTTTTTCTACATATTCAGAATACAAAAAACTATTTAATTAATGCCAGAAATTACATTACCAGACGGAAAAAAAATTAATTTTGAAAAAAGTATTTCGGGATTTGAAGTTGCGGAAAAAATTAGCAAATCTTTATCAAAGCAAGCTTTGCTAATAAGCGTTGATGGAGAATTAAAAGATTTAAATCATACTATTTCTAAAGACTCTTCAATTAAGATATTTACTTCAAAAGATAAAGAAGGTTTAGAGACCATAAGGCATGATACTGCTCACATACTTGCTATGGCAGTTCAAGAATTATTTCCAGGTACACAAGTTACAATAGGGCCAGTTATTGAAGATGGCTTTTACTATGATTTTGCAAGAAAAGAACCATTTACATCTGAGGATTTGGAAAAAATTGAAAACAAAATGAAGGAAATAGTAGATCGAGATGAAAAAACTTACAGAGAAGTTTGGAAAAGAAATGATGCAATTGAACACTTTAAAAAAAAGGGAGAAATATATAAAGCTGAGATAATAGAAAGTATTCCAGAGGGCGAGGATGTATCTTTATATTTTCATGGAAATTGGCATGATTTATGCAGAGGCCCTCATTTAAGTTCAACTGGTAAAATTGGAAAATATTTTAAATTAACAAAAGTCTCAGGTGCTTACTGGAGAGGTGACTCTAATAATGAAATGTTGCAAAGAGTTTACGGAACAAGTTGGTCTACTCAAAAAGAATTAGATGATTATTTAAATAGAATAGAAGAAGCCGAAAAAAGAGATCACCGAAAAATTGGGAAAGAAATGGATTTATTTCATTTCAGAGAAGAGAGTCCTGGATCTGTATTTTGGCATCAAAAAGGATGGAGTTTGTTTCAAAAACTCATTTCATACATGAGAATAAAGCAAGAAATTGGAGGATATCAGGAAATAAATACACCAGAAATATTAGATCGTTCACTTTGGGAAAAATCTGGCCACTGGGAAAAATTTGGAGCAAATATGTATACATCTACGACACCTGATGAAAAGGTATTTGCTATAAAACCAATGAATTGTCCTGGTTGTGTCCAGGTATTTAATCAAGGCTTAAAAAGTTATCGTGATTTACCACTAAAAATGTCAGAATTTGGAAAGGTTCATAGGTATGAACCATCTGGAGCACTTCATGGACTATTGCGAGTTAGAGCCTTTACGCAAGATGATGCTCATATTTTTTGCACGGAAGAACAAATTACAGAGGAATGTTTAACTGTAACTAATTTAATTTTAGAAATTTATAAAGATTTGGGATTTGAAGACGTAATTTTAAAATATTCTGATCGACCTGAATTAAGAGTTGGTGATGATAAAGTTTGGGATAAATCAGAGGCTGCTTTATTAGAGGCAATCAAAGCAACAAAATTAGAATATTCAATAAATAAAGGAGAAGGTGCTTTTTACGGTCCAAAAATAGAATTTGTTTTGAGAGATGCTATTGGTAGAGATTGGCAATGCGGAACATTACAAGTAGATTTAAACTTGCCAGGAAGACTAGGCGCTTCATTTGTAGATAGTGATGGAAACAAAAAAGTTCCTGTCATGCTTCACAGAGCTTTATTTGGATCTTTGGAGAGGTTTATTGGAATTTTAATTGAAAATTATTCTGGAAAATTACCTTTTTGGTTGTGCCCAATTCAAACAATAGTTATTCCCATCTCAAGTGATTTTGATGATTATGCAAAACAAGTAAACAGTCAGATAAAAAAAGTAGGGCTTGCTTCTGAAGTAGATTTAAAAAACCACAATTTAAATTATAAAATTAGAGAACATTCATTAACCAAAGTCCCTATGCTACTTATATGTGGAAAAAAAGAAGTTGACAGCAACACTGTAACTATTAGAAGATTGGATTCTAAAAAACAAGAAACTATGGATTTAAAAGAATTCTTAAAAAAATACTCTGCTCTTAATAAAGCACCCTCAATCTAAGTGGCAGACTTTAAACAAAACTACTTTCAGAAAAGAACTAAGCCTAAAGGTCCTAGAACAAACCAAAGAATAACTTCCCAAGATGTTCAAGTTATTGCAAGTGATGGTGATAATTTAGGTATTCTAAATTTACAAGATGCGATTAATAGGGCCAAAGAAGAAGGTTTAGATTTAATTGAAATAGCACCAAATGCAAAACCTCCTGTATGTAAAATTATGGATATGGGAAAATATAAATATGATGCCCAAAAAAAAGCTAATAAAGCAAAGAAAAAACAAAAGAAGATAGAATTAAAAGAAATTAAATTAAGACCTGTTACAGAAGTTCATGATTATACTTTCAAAATTAAAAATGCTCAAAAATTTATTGCAAAAGGAGATAAGGTAAAATTTACAATTAGATTCAAAGGAAGAGAATTGCAACACTCTAGTTTAGGTAATGATTTAATGGATAAGATAAAACAAGATATGGAGTCTGTAGGTCGTGTCGAACTACAACCAAAGTTTGATGGTAAGCAAATGATAATGGTTATTCAGCCTTTATAAGCTATATTTGTAGTTGTAAATTAATAACAATATTTGTATAACCCCTCAGATTATGCCTAAATTAAAAACAAAAAGTTCAGCTAAAAAAAGATTTAAAATCTCAGCTAAAGGAAAAGTGATAACTGCTCAGGCTGGAAAAAGACATGGAATGATTAAACGAACAAATTCACAGATTAGAAAGCAAAGAGGTACAACGGTAATGTCAAAACAAGATGGAAAGATTGTAAAATCTTATATGCCGTACAACTTAAGAGGATAATATGGCTAGAGTTAAAAGAGGTGTTACAAGTAGAGCAAAACATAAGAAAGTTTTAAAAGCTGTTAAAGGTCAATGGGGAAGAAGAAAAAACACTATTAGAGCTGCAAGACAGGCTATGGAAAAAGCCATGCAGTATGCTTATAGAGATAGAAGAAACAAAAAAAGAGATTTTAAATCACTTTGGTTACAGAGAATAAATGCTGGTGTTAGATCTGAGGGATTAACTTATTCTAAATTTATAAATGGCCTAAACAAAACAGGCATTAAAATTGATAGAAAAATTCTAGCTGAAATTGCTTATGATTATCCAGAAGCATTTAAAACTATAGTTAAAAAAGCTCAGGCAGCATTAAATTAATTTTCATTGTTGTTTTTCTAGAGTTAACAAATATTCTACGAATATGTTCGATATAAAAAAAATTAAAGATGATTATTTAAGTAAATTAGATAATGATTTAAATATCGAAAAGGTAAATCAAATAAAGACAGAATTATTCGGTAAAAATGGAATGATTTCTAACTCTTTTAAAACATTGGGGTCTTTGCCAAATGATGAAAGAAAAAAATTTGCTTCAGACTTAAATTCAATAAAAGATGAACTACAAGATAAAATAGATTCTAAAATTCAAGAAATTGAAACAAAAGAGATTAACTCTAAACTAGAAAATGAAAAAGTAGATGTAACATTACCTGAAAGAGAATTTAATCAAGGAAAAATACATCCTGTTTCACAAGTAATTGACGAGATATCATCAATATTTTCAGAAATTGGATTCAGCGTTGAAGAAGGTCCAGATATAGAGAATGAGCATTATAATTTTACTGCATTAAATACGCCTGACAATCATCCAGCAAGAGATATGCATGACACTTTTTATTTAGATAATAATAAAGAATTATTATTAAGAACCCACACTTCTCCAGTGCAAGTTAGAACAATGTTAAATGGAAAACCTCCATTCAAGATTATAGCACCAGGCAGAACATATAGATCTGATAGTGATCAAACTCATTCTCCTATGTTTCATCAAGTTGAAGGCCTTCATGTTGATAAAGATATAAATATGGGCCATCTCAAAGGATGTTTGAATTATTTCATAAAGTCATTTTTTGAAGTAGATAAAATTAAAATGAGATTTAGACCTAGTCACTTTCCTTTCACTGAACCGTCTGCAGAAGTAGACATTGGTTATGAAATGAAAGATGGAAAGATAGTGATTGGTGAAGGAGACAAGTGGTTAGAAATTCTAGGTTGTGGTATGGTGCATCCAAATGTACTTAAAAATGTTAAAGTAAATCCAGATAAAGTCCAAGGTTATGCTTTTGGGATTGGTATAGATAGACTTGGAATGCTCAAGTACGGCATAAACGATTTAAGAGCTTTTTTTGAGACTGATTATAGATGGCTTAATCATTTTGGTTTTGATCCATTAGATGTGCCGTCAAATTATAGAGGCCTTAGTAGATGAAATTTACAATAGGTTGGCTAAAAGATCATCTTGATACAAAAAAAAAAGATAATGAGTTAATTGAAAAATTAACAAATGTTGGTCTTGAGGTTGAGAGTTTTGAAAACTTAAGTTCAGATTTAGACAATTTTAAAGTAGCAAAAATTATTAATGCTGAACAGCATCCAAATGCAGACAGACTCAGAGTATGTGACGTAGATATTGGTGGTCAAAATACTGTTAAAGTCGTATGTGGTGCACCAAATGCAAAAAAAGATCTTTTGACTGTTTATGCTGGTCCTGGATCAATAATTCCAAAAAATAATATGAAACTTACAATTAGTAAAATTAGAGGAGTAACTTCTTACGGTATGCTCTGCTCTGAGTCTGAGTTGAATTTATCAGAAGAAAGCGAGGGAATAAAAGAGCTAAAATCGAGTAATTATTCAGATAAAATAGGTAAAAATTTTTTTAAAAGTAACACCGAAAAAGTTGTTGATTTATCCATAACACCTAATCGCCCTGACTGTCTGGGGGTAAGAGGTGTAGCTAGAGATCTAGCAGCTGCTGGAGCAGGTAAATTAAAAAAAATTTCACTTAAAAATATTAAAAAAAATGGATCTCAAAAAATTAAAGTTTCAATTTCAAAAGATAAAAATCAAGGTTGTACTGTATTTGGCAGTTGTTTAATTGAAGGCGTTACCAATCAAGAAAGTCCACAATGGTTGAAAGAAAAAATTGTATCACTTGGTCAAAAACCAATTTCAGCAATAGTTGATATTACCAATTATGTGATGTTAGATTTGAATAGGCCTCTTCATGCATACGATGCAGACAAAATTGATAAGGAAATTATAGTAAGAAATTCAAAAAAAGGTGAAACTTTTGAAGCCCTTGATAATAAAGAATATAAATTAGAAAATGATATGTGTGTTATTTCTGACAAATCTGGAGTTTTGGGCTTAGGAGGAATCATTGGAGGTACACGTTCTGGTACTGAAATTAATACTAAAAATATTTTATTAGAATCTGCTTATTTTCTGCCTAGATCTATTAGAAAAACTTCAAAATTGTTAAATATTGATACGGATGCAAAATTTAGATTTGAAAGGGGGATCGATCCTCAATCTATCGAAATAGGCCTAACAAAAGCCGCTCAACTTATTTCAGAGATTTGCGGGGGCAAAATAAGTAAATTTGATATTCAAAAAATAAGTAAGCATGAAAAAAATAAAATTAAATTCAAAATCTCTTTATTTGAAAAAATAACTGGGTTTCAAATAAAAGATAATGAAATAATTGAAATTTTAACTGATCTAGGATTTGAAGTTTCTAAGAAGAAATTTGAATTGGATTTAAAAATCCCTACTTGGAGACCTGATATAACTCAACCAATAGATATAGTTGAGGAAATAGTACGTATTAAAGGATATGAGAATATAGAAACTTTAGAACCTGAAAAAACTAAAATAAAAGATACATTAAATAAACAACAAAAACTCTTTCATTTCCTACAACGATCTGTAGCATCAAAAGGCTATTTTGAAACTGTTACCTGGTCATTTACAGACTCGAAAATAAATAATCTTTTCAAAGAAAATTTAAAAGAAATTAAAATAGTAAATCCAATAAGCTCTGACTTAGATGTTTTAAGAAATTCGATTTTCACAAATTTGACTTTTTATTTAAAGAAAAATTTAGACAGGGGATTTAAAGATATTTCGCTATTCGAAATTGGACCAATTTTTAAGAATAGTAAGCCAGGTGAGCAACTGACAGTTATAGGGGCAATTAAATCAGGAAAAGTATCAAGGTTAAATTGGAACGAAAAAGACAGGATAGTTGATGTTTTTGATGTTAAGAAGGACGTAATTCAAACACTAGTTGAAGCTGGATACGATAGGCAAAGTTTTTTTGTAAGAGATAAATCTCCTTCATATTATCATCCAGGTAAATCTGGTTCCGTCTATCTTGATAAGGATGAAATAGACCCTGTCGCTTATTTTGGTGAAATCCATCCAAATATTTTAAAAAAACTTGATATTAAAACTGAAGGTTTGGTTGGTTTTGAAATTTATATGGATTATCTAAGGGAGAATAAAATAAAGCTTAAAGACTTAAAAACAAATTTTGAGTACTCAGATTATCAAAAATCAGAAAGAGACTTTGCATTTGTTGTTGATAAAAATTTTAAGGCACAAGATTTAATAGAAATAATATCATCAATTGATAAAAATTTAATTAGATCTATTAAAATTTTTGATATTTATGAGGGTGAAAATATTCCGCAAGACAAAAAGTCGATAGCTCTCAATGTAACAATTCAATCAGCTGAAAAGACTTTAGGCGAGAGTGATCTTGAAAAAATTAATAAACTAATTATTTCAACTGTCGAAACTAAGTCTGGGGCAAAAATTAGATCCTAAATGTCTACAGAAATCGATAATATAAGAAATTTTGCAATCATTGCCCATATTGACCATGGCAAGTCAACTATAGCAGATAGAATTATACATAAATGTGGTGGTTTGACAGACAGAGAAATGAAAGCTCAAGTGCTTGACTCAATGGATATTGAAAGAGAGAGAGGTATAACTATCAAGGCTCAAACGGTAAAATTAAATTATAAATCTAAAGATGGAAAAAATTATATTCTTAATATTATAGATACCCCAGGTCATGTTGATTTTAGTTATGAAGTTAGTAGATCTCTATATGCTTGCGAAGGTTCAATATTAATTGTTGACAGCACCCAAGGTGTTGAGGCACAAACATTAGCAAATGTTTATCAAGCTCTTGATATAAATCATGAAATAATACCAGTTTTAAATAAAATTGATTTACCAGCTTCAGATATTGATAGAACAAACAAACAAATTGAAGATGTAATAGGTATTGATACATCCAATGCTGTTCCATGTTCTGGAAAGACAGGTGAAGGTATTGACGAAATTTTAGAGCAAATTATTCATACTCTACCAGGTCCAAAAGGTGAAAAAGATCAAAAACTAAAGTGTTTACTAGTAGATAGTTGGTATGACACTTATCTAGGTGTAGTCATTTTAGTAAGAGTAATTGATGGGAAAATTAAAAATAATATGAAAATCAAAATGATGTCTACTAAGCAGGAGTATTTTGTTGAAAAAGTAGGAGTATTTACACCTAAACCAAAAGATATAGACGAACTTAATTCAGGAGAAATTGGATTTATAACAACAGGAATAAAAGTTTTATCAGAGACAAAAGTTGGTGACACAATCTGTGATGCATCTAAACCATTATCAGAATCATTACCTGGTTTTAAGCCAAGTAAACCAGTAGTGTTTTGTGGATTATTTCCAGTCGATAGTTCTGAGTATCAAAAATTAAAAGATGGATTAGCTAAATTAAAATTAAATGACTCTAGCTTTTCTTTTGAGCCTGAGTCTTCTTCAGCTTTAGGCTTAGGTTTCAGGTGTGGTTTTTTAGGTTTGTTGCACCTAGAAATAGTTACAGAAAGGCTTGAAAGAGAATTTGATATAAATCTATTAACTACAACTCCTGGCGTTGTATATAAGATCCATATGAACAATGGTGAGATAAAAGATTTACAAAATCCATCAAGTTTACCAGATCCAAGTTTGATTAAATTTATTGAAGAACCTTGGATCAAAGCAACTATTATTACTCCTGATCAGTATCTTGGTCCTATAATGAAAATATGTCAGGATAAAAGGGGAATTCAAACAAACTTAAGTTACTCTGGAAGTAGAGCTGTTGTAAATTATGAATTACCATTAAATGAAATAGTATTTGATTTTAATGATCGATTAAAATCGATGACAAGTGGGTATGCTAGTTTTGATTATGAAATAATAGGGCATAAAGAGGGAGATCTTGTCAAAATGGGTATTTTAGTAAATACAGAGCCAGTTGATGCGCTAGCTATGATGATACATAAAGACTTTGCTCAAAAAACTGGACGTGAGGTTTGTGAAAAATTAAAAGACTTAATTCCAAGGCATAATTTTATGATACCTGTGCAAGCTGCTATTGGGGGCAAGATCATTGCAAGAGAGACTATTAAAGGCTTTAAAAAAGATGTATTAACAAAAATTCATGGTGGCGGAGCTGTTGATAGAAAAAGAAAATTACTTGAAAAACAAAAGAAAGGTAAAGCGAGGGCAAAACAATTTGGCAGAGTAGAAATTCCTCAAGAGGCATTTATTGGGGTTCTAAAAATTAGTAAGGAAAAATAGCAAAATTATTTTTTTTTCAATCTTTCAATTATTTTTAAGACGTTTAAGCTTATTTTGTATCTTTCATTAAATAATTTATTCGTATTTGATAACATATCTTCAAAAGCTAAATTTATTTGATTTGATTTTGGAACTTTAACTATTTCTAATTTTTTTTTTTTATAAATATTTATTCTTCCATCTTGATTCACATTTTTCGAGAATATGAAATCTACAATTAAATTTCCTTTGGTCCCATACAAAATTAAATTATTTTCATAAGAACTTTTAAAACCCCAGTTTAAGTCAAAAATTATTTTTTTTTCATTTTGAGCTTTAAGATTCCCTCTTATATCTATTTGGTTTTGTTTTATTATTTTAGATTTCAGGAATTTAATTTTTTTTGAATTAAATAAAGTAAACATTATTGATATTGGATAAAAACCAACATCATTTAATGCACCCCCACCATACTTTTTATTAAATCTGAAATTCTCTTTATCACTCAGTGGAATTTTAAAAGAGCTTTTGACACTTAAAACTTTACCAATTAAATTATTTTTAATAACTGATTTTAATTTACTAAAAAGTGGATGATGAACATATTGTACTACTTCAAAAAACTTTTTCTTTTTTTTAAAAGCTAAAGCTTTTAATTTAATAAGCTGAGATTTGTTTAAACAAATAGGTTTTTCACAAATAACGTTTTTATTATTTTCTATAGCAAACTTACAATCATCATAATGTTTTGAGTTTATTGATGAAATATAAACATAATCAAATTTATTCTTAAGAAAAAATTTTTCTTTATCATTATAAAACATTATTTTTTTTAATTTAATTTTTTTTTTGTCTTTTTTTGATAAAACTGAAACAATTTTTATATTTCTGTTAGCTTGAATACTTGGTAAAACTTTTTTTTGAAGATGAGTGCTTTGCGACCAGATAGATAGTAAGTACATTTATATAAAAGAAACCAGAGTTCTTAAATGTGGATTAACTATAGCGTTTTCTAAAATAAGTTCCTTAATTTGACTTAATGTAACCCATCTAAAATCGGACCCTATATCAATTTTTTTTGCAGATTTATATTCAACCATTATTGCAAGATTTCTTTTATTTCTAAGTCTTCCACCTTCTTCCGAAACCCACTGTTTAAAAATTATTTTACAATCTTTTTTGGGTGAAGGTTTAAAAAATTTTAAAAATTTTACATCACTACCTCCATGTGCTTTTTTTATATTACTGAAAGTCGCTTGAACGGTAGGACTAAGTTGAATAAAGTTGTAATTGCCAGGCTCAAATTTTGCATTAATTAGATAATGTGGAGTATTATTTATTTTCTTTTTGAGTAACCCTAAAATTCCACCATCATACCCTGGTTCTGTAAACATCGGCTGATCCCAACCACCTTTAGCTTCTCTCTTGAAACTGCTGAGAACTCTTATGCCCTCTACTCTATAAAAAGAACCAGAACTATGAGAAATAATGCCTTTTTTATCTAATTTCCAATTCTGGCATTTATTTAATGGAATTGTTTTAATTTTAATTTTTGATTCCTTAATTACTTTTTTATACCAACTTTTAATATCATTAGTTGTGTGTAATGGTTTGTAATTTTTATCCAACTCATATCTTAAACTTTTGATTATTTTGTTTGGGGTTTTCATATAATTTTGGGAGACGGAACGTGAGAGATAAATTTACCACCTCTTTTGATATATTGTTTCTCTTTTTTGAATATTTCATCTTTGAAATTCCAAGCACCTAAAAATGCATAATTAATATCATCTGGAATTTTCTTATACTTTAGTATTGGTATATGTGTACCAGGTGTAAACTTTCCAATTTTTGTAGGCGTTGTATCTAAAAAATAATCAATATATTTATTATCTAAATTACAAAAGTTTAGTACTGTGCTTGATTTGTATGTTGCACCATAACCTATTATTTTTTCTTTATTTTTTTTTAGATTTTTAAAAATTTTTATTAATCTTTTTTTTGAATTTCTTACCTCTTTAGAAAATTTATTATAAATTTTAATATTATTTATACCTAGCTTTGTTTCTTTGATTAAATTTTCTGAAACTACTTTAGATATTCTAATTTTTTTATTAGATATTTTTTTAAAATAAACTCTATTAGAACCACCATGTGTTTTAAGTTTTTCAATATCAAAAATAATAAGACCAGTCCCTTTTGTAATATTTTTTAATGCTGATATTGAAAAAACATAAGAATGTTCATCATAGAATTGATCATATGATTTATTCTTTAAAACTTCGACTAACGAGGGATCTTCAAGTATAAAAACACCATTATCACTAAGTGTGTAATTAATGGCTTTAAATGTTTCATTAAGATTATGAATATGACTTATGGTATTTGCAGAATATATCACATCGATTTTTCCATTTTGACGCACTATTTTTTTTGCTGTCTTATTTGTCCAAAATTCGTCGTACGTTTTTATGCCTACTTTATTCGTTATTTTCGCAAGGTTTTTACAGGGTTCAACACCCAAATTTTTGATTTTTTTAAAATGCTTTATAAAAACTCCATCATTACTTCCTATTTCTAAAATTGATTTTGGTTTAAATCTAGTCTTTATTGACTCTGCTAAATTTAAATATGCGAGAGACATAGTTTTTGATGCTGAAGCCCTATGAGCATATTTTTCGTTAAACATTTTTTTTGGTGGCACAAACTTAGCAAGTGAAACAAGCTTTGAACTTTTATGAAAAATTAATTTTAAATTATAAAAGTATTCATTTTTCGGGTTCTTTTTATTAAGAAAATTATTTGTTATTGGGTGCTTTCCCAAGTTAAGAAATTGTATTTTATTTTTCATATAATATTTTTTAGCTTGTGAATATTCAAACTAGTATCTTTACCCAATAATTCAGTATCTTTCTTATTTAATTTTTTTTTTAGAATTTTCGAATTAAGAGTTTTAGCAAAATTGTATGCAGTTTGTTTATTTCCTCCAACATTAATAATGCCTTTTTTTTTTAAAAGTTTAAGAGTTATTTTTGCTGCCTCGGTTTTTTTTAGAAAACTAGTTAAATAATTAGTAAACGCAAATTTATGTGGAAAATAGTCATTATTCATACAAATTCTTAATATTAAAGTATTCTTATAAATATGCATTGCTGACTCTCCACCTAGTTTAGACCATCCATACTCATTTACAGGGTATAGATAATCATTTTCTTTGTAGCTTCCTTTTTTTCCTGGATATACAAAATTAGTAGAAATATATACCAATTTTACTCCTTTTTTCATGCAACTGATGGCAACGTTTGCTGAACCAATAATATTTGTCTCTATACTTTTTTTCATTTGTATTCTGTGCTGTTTCATTGGTGTAGTGAAAGCTGCAGCATGAATGAAATAGTCAATTTTTTTTTTTGATATATAGTTAGAAATTGAACTTTGACTTAAAATATTCATTTCATTTTTGGTAGGAGCAAAAATTTTATATCTTTTATTAGCTTGAATTAATGCTTTAGCAAATTCTCCTTTTCCACCTGAAATTAAAATTGTTTTCAAAATTAACGATACTCTCCCAACTTTTTATCTTTTATTGACAATATTGGCTGTCTTATACCCCATTTGATATTAAATTCTTTGTCTTTCCAATTAAATCCTGAATTATTTTTAGATGAATATTTTTTATTTAGTAAATATAATATAGTATTTTTGTTATCTAAACAAAGATATCCGTGAGCAAATCCTTTTGGAATAAATAAAATATCATTTTTCTTTAATCTATTATAAAAAACTTTACCGTAATTTTTACCTTTATTTAGATTGATTGTTACATCAAGTATCTTGCCCTCTAAAATATAAACTAATTTTTCCTCGTCCTTTTTTTTATTATAATGCATCCCACGTATTACATTTTTCTTTGATTGCGTTATTATGCTGTAATTAAATCTTTTTTTTATTTTATTTGGAACTACCTCAACCAAATATCCCCTATTATCGTTATATTTAATACTTTTAATTTTAAGAGGCTTCATAAAGGTTAAATTAATTTTCGTAAATATTTAGAATAGTTTGTATTTCCACAAAACTTAATCCTATTAACAATATTTTTTTTTTTAATCCAATTATTATTAAATGCTATTTCTTCAATACATCCGATTTTATAATTTTGCCTCTGCTCTACATTTTGAATAAAATTACTTGCACTTTGCAAATCATCAAAATTACCAACATCCATCCATGCCGATCCTCGTCCAAGTTTTATAGTCTTAAGTTTACTCTTACTTTTATATAAATTAATTAAATCAACAATTTCCAGTTCTTTTCTTTTAGATGGTTTTAATTGATTTGTTAATTCAACCACATTTTTATCAAATACATAAAGTCCTGTAATTATAGAATTTGAATTTGTTTTTTTTGGTTTTTCTACGATCTTTTTTATTTTATTTTTTTTGTTAAATTCCACTACACCATAGGATGATGTTTTATTACTTGGATAGAGATAAATATTACATCCATTTTTTAATTTAAATGACTTTTTAATGAGCGGTGATAACATACTTCCAAAGAAAAAGTTATCACCCAGTATCATTGCTACTGATTGATTTTTAATTAATTTTTTAGTAATTGTGAATGCTTCTGGTAAGCCTCTTGGTTTTTCTTGAATTACAAATTTAACTTTTATTCCTAAATCATTTTCATTTCCTAATGCTTTCTGAAAATTATCTTCCTGATCTTTATTTATAATAAATATGTAATCTTTTATTCCACACAACATCATTAAAGACAGAGGATAATAAAACATTGGTTTATCTAAAATTGGTAAAAGCTGTTTATTTACTGAATGGGTGAGTGGAAACATCCTTGATCCTGTGCCTCCACAAAGAATTATTGCTTTTCTAATCAATTAAACCCTGCCTTTTATTGTCATATGACCTGTTAACATTTTTTATCCATGAATCATTTTTGATGTACCAATTTATGGTTTTTTCTAATGTTTTATATAAATTATTTTTAATTTTATATTTAATATTTTTTTTAAAAACAGTCGTATTCAAAGCGTATCTTTCGTCATGTCCAGGCCTATCTTTCACCATTTTAATATAATCCTTACTACTTAAATTAGTTAATTTTTTATTTTTCATTATTTTAAAAATTTTCTTTGCAATTTCTAAATTATTTAGTCTTATGCCAGAGCCTAAATTTATCTTTTCAAATTTTTTATTTGAAATTATAACTTTCCAGATAGCATTACAGCTTTCTTTAACATACATCCATTCCCTAATATTTTTACCTTTACCATAAATAGGAGCTTTTTGATTTTTCAAAAAAGACGAAATTAAAGTAGGAATATATTTTTCAGGAAATTGATATGGTCCAAAATTATTAGTCAAACATAAAATCTTGATTTTACAACCAAAGGTTTTATTAAATGCTGTTGCAATCAAATCACTTCCACTCTTTGAAGCTGAGTAGGGAGAGGAAGGATTATATTTATCATGTTCTTTAAATTCTCCCTTCTTTATTGAACCGTAAACTTCGTCTGTAGAAATATGAAATAATTTAATTTTTTTTAATTTATAATATTTGTAATAAGCGTGGAAAAGATTCGTAGCCGAATTAATGTTGTTTTTAATAAAATAAATTGGATTATCTATTGATCTATCAACATGACTTTCAGCTGCGAAGTTTATAATACAGTCTGGTTTATATTTTATTAATATTTGGTATATTTTTTTTGCATCATCTAAGTTATTCTTGAGAAATTTATAATTGTTTTTGTAAAATATTTTTTTAAATTTTTCAGGTGATGATACTTTAGAAATTTTATCTATATTCAGAATCTTAATTTTTTTTTTTGACAAAAAATTTATAAAATTCGTTCCTATAAAACCTGAACCACCAGTTATTAATATTTTTTTCATTGATTATCAATTTTAGGTCTAAACCAAGATTTTCTTAAAAGGTAAGAATTATATAGCCCACTCATTCTTGCAAAATATCTTGCCTTTTTTTCTGGTTTTTTAAAATTAATTAAAATTTTTAAAAAGGATCTAATAAAATAAGGTAAGGTAGTTATTAGACCATAAGAATATCCAAAATGTTTTTTTTTAAAATAAAACTTAGACCACATGAAATGCCAATTTCTGTTAATATCTATTGTATAGTTAAATTTTTTATGATGCGACCCTAAAAAATTTGAATATTTTACAGGCACTTTATAAACGTCATGATTATAATTCAAAAAGCGTTTAACTAAATCTGTATCTTCAAAATAAAGAAAAAAGTTTTCATCAAATCCATCTAAACTTAAGAATATTTTTTTTTTAACAAAAAAACAGGATATTCCACAGGGTTTTTTAACTTTCTCCATTCCTGGAGAGTATCTATGTTGATCTTTTAATACTAAAATTCCAAAATTTTCATTTAAGTTATTACTTATATTTTCAAGCTCATTAATTGCATTTTTTTCCACATAATTGTCAGGACTACAAAAAAAAATATATTTTGTTTTAACTAAATTAGCACCAAGATTAGCCGCCTGCCCAAAACCAGAGTTTCTATTAAGTATAACTTTTACATTTTTAAAATTATTTTCTATACCTTTTTTTAAATTACTATTATTAGAATTTTCAACAATTATTATTTTAGTTTCTTTGTCAAATTTTTTTATATTTTTTTCAATTAAATGTGCACTTTTATATGAAACAATTATAACTGTAGTATCCATAAATTTTATATCTTATATTAAAAACAATTTAAATTTTATACCAAAATTAATAGACTATAAATAAAATATTTATTTTAAAAATGAATAAAATTTTAGTAATTGATCCTGGAAAAGGTTGGGGACATTTTGTTTCAAAAATGTATTGTTATCAAAAATTGTCTGAATACTTAAATGCTAAAATAGTTTTTTTAACAAAAAGATCTACTCAAGCTGCTGATTATTTAAAATCAACAAACTTTTGTGAAGATGTTATATATCTTAAAGAATCAAAAAAAGGAATTTTAAATACATTAGATTACTTTAAATCTTTTATTGGTAATGTAAAAAGCATAAATAAATTTAATTTTAAATATTGTTTTGTTTTTCATCCCTCTCTAAGATATTTATTAATTGCCAACTTTTCACATTCTAATGAAATATGGGGATTGGGTTTGAAATATCAAAACTTTTTTATCAAAAATGATAGAAGGTTATATTCAAATTTTTTTTCAAAAACTATTAATGATAATGAAACATATGAATTTGTTAAAAAAATTACACACTCATCATCAATAAAATTTAAACCATTATATAGCATAAATGAAAGTTCAAGGGATACTATAGGAATAATCATTGCAGCATCTGGTCATGAAAAAAAATGGTCAATTAACAATTACTTAGAGATAATAAATTATTTAAAGAAAAAAAATTACAGAAAATTCTTAATTTTAAGTGGAATTGACCAATTAAAAGAAGAGGAGTTAATAAAAGAGAGTTTTAAAGATGAATTAGAATTTACTTTTACTGCGTCTAAAAAAATTGAAGAAGTAATTTCTTATTTGAAACATTGTAAATTTTGTATTGGAAATGATACAGGTTTTTCTCACTTATCTGTAAATTTAGATGTTGAAACCTTAATCATTTACGGAAATTGTATTCCTCAATCGTATTCTAGTTTAATACATCATATTGATATTGATGAGAATATTAAACGAAGTTCATCATCGATTAATACAATTACAACTGAAAAAGTTTTAACAAAATTATCAGAATTTTTGCATAGGAGAGGTGGCCGAGCGGTTTAAGGCGCACGCTTGGAAAGCGTGTATAGGGGAAACTCTATCATGGGTTCGAATCCCATTCTCTCCGCCATTAATTTAAATCTAAAAATAGCTTTTATTCAAAGAAATCTAAAAATAGAAAATTTTTCTAAAAAATCCAATATTATCCTTGATAATCCTTACTTATTTAAGCTTACATTAATAAGAGATTTTATTAAAAATTTCAAAAATGGTATAAAAGACTACTTCCTTATAAAAATTAATGACAAAAAATAATACAAATACTTATCAAGCAGACTCCATCAAAGTTTTAAAAGGTCTTGAAGCAGTAAGAAAAAGACCTGGCATGTATATTGGTGATACAGATGATGGAACTGGCTTACATCATATGGTCTATGAAGTTGTAGATAATTCAATTGATGAAGCATTAGCAGGTCATTGTAAAAAAATTGAAGTGAGTATAAATTCTGATGGTTCAGTTACAGTTGAAGATGATGGTAGAGGAATACCAGTTGACTTTCACAAAGAAGAAAAAAAATCAGCAGCTGAAGTTATAATGACACAACTACATGCTGGTGGAAAATTTGATCACGATTCTTATAAAGTTTCAGGAGGTCTACACGGTGTTGGGGTTTCAGTAGTCAATGCTCTTTCACAAAAATTAGAATTATATGTTGAAAGAGATGGAAAAAAACATTTTGTAGAGTTCTTTAATGGTGAAACCAAAACACCACTTAAAGTAATAGGTAAGTCAAAGAATACTGGCACAAAAATCAACTTTTTACCTTCTAAAGATATTTTCTCATCTACAAAATTTAGTTTTTCAATTATTCAGAAAAGAATGCGTGAATTAGCTTTTTTAAATAAGGGAATTAAAATTATACTTAATGACCTAACTCAAAAAAAAATTAAAACTCATGAATTTAAATTTGAGGGTGGCATAAACGAGTTTGTTGAATTTTTAGACGAAAAAAGAGAAAAATTAAAAAATAAGAATGATAATGATTTGTTTAGAAAGCCAATTTATATAGAGGGAATAAAAAGTAATATTGATGTTCAATGTTCATTAAAATGGAATGCAGGATATAATGAGGATGTCTACCCTTATACTAATAATATTTATCAAAAAGATGGAGGAACTCATCTTTTAGGATTTAGAAGCGCGTTGACTAGAGTTGTAAATAAATATGCATCAGAGCAAAATTTATTGAAAAAAAGCAAAGTTTTACTGTCTGGAGATGACGTTAAGGAAGGTTTGACATGTGTTCTTTCTGTAAAAATTCCAGATCCAAAATTTTCTTCTCAGACAAAAGACAAATTAGTTTCCTCAGAAGTAAGAAATATTGTTGAAAGTATAATTAATGAAAAATTATCAATTTGGTTTGACCAAAATCCGTCTGTTTCTAAAATAATTTTAACAAAAATAATTCAGGCTGCGGTGGCAAGAGATGTTGCTAAAAGAGCAAGAGAAAACGTTAGAAGAAAAGGGGCTTTAGAACTCACTGGATTACCTGGTAAATTGGCAGATTGTCAAAATTCAAAACAAGAAGGTACAGAATTGTTTATTGTTGAGGGTGACTCAGCTGGAGGATCAGCTAAGCAGGGTAGAAATAGAGAGTATCAAGCAGTATTACCATTGAGGGGAAAAATTTTAAATACATATACTGAGATGAACGAGTCAAAAAAAAATGGAAATCAAAGTGACTTAAGAACAAAATCATTATCAAAGATGATTTCTTCAAATGAAATTGTTACATTGATAAATGCTCTTGGATTAGATCCTAAAACGGAGGAAATAGACCTAGAGGATTTAAGATATGGAAAAATTATAATCATGACAGATGCAGACGTAGATGGTTCTCATATTAGAGCGCTGCTTTTAACTTTTTTTAATAATATCCCTTTTAATAAATTAATAGAAAAAGGTCATGTCTATTTAGCCCAACCACCTCTTTTTAAAATAAATAAAGGTTCTAAAGGTATTTATATAAAAGATGAGAAAGATCTCGAAAATTATATAATTAATAATTCTAAGGATATAAAAAAAGTTAAGAAAAATTCTAAAGAATTTGATAAAATTATTCAATTAGAAAAATCTAAACTTAACATTCAACGATTTAAAGGTCTTGGAGAAATGAACCCTGAAGAATTATGGAATACTACTTTAAATCCAGACACAAGAAATTTACTTCAAGTTCAATATTCAAAAAATCTTCAAAAAGATCAAAACCTTATACAAACATTAATGGGTAACGATGTTGCTTCTAGAAAAGATTTTATAGTAGATAACGCTATAAATGTAGTTAATTTAGATATTTAATTAATGGAGTTAAGCAGCAGTTCCAAATCATCGTACTTGAACAAAATTACATACGTCAATTTAAGGTGGATAGGTGTAATAGGTCAATTCATTACTATAAATGCCGTAACATTCCTATTTAAATTTGAATTTAATTTTTTACTTGCAAATTTTATAGTTTTATTAGGAGCTTTAAGTAACATCTTCTTATTTTATTTTTTTAAAAAAAACCAATTACAAGAAAAAATATCTTTAACTTTTCTTACGCTTGATATTATACAATTAAGTTTTTTGCTTTATTTAACTGGTGGTACTATAAATCCATTCTCGATATTTTTGATTATACCAAGTATATTTGCCTCAAATAGTTTAAGTATTAAAACAAACATTTTATTGATAATTTTGACAATATCCTCAATTATTATACTTACTTTTTATCATCAAGAATTACCTTCACCATTAAACGAATATATTTTTAGTAATTACTATTATTACTCAGTCCCTTTAGCTTTAATTGTTGCACTTATTTTCCTGAATTTTTTTGCTTTAACATTTGGAAATGAGTCAAAAGTTAGAAAAGATGCATTGGATAAAATTCAGGAAGTTATCTCCAAAGAGAATGAATTAGTTTCATTAGGCGGACAAGCTGCAGCGGCTGCTCATTCTTTAGGTACACCACTTTCTACAATTAAAATTATTTCTCAAGATTTGTATGATAATTTTAAAAACAATAAAGAATTAAAAAAAGATGTTGAATTACTTTTAAGCCAGGTTGATAGATGCAATATAATATTAAAAAAATTATCTTTAAATCCTGTAGTTGAAGATGATTTTATAGATAAGGATACCACTCTGCATAACTATGTAAAAGAAATTGTGAATTCTTTTAAAGAAATATCAGATAAAAATTTTATCATTAATACTGAGCAGAATTATAATTCTTTTGAAATTTCAAAATTAATTGAAGTTGTTTATGGTATAAGAAATTTTATTGGAAATGCAAATAAGTTTGCAAAAAAAAATATCTATGTTTCAATAATGAGTAATAGCGAAAACTCCTCAATATCAATTGAAGATGATGGTTTGGGATTTCCAAAAGATATATTAACCAAAATTGGAGATCCATATATAAAATCATTGCAATCTAAAAATAGCTCAAGAGCTGGATTGGGCTTAGGTATATTTATAGGCAAAACTTTACTTGAAAAAAATAAGGCAAAACTTTTAATTAGAAATTCTGAGACCAGAGGTGGTGCTGAAATAAAAATAGAGTGGTCTAATAATGATTTAATTAGTCTTTAGTGAAGATTTTTATTTTCAAACAAACCACTTAATTGATCTATCATAACATCCCCTAGTTCTTGTACGTCTGAAATCTTGATAGCTTTTTTATAATATCGGGATACATCATGACCAATTCCTATAGCTAATATTTCTACTTCACTTTTATTCTCAATAAATTTAACAATTTTTTTCAAATTTTTTTCCAAAAAATCACCTGAATTAACCGATAATGTTGAGTCGTCGACTGGTGCTCCATCTGAAATAACCATAAGGATTTTTCTTTCTTCTTTTCTTTTTTTTAATCTATTAAATGCCCACGTAATAGCTTCACCATCTATATTTTCTTTTAATAAACCCTCTTTTAGCATTAATCCCAAATTCTTTTTTGATTGTCTCCAATGTGAATCTGCACCTTTGTAAATTATGTGTCTTAAATCATTAAGTCTTCCAGGATTTTTTGTTTTACCTAATCTATTCCACTCCTGGCGACTTTTACCACCTTTCCAATTTTTTGTAGTAAATCCAAGTATTTCAACTTTAACCGAGCATCTCTCTAAGGTTCTGGATAAAATATCAGCACATATTGCAGCTATAGTAATTGGTCTACCTCTCATCGATCCAGAGTTGTCAATTAAAAGTGTCACAATTGTATCTTTAAAGTCTAAATCTTTTTCTTTTTTAAATGATAAGGAATTATAAGGATCAATGATAATTCTCGTTAATTTTGAACTATCTAACAAACCTTCTTCCAGATCAAATTCCCATGATCGATTCTGTTTTGCCATTAATTGTCTTTGTAATTTGTTCGCTAACTTGGTAATTAAATCTTGAAAACTCGTTAGCTGTTGGTCTAAATTTTTTCTGAGTTTTTGAATTTCCTCAGCTGTGTCTAGACTTTCTGCTTTTGCAACTTCATCAAATTCTGTAGTAAATATTTTGTACTCTTTATCGCTTACACTTAAATTTTTTTTTTGTATAATATTTTCTGACTCTGTATCTTCGTTATTTTCACTACCAAGCTGATCTTCAAGTCTAAACTCATTTACATCATCCTCGCTATCCATCCCCTGGCTTATATTTTCATCTTCGCTTGTTTTGCTAGAGTCATTATTATCTTTGTCTTCATTATTATTAGAATTATTTTGATCTTGCGTATCATCATTTTCTTCATTTTCTTTTTCAGTTGTGTCATCATTTTCAAATATATCCATACTTTCTAAAATTTCAGAAAATTTAGCATTGTATACTTCTTGATTTTCTAAATTTTTGTTTAAAAATTCAAAATGTTTGTCTATTGACTTATTAAAATCTTTCTCCCAAAATTTAAGAATTTCTTTGTTCTCTGGATATAACTCGACATTAAAAAATTTGTTTGTCATATAAATTTCAAAAGCATCAACAATATTTATATCTTCTTTTTTTGTTATTTTTTCTTGTTTAAGATGTCGAAGTCTATTTTTATAATTTTCTTTAAAATTTTTGGAGACTCCTTTTAGCATTTCTGAACCAAGTAATTCATATCTTACTTTCTCTGCAAGCTGGTACAGTGTTCTGCATGAGGGGTTTTTTGGATTATTTTTATCTAATAATTTTTTGTTTGAAAATCTTCTTTTTAAAGCCTCAGAATCTGTTTCAGCTCTTAGTTTTTTAAATTGATTTTTATTATTAATGTTGTCAATTTCTCCTATATCATAAACTTTTTCGAAATTTTTTTTATTTTTATCAACTTTATAGTCATCTGAAATTACTCTGTAAGTTGATTGAAGGGCTTGTTTGAATTTTTCTTTAATGCTGTCTTCTTTGTTCATCAAATTTGAATATTGATCATTGATTCTGGCAACTCGTCCCCAAAACATCTTTGATAATATTCGGCAATAGTATTTTTCTCAACATCATCACATTTGTTTAAAAATGTTACTCTAAATGCATATCCAATATCTTTAAAAATTTCAGAATTTTCTGCCCAGTGCAAAACTGTTCTAGGACTCATTACTGTAGATATATCACCAGCCATAAAACCTTTTCTTGTGAGTGAAGCAACTTTTATCATGTTTGAAACTTGTTCTTTACCTTTAGGATTATTTAAATTTTTGTTCTTACCTAATATAATTTCCATTTCTTTATCTAAACTAAGATAGTTTAATGTGGATACGATATTCCATCTATCCATTTGTCCCTGATTAATTTGTTGTGTCCCGTGATATAATCCGGTTGTATCACCTAGTCCCACAGTATTTGTTGTTGCAAAAAGCCTAAAAAATTTGTTTTGTTTAATAACTTTATTTTTATCTAATAAAGTAAAGCTACCTTCCGACTCTAATACTCTCTGAATAACGAACATCACATCTGGTCTTCCAGCGTCATATTCATCAAAAACTAAGGCAACAGGATTTTGAATCGACCAAGGTAGTATTCCCTCTTTAAATTCAGTGATTTGTTTACCATCTTTTATTATTATTGAGTCTTTTCCTATTAAATCAATCCTACTAACATGGCTATCAAGATTAATTCTTATGCAAGGCCAATTTAATCTTGCAGCGATTTGTTCAATATGCGTTGATTTCCCAGTTCCATGGTATCCTTGAATTAAAACTCTTTTGTTAAAAGAAAATCCCGACAATATAGCTAATGTTGTGTCTTTATCGAACTTATAAGTTTTATCAATTTCTGGGACGTACTCACTAGTTTTTGAAAATGCATCAACTTCCATTTCACTTTCAATCCCAAAAGTTTGTTTAATAGATAACTTGATGTCAGGTATATGGTTAATATTTGGTGTCAATTTTATCCTTATATGTATTTTTTAATTGAGTATAAGCTAGAGTTATTACTTTAAGCTTGTCTTCAAATTTTTTATTTCCAGAATTCATATCAGGGTGAAATTTTTTGACAAGCTTTTTAAATTTTTCTTGAACTTTTTCCCATTTCAATCCAACACTAATTCCTAATATATTAAAGGCTTTTATATCGTTGTTATTAAACTTAAATTTATTCATGTTATTAAAATCATTATTAAATTTAAATTTGTCCATCTCATCTTTTAAAGCATTACTCCAAAGAACTTTGAAGAAATTGTCAGATGAACTAAAACTTTGTGTTGGTTTGTGCCAAGTCATGTCAGATCTTAAAAAATCAATTATTTGTTGATCACTCATACCTGTAAAATAATTCCAACTTTTATTAAATTCTTTAACATGGTTTAAACATAGTAATCTATAATTTTTACTATTATCTCTTTCTTTAGGTGCTTTAAAAAGACCTTCCTCTGAGCAATTATTCCAATCACAAATATTTTTCATGATGTATAATACTTTATAAAATGAATATTAATCAACTAATTGAAACAATAGAAAAAAAAATTATGTCGCAGGATTGTATTTCAAAAGTTTATATAGAGGATAAGTCATTTTTGCACAAAAATCATAAATCCAATGAAAATGGAAAATTTCATATTGTTCTTTCGATTGAGTCTGATGAGTTAAAGAATAAAAGTAAATTATATTCAACAAGGTTTATTTACAAAATTTTAGATGATGAATTAAAAAAATATATTCATTCGTTGCAAATCAAATTACTTTAGACTGTTAGAAATATATTTTTTTAAATCTGAAGGACTGATTTGAAAGTCAACCACTATCTTTCCAAAATCTTTTATCAAAATTAGGTTAATGTTATTTGAATTATTTTTCTTGTCGCTCCTCATATAATTCATAATTTTAGATACATGTTTTTTTTTAAATAATTTTTCAATTTTTGGTTTCATCTCAATTTTATTAATATGATTTATAATAGTATTAAATTTTTGCTTTGATAAAAATCTTCTTTTAAAACTAAATTCTACCGCATTTTTAATACCTAAAATTACAGCTTCTCCATGATTTAATTTTTTAGAAAAGCCTAAAGTAGACTCATATGAATGAGCAAAGGTATGACCTAAATTTAATACCTTTCTGTAGTTCTTTTCGTTCTCATCTTTTTCTACAACTCTTTTTTTTAAATTACAGCTTTTAATTATGGATCTTTCAATAAAAGGTGATTTTAATTTTAAAATTTTTTTTAAATTTTTGTCTAAATAGAGAAAATTATTAAAATTATCTATAATACTACTTTTTAATATTTCAGCATATCCACAAATAATTTCTCTTTCTGGTAAAGAAGCTAAAATATTCATGTCAGAAACAACTAAATCAGGTTGATAAAAACTTCCAATCAAATTTTTTCCAAATTTATTATTTACGCCTGTTTTGCCTCCAATGGATGAGTCTACTTGTGATAGTAAAGTTGAGGGAATATTTACGTATTTCATGCCTCTTTTAAATGTACTAGATGCGAAACCAACTATATCTCCAATAATTCCTCCACCAAAAGAAATAACACAGTCTTCCCTGTTAAACCTATTTTCAAACAAAATTGTATGAATTTTTTCAATTGTTCGGTAATTTTTGTTTTTTTCTGATGCCGTTATTTCTATTTTAAAAAGTTTATTTATTTTTATTTTTTTGTATAAAATTCTTTTAAACTTTTGAGGAATATTTTTGTCTGTAACTATTAAACATTTATCAAATTTTAAGTGATTAGCTTTTAAAATTTTATCAATTTTACTTATTAAATCTCTTCCAATTATAATTTGGTAGTTCTTAGTGCTTGTTTTAATTGATATTTTATTTGTATTCATAAATATCTAATATCTTATTTATAATTTCAACCTTATCTAATTTATCACAATTAATCCTGTAATTCGACATGCTATAAAATTTTGATCTTTCTTTTATTAGATTGTTAATTTGACCCTTAGTAAGATTTATTGCTAATGGTCTTTTCTTGCTCTTATATATCCTTTTTATTATTGTTTCATTTTTCCAATCTAGCCAAAAAGATAAACAATTTTTCTTACACATTTTTCTGATTGAGGCATTTATAAAACCTCCTCCACCTAAAGATATTACAGAATTTTCTGAACTAAGAAATTTTAAAGATATTTTTTCCTCAATTTTACGAAAATAATTCTCTCCATATTTAGTAAAAATTTCTGATATTTTAGAATCCTCAGTTTCTTCAATTTTTTTATCAATATCAATAAATGTTAGGTTTAATTTTTTTGATAAAATTTTACCAATTGATGATTTTCCAGATCCCATCATTCCAATTAATACAATATTTTTATTTGATTTCATGAGTTTCTATATTGAAAAAACACAAATATGTCTTATTTTGAAATTATTAAATTATATGCAATTTACAAAAAATACAAGTAAAGACAAAATTTTTAGCTTAGGGACAATTTTAAAAATTATAATAGCAATTTTCATAATTGTATTTGGCATTATTGTGATTAACCAGATTAATTTGCCCGCTCCAGACAAACAAATTGAAAAAATTTTACCAAATGAAAATTTCAAAACAATTAAGTAAGATTTTAATTTCTGCTTCTTTTTTTTTGTTTGTTCTATCAGCCCAAGCTCAGGAAGTTAAAGAGATTTGGTCAGAAATAGAAAAAAAAGAGATTAAAAATACTGAATCAAAAAATAATGTAGGCGCATCTATTAATACAGAACAACTTGAAGGTGTTAAAGTAAAACTTTCTGATGAGAATATTGTAGTTGATAAAAATTTAGACAATTCTAATATTTTGTTGGCTGGATTATTTGACCCTGATGACAATGATCTCAACCTTGATATGTGGTCAAAAACAGATGGAGCTGAAATTAAAAAGTTACTTGAAAAAATACAGTCTAAAAATTTATCAAGTTTCTCTGAGAGGTTAATGGATGTAGCATTATTAACAAACTCTTATATTCCAAATCAAAACTTTTCATTACACGAATTCGAAAATTTCACACTTGACCATCTAATTAAAAAAAAAGATTTTGATTTAGTCGAGGAGTTTATTCAAAAAAATTCATCAATAAAAGATAAAGAAAGACTCATAAAACACGTAGCTGATTATTACTTGTCATTAAACGAAATAGAAAATTCATGCTCTGCTATTGATAGTTTAAGTTTAATAAACGATGAATACTTAATATATTTTAAAATTTATTGTTTAATAACTCAGAATAAAAAAGATGAGGCTCAGTTGTTGTTTGATCTTAACTCTGAGCTAGATTCTTTTAATGAGTTTTTTGTTAAAAAGTTTGAGGTGTTAATGGGATATGAGGATAATAATTTTATATTATCTGATGATAATGTTCTTTATTTTCACTTATCTCACAAAACAGATAAGAATTTTCTATACTATCCATCAGTAGAGTCCGAGGAATTCATTTGGAAATATTTGTCTAATTCTAAATTACTCAAAAATCTAAATGATTTTAATCTTAGTGATATTGATCAGGTAAAGTTTTTAGAGAAAGCAACCAGTGAAGGTATTTTTAATGAAAGAGAGCTATTGAATTTATATAAAAAATTCCAATTTGAGATTGATGAACTTCTTAATTATGAGGATACATTAAAAAATTTAACAGATTATGAAGGAAGAGCTTTAATGTATCAGAGGTTTTTACTAACTGATAATCTTGAAAATAAACTTTCATTGTTATTAAAATTGAATAATTCCTTTGAAAAATCAAATTTTAAAAAATCATTTGACGACGAATTATCTAAGTTATTAAAAAAAATGGATAAAAAAGAAATTCCTTCAAAGTTTTCTGACTTCTACCAAACTAATTTAATTACTGAAGAAAACAAAAAAAATAAAATTAAGTTTAATAATGAAGTTTTTCATCAATCAAAAGTATTAAATTATTTTTTGAATAAGCAAAGTTTACCTAAAACACAAAAATTGACTGACAATTTGTTGTCAAAGATGAAAAAAGATAAAAATTACTCCTTCGACTTTAAAGATATTCTATTACTACAATCATTGAGATCAGATGGAATTCAAATAGATCAAATTGATGAGCTCTCTCAATATAAATCTGAATTAAATTCAGAAATTGACAAAATGATAGAGAATAAGGAGTCGGGAATGATACTATTAAAATTAGTTGAGATTATTGGTGAAAAAGAATTGAACGAATTAAACAGTGAGTCACTAAATTTTGTAATTGAAATTATGAATAGAACAAAATTAATTAGCCTGAGAAACGAACTATTGTTGGAAATTCTTCCATTAAAAGTTTAAAATACTTCAATCAATCATGACAATAAAAAAAATTATAACTGAGCCTAACAAGATTTTAAGACAAATCTCAAAACCCGTATCAATAGTGGGTAATGAAGAAAGAAAGTTAATGGATGACATGTTGGAAACAATGTATGCAGCTAATGGTATTGGATTAGCAGCAATTCAAATTGGCATTCCTAAAAGGATTATAGTGATGGATATTTCAAAGGATGGAAAGAAAAATCCAATGTATTTTGTAAACCCTATAATTGAAAACAAAGATAAAGAAAAAACAACATATGAAGAGGGATGTTTGTCTGTCCCAGATTATTTTGCAGAAGTTGACAGACCAAAATATTGTGAGGTTAAATATTTAGATTATAATGGAGAAAATAAAATTTTAGAAGCCGATGGCCTTCTTGCAACTTGTATACAACATGAAATGGATCATCTTGAAGGAATTTTATTTATAGATTACTTGTCAAAATTGAAAAAAACAATGATTGTTAAAAAATTATCAAAAAGAAAAAATCCTCCTGATAGAATTATTGTTTAATGAGCAAAAAAATTGCTTTCATGGGTACACCCACTATTTCTGGGCAAATACTCAAGTCATTGTACCAAAATGGTTTTGATATTGAGGTTGTTTATACTCAACCACCTGTAGCATCGAATAGAGGGCATAGATTAAATAAGTCACCTGTTCATATAATGGCTGAAATATTAAATATACCTGTTAGAACTCCAATTGTATTAGATAATACTGAAGAAAAAAATTTTCTTAAGAAACAAAATATAAGTTTGGGTATTGTTGTTGCCTACGGTCAAATTCTTAAAAAAGATATTTTAGAAATTCCAAAATATGGATGGATAAATATTCATTATTCACTTTTACCTAAATTAAGAGGTGCTGCTCCCATTCAAAGAGCTATTATGAACAGTGAGAAATCAACAGGTATTTCTATAATGAAAATTGATGAAGGTTTAGATTCTGGTCCCGTCTGTAATCAATATTCTATAAATATTTTAGAAAATGAAAATAGTGAGGATCTTTCTCAAAGATTAAGTAATTTAGCATCTGAAAAAATACTACAAAATATTGATGATATATTTGATAACAAAGCAAATTTTAAAGAACAAGATCATAGCAAATCTACATATGCAAAAAAAATTAAAAAAGAAGAAGGAAAAATAAATTGGGAGGATAGTAATTTAAAAATCATAGGAAAAATTAATGGTCTATATCCTAATCCAGGAGGTTGGTTTGAATTTAAAGGTGAAAGATATAAGATACTAAAAGCAGAAAAATCAATTTTGAGTGGAAAATCAGGATATGTCTTATCAGATAATTTTGAAATTGGTTGTGGCGAAAATTCAATAAAGATCATTGAGATACAAAGACAAGGTAAAACAGTTCAAAAAACTAAGGAATTTCTGCGGGGTAGCCAAATTACTAAAGGCACTGATTTGAATTAAAGATGTTCAGATATCAAATTCTAATTGAATATGTTGGATCTTCTTTCATAGGTTGGCAGATACAAACAAAAGGCAAAACTATACAAGGATTAATTCAAAAAAAAATCTCATATCTTTTAAATGAAAAAATTACACTTATTGGTTCGGGAAGAACAGATACTGGTGTTCATGCAATTGAGCAATCTGCACATTTTGATGTCGCTGAAAAAATCCAAAATTTAAATAAATTTTTAAAATCAATTAATTATTTTTTAAATAAATATGAAATAGCCATTTTAAAAATAAAAAGAAAAAATATTAGATTCCATGCACGTTTTTCTGCTAAAGAGAGAGTTTATAAATATGTTATTTTCAATCAATTAAGTAAACCAATCCTTCAAAATAAGCGAGGATGGTTTGTTATTAAAAATCTCGAATTAGAGATAATGAAAAAAGCAGCAAAAAAGTTAATTGGAACTCATGATTTTTCAACTTTTAGAGCATCTGGATGTAATTCAAAAAGCCCAATAAGGTCTATTAAATCAGTTAAAATAAAAAAGACAAAAAACAAAATTGAGTTAGAGTTTAGATCTCAATCATTTTTAAAACAACAAGTTAGATCAATGGTTGGTTGTTTAAAATATATTGGTGAAAAAAAGTGGACATTAAAAAAATTTATAAGTGTTATTAAATCCAAAAATAGAAATTTATGCGCACCGCCAGCACCCCCAGAAGGATTATTTTTGAAAAAAGTCTTATACTAATTTTTCCTATTGCCCATTGCGAATTTTTTATTAATTCTCCACCTTGATTCTGCTCTTACAATATAGCCACAACAATTTTTTGACTTACATTTACAAGGAAATTGCTTGTAATCTTTGTCATAACCAAATCCATAGTCACAAGTTAATTCCTCACCTTTTTTAATATTTTTTATAGCCTTAACCCAAATTTTAAGTCCCTTACCATCGTAGTCACAATTATTTTCACAAGAGTGATTTATTAGACCAGCTGTATTCCATGGGAAATCTCCATCGAGATCATATCTTTTATTTATTGTAAACAAATATATTGGCTTACTGTTATCGTATTTATCAGAATTTTCAGTTTGTTTTTTTGTAATTAATTTTCCAATGTAATCTATTATTTTTTCCCCTTCTTTTATATCTCTTGTGGCGTAAAGTCCTTTACCTTTTTTATCAATATCAGACTTTTTAATCTTATATAGTTTCATATATTTGTGTGTATTGATTAAAAAAATATTATCAATTAAATTCTATCAACGCATCAACATGTCTTTGGGTACTACTTTGTAATGCTTTAAGATCATAACCACCTTCAAGAATTGAAACAACTTTACCATTACAAAAAGATTTAGAATGTTCTAAAGTCCTTTTGGTAATTTTGTAAAAATCTTCTGTACTTAATCTCATTTGTGCTAACGGGTCGTCAATATGCGCATCAAAACCCGCAGAAAATAGCAAAAATTCAGGTTTAAAGTGCTTTATCTTGTTTAAAACATTTTCATATGCATTTAAATATACTTCAGATGCTGTTCCAGCTTCTAGTGGAATATTCAATACATTATTAAATTTTCCATTTTCTTTATGTGAACCTGAACCGGGGTAATAAGGGTATTGGTGAGTAGAAACATACAATACCTTTTCATTATCATAAAAAATATCTTGAGTTCCATTACCATGGTGAACATCAAAATCAATTATTGCAATTTTTTTGTATTTATACTTTTCAATTAGATAATTAGCACCAACAGCTACATTATTATAAATACAAAATCCCATGGCTTTATTTTTTTCCGCATGATGGCCCGGAGGTCTTACAGCACAAAAAGCGTTTTTGAATTCTTTGTTTTGTACCCCATCTATTGCTGTAATAATTGAACCGACTGCATCTTTAGTAGCACCTTTGCTACCAGGGGAAATAATTGTATCACCATCTAAAAATACTAAACCTTTTTTTGGAAAAGACTGTTTAACATGATTAATATAATCTAATGAATGGGTTTTATTTAAAAAAAATTCATCAAACTCATTTGATTTTTTCCATATAAGATTTTTGTTATCTACTTTTTTAAAGTTATCAATTATAGCAGTAACTCTATCAATTTTTTCTGGATGACCATTTCCAGTATTATGGTTTTTATAAGAATCTGAAGTGATTAGACCAGTCTTCACTTAAAATAATTTTCTAATACTTTTGAATATATTAAACTCAATTTTTTTAAATCAATTAGTGAGACAGCCTCATCAACTTTATGCATAGTTTTTCCTACTAAGCCAAATTCTAAACAAGGAGCAATTTTCCTAATGAACCTTGCATCTGATGTACCTCCAGTAGTTGAAAGTTTAGGTTTTATCTTAGTAACTTTTTTAATAACATTTTGTATCATAAATGTTGTGCTATTAGGCTTTGTAAGAAAAGCTTCACCTGAAACACTGTAATCAATTTTATATTTAGATTTAGTTTTATTACATACTTTTTTTAAAATTTTATTAATTTTTTTTTTAATGGAATTTGAAGTATGCATATTATTAAATCTTATATTAAACGAAGCACTCGCAAGACCTGGAATTACATTATCTGCAGTATTATTTATATTAATTTTTGTAATTTCAAGATTTGTTGGTTGAAAATCCTTTGTTCCTTTATCAAATCGTATATCTTTTAGTTCTTTAAGTATTCTAACTAGAGCAGTCGAAGGGTTATTTGCTCTATGAGGATATGCTACATGCCCTTGAATTCCTGTAACTATTAATCGACCATTCATACTCCCTCTTCGACCAATTTTAATCATTTCACCTAATTTATTAGGATTAGTTGGCTCTCCAACCAAGCAAAAATCTATTTTTTCTCGTTTCTTTTTTAAATAGTCTACAACTTTTTTGGTTCCATTAATGGCAACACCTTCCTCATCTCCAGTGATTAAAAGACTTATCGATCCATTAAATACTCCATTTTTTTCAACAAAAACGCTGATAGCTGACACAAATGCAGCTATAGAGCTTTTCATATCATTTGCACCCCTTCCGATTAAATGTCCTTTTTTAATTGATGGTTTAAAGGGATTTACTGTCCAATCTCTTAAATTTCCAGCAGGAACAACATCAAGATGTCCCGCATAACAAAAATTGGGACTTTTATCCCCTAATCTTGCATATAGATTTTTAACTGGAGCATTTCCTTTTTCTTTAAACTCCAGAATTTTAGTTTTAAATCCAAGTTTTTTTAATTTTTTTTCCAAAAATTTCATTATTCCCGCATCTATAGGGGTTACAGTTGGAAATCTAATTAGCTCTTTAGCTAATTGAAGTTCATTTATAATTTTCATCGAAACTATTCTCTCAAGAGATCGTTAATAGAAGTTTTAGATCTTGTTTTCTCATCTACTTGTTTAATTATTACTGCACAATATAGTGAGGGTGCAGTTGAGCTATTTTTATCAGGAAGTGAACCTGGAACTACAACTGAATAAGGAGGAATTTTTCCATAAGTAATTTCTCCAGTCTTCCTATTAACAATTTTAGTAGATTGTCCTATATACATTCCCATACTCAGCACGGATCCTTCACCTACAATTACACCTTCTACAACTTCAGACATTGCACCTAAAAAAACATTATCCTCGATAATAGTTGGCAGAGCTTGTGCAGGTTCTAAAACTCCACCCACACCCGAACCTGCTGAGATATGACAATTTTTTCCGATTTGGCTACAGCTTCCTGCTCTTGCAAATGTATCAATCATTGTTCCTTCGTCTATGTAAGCACCAATGTTAACGTAGCATGGCATTAAAACTGCATTCTTGCCAACAAAACTTCCTTTTCTTACTGGTGAGTTAGGCACCATTCTAAAACCTGCTTTCTCATGATCTTCTTTTGTCCATCCTGCAGTCTTGCCCTTTAGTAAGTGAGCTTTGTCATACCAGCTACTATATGGACCATTCAAATTTTCCATTGGATATAATCTAAAACTTAACATGATTGCTTTTTTCAAATGCTGATGAGTTATCCATTCACCATTTATTTTTTCAGCAACTCGTGACTTTCCACTATCTAAATCTTCAATAACTTGATTTATAGTATCTTTTAAAGACTGATCTGAAGAGGGGTTTATTTGATCCCTTTTTTCCCAAGCTTCATTTATTACATTTTCTATACTCATAATTTATGAGTTTTTTAATAACCTTATTTCTTTTAAAAATAAAGAGAGATTTTCTATTTTGTAGTCAATATAATCTTTATCAGATTCTTTTTTACCCCAATATTCATTATTGATTAGCCAGACTGTCGTTGCTCCTCTTTCTTTGCCAATTGATAAGTTTTTTGCAATATCTTCAATATAAATTGTTTCTTTTGGGTCAATATCAAATTTTTTTACCATCAGATCGAATGCTTTAGCTGCAGGTTTTGGGCTATATTCCGCATCAACTATATCAAATACATCTTCAAATAGATCATCAATCCCTAAATGTGTAGTTATATTGCTAACATGCTCACTAGAACCATTGGTAAAAACAAACTTTCTTAAATCTAACTTCTCTATTTCACTTCTTAAAACAACGTCTTTTTCCATAAAAGATAAGTCAATGTCATGAACGAATTTTAAAAACTCTTTAGGAGGAATATCGTGATTGATCATTAATCCATTTAGACTTGTATTATATTTATGAAAGTAGTTGGTTTGTAATTTTTTAGCCTCGAATAAGTTAATTTTTAATTTTTCAGAAATGTATTGCGTCATTCTTTTACTTACTTGACCAAATACAGATTCTAAATCCTGATAGAGAACACCATCACAATCAAATAAAATATTTTTTATATTTTTCATTTTCTAATTAATGTGCCAGCACCTTTATCTGAGAATAATTCAAAAAGAATTGAATGTTTTTTTCTTCCATCAATAATTCCGACACCAGTAACTCCATTCATTATTGCATCTAAGCAGGTATTAATTTTAGGTATCATGCCCTCTGTTATAACTTCATTCTTTATTATCTCTAAAATTTCAGATGACGTAATTTCCTCAATGAGCTTTTTTTCTTTATCAAGTACACCTTCAACATTGGTCATTAATAATAATCTTCTACATTTCAAAGATTTAGCTATAGCACCAGCAGCTGTATCTCCATTAATATTATAAGTTTGATTATTCTTACCTTTTCCTAAAGGTGATATAATTGGAACTGAATTTAATTTAATTATATCTTTTATAATATTTGTATTTATTTTATTTGGCTTTCCAACAAATCCAAGTTCCTCTGCTTCTGGAATAACTTCAATAACATTATTTTTTTTTGTGTTTATCGGGACTGCATTTGATCCTTTTTCAATTAAAGAATTAACAATGTCCTCGTTAAAATCAACAAGAACATCCTCAACTATATTTATAATTTTTTCATTCGTAACCCTTAAACCTCTAATAAATTTTGATTGAATATTTGATTTTTCTAATTCTCTTTTAATTCTAGGGCCACCTCCGTGGACTATTATTATTGATAATCCTAACTTATTTAGAATACTTATATCTGCAATAAAATTGTTAAAAATATTTCTATCAATAAAAACGTTTCCTCCATATTTAATAACTATTAATTCATTTTTGTATTTATCTATGTATTTTTTAACCTCTTCGATGGAAGGACCATCTTTTGGTACTATTTTTTCTATTTCCATTTCTATTAAACAGTTTTGACAGTCGTTCTTTTGATTATTATGTACTGTTGTGCCATTGTTAATATGTTATTTATAGTCCAGTAAATAACTAGTCCTGCTGGGAAAGGAGCTAGTATTACAGTCAAAAATAATGGAAAGAACATAAATATTTTTGCTTGAACAGGGTCGGGAGGCGTTGGATTTAGTTTTTGCTGCATCCACATTGAAACACCCATTAAGCAAGGCCACACACCTATTAGTAAAAAAGATGGGGGATCCCATGGAATTAGTCCAAATAAATTAAATATGGATGTAGGATCTCTTTCACTTAAATCTTTTATCCAACCAAAAAATGGCTGATGTCTCATCTCAATTGTTACAAATAAAACTTTATAAATTGCAAAGAAAAAAGGTATCTGTATAAAAATTGGAAGACACCCGCTTATTGGATTAACTTTTTCTCTTTTGTATAATGCCATCATCTCTTGTTGAAGTTTCATTTTATCCTCTTTATGCAACTCTTTTAGTCTTGTCATTTCTGGCTGAAGAACTTTCATTTTAGCCATGGACCTAAATGAGTAATTTGCGAGTGGAAAAAATGCTAATCTTATACAAGCAGTTATCATTATAATTGCTATTCCAAAATTGCCAGCTAGATTAAAGAAATATTGAATTGCAAAGAATAAAGGTTTTACAATAAAGTAAAACCATCCCCAATCAATTGCTAAATCAAACTTATTAATATTTTCACTCTCAGCATATCCATCAATAACGTTTACTTCTTTTGCAGCAATTATTACTCTAATTGAGTTGCTTTTTGTCTCGTTTGCACCAACTTCTGTTGCATTCGTTTCAATAAAATTTGCTCTAAATTTATTTTTGTAATCAAAATCAGATCTAAAACTTTTATCTTTTTCAGGGATAAGACTAGTAAGCCAATACTTATCAGTTATACCTAGCCATCCAGATTGTGCATTCTTGGAATATTTTTTTTCTTCAATATCATCATAATCTTCTTCAACTAATTGATCATCAAAAACTCCAATTAAGCCTTCATGCAAAATATAAAAATTAGTTACATCGGGGGCTATATTTCTTATGATTTGTCCATATGGATAAAAGTTATAAGCTTTATCCGAACTATTAATTATCGTTTGTTTGATATTAAAAAGATATTGTTTATCTAAACTTATTTCTTTTACGAATTTAATATTTTGACTGTTAGTCCAACTTAATATCACTGGGGAATTAGGTGTAAGTTTGTTACTTCCTTCTATGGTCCAAAGAGATTTTGAGTTTGGTAAATCAATATTTTTACTAGTTGTTGCCCATCCAGTTTCTACATAATATCCATTATCAGACTGTTTAGGATTTAGCAGAATTACATTATCATTTCCATTTAAAGTATTTGTATAATTTTTAAAAGTTAAGTCGTCTATTGATGATCCAATTAATGAAATTGAGCCTCTAATTTTGTCATTTTCAAAAAGAATTCTATCATTTTCTTTTAAAGCCTCATTTCTTGATATTTTAATTGTTTCTTCATCCTGAACTAATGACGGTGCATCTGTTGAAGAATTTTCACTAACAATATTTTTATCACTTTGAATGTCTTTTTGTTCTACTACTGCCGGAGCAAAGAACAAACTATAAAGAATTATTACTGCTGCACTTAAAGATATTGCGGCAATTACATTTTTTGTATCCATAAATTACTTTTTCTTTTTAACTGGATCAAATCCCTCTCCACCACCCAAAATTTTTATCGGATGGCAACTAAGTATTCTTTTAAATCCATTAATACTTCCTTTTACAATTCCATTCTCTTTTATGTTTTCAATAAAATAATCAGAACATGTTGGAAGATATCTACAATTATTGCCTAGATATGGAGATACAAGTATTTGATAAAATCTTATAATCTTGATCATTAAAAATTTAATAAAATTGGTCATTTAATTTTTTTAAAATCTTCTAGCGTTGCATTTTTTATTGCTTCATAAGAATCTTTGCTAACAGAAATTCTTGCGATCAATAAATAACAGTAATTAAGATTAATGTTAATTGATTTGACAGCTTCGTTCATAATATTTCTTAGTCTTCTTTTAATCTTGTTCCTTGTTACTGCATTTCCAATTTTCTTTTTGGCTACAAAACTAATATTTAATCTATTATTATTTTTATCAGAAAGTTTTTTAAAGAAAATTGTTAAGTATTTATTAGAAATTTTTTTTCCACTCAGAATAGACTTAAAATCCTCATTTTTAGAAAGGCTAACAATCTTGTTTTTCATTAAGCGTTTGTTAATTTTTTTCTTCCTTTGGCTCTTCTTCTTTTTAATACTTTTCTTCCACCCTTTGTCTTTTTTTTAGCTCTAAAGCCAATAGCCTTTTTTCTTTTTCTATTACTTGGTTGATATGTACGTTTCATTGTTGTTAAATTAATGTTAAATTTCGGTAGTTATACAAATATATATATATAAGTACAGTAATTTTAATAAGTTAAAAATCAATGAATAGAGAAAAAAAAATTAAACTATTTTTAGGCTCTGCCTACATTTTGATAGTATTTGTTTTTTTATTGATTTTTTTTTACAACTTTTCCTTTCAGGATTTCTCAAGTTATGAATTAATTAGAGAAAATAGAGAAGCTTTAGAGAATATTAAAAATAGTAATATTTTTTTATCAAGTATTATTTTTTTAATAGGTACCATAGTGTGGGTCCTCTTATTAGGATTTGGATCACCAGTATTTCTAGTTGGTGGTTTTATTTTTGGAAAGTGGTTAGGAACTTTACTAGTAGTTTTTGGGTTATCTATTGGTGCAACACTTCTTTATATGTTTGCAAATTATTTTTTTAAAGATTTGGTTGAGCAAAAATTTTCATCTCGTTTTAGCAATTTTACTGAAAAGTTTAAAAAAAATGAGTTTGTTTTTTTTCTAATTTATAGATTCATAGGTGGCATTCCTTTTTTTATTTCAAATATTTTACCTACAATATTTAATGTTAAGGTTAGAAATTTCTTTCTGGGATCAATAATTGGCATGACTCCACAATTATTTGTTGGAACATCTCTTGGCGCTGGTTTGAGTAAGATATTGGAGGAAAATTCTGAGGTACCAAGTATTTTAGAATTAATTTTTTCTCCTGATATTTATTTACCAATTCTGGGAATTATACTTTTAGTTATAATTGGGTTTTTGCTAAAAAAAAATTTTTACACAAAATAATAGTGGTGCCCCCATCCAGAATTGAACTGGAAACTCATCCTTACCATGGATGTGTTATACCATTTAACTATAGGGGCTATATTTACTTAAATTAGTGTATAAAATTAATTTTTTCAAATTATTGCCTTATTTTTTTTTAAAAATGAGTTATATCTATTAAAGGAAAATGTTATGGGAATTCACTACACCTATGGAGCTAATAAAAATGCAAAGCTCATGGAAAAAAAAGCTAAACGAGAGAAAAAGCTCGCAGAAAAAAGAGCAAAAAAACAGGTGAAAACTGGCCCAGTAAAAATTGAAGAAGACAAAACAATTCCTCTCGACCAGGTTATAACACTTGATCACCTTACAAATCCTGACAAAAAATAAATAATGAGTTCAAAAAAGAATAATTTTAGTAAACTTGAACTTGCCTTAAGAAAAAATTTAAAAAAAAGAAAAGAATTCCAAAAAAAAACAAAGAAAAAAAATAAATAATGTCGGTCCAATCTGATAGGTGGATTATACAAATGGCCAGAGATAATGATATGATCTCTCCTTTTGAGGACAAACAAGTTAGAGGAGATAAAATATCATTTGGTGTTTCATCATATGGTTATGATGCAAGAGTTTCTGATGAATTTAAAATTTTTACCAACGTAAATTCCGAAATTGTAGATCCAAAAAATTTTAAATCTTCAAATTTTATTACAAAAAACTCATCTGAATGTATAATACCACCCAATTCATTCGTATTAGCGAGAACAGTAGAATATTTTAAGATTCCCAAAAATGTTTTGGTAATATGTTTAGGAAAATCTACATATGCAAGATGTGGAATAATTGTCAACGTCACACCTCTCGAACCAGGATGGGAGGGACATGTAACATTAGAATTTTCTAATACAACACCGTTACCAGCAAAAATTTACGCCAATGAAGGAGTTGCTCAATTTGTTTTTATAAAGGGCAACGAGGATCCAGCTGTTTCATATGCAGATAGAAATGGTAAATACCAAGGACAAAAGGGAGTTACACTTCCAAAAATATAATAATGGACAAATTTATTGTTAAAGGTCCTTGTAAAATAAAGGGCGAAATTTCAATTTCGGGTTCAAAAAACGCTGCCTTACCAATTTTGGCATCGACAATCTTATTCGAAAAAGAGGTCATAATAAAAAATTTACCTCGTGTTAAAGACATAAATACAATGATAAATCTTTTAAAATCTCTTGGCTCTGAAATAAAATTTAATAAAAATAGAAAAATTGTTAAAATAACAAAGAAAAAAAAGCAAAAATTTTTTGCATCATATTCGCTTGTTAGAACGATGAGAGCTGGAATATTAGTTTTAGGAGCGCTTGTTGCCAAACATCAAAAGTCTATTACTTCTTTGCCTGGTGGCTGCCTAATAGGGGCAAGACCTGTAAATTATCATTTGAATGCGCTTAAAAAACTTGGAATGAAATATGATATTAAGAAAGGGTATATCCACGCACATACGAAAAAAAAACTCAAAGGTGCAAAAATCAGATTTTCAAAAATTAGTGTTGGAGCAACTGAAAATACAATTATAGCTGCATGTTTAGCAAATGGAATTACTATTCTTAGAAACTGTGCAATTGAACCAGAAATAATTGATTTAATAAATTTTTTAAAATCAGGTGGTGCAAAAATAAAATTTATAGGCAAACGTACTGTGAAGATAGAAGGTATTAAATCTTTAGAAAGTACGAGTTATTCAGTGATGTCAGATAGAATAGAAACAGGAACTTTTTGTGTAGCAGCATGTTTAACTGGAGGTAATTTAAAAATAAATAATTTTGATCCAAAAATTATAAAAACAGAATTATCATTACTAAAAAAAGTTGGAGCAAAAATTAAAGTAGCCAAAAAACAAATTCATATATCTGGTCCAAAAAAAATCAAAAATTTAACCAATTTAGTTACTAAAGAATATCCAAACTTTCCTACAGATTTACAAGCTCAGTTTATGGTTCTACTTTGTAAGGCTAAAGGTAAAAGTTCAATAACTGAGAGTATTTTCGAAAATAGATTTATGCATGTAGCTGAATTAAGAAGATTAGGTGCTGAGATTTTAATTAAAAAAAATAAGGCATTTATCTCAGGTGATACTAATTTTCAAGCTGCTGAATTAATGTCTAGTGACTTAAGAGCTTCGGTTGCATTAGTTTTAGCTGCAATAGTTGCCACAGGATCGTCCACAATTAATAGAATTTATCACCTTGATAGAGGATATGAAAATATAGAGAATAAACTAAGAAAAGTTGGGGTAAACATTCGACGTGTTAATTGATGGAAAACCAGTATTTAAAAAAGATAATTGCACAAACTCCTGAAGATCTTCATATCATTTCAGCCTGTTGTTCTGAGGGTAAAGTTAATATTGACGATGTTAAATATTTAGCTTCTAACAAGATTTTCCTAATTTCAATAGCAAGATTTAGTAAAGAAGAGGAAAATAAAAATAAATTAATAAACAGTATTATCAAATTTGAATTTATTAATTCGTCAAAATCTAAGAATATAGACCAAAATGACACCAATCTAACATTAGAACTATTAACAATTGATATTTTTAAGAAAGGGGAGAATTTTGAAATAAGTATGTTATTTTCGAAAAATAGAATTATAACTCTTGCCGCTGAAGTAATTGAAGTGACACTAGAGGATCAAAAAATAGTAAATGATAAAAATAATTAATTGTAATAAAAAAAATTACTTAAATAATTTAACAAAATTTTTAGATCTTAGAAGATCCGGAAAAAAAAATGAAAATAAAAAAATATCTAAAATTTTAAAAGATATTAAGAACAATAAAAATAAAAGTCTTTTAAAGTATGAGAAAAAATTTAGTAAAAATAGTCAAATTAAGCCAAGTATTAAGCAAATTAATAAAGCAATTAAATCTTTAGACCCTAAGATTAAAAGGGCAATAGATTTTGCTTACAAACGGATACTCAAATTTCATTCTTTACAAAAAACTACAGATATCTTTTATAAAGATAATCTAAATAATAAAATTGAGTATAAATATTTACCAATTCAATCGGTAGGTATTTATGTCCCAGCAAACTTACCATCAACACTATTGATGAATGCTATACCAGCAAAAATTGCAGGCGTTAAAAGAATTGTACTAGCAAATCCAAAAAATAATGGAAAATTAAATCCTGCAGTTTTATATGCAGCAAAAAAATTAGGAATTAATGAAATTTACTCAATGGGAGGCGCACAAGCTATAGGTAGCTTGGCTTATATTCAAAAAGTAAATAAAATTGTTGGACCGGGCAATATTTTTGTTGCTGGAGCTAAAAGGCAGGTTTTTGGAGATGTAGGTATTGAAGGTATGATTGCCGGCCCATCTGAAATAACAATATTAGCAGATAGTAAAACTAATTTAAATGAAGTTACTACATCTATGATTGGGCAGGCAGAACACGACTCAAATTCACAATGTATATTGATCACTAAAAATTCTAATTTGATTAACAAATTTAGGAAAGATTTAGAATTAAAATTAAAAGATTTACCAAGAAAAAATATTGCATCTAAAAGCATAAAAAATAATGGACTAATTTTAAAAGTATATAATGATAGACAAATTATTGATGCAATTAATGAGATAGCTCCAGAACATTTAGAAATAAATGTTACCAATTATAAAAAGTATAAAGATAAAATTTTTAATGCAGGGAGTATTTGTATAGGAAAATATTCTCCTATGGCATTAAGCGACTATGCTGTTGGGACAAATCATGTATTACCAACTAATTCGTCAGCTAAATTTTCGTCAGGCTTAAGTTTAAGTGAATTTTATAAAAAAATTAGCCTTATAACTCTCTCAAAAAAAGGTGTTGAGAAAATAGGAGAATACGCTACACATCTCGCTGAGTATGAAGAATTAAAAGGTCATGCTTTGAGTATAAAATCTAGAATAAATAAGGAGTAACAAAATTTGTCAAAACAAGATTTATTGGAATTTAAGGGTAAAGTAATAGATTTATTGCCTAACGCTATGTTCCGAGTAAAGCTTGAAAATAATCATATTGTTACAGCTCACACAGCTGGAAAGTTAAGGAAGAATAGGATTAGAGTCCTTCAAGGAGATAATGTAACAGTTGAAGTAACACCTTATGATTTGACAAAAGGAAGAATTATTTTTAGGTTTTAGATATAATGGCTTCGTAGCTCAGTTGGTAGAGCAGAGCCCTGAAAAGGCTTGTGTCGCTGGTTCGAGTCCCGCCGAAGCCACCATTTTAGAAATAAAACCTTGTAGCAAAAATGCTTGCATTCAATTTTAAAATCTAATAATTATCCCGCTAGCTGAAGTTTAGCTAAGTTTAATATAATAATGAAAGAGTAAAAAAAAAGTATGAGTACATTAAAAGGAAAAGTAAAGTGGTTCAACGGTAAAAAGGGCTACGGGTTTATAGAAAGAGAAGACGGAGAAAAAGATTGTTTCGTTCATGCAAGCGCAGTTCGTGAAGCAGGACTTCGTTTTTTGAATGAGAACGACGCTGTAGAATTTGAAATTCAGGATGGAGACAAAGGTCCAAGCGCAGTGAATTTAAAGAAAACTTCTTAAAATTTATTTCATTTAAAATTTTGTATAGGAATAAAATTAGGTAAATCCTATTAATATTCCTATACAATACGTACTTGCATTTTAAGTCTAAAATGCTATCTAACCATCATGATTAAAAATAGTAAAATTTTATCTCACAAAAGACATCATTTTCATGCTGGCTTGCAGCTAGCTATTTAACTATTTTAAAATTTAAATTTAACTCTAATTAGTATAAAACAACAACAGGCCCTGGTGGTGAAATGGTTATCACGAAAGTTTGTGGAACTTTAGTTTTTGGTTCAATTCCAAGCCAGGGTACCAAAAAATGAATAAAGAAAATAAATTAATACCTGGGTTACCCTCAGGATTTGAAGATCGTTGGAATAGGAAACTGCTTCTCAAAAAAAAGCTGTTATCAGTAATTGAGAATAATTTTATTAAGTTTGGTGCTGAACCACTCGAAACACCATCGTTCGAAATAAGTGAAAATATAGGATCTTTTCTGGCAGAAGATGAAGCTAATCCTATGTCTGATGTATTCTCATTTAAAGATGGAGATAAAAGTATTACCCTTCGATATGACTTATCTAGCCCTCTAGCAAGATTTGTTGCTCAAAATAATCAGGAGCTACCCTCAATTTATAAAAGGTATGCCATCCAAAATGTTTTCCGTAATGAAAAAGCAGGCAATGGAAGATATAGAGAATTTTTGCAAGCAGATTTTGATATTGTTGGAAATGTTAGTTCATCACAAGCTAACGCTGAACTTTGTAATTTAATTTCAGCAACACTTTTAGAATGTGGATTAAAGAAAGATCAGTTTACGATCAATGTAAGTAACAGAAAAATAGTTCAGGGATTGCTAGATGATTTAAAAATATCCAAAGAAAAGCAATTAAAAGTTATTAGAGCAATTGATAAACTTGATAAACCTGGTTTTGGGTTAAAAGGTGTAGAAGATCTCCTTAGAAAAGAGAGAAAAGATACTAGTGGAGCTATCACAAAAGGTGCAGATTTAAATGATGAGCAGGTTGATCAAATATTAAAATATGTAAAAATAAAGGATTTAAAAGAGTTAAAACAGATCTTAAAAAATCCATTGTCACAAGAAGGGACAAAAGAGTTGGAAGAATTATTTGATGTCCTTGGATATGGATCTAATTTAGATCAAGTAAAAACTAATTTCACAATTGTGAGAGGCTTAGCCTATTACTCTGATTTTATTGTAGAAACAAATTTAAATTTCAAAATTACAAATAACAAAGGTAAAGAGGTAGATATTGGCAGTGTTTGCTCAGGAGGAGCTTACGCAAAGCTTATATCAAGATTTAAAGGTGTAGATATTCCAGGGACAGGCATAAGTTTTGGAGTAGACAGACTTTTATTTGCATTAATGCAATTAGATCAAATTCAATTAGATCAACAAAAACCAGTTTTGGTATGTGTAATGGACCAAAAATATTTAAAAAATTACTACGAAATTTTAGATCTCTTAAGACAAAACAATATTAACGCTGAAATATTTTTAGATTCTAAAAAAAATCTCGGTAAACAGCTTACTTTTGCAAATAAACGCCAATTACCAGTTGCCATTATCTGTGGAGAAAATGAGTTTAAAGATAATACGGTGACAATTAAGAATTTAAAAGGTGTTAAGGGAGAGAATAATAAAACTTTTTCAAAGAAAGATTTAATTAATGAAGTCAAAAAACTTGTCTGAAAATATTCTTAAATCTTTAAAATCGAGTGGATTTGATTACATCGATTTAGATACAGTCATACCTACCAATTTAATTCTTGAGAGATCTGGCGAGTCATTTAGAAGTTTAATTTTTTCATTTGCTGATCAGAATGGAAAAGAAATTTGTTTAAGACCAGATTTAACTGTTGCGTCATGTATTAAATATATTAATCAAAAAAATAAGAAATCCTCAAAAGTTTTTTACAGCGGACAAGCATTTAGAAAAGTTCAGAAAAAAACTGATAAGATTATAAGAGATCAAATAGGTTTTGAGATTTTAGGATCAAAAGATGAGAAAAGAGATGATAAAAAAATCATAGATACAAGTATTAAAGTTATAAATAAATTTAGATACAAAACTGGAAATATTACAATTGGGAATGTTGAAATTTTTCACTTACTAATAAATAAATTAGATATTCCAAAAAGATGGAGGCTTAGATTACAAAGACATTTTTGGAGAGAAAATTATTTTAATGAATTGTTGAAGCGTTTAGAGACTAACTCAGATGTAGATGAAACAGTAGTTGAGTTGGATAAAAAAAGATATTTAAAAATGGTTAAACAAAATCAAGATAGAAATATTGCAGGTCGAACTTTAAACGAAATTTTATTAAGGTTTGATAATAAAATTAAAGATCCTAGAAGACAAATAAAAGGCCAAAATGTTGTAAAAATTATTAGAGATTATTTAAAAATTAGTTGTACTATGAGTAGAGCAGCAACTACCCTAAATACTTTTTTTAAACAAAATAAAATAAATCTTAGTGTTGGAAAGAATTATTTTCCAATAACTACAGATAAAGTTTCAAAGTTAAATGTAAATTTTTCATCTTCATTCGGTAGACATTTGGAATATTACACAGGAATGGTTTTTAAAATTCAAACAAAGATAAAATCAAAAAAAATTGAGGTAAATGGTGGCCGTTATGACAATCTTATTAGTGATTTAGGTTCTAAAATAAAGGTTCCAGCTGTTGGAGGTGCAATAAATTTAAATGATTAAAATCGGTATCCCTAGCAAAGGTAGACTTAGAAAAGATACTTTAAGTATTTTTAAAAATAAAAATCTTAAAATCTTATCAGAAAGAGGAGAAAGAGACCTTTTTGGATATATAAAAGGAAATAAAAAAATTAAAATAGTATATCTGCATGCAAGAGAAATTATAGAAAGATTAGGGGACGAATCTTTAGATATAGGATTTTCAGGCTATGATTTATTAAAAGAGTCTGAATTAAATGTTCAAAATAAAGTTACCATTAATAAAAAACTCGATTATGGAAATGCGACTTTAGTCGTAGCTGTTCCTGACGAGTGGATAGATGTCCAAACACTTGCTGATTTAGAGGAAATATCTTTTGATTTTAAAGATAATAAGAAAAGTAGATTAAGAGTTGCAACAAAATATCCAAATTTGACCAAAGAATTTTTATTTTCAAAAGGAGTAACTCAATTTAAATTAGTGCCTTCTCTTGGAGCAACTGAGGTATATCCATTTACTGGTTCATCTGAGATTTTAACCGATATAACCAGTACAGGAGAGACTTTAAAAGCTAACAATTTAAGAATTTTAAAGGATGGAAATATTCTTAAAAGTACAGCAATCTTAATGTCGAATAAAAAATCAAGTAACCAAATTGGTTTAAAGAAAATTTTAAATTTACTTAGTTCTTAGCTTTTCTAATTGAATTTTAAAATTTCACGTATATCCTACGAATCATGAATACTATAATTCTTGTTTTACTTTCACTCTCACTTATTAGTTCAGTATTAATTATATATTTGAATTTTAAATCAAAGAATGAATTTCATAATGAAAAGGAAAATCAGGAGATTCAAAGGCTAAATCAAGAAATTATAAATTTAAAAGAGTCTTTAAATACAACAATAAATAGCACTATGAACTCAATGGCTACTTCTTTTAATAATCTTTCATCAGGTGTAACAAAAGATATGACGAATGCTTTAACTCAAGTAGATCAAAAAGTAGCTTCCTTTAATGCCCAAGTTGAAAATTTGAATGAAAGTCAGAAGGGCATTAATCAAATATTGGCAGGTGTTAAAAAGTATGGAACCTTAGCCGAGTTTAGTTTGGGCTCCCTGATCAAGGATTTGTTGCCAGCATCTCAATATTCATCAAATGTAAAAATGAAAGAAGACACGGGTGAAAATGTTGAATTTGCAATTAAACTTCAAGATGGGATTTTGGTTCCAGTTGATAGCCACTTTCCAGTTGAAAGATTTAAGGCCATCCAAGATGCTCATCAGGAAGATGACAAAAAAGCTATGGCTGATGCAAGAACTAAACTCGCTAGAGCTTTTAAAGAAAAGGCTAAAAGCGTGAACGAAAAATATATCGTCCCACCAAAAACGACAGATTTTGCGATTGTTTATGCGCCAACTGAAAGTTTATTTTTAGAATTAGCTAATTATCAAGATCCATCTACAAAAGAATTATTAACTCAAGAATTAATGAAGAAATATAAAGTAACTATCATGGGCCCTAATAATTTATCTGGTTACTTACAATCACTCCATATGGGATTTCAGAGCTTACGAATTAAAAAGCATGCATCTGAAATATATGATCATTTAAAAAAAATAAGCACCAGATTTAACATGCATTTTAACAACGTTTTAGTTTTAAGAAAAAAATTAGAAGAAGCAATGTCGGTAGTTGATAGTTTTGGTAAAGATGCTAGAGCAATAAACAGAAGTATCGACTCAATAAAAAATCCTAATGATGACGATGATCCAGATCCAAGTTCTCCATCTCCAATTTCTGGTTATGGTCAGGATGAAAAACGAAAAGTTTCTTAAAGCCTAAATGAATGAAATGGAGTAATAAATTTATTTATCCAAAATCTACAAGGTCAATTGAGGATGGATATAGAAAATACTCCTTAGGTGAGGAAAAACTACCAAGTGTTACTACAATCTTAAGTGCTACTAAATCCGAAGAGGAAAAGGCAGCCATCAAAAATTGGCAAGAAAGGGTAGGTATTAAGGAAGCAAATAGAATTAAAACTGAGGCATCTTCAAGAGGAACGTCAATGCACTCTTATATTGAAGATTACTTAAGAGGCAGGATAAATGAAAGCTTTTTTGAAAGTAATGAACAATACAAAAATATGGCCAAAGAAATAATTGAAAAGGGGGTAAATAATAAATTAGATGAAATTTATGGGATGGAAGAAACTATTTATTATCCAGAGCAATATGCTGGAACTGCAGATTTAATTGGAATTTATCAGGGCAAAGATGTCATAATAGATTTTAAGCAGAGCAATAAACCTAAAAAAACAGATTATATTCAAGATTATTTCTTGCAACTTGGAGCATATACTTTGGCTCACGATGTCGTACATGGAACAAAAATGAAATCAGGGATAATCTTACTCTGTACAAAAGATATTCTATTTCAAGAATTTAAAATTGAAGGTGCAGAATTAGAGATGTATCAAAATTTATTTATGGGAAGAGTTAAAAAATTTTACGAGATGAATAATATAGCTTGACTTTAACCGACCAATACATAGAACTAAGAAAACTAACTAGAAGCTACTTGTTTAGATGCAAAGGTTTAGTCTTAAAAAACTTTCCAAAAACTCGTCAAAACATAGCTAATTTGATGTTTATAATATGAATTTAGCAATTTGGGACATAGAATCATCGAGTGCTAGCACTGACTTTGGTAGCATTATAGAAATTGGGGGAATACTATTTGATGAGAATTTTAAAGAAAAAGATAGATTTAATCTTAGATGTAGACTTCATGAAACTGAGATTTTTCAAGCTGCAGCATTAATTGTTAATAAGACATCAATTAAACAACTTACTCAAACAAATCTAAGCCATTACCAAATGTTAGGACAGGTCGAAAAAATTTTCAAGAAATGGAGCCCTGCTATTTTTTTGGGATGGAGTAGCTTAAATTTTGATGAAGAAATGATAAGAAAAGAGTTCTTTAAAAGTATTAGGTATCCTTATTTGACAAATTCTGCTCCCAATACAAGACATGATGGAATAAATATTGCAAGAGCTGCATATGCAGTAGATCCTACAGTTTTAGAAACTGAAATTAATGAAAAAAACAATCCTGTTTTTAAACTAGCCTCTTTAGCTCAAATGCAAGGTATAGATGCAAGTGATGCTCACTCCGCATTAGCCGATGCAGAACTTACTGCAAAAGTTTTGAAAATTGTAAAAGAAAAACAAGAACATACTTGGAAATCTTTTTTAAGCACGGCAAATAAATCTAACACTGAAACTATAATAAAAAAAGGAGAAATTATAACTTTAAATGAATATTATTATGGAAAGTCTAGACTTCATTTAGTTGTACCGTTACATGCAAAACATTGTATGCATCCTATTTATCAAGGATGGTACTACACAATAGATCTTAGAACAGAAATTCAACCATTGATCAATAAATCTATAAATGAATTAAAAACTGAGATGAAAAAAACACCTAAGTTTTTAAGAACAGTTAGATCAAATAAAGCGCCAATAATAATTGATGCAAAATATGGTTTGAATATTGAGCCATATAATAAACTAGATAAGAACGTAATTAAAAAAAGAGCGGAGTTTGTTCAAAATAACGAACAGTTTTCTCAAAATATTTTAACTGCACTTCGCGAAGTTGCAGAAGAAAAAGAACAATCAAAATCTCAAGAAGATATATATGCAGAGGAAAGTATTTATTCAAAATTTACATCAAATAAAGATACTGCCTTGTTCCCAAGTTGGCATGAAGCACCATGGAAAGAGAAATTAAATTTACTTGATAAGTTTGAAGATGATAGATTAGTTAGTTTTGGTAAAAAAATTATATTTCAAGAAGCTCCGGAGATACTTCCAAATTCTATGTACAAGTCTATTAGAAGAGATATAGCTAAAAGAATACTTAGCGAAAAAAAAGAGAAATGGTGGACAATACCTACTTTATATAATGAAATTGATACTTTAAGAGAAAAATATACTAATGAAAATGATAACGAGAAATTAGCTCTCTTAGATGAATTTAATACCTATGCAATGTCTATTCAAAAAAAATACGAGAATGTTTGATGTATAAAATTCAATTTACGCATTTTTAACTATTGAATAAATAAAATTAATTTATATAAAACTTATATGGCAACAGTAAAATCTACAGATGAGAGTTTTGATCAATTAGTTAAAGATAATAAGATATTAATTTGTGATTTTTGGGCAGAATGGTGCGGTCCATGCCACATGGTGGCTCCTAGCTTGGAGGAAATTTCAAACGAAATGTCTGAACAATTATCTGTAGCAAAACATAACATTGATGAAGAACCAAATACGCCAACAAAATATGGTGTTCGAGGAATCCCTACGATGATTTTGATGAAAGACGGAAATCATGTTTCAACTAAGGTTGGGGCGGTTCCAAAAAGTGAAATTGTTGCTTGGATAAAAGAAAATATCTAATTTAAGCTTAAAATTTCTCCAGCAAGATATAGTGAACCTAAGCAGAGTATAATAGTATTTTTATTTTTTGATAAGGATTTTATACTTTCTTCAATACCGTTAGAAAGTTTCAAATTTAATTTTAAATTATTTAACTTTTTTCTAAAATCTTCCTTTGAAATTGCACCATTCTGATTAGGAATATCAATTAAGGTAATTGAATTTACTATATTTTCAAAAGCTTTTACAAATTCTATATGTTCTTTATCTTTCATCATACCTAAGATAAGATTTACTTCTTCACTTTGATTTTTAATCCAATTAGCGATAGAAAAACTTGCGCTAATGTTGTGACCACCATCTATTATTAGTTTATTATTACCTGCAATATCTTTTAATTTACCAGATTTTATTTCTTCTAGTCTTGCTTTTAATGAAATATTTTTTACACCATTTTTAATATGTTCATCTTTAATATTAAAAATTTTTCTTGATGCAGCTATTGAGGTACTAATATTATAAAGCTGATGGTCTCCAAGAATGCTTGGTTCAGGTAATACTAATTCTCCTAACTGATCTTGATATTGAATAAATCCATTTTCAGATCTTGCAATATTAAAATCTTTACCAAAGAAATATTTGTTAGAAGTATTTTTTTCTAATGAATTTGCTATTTTATCTCTTATTTCATTATTTACTTGTTTATTAATAAATATATTTGAGTTTAAAAGCTTAGCTGTTTTTTCATATATTACCCCTTCAATTGATTTATTTTCAAGCCATTGAAAGTGATCATTGTGAATGACACCAATAAGCGTCATTAAATTTTCCTTAAATACATTTGTACTATCAAATTGATGAAATAATCCTGCTTCTATAATATTAATATTATCTTTAAAATTTTCAGCATTTTTAATAAATGCACATGTTAAAATTTCAAATAATGTTGCATTGTCATCCCCTAAAGTTTTTTCAACATCAATCAGTAATTCTATTAAATTATCTTCATTGATCTCCTTATCTTCAAAAACGTATCTTTCTGTATAAGAGAGAAGGTGCGGAGAAGTGTAAAGATTAGTTTTGTACCCACATTGGTTTAGTATTGATTTAAGACTATAGCACATGCTTGCTTTTGCATTAGTTCCAACAACGGTGACTACATTTTTTAATTTATCTTGTGGATTTCCCAGTTTTTTTAGTAGATTAAATGTTCTTCCTAAAGATAAGTCTAGTTTTTTTTTATGATGCTTCTCTAGTTTGGATATTAGTTTCTGAAGTTTCATTTAAATTTTCTAAATGTATATCAGAATTTTTTCTAAGTAATATCGATAGAAGTTTACCAACTTCTTTTTGTATATCTTTTCTATGTACTACTCTGTCGACAAAGCCATGTTTCTCAACAAATTCTGCTGTTTGAAAATCAGAGCTTAATTCTTCTTTAACAGTCGCTTGAATTACTCTTTTACCCGCAAAGGCGATTAGACATCCAGGTTCTGCAAGATGAATATCCCCTAACATTGCAAAAGAGGCAGTTATTCCACCAGCGGTAGGATCCGTAAAACATACTATGTAAGGTAAATTATTATTTTTAAGCTCGTTTATGGCAAGTGTTGTTCTAGTCATATTTGCTAGAGCAATTGTAGACTCGAACATTCTTTGTCCACCTCCACAAGGAAAAAATAAGTAAGGTGTTTGATTATCAATTGCATGTTGTACTCCATAAATTATTGCTTCTCCCTCAGCTGCTCCAACTGAACCTCCAATAAAATCAAAATTTATTGCGCCTGCTGTTACTTCTATTCCATTTATTTTACCTTTTGCAATCATAACTGCACAATTTTGGTTTGTCTTTTTCCTCGCAATCTTAAGCCTGTCTCTGTAAGATTTTGTGTCAACCCAATTTAATGGATCTTCCGTAGGTATTGGAGATTCTAAAATTTGGTATGCATTCTTTCCAAAGACTATATCGAACCTTTGTCTACAACTAATTCTATGATGCTTTCCACAAAGATTGCAAACCCATAAATTATTCTCTAAATCTTTTTTTAATAATGGACCCTTACAACAACTGGTCCAATCTGAGTTTGCTATATCTTCTTTCGAGGGTCTTTTTCTAAGCACCTTCTTTATTTTTTCTCCAAAATTTATAGCTTTTGTTAACCAATTCATGATATTTTTTTTCTAAGTTTATTAACCATCTTACTTACATTTATGACAGGATTTTGTCTATTGTTTAAACTTCTAGTAATTTCTTTGCAAATTTGACTACCAACAACAAGTCCATCTGTATTTTTAAACTTTGAAATAGTTTTTTCAGTAATCCCAAAACCAATAACACAATTTTTTTTAGGACTTATTTTTTTAATCTTATTATAATTAGCTAGTATTTTTTTGGGAGAAACTTTTAGCTTTCCACCCGTAGTAGATAACATACTTATATAATAAATCATATCATGAGAGTCTTTTGTAATACTTTTAAGTCTTTTATTTGAAGTTGTAGGAGACAATAGTTGGATAAAATTAATTTCATTCTTTTTACATTTCTTTGAAAAAATTTTATTTTCTGGCCATGGCAAATCAACTACTATTAAACCATTAACTTCTGATTTTTTACATTTTTTTAAAAAATTATTTTCACCATATTGATAAATCATATTGTAATAACCCATCAATATTACTGGTTTTGAATTTTTAGTTTTTTTAAAATCGCTAACAATTTTAAAAATATCATTCATCTTTATACCATTTTTAATTGCTCTATATGCACTAGTTTGAATTTGGCCTCCATCTGCAACAGGAGTGTTATGAGGTACGCCTACTTCTAAAATATCAGCATAATTTGAAATTGCTTTTAATATCTCTAAAGATTGCTTCTTTGAGCTATCGCCAGCAACAGTGTAAGTAAGTAAGGCTGGTCTCTTCTTTTTTTTTGCGTTTTTAAATGCAAGGCTAATTGGATTTAACATATTTCTTTCCCAACTTTTTTTCTAAAATTCCACGGTCCTTGTATGCATCTCCACAACTATTAATAATTACTATTGTATCTTTGCTCAATTTTTTTGCTTCTTTAATCGCCACTGAGAATGCATGACTGGGTTCGAGTGATGGTCTTAAACTTTCATATTTTGTTACTATTTGGTAAGCTTTTAAAGCTTCCTCATCACTGGCCGCCGTATACCTTGCACGCTTGGTATCTTTTAAAAAGCAATGTAGTGGTGAAATGCCAGGATAATCTAGACCTGCAGATATTGACTCAGTTTCTTCAATTTGACCATCACTATTTTGATTTACGTATTGAGCTGCACCATGAAGTATACCGATTTTCGAACCATAAGTTAAGGGAGCAGCGTGTCTGTTGCTTTTGGCTGGTCCTCCCGCTTCTACTCCAATAAACTCAACTTGTTTTTTATCATAATCTATAAATTCATTCCAAAAACCAAAACTTGATGAACCTCCTCCTACACAATTATACAATTTAAGTTTTTTAGGGATGTCACCAAATTCATTAACTAATTGAGCTTTAAGTTCTCTAGAGATTTGGCTAGTGCTCCATCCGCATATACGAACAAAAATTGCAGGTCCTACAGTGCTACCTACACACATTGCGGTAGTATCACAATTAGCAACCCAATATCTCATACATTCAGATACAGCATCTACTAATGTTTGACTTCCTGAATATACAGGAATTACATCTGCACCATTTTTTTTCATTGCTTTGACATTGGGCTGTTGTCTTTTAATATCCTTTGCACCCATAAAAATTTTACATTTCAAACCAAATTTTTTAGCGGCCATACTTAACATTTTTCCAGCATATCCAGCTCCTGTGTCACCGATAATAACTTTTTTTCCAGACCTTTTGGCCAATAAACAATGAACAGTTGCATTATATATTTTGTGAGCTCCTCCGTTAGCATCAGAAACAACCTTAGACCAAATCTGAGCTCCACCAACATGTTTTGTTAAATTATTTAATTTGATAAATCTTGTAGGTGTTCCAATCCAATTTCTAAAATATCTGTCTCTTTCTTTTATAAAGTTTTTGTTGTTTTTTAATCTATTAAATTGTATTTCAAGATCTTCTATAGGTTTCTTAAGTGTTTCAGGCACAAAATTACCACCAAATTTTCCACCCCAGAAACCAAGTTTATCCCCTTGATCAATAACAGGTATTCCTTTTTTAAGTTTCATTTTTAATTGCTAAATTTAATAATTTATTTATTTTTTTTAAATCTTTTTTTCCTTCTTCATTTTCTAAAGAACCACTTAGATCAATAAAGCAGTCTCTATTTTTGAAATTAGGAATATCTTCTATTTTTATATTTCCAGCAATCATTTTATTTAGTGAATCAGGTACAAAATTTAATAATTCATGATTAAATCCGATTGACTTTTCGTAGCCTTTTCCATCAAAAAGAATTAAGTCTGAAATTTCATTATAATTGCTATATATATCAACATCTTTTTGCGCATTTATTGTTAATGCGGTAATAATTTTAATATTATATTTTTCTTTTATTGTTTTTGTTCTTTCAGGACTCACATCATACAATTGATAATAATCAAAATTTAATTCCTTAATTTTTTCTAAGATTTTGTCATCAGGATTAACAAGCACAGATACAAAACTTGTGTCATTTTTTTTTATATTAATTAAATCTTTTAATTTCTCATATTCAACATACCTTTTACTTTTTTTATAATTACATATGAAACCTACAAATTTTGGTGGAAATTGATGATTTAAAATATATCTTAAAGTTTCAAGATCAGAGATCCCACAAATTTTTATTCCTTTGACCATTATTTCAAATGATTAATTAAATTTTTTATATTATTATTAATATTCCCTTTTGTAATTGGTCTTCCAATTACTAACCAGTCACTTCCATTTTTGTAAGCTTGTTTTGGTGTTTGGATTCTTTTTTGGTCATTCTCTTTAGAATTAAATCTAATTCCTGGGGTTATAATTTCTTTTTTAAATACTTTCTTAACAAGATTTACTTCATTAGGACTACATACAATTGCATCCAGATTTGCTTTATTAGCTAACTTAGCTTGCTCAAGAACTATTTTTTTTACTTCTTTGCTATATCCAATTTGCTTTAGAGATTTATTGTCGAGAGATGTAAGTATTGTAACACCAATTATTTTTGTTTTTCCTGAAACTTTTTTAACTGCTTTAAGCGCCTCTAAACCTGAACTTATATGAATCGTTAAATAGTTAAAGTTTAAATCTTTCACAGCTTTGACCGCTGATGCACAAGTATTTGGTATATCTGCAAATTTATAATCTCCAAAGATAATCTTATTTTTTAATTTTGATATAAATTTTCTTCCGTCTTTTGAATTTAAAAACTCTAATCCAAATTTATAACCAACTTCTAACTTCGAATTTTCAGTTTTTCTAATTATCTCTTTAATTTTACTAATATTAATACTATCGCAGGCAACAAAAATTTTTTTTTTATTCATTTACTTTGTTTGTCCATTTTTTAGACATTTTAAAAAGAATTGTTTTTTTTTCTGGTGTATTTACATTTTCATTTGTTTTAGGATTTCTAGATATTCTTGCCTTTTGAATTCTTGGTTCTATTGTAAATAGATCTCTAAGTTCTACTCTCTCTCCCCTTTTTAAAGCATCTTTCATTTCATAAAGGGTAATATCAAATAGTTTGATCAAATCTTTTTTTAAAAAGTTTGGATAATTTTTAGCAAGTTCCTTAATTAAGTCTGATTTTACGACTGACAATTTTTAATCTTTATCTTTTTTATTCTTCTTATCATCCAATTGTTCTGAAAGCGAGGAGAATGGAAGATTTTTTCCGCTTAGAGGGCTAGAATGTTCTTTAATAGCTTTTGCATTCATTATTTCCTCTAATAATTTAATACTTAAACTCACTTTCCTTTTTTCAAAGTTAAGCTCAGCGATAGCTGCATCTATTCTTTCTCCACCCACAAAACGAGATGGTCTAGCATCTGAAGCACTCATCGCAATTTGGGATTTTTTAATCAAAATTTCAACATCACAACCCTCAGGCTTAACAAATAAACCTTTATTATCGGATGAAATAACCTTAACTGTAATCGCATCGTTAACTTTTTTATCTTGAAACCAATCAAATGGATCTTTTTGTAACTGTTTTAATCCAATTCTAACCTTCTGTTCACTTTTCTTTATTTCAAGAATTTTAACTTTTAATGTTTCGCCTTTTTTGTATTTCTTAAGTTCATCCTCGGGTTTTCCTATGTATGAAAGATCATTAGAGTGTAAAAAACCATCTATATCAAAATCTCCTAATTTTAAATAGATTGCGTATTCATTAAAACTACTTATTACCCCTTCAATTTCACTGCCCACTGGATATTCATTTTCAAGTTTTGAATATGGATTTTCCTGAGTTAATCTGTGAGAGATTGCCACTCTTCTTTTTTCTTTATCAATTTCTGTAATTACACAATCAATCTGATCTCCTACGTTAAACATTTTTTTTGGAGATATATTTTTTTTTGTCCAACTTATTTCGCTACTGTGAAGAAGAGTACTTAATCCAGCCTCTAATTCACAAAAACATCCATAGTCTGTTATCTTTACAACTTTTACTTTATATTGATTTCCTATTTGATAGTTTGATATATGTTCAAAAGGATCAGGTGAAAGTTGCTTGATGGAACATCCTACTTGAAGCTTTTCCATGTCTATTGAAATTACTTTTAAATCATGTTTTTCACCAATATTAAAAATTTCATCTGGGTGATTTACTCTACTATAGCTAATTTCTTGAAGGTGGCAGAGAGTATCAAGTGTACCATCTGGAGTAGTTACTTCAAAAAAACATCCAAATGATGAGTATCCTTTAACGACAGCATCTTTTATGATATCTCCAACTTTAAATTTTTCTATGATTTTTACTTTATCCTCTTTCTTGCTAGATGAAACAACTTGTCTTCTAGAAACAACACTATTACCTCTAACCATATCTAATTTAATTAGTGCAAATTTTTGCTGAACACCAATTAGATGGTCAATATTCTTTATCGGTTTATCTGATATTTGAGAACCGGGACAAAACATTAGTGAGCCTGTTTCAACATGTTCCACTATAACACCACCTTTAGTCTTTTGTGTAATTTTACCGTTTATCAATTCGTTATTTTCATAACATTTGACTAACTGATTCCATCCTTTTATTTTTTGAGCTTTTTGTGCCGAAACAACAACATCGCCATTTTTGTCCTCAATTTTTTCTAGCAAAACTGATATAAGATCACCTTCTTTGATTCCATCTGACATTCCAATCATTTTAATTTCATTAATATCAATTACAGGTTCACTTTTTAGACCAGGTATAAAAAGAAATACATATTTATTTGTTATCTTAGTAACTTTACCCTCTATAATTTTACCTTCTTCTATTTTATTTTTTGATAGCTGGCTGTTTAATAATTTTTCAAATTGCTGTGTTGCAGGTGAGTTTAAATCTTTATAAATTTCCATATTTTTCTTTAATCGAACTTTTTACTAAATTAGAAAGTTTTATCTCCATTTGTTTAATACTCAATTTAGTGGTGTCGACTAATACAGCATTTTTAGTCATAATCAAGGGACTAATTTTTCTTTTAGTATCCTCTTTATCCCTTTGAATCAGTGATTTTTCGACTTGTTTTAAGGTTATTTTCCTATATTTATTTTTAAATTCCTTTAGTCTTCTTCTCGCCTTTTCTTTAGTGGAGCAAGTAAAAAAAAGTTTTAAATCTGCATTTGGCATAATTACTGAACCTATGTCTCTACCTTCGACAATAACTAATCTAGATTTTTTTATAAAGTTTACTTGAAAACTCTTAAGAGCATTTCTTACAAATTTTTTTTTTGCTATTATTGAAGACAATTTAGCTACTTCTGGGCTATAAAGTTTTTTATTTTGCAATTTTTTTAATGTAATTGACTTAACAATTTTATTAATAAATCTATTATTATAATCGTTATTATTTTCTATAATCCTTAATGCACAAAATCTATATAGACTACCACTAGATAGAAATTTCATATTAAATTTTCTTGAAATTAATTTACCTCCAGTCGTTTTTCCAGAAGCGCTACTTCCGTCAGAAGCAATTTTAAATTTAATTTTTTTATTCAATTTTTTCAATTTATTTTAGCTCCCAAGGATTTCAATATATCAAGAAAAAGGGGGAATGATGTATTAATTGAATCTTTATCAGCTATTTTCCATTTTCCTCCAAAAGATAATGCCGCAATACATGCCATCATAAAAACTCTATGATCCTTAAGATATTTTTCTATATTAATGTTTTTTGTAATCTCTAAATTTGGATTTCCAAATATTTTAATATTATCTTTTTTTCTTTCTACTTTTATTCCCATCATTTTCAGAGACTTTAACGCTATATCTAATCTTGGGCTTTCTTTTTTATTTAATTCACCTAAGTTTTTAAATGTCGAGATTCCTTTTGCTTTTGCGGCTACTAAAAAAATTATTAAAAATTCATCGATTGCTGAACTATTCAAATATGAAGGACAATTAATCCCTTTTAATTTTCTGGAACTTTTAATAAATATATTTGCAATATTTTCTCCTTTATAGATTTTTTTATTCTTAAGTTTAATAGTAGCACCCATTCTTCTTAGAATTGTAATGATTCCTATTCTACTTTCATTTATATTTACATTTTTAATTATCATTTCTGAATTACTTGATAAAATTGTAAGAACTATAAAAAAAGCAGCGGAGCTAATATCTCCAGGAATAATATGTTTAAAAGATTTAAATTGACTAAGTCCATTTATGGATATTTTATCAATATTATTTACTTTATTTACCTTAATTGGATAATTTAAAGATTTTAATAATTGTTCAGTATGGTTTCGTGATTTTTTTGCTTTGATCTGAGTTGTGCCTGGAGTATTTAATGCACAAAAAATAATACATGACTTAACTTGTGCGCTTCCAATTTTTTCATTGTAAGATATTGGTCTCAAATAATCTGTTCCCAAAATTTCGATAGGTAAAGAATTTTTTCTACTATGAATATTTACACCAAAAAGTCTTAATGGCTTTATAACTCTTGAAAAGTCCCGTTTAGATAAACTTTTATCTCCGATCAATCTGATCTTAAATTTAGATTTGACAAGTAGTCCTAATATTAAACGTGCCAATGTTCCAGAATTTCCTGCGTTTATTGTTATTTTCTTTTTAATGTTAAAATTGTTTAAGCCAAAACCTTCTATAAAGTAATCACCACTTTTTTTTTTGTAATTTATTCCTAGTTTTTTTATAGCTTTTAAAGTGTTTAAGACATCCTCTGATTCTAGTAAATTCGATATTTTAGATACACCAACTGCCTGGGAGGCAAGAAGTATTGACCTTATGGATATACTTTTGTCTGATGCAACGTTTATTTTTTTTTTAAAATTGTTAATTTTTTCTTTTATTAAAATGTGATTTGACATTTAGGAACTAGTTTATCTTAAACTCATCACCAAAATATGCTGTTCTTGCATTATTATCTTTAATGATTTCGTCTGGACTCCCACTTGCAATGATTTTACCATCTGAGAGCACTATTGCTCTATCTACGCAACTTAGTAAATCTCTTGCTTGATGATCACATACCACTACTGTAATTTTTTCTAAAGATTGTAAATTGACAATTATTTCTTGAAGCATTTTAATTGTCAATATATCCAATGCAGCAAATGGTTCGTCTAAAAGAAGGATACTAGGATCATTAATTAAAGTCATTGCAATAACTAATTTTTTTTTTTGACCTCCTGATAAATATTTGGCTTTGATTTTCAGTAAAGGATCGAAATTAAATTGTGAAATTACCTTCTCAATTTTTTCATTTCTTAATTGTTTGTCTTTTATATGAATTTCACCTACTAAAGTTAAATTCTCTATTAATGTTAGGTCTTGTATAAACCCTCCATATTGAGGAACATATCCTATTTTAAATTTTGTAGCTCTCTCATAAATTGGAATATTTGTACAATCAACGCCATTTATTAATACTTTTCCAAAGCTTGGATCTTTCAATCCTGTGATAATATGAAAAATTGTAGACTTTCCTACACCATTAGGTCCAAGCATACCAAGAATTTCTTGTTTATTTATTTCTAAATTTAGGTTGTTCAAAATTTGTCGTTTGTTGTAAAACATCGATATCTTATTAAGCTCAAGTATTTGTTCTTGTTTTTTAAAACTTTTAATTCTGAATTTCTTTATTAGTGCCATTATTATTTAATTTGTAATAACTTGAATATCTGAATTAGTATTTTCAGGATTTATAACTATATCTTTGGTTTTTAAATCAAATTCAACTATTCCAGCCTTCATTATAGATTTTGGATCAGTTATTACTACATCGTTGTAAGCCACAGCTTTATTTGTATCCATATTTATATCAAAATTTAAACAATTAATTTCTTTGTCTTGATAGTTTATTATTACATTTTCATAAAACTTTGAATTTAAATTTATAGTATCGTATTGTGCATAATCAGATACGATATAAATAGTATCTCTTATTTCTGAAGTAATTTTACCCCTCACATTATCTAAATCCAAAATATCTTTATTATTTGGATTTGATTTTGCAGAATTTGCTAAAAGATAAAATTTGTTTCCTTTTTCATCTACAGAAGTGTATTCGACATCTTTTACAAGATTTTTAATAGTTTTTGTATCCACTTTTTTCTTTTCATTTTTCATGGCACTTTCATCATTTTTAGAATCCACTTTTTTCTTTTCATTTTTCATGGCACTTTCATCATTTTTAGAATCCACTTTTTTCTTTTCATTTTTTATGGCATTTTCATCGGTTTCAATTTTCCTCTTTACTACCTTTTTATCTTCAACTTTTTTCTTATTATCTGTCAATACGTTCTTGCTATTACTATTTCCAATCTTATTATTTAGTTCCTGATTTTTAATTTCTAAATCTAATAATTTTTTTTCAAGCTTTTTAATTTGCTCAAGATTATTATTTTCTGATGTGACTTTTTCCTGAATAATATCCTGCTTAGCACTGAAATATTTAACATAAACACTTCCGATAATTAAAATTATAAAACATATAATTATAATCTGAAATAAAGACTTAATTGACATTTATGTTATATTTGCATTTAAAATGTCATGAATATGAATAAATCCAATAGTGTTATTTTTCGACTTATTGTTGTGAACACATAAGCTGGTAATTTTTTTTGTATTCATCAATGAGAGTGCATGAGCAGCAAGCATATTTTTATCCACACTCATCGGATTTTTAGTCATAACCTCCATGATTTTTAAATCATGGAAATTTGATTTACTATTAGATAATCTTTTTATATCTCCATCAGTCAAAATTCCTATTGTTTTATTTAGACTATTTCTTATAACTAAAACACCAAGACCTTTTTCTGAGATTTTTGTTAAAGCTATTTTCATATTTGTTTTATTTGACACAAAAGGGATTTTCTTTCCAGTTGACATTAAATCTCCAACAGTTTTCAATTGAACTGAAAGTGAACCACTTGGATGAAATTTCTTAAAATCTAACTTACCAAATTTTTTATACCTCATACATGCAATAGCAATAGCATCTCCAAGTGCAATTTGAACTGTGGTCGATGATGTAGGAATAAAATTATCTGGTCCTGCTTCCTTAACAGTGGGTAGCAAAAACTTTATGTCAGAATTTTTATACAGAATTGACTCTTTATTAGATGTTACCCCTATTAATTTAATATTTTTATTTCTAGATGTATATTGAATTATATTTTTTAGTTCTGCACTTTTGCCACTCAAACTAATTAAAATAACAACATCATTAGATGTAATTTGTCCCATATCGCCATGACTTGCGTTTGAGGCTTCTAAGAAAAAAGATGGTGTACCTGTTGATGAAAAGGTTGCAGCCCATTTTTTTCCTATTATTCCACTTTTTCCAACACCAGAAACAATTATTTTGCCATTTTTACAATTAAGTATCGTATTGATAAGTTTTTCGAAAGAATTTCCTATACTTGACTGAAGCTTTTTTAAGGAGTTATATTCAATTTTTATAACTTCTTTGGCAATTTTAATATAATTCAAATTTTTCATTTTAATGGGACCAAATATCATCCTTAAAAGATGCAAAATCTAAATCCACTCTGGTATTTATAAATTTAATGGTCTTCTCATAAATTTCAATTCTATTTTCTCTTTCTAGAATTTTTTTCAATGAATCAAATATTTTATGTAAGTAAATTACGTCTTGTGCACAATATTTTAATTGTTTCTCTGACAATTCACCTCCAAAATCAGAAGATTGCAATTGCTTACTCACATCAATACCTACGAATTCTTTAATTAAATCTTTAAGTCCATGTTTATCAGAATAACTTCTAGCAATTTTGCTCATAATTTTAGTACAATTTACATTTTCAATATCAACACCTAGGTATTTTTTTATAAATAAAAGGTCTGCTCTAGCGAAATGGAATAATTTGACAATTTTTTTATTTTCTAAAATTTTTTTTAGATTCGGTGCATTAAAGTTTTCTTTATCAAATTGGATTATATGTGCATCATTTTTTCCTGAAGATATTTGTAGCAAACACAGTCTATCTCTCTCAATATTAAGTCCTGTAAATTCACAATCTATTGCAATCTTGTCACTGAACACTATTTCATCTGGTAAATCTTTTTTATGTAATTTAATATCTATATTCATTAATAGATATATATATATATGAAAAATCAGGATTCAATTTTAATATTTGGTTCGTCAGGGCAGATTGGAAAATCCCTAATAAGAAAATTTACAAAAAATAACTATAAAGTAATTGCAGTAACTAGGAGTATTCACCAAAGAGGTTATCAAATTAAAACACAGTCTAATTATGGATATTTAGAACTTGAAGAGATTAAATCATTTAATGAGACGAACATATCAAAACTAATGGAAAGATCATCTGTATGTATAAATTTAATCGGTATTCTATTTGAAAAAAAAAATAATCACTTTAATTTATTGCACTCCGATCTACCTTCCTTACTATCAAAACTAGCATTTAAAAATTCACTTAAACAATTTATTCATATATCTGCATTAGGAATCGAGTTAGCAAAAGATAGCAAATATGCGATGAGTAAATTAAATGGTGAGAAATATGTAAAACAAAATTTTAATAATTCAGTTATTTTAAAACCATCAATAGTTTACTCAGTTGATGATAATTTTACAACAAATTTTATGCGTTTGTTAAACTTGCTCCCATTTATGCCCCTATACTATGGTGGTCAAACCAAGTTCACCCCTATTCATGTATCAGATCTTACAAACATTATTTTTGAAATAGTTCAAAAAAAAATTACAGGTGAAACTATCGAATGTATTGGACCTGAAGTCTTAACTTTTAAAGAAATACTTTTAAAAATATTAAATTCAATAAATAAAAAAAGATTTCTGATACCTGTACCTTTATCATTTGCCAAATTAAATGCTAAATTATTTGAATTAATGCCAAAACCATTATTAACAATAGACCAATTGAAATTATTGAAATATGATAATGTCGTTTCAAAAAAATATAAAACAAATTTCGATTTTAAAATGAACGCAGACAGAAAATTTGAAGATGAAATAAACCGTTATAGTTTCAATTGGACTAGTGGTGGTCAATTTTCGAAAAAAAGAATTTTAAAAGTTAAGTAATGTTAGCAAATATTATATATTTAACCGTCTTTGTAATTTTAGCCTTTGTTCTATCAATTGCTGTTAAGGCAATTACAAGAGGAGTAGAAGCCAAACAAGTTATTAAAGAAGAAAAAAATTTAGAATTGAACAATGAAAGTGAAATTCAAAGTTTAGAAATTATAGATCAAATTAAAGAGCTAAAAAATTTACATGATAAGGGTGTATTGAATGATGAGGAGTTTAAAAAAGCTAAGGATAAATTATTAAAATAATCTACGCAGACTTTACATTTTTTTCTACAAACTTGGAAACTTCATCATCCTTGTCTATGATTTCATCTTTTTTACCCTTTGGTTGAAAGACCATCATCAAGTGTAGAGGACAATAAGAAAATTTTTCTACTGTTTTTCTTCCACAAAATGATGAATCACTATCGTCTGGGTGTCCCTCCATATATTTACAAGTGTGTTCGTTTAATTCTTCTAATTGAAGATTCCTTGCTGGCTCAAAGTTTTTATCTAAGAGTAATGATCTAAATTTTTGCTTTCTACTTCCTTTTTTTAAAACATTATTAGTAGATGATGAAGCTGTAAGGTTATTACTAGATATTGTTGTTCTAGTTTTTATTTTCGCTGACAAGTTTAGTCTATGAGCTTTACCAATTACTGCATTTCTACTTACACCTCCGATAATTCCTGCTATTTGGCTAGCAGTTTGCCCTTTGCCCCAAAGATCTTTAAGTTTATTGACTTTTTCATCTGTCCAACTCATAATTACTATATTTAGTGTATTAGAATATATTTACAACACTATCTTGGTCATAATTAGAAGCTTATAACAAGCTTTTTTTTTCCTTTTTTAACAATTATTAAAAAAAAAGTTTATTAATAAACTAATGGTTGAATTACAGAAAAAATATCAAATCGGTAATAGAAGATTTGGAATTATTAATTGGGTTGGAACTTATTCTTTGTTCAAAAAAGAAGTTCTGAGATTTTTAACGGTGTCTGGACAAACTTTATTTGGACCAATATTAACAAGTATATTATTTTTAACAGTTATCTCATTAGCAATTGGAGATCAAAGAGCTGATGTTTTAGGTGTTCCATATATAAAATTTTTAGCCAGTGGTTTGATAATGATGCAAGTAATTCAACAAAGTTTTGCTCATTCAAGCTCTTCTTTAATGATGGGAAAGATGATGGGCACAATAACTGATATAGTTCACAGTCCTTTATCTGCATCAGAGGTAGTATTTGCAATTACATTTGCATCAGCTGCTAGAGGTTTGCTCATTGCCTCAGCTTCAACTATAATATTTATATTTTTTATAGATCTATCCATACAAAATATTCTTTTATGGTTTATTTACTTATTTTTAGGTGGATTATTTATGGGGTCATTAGGGATAATTGTTGGATTATACGCGGATAAATTTGATCAAATGAGTACAGTTACCAATTTTATAATTGTACCTTTGAGTTTTTTAAGTGGAACTTTTTATAGTATAGATAGATTGCCTGAATTTTTAAAAGTTTTAAGTAATTATAACCCTTTTTTTCATATGATAGATGGATTTAGATTTTCATTTATTGGTCAATTAGATGGGTCGGTAACATTTGGTATTGCGTTGTTAACTTTTTTAAGTTTGATTATTACTTATTTCGCGTACTTTCTAGTGCACAAAGGTTATAAAATTAAATCATAATATAAATATGAGTTCTTTAGCAAAAAATTATAAAAGAAGGAACTTATCTTTCAAAAAAGGCAAAGGATCTTATTTGTATACAAAACAAGGAATAAAGTTTTTAGATTTTGTTCAAGGAATTGCTGTTAATTCTTTAGGTCATGCGAATCCAAATTTAATAAAAGCAATAAACAAACAATCAAAAAAACTTTGGCATGTTTCTAACTCCTTTATAATTCCAGAGGGAGAGGAATTAGCTAAAAAATTAACAAAGAGAACTTTTGCTGATGCAGTTATTTTTCAAAATAGTGGAGCAGAAGCTACAGAGGCTGCTATAAAAGTTGCTAGAAGATATTTTTATTCAATAGGTCAAAAAAAAAAAAATAGAATTTTATGTATAAAAAATTCTTTTCACGGAAGAACTATTGCAGCAATAAATGCCAGTGGATCTAAAAAAATGCTCGAAGGATTTGGACCAAAAGTGGGCGGATTTGATCATTTTAAATTTGGGAACCACAAAGAACTAAAAAGAAAAATTACAAGTAAAACAGCGGCTATAATGATTGAACCAGTAATGGGTGAAGGAGGTATTAAAGTAATACCTTCATGGTGCCTAAAAGAATTGAGAAAGATTTGCAATCAAAAAAAAATTCTTCTTATTTTAGACGAAGTTCAGTGTGGAATTGGTAGATCAGGTAAGTTTTTTTCATATGAATATGCAAACATAAAGCCAGATATAGTTCCAATTGCAAAAGGAATTGGAGGAGGGTTCCCGATAGGTGCAGTGTTAATGACGAAAAAAGTTTCTAAGGCTATGGTTCCAGGTACACATGGATCTACTTTTGGTGGAAACCCTTTAGCAATGTCTGTTGGAAACGCTGTAATGGATGAAATTTTTAAAAAAGGCTTTCTTTCAAAAGTAAAAAGTAATTCAAAATATTTTATTTCAGAATTAAATAAAATTAAAAATAAGTTCCCAAACATTATTAAAGAAATAAGAGGAACAGGATTAATTTTAGGAATACAGTTACATCATGATCAGACAAAATTTATACAAAGTTTAATGAAAAATAAATTATTAACAATTAGAGCAGCTGAAAATGTTATAAGAATTTTGCCTCCATTAAATGTTAATAAAAATGAAATAAATATAGCTATAAAAATTATCAATAAAGTTTGTGAAGGATACAAAAAACAATGAAAAACTTTCTTCATATAAGAGATATTCCCCTAAAAGATTTAAAAAAAATTATTTCTGATGCAAAAAATAGAAAATCAAAAAGAAAAAAATTAAATACCCTTGATCCTGACAAAGATTCACCTTTAAAGGGTAAAATTCTTTTACAGATGTTTGAAAAATATAGTCTTAGAACTAGATTAAGTTTTTATTTAGCTATTAAACAATTAGGTGGAGGATCTTTAACATTAAGACCAGAGGAGTTACACCTAGGTGTTGGTAGTGAAAGTATAGCAGATACATCTAAAATTTTATCAACTTATGGAAATGCTTTTATGTTGAGAACAGATTCGGATAAAAAATTAGATCAATTCAAAAAATTTTCAAGTATACCAATAATTAATGGATTAAGTCCGTCCTCACATCCCACTCAGGTTTTGTCAGATATTTTTACTATTCAAGAAATTAAAAAGAAAAGTATTTCAAAATTAAAATTATGTTGGATAGGAGATGCTAACAACAATATGCTGAATAGCTTAGTAGAAGCTTGTATAAAATTCTCTGTTTACCTAAATATTGCATGCCCTAAAGGCTATCAGCCAAATAAAAAGCTAATTTCTTTGATAAAAAAACGAAAAGGAAAAATAAAAATTTTTAATAAAAAAGAAATAGCTATTAAAAATTCTGATGTTGTAATGACAGACAAAGTCATTTCATTAAACGATAAAGTGAATAAGAAAAAGAAACTTAAATCATTTAAAAATTTTAAAGTTGATGCAGAAACAATGAATTTAGCCAAGAAAGATGCAATATTTTTACATTGTCTACCAAGAGGAAATGAAGTTACAGAAGAAGTATTTCTTGGGAAACAATCAAAAGTATGGCAACAAGCTCTAAACAGAGTTTATGTTCAAAAAAGTATTTTATTATATTGTTTTGGTAAACTAAGGTAGTTTTAAAGGACTGTCAGCATTAGCATTCATATATAGAATTACAGAAGCTCTATCTTTCTCTTTTTTTAATCCTGCGAAAGCCATTTTGGTACCCTTTATATATGAAGCAGGTTTTATTAAAAAACTATTCATTTCTTGGAATGTCCAATCCTTTCCAAAGGCTATCAAGGCTTTAGAATATTTGTAATCTTCCAGAGCGCCCATATTTCTACCTAGAACATTATAAAGCGCCGGGCCAATATTGTTTCTTCCACCTTTTTTAATTGAATGACATGCACTACATTTCTTAAATACTTTCTTTCCATGATCAACACTGCCCATCGCTAATAGAGCAGAAATATCAACTGCTTCAACAGCTGCAGAAGCTTTCGTGCCATCTGTTTCAGCAAATTCAACTTTATAAGCTGATTGACTCGGCTTCTCTACGTAATAGATAATGTCTGAAATTTTAGTTATTCCAAATATAACAACAAAAATAACAACTATAGCTGCTATAATTTTATTAATTTCAAATGAGTCCATGATTTTTAATTATTATCCTCGTATAACATGTTAAACAAAAAAAAAACTAAATTTAAATTTAATTATTGCGTCTGAAAGACGCATAATACTTAGTTTATGAGCAATACAGTAATTTTAATCCCTTCAAGATTAGCTGCAACAAGGTTACCAAATAAACCTTTATTAAAAATCAATAATATTTCAATTATCAATCATGTTTATAAAATTGCAAAATCATCTCTTATTGGAGAAAGTTATGTTGCCACCGGTGATAAAGAAATATTTGTAGAGGTCACTAAGCTCGGAGGAAAATGTATTTTAACCAAAAAAGATCATAAAACTGGAACTGACAGAATTTTTGAGGCTTATCAACAGTTAAAAGATGACAATATTGAATATGTAATAAATCTTCAAGGAGATGAACCAATGCTTGATATTGAGGATGTTACTAATCTACTCAAAAAAACCATTAAAAAAAAATCTAAAATTTCAACATTAGCATGTCAAATTGAAGACGAAAAATTTTTACTAAACGAAAATGTTGTAAAAGTAATCACAAAAGAGGAACTTCATCAAAATAATTTATCAACAGCAACATCATTTACAAGAGAAATTAAAAATACTCAAAAAAATATTTATCACCATATTGGGATATATATTTATAATGTTTCATATTTAGAGAGGTTTGTTCAATTAGAGCAAACTCAGAATGAAAAATCCCAAAAACTAGAACAATTAAGATTAATGGATAACAATATTGAAATAGACGTAGGATTGGCAAAAACTAAACCAATTGGCGTAGATACAGATGAAGATTACCTAGAAATAAAAAAAATTATGGAATATAAAAATTAAATTATGAAAATTGCATATCAAGGTGTTGCAGGAAGTTACAGCGAAAGTTGTGCTAAAAAAATGTATCCAGAGAGTGAAACAATACCCTGTAAAACATTTGATGAATGCTTTGAAAGGTCTAGTGAAGATAATTCAATAAAATCTTTAATTCCAGAATCAAATAAAACAACTGGAAATATTGGTGTTGAGTATTTAATCTTTAAATACAGACTAAATATTTATGCAGAGCATTTTTTTCCAATTAATCATAATCTATTAGGATTAAAAGATTCTAAAATAGAAGACATAAAAGATGTTTATTCACACGCACAAGCATTAAGCCAATCTTCAAGGTTTATTAAGAAAAAAAAATTCACAGAAAATGTTAGAGCAGATACAGCTGGTTCAGCAAAATTTGTTTCAGAAACTAAAGACAAATCTAAAGCTGCTATAGCTTCTAGTCTAAGTGCAGATATATATGGTCTTAAAATTCTACAAGAAAATGTCCAAGATGATAAAGATAATGTGACTAGATTTTTATTACTTGGTAAAGATATTTTTCAGCCAGATTTTTCTGATGATAATCATATTACATCAATATTATTTAAGTTGAAAAGTAAACCCGCTGCTCTTTACTCTGCACTGTCAGGATTTGCAATAAATGGAGTTAATATGAGTAAACTACAAAGTTTTCCTGAAAAGAACTCATTTTCCTCATATTTTTTTCTATGTGATATTGATGGGCATATAGAGGATCCTAAAATTAAAAATTCACTTGAGGAATTGGGTCTCCATTGTCAAGATATGCACGTTCTAGGTGTTTATAAATCTGATAAATTTAGACAAAAATAAATTTATAACTTTCTTGTAGAATAGAAATTTTTATTGATATAATAAAGTTGGAGGCCAATCAGGTGGTGTTACCACAAATCCCCCAGGATCGAAAGATAGCAAGGGTAGTGAGTATTTTCCAGGTTGGTTGGTCTCCTTAAAAATGACAGAAAATTCGAAAGTACTAGCTTTAAAATACAGACCTCAAGTATTTGAGGATTTAATTGGCCAAGAGATTATTGCTGAAACAATTAAAAATTCAATAATTTCAGACAAGTCACCTAATGCATTCTTGTTTACAGGTATTAGGGGAGTAGGAAAAACAACTTTTGCAAGAATAGTTGCAAAGTCATTAAATTGTGAGCATGGAATTGAAAACATGTGTAAGAAAAAATGTAGCAACTGTGATGCAATTACAAACTCAAATCATATTGATGTTTTAGAGATGGATGCTGCAAGCAAGACTGGTGTTGATGATGTAAGAGAGCTTATTGAATTTTCAAGATATGGACCAACAACTGCTAAATATAAAATTTTTATTATTGATGAAGTTCATATGTTAAGCAAACAAGCATTTAACGCACTTTTAAAAACTCTCGAGGAACCACCAAAATATTTAAAATTTATTTTTGCAACAACCGAAATCAAAAAAATTCCTGTAACAGTAATATCGAGATGTCAACGTTTTGATCTCTCCAGAGTGAAATCTGAAGAGCTTTTTAATTATATAAAAATGATTAAAGACAAAGAAGGCGGTAAAGTTTCTGATGAAGCTTTAAAATTAATTGTTAAAATTTCAGAAGGATCTGTTAGAGATGCATTATCTTTGTTAGACCGTGGACTTGTAGCCAATCAAAATGATGAGGAATTAAATCTAGACAAAGCACAAAGTATTTATGGATATTTTGATAAAAGTTCTCTGATAGAATTAATACAAAATCTGTTTAGTGGTGATGAAAAGAAAGTATTTGAGTTGTATAGAAAAATTTATGATTCTGGTGTAGATCCCAAAATTTTTTTGAATGATTTTCTTGAGGTTTTATATTACCTAAAAAATATTAATTTTATAAAATTAGACGGAAATAATTTTTCTTTAAATGATCAAGATTTTAGTAATCTTTCCACAATATCTGAAAATTTAGATTCAAAGGACATAATCCTTTTTTGGCAATTTACACTTGATACAATTGAGGAAATTAACATAGTTTCAAATCCAAATTTATCAGTTGAAATGTTCCTTTTCAGATTAATGAGAATAAAAGGTTTTAAGGATAAAGATATTGAGGAAAGCTTTACTGGGAAAAATCCTGATACTTTAATTAAAGAACCTGAAAAAAAAATTATAAGTAAAACAATAGATCAAATCAAAAATGTTTCACAACAAGAAAAAATTGAACCAAATTTAAATAAAGATGAAGTAATTAATGAACTTAAAATAGATTCATTTGAAAATTTGATAAATTTATGTACGGAGAGAAAAGAAGCTAAGCTTAAATATGAGCTTGAAACTAATATAAATTTAGTTTCATTCTCTGAGGGTTTAATAGAAATATCTTTTAATGAAAACTTAGACAAAGACTTTATTAAAAATCTATCTAACAAATTGTACGAATGGACATCCAAGAGATGGATTATCTCTCTATCAAAAAACCAAGGACAAATTTCAAAAAAAGAAAAAAATAAAATTGACGAGAAAAAAATATTTGATGATGTTAAAAAGTCTGAAGCCTATAAAAAAGTGATCGAAGCATTTCCTGATGCAGAATTAATAAATGTTGAGTTAAAAGAGGATTAGAATGACAGATTTTTCAAAATTAATGGAAAAAGCTAAAGAAATTGAGAGTAAAATGAAAGAAAGCCAAGAAAACATTAAAAAGATAGAGGTTGAAGGTGTTTCTGGAGCTAATGATGTAAAGGTTACATTAAATGGAGAGGGAACTATGATCTCAATTAAACTTAGTGAAAATGTTTTAAAAGAAGAAAAAGTAATACTAGAAGATCTTATTACTGCTGCTCACAATAACGCAAAATCGCAACTTAAATCAAAAACAGCAGAGGAAATTTCTAAGGCCTCAGGAAATTTTGGAATACCTGGATTTAAGTGGCCTTTATAGTTTAAATGCAAAATATTCCTGAAATAGAAAATTTAATTAAGCTAATATCTAAATTACCAGGGCTAGGACCTAAGTCTGCAAAAAGAATGATTTTGAAAATGATTAATAACCGACAAGAATTACTAAAGCCTTTGGCTCAAAATTTGAGTGAAGTTTTTAAAAATATTGTTAGATGTAAAATTTGTGGAACATTGAAGCCTAATACAATTGAGTGTAGTTATAATAATTGCAAAATAGTAGAAAAAAAATATAATAAAATTTGTGTTGTAGAAAATATTTCAGATCAGTGGGCAATAGAAAGTTCTTCAATTTTTCAAGGTTACTTCCATATTTTAGGAGGGACTCTCTCAAACAATAATAATAGTAATAGAGAGGACTTGCTTATTAACTCTCTTATAGAAAGAATAAATAAAGATGATATCGAAGAAGTAATTTTAGCAACAAGCGCAACTGTAGAAGGTCAAACTACAGCATTTTATATTCAAGATAGTCTTAAAAAAACTGACGTCAAAGTTTCAAAACTAGCTCAAGGTTTACCAGTAGGTGGAGAAATCGAAAATTTAGATGATGGTACTCTTATATCTGCATTTAAAAATAGAAAAAAGATAGAGGCCTAATTAGCTTTTTTTAATTAATCTGTTTAAATGTAAGAGAGGTTCTGTATAGCCAGAAGGCTGTGACTTTCCATGAAAAATTAATTCACATGCCGCTTTAAAAGCAATAGATTTATCATACTCTGGTGACATACTTTCATAGTTAGAGTCATCTTCATTCTGTTTATCAACAACTTTTGCCATTTTTTTTAAAATTTCAAGAACCTGTCTATTCGAACATAAGCCATGATGAAGCCAATTCGCGATATGTTGAGATGAAATTCTCAAAGTTGCTCTATCTTCCATTAACCCAATATCATTTATATCAGGAACTTTGGAACAACCTATACCTTGATCAATCCATCTGACCACATAACCCAAAATAGTTTGAGCAGAATTTGAAATTTCAGTATTAATTTCATCAACAGACCAATTAGGACGATTTGCTATAGGAATAGTAAGAAGATCAGATAATTTTGATGGCTCTCTTTTTAATATTTCTTTTTGTTTTTCAAATACATTTACTTCATGATAATGCATAACATGCAATGCAGCGGCAGTTGGGGAAGGAACCCATGCACAATTTGCACCTGCATTGACATGTCCAATCTTTTGTTCCATCATTTCGTTCATTTTATCAGGCATGGCCCACATTCCTTTACCTATTTGAGCAACTCCTGAAAATCCGCATTTTAGGCCGATATCTACATTATTATCCTCATAAGTTTTAATCCATTTAGATGCTTTCATATCTCCTTTTTTGATCATAGGTCCAGCTTCCATTGAAGTATGCATCTCATCACCAGTTCTATCCAAAAATCCAGTGTTGATAAAAAATACTCTATCCTTAAGTGTTCTAATACATTCCTTAAGGTTTGCTGATGTTCTTCTTTCTTCATCCATAATTCCACACTTAATTGTATTTTTTTCTAATTTTAAAACTTCTTCAACTTTTGTAAAAATTAAATTAGTAAATTCTGTTTCCTCTGGACCATGCATTTTTGGTTTAACAATATAAATTGACCCTTCTCTAGAATTACCTTTTCTTTTTAAATCATGAATACAAGCTGCTGAGGTTATGAAAGCATCCATTATTCCCTCTGGAACTTCTGATCCATCATTTAAAGTGATTGCAGGATTTGTCATTAAGTGTCCAACGTTTCTCACAAGCAAAAGACTTCTTCCGTGAAGTTTTAACTTTTCACCATTCAATGCAGTGTAACTCCTATCTGGATTAAGTTTTCTCTCTAATTCTTTACCATTTTTTTCAAATATTGATTTTAAATTTCCTTTCATCAATCCTAGCCAATTTCTATAACAAGTTACTTTATCTTCAGCATCTACTGCGGCTACACTATCTTCATGATCACAAATTGTTGATACAGCAGACTCAATTATAATATCACTTATACCAGCAGCATCTCTTGCAGCACTAAATGCTCTAGGATTAATAATTATTTCAAGATGAAGATTATTATTTTTTAAGATTATAGCATTTGGTTTGGCTGCATCCCCTCTATGACCAATAAACTTCTCTAAGTCTGATAAATTATGTTCTTTATTTTCCTTATATATTGTGAGTCTTTTATTATTTACTGCTAAACCAGTAATATCTTTCCAGTCAAGATCATTTATTGGAAAATATTTATTCAAAAAGTTTCTAGTGTATTTAATTACTTCTTGTCCTCTTAAAGGATCATATTTTTCACTTCCACTTTCTTCAGACTCTATTATATTTGATCCATAAAGACTGTCATATAAGCTTACCCATCTTGCATTCGCAGCATTCAAGGTATATCTAGAGTTCATTACTGGAACAACTAATTGTGGTCCTGCTATATTAGATATTTCTTCATCTAAATTTTTAGTTGCTATTTTAAAATCTTCACCTTCTTTTTTTAAATAACCTATTTCTTCCAAAAAATTTTTATATTTATTATAGTCAATCTCGTGATCTCTATTTTTTTTATGCCACAGATCTATTTCTTGCTGTAATGTTTCTCTGATTTCGAGTAATTTTTTATTTTTAGGTGCTAATTCATGCACCACTTTGTCAAAGCCTTTCCAGAACTCATCAGAGCCAACATTAGTATCCAATAAAAGCTCATTTTTGACAAAATCAGCCAGATCTTTTGCTACAGATAAGTTGTTGATTTTGATGTATTGCTCTCTCATAAATTGAAAATCTTATAATAAATTGTCCTTTTTGCGCAATCAAAATTACTTATTTTAACAATTTATTGCCTTTTTTGTTTATAATAGATACTTTAAATGAAAAATTACCTAAATTTTGAAACAGATATTAAAAATCTTGAGCAGGAATTAGATAAACTAAAAGACCCTTATAATCAGGAGGGTTTATCTGAAGTCGATACTTCAAGAATAAGTAAAGTTGAAGAAGAAATAAATGAAAAGTTAGAGAAAATTTATTCTAACTTAGATCCATGGCAGACAGCATTAGTTGCTCGTCATGAAGATAGACCTAAAGCAAAATTTTTTGTTGAAAATCTTTTTGATGATTTTATCCAACTTTCTGGGGATAGGTATTATGGTGAGGACAAAGCCGTCATAGCTGGTTTTGCAAAATTCGATGGCAAATCTGTTTTAGTAATTGGTCAAGAAAAGGGTTCAGATCTTAATAAAAGAATAGATCATAATTTTGGAATGATGAGACCTGAGGGTTACAGAAAAACAATTAGACTTATGGAGTTAGCTAACAAGTTTAAGATTCCAATTATTTCTATTGTAGATACTCCAGGAGCATATCCAGGAGTTGGCGCAGAGGAAAGAGGTCAAGCTGAAGCAATAGCAAAATCTATTGAATGCTCTATGAAGTTAACAGTCCCTACAATTGCGATAATAATTGGAGAGGGCGGATCTGGAGGAGCGATAGCTTTAGCATCATCTAATAAAGTGATTATGCTTCAAAACGCAATATACTCAGTCATTTCTCCAGAAGGATGTGCTACCATTTTATGGAGAGACCCAAAAAAAACTTTAGAGGCTGCAACTGCAATGAAAATGTCATCTAGCGACCTTTTAAAATTGAATATAATTGATGAAATAATTCCAGAACCAGTCGGTGGTGCTCACAGAGACAAAGACCTGATTTTGGATAACGTAAGAGTTTCATTAAAGAAAAATTTAGATTTTTTTCAGACAATGGATAAAGATGAAATTCTTAATCATAGAAAAAATAAATTTTTGTCAATTGGAAGAAATAAAGGATTTACAACACAATCAGATGATAGAAATGATTTATCCATGAAAGCAAGTGCATTAGAAAATATTTATCAAAACTTTAAAAAGAATTCTAAAATTTATTATGGTGTATCTGCTGCAGTTTTATTAATATTATTTTTAAGCATTCTTTTATAAAGCACCACAACAATGCTTGAACTTTTTCCCTGTTGCCTCACATCTTTCGTTTCTAGAAATTTTTCCTTCTCTATTTGTTGCAAGTAAACATTTTGGATTACTATTTGTATTTATACTTTTTTCATTTTGAACGTCATTTTGATCGTCATTTTTTTCTATAAGTTTTAAATTAAATAAAATTGTAATTAAATCGTACTTAAGTTTACTTAATAAATTTTCAAAAAGTGTAAAAGCTTCTTTCTTATATTCTACTAAAGGATCTCTTTGTCCATAAGATCTTAAACCAATAACCTGTCTTAATTGTTCTAAATATTGAATATGTAATTTCCAATTTTGATCAATTAGTTGTAAAAAAATTCTTTTTTCTATTTCGTTATATTGTTCTTCATTTAACATTTTTATTCTTTCTTCTCTTGAACTTTTAAATTTATTTTTTATTTTTTCTTCAAAAGCTTTATTTTCAAGATTAACTAATTCATTAATTTCACTTTCTTCAAATGATTTTCCGAATAAAGATTTTAATTGCATATTGATTTCATTTGATCCTGCATTAGCTAACTTTTTTGTTTTTTTTAGCTTCAAATCATCAATAATTTCATCTAGAAAATTTTCAGAATATTGCTTTGAGTCTTTATTTTCTATTACTTCATTTCTTTGTGAAAATATCACTTGCCTTTGATCGTTTAAAACATTGTCAAACTTTAAAAGAGTTTTTCTAATATCAAAATTTCTTGCCTCAACTTTTTGTTGCGCTCTTTCTAATGCTTTATTTATCCAAGGATGATCTATACTTTCTCCATCTTTAAGTCCAAGTTTTTCAAGTATATTATTCATAGACTCAGATCCAAATATTCTCATCAAATCATCCTCTAAACTTACATAGAATATAGAGCTACCTTCATCGCCTTGTCTGCCAGATCTTCCTCTAGCTTGATTATCTACTCTCCTACTTTCCATTCTTTCTGTACCAATTACAAACAAACCTCCTAATTTTTTTATCTCAGCTTTATCACTTTCATCCTGACCTCCCAATTTGATATCAACACCTCTTCCTGAAATACTTGTAGTAATAATTATTGAGTTTCTCTTTCCAGCGTCTGCAATAATTTCAGCCTCTCTTTGGTGATTTTTCGCATTTAAAACTGTGTGTTTTATATTTTTTTTATCTAATAGGTTTGAGAAGTGTTCAGACTTATTTATACTTGAAGTGAAAACTAATAATGGCTGACCTTTTGTGTTACATTCAATAATCTTACTAATTATTGCCTCGTCTTTTTCATTACTAGTTCTAAATATTTGATCATTCGAATCTTTTCTTATCATCTTCTTATTAGTAGGTATTGACACTACTGGTAGATTATAAATTTCAAAAAACTCTTCTGACTCTGTTAATGCCGTACCAGTGCAACCAGCTATTTTTTTGTAGAGCTTAAAGAAATTTTGGTAGGTTATTGATGCTAAAGTTTGATTTTCAGCATTAATTGTTAAATTTTCTTTTGCCTCTAGACTTTGATGAAGGCCATCACCAAACCTTCTTCCTGGCAACTGTCTACCAGTTTGCTCATCAATTATTATTATTTGCCTATCCTTTACAATATAATCTCTACCACTCTGAAAAAGATGGATAGCACGTAATGATTGATTTACTAAGTGTACAATATGAAGGTTTTCTGGATCGTAAAAATTTTTATTTTTAAGTATTCCAGCATTTGAAAATATACTTTCCACATTATCCACACCTTTATTAGTTAATAAAATATTTCTATCCTTTTCATCTATTTCAAAATCCTCTTCTTTTAAATTTTTTACAAGTTTATCAACAGCCATATATTGATTAGTTTTATCTTCTGTTGCTCCTGAGATTATTAGAGGTGTTCTAGCCTCATCAATTAAACAAGAGTCAATTTCATCAACAATCGCATAATTATGTTCTCTTTGAACCATAGTCTCTTTAGAAAATTTCATATTATCTCTTAAATAATCAAAACCCAATTCACTATTAGTAGAATAAGTTATATCTTTTGAATAATTTTCTTTTCTCTCCAAATCATCTTGCCCAGTGTTAATATATCCACAGGTTAAACCTAAAAACTCATAAATCTTACCCATATTCTCACTATCTCTCTTAGCCAAATAATCATTCACAGTTACTATATGGACACCTTTTTTTTCTAAAGCATTAAGGAAAGCTGCAAGAGCAATGGTTAATGTTTTACCTTCTCCAGTTTTCATTTCTGCAATTTTATTCTCATGGATTACAACACCACCAATTAGTTGAACATCAAAGTGTCTTTCATTTCTAATTCTTTTAGAGGCTTCCCTAACCATTGAGAAAGCTTCAGGTAATACTTCGTTTAAACTTTTTCCATTTTTAATATCTTCAATTAGTTTCTCAGTTTTTTTTGGGAACATTTCATCAGATAAATTTTCTAAATCTTTTTCTAAAAGATTAACTTTATTGACTATTTGCTGAATTCGGCCTAGTTCCTTTTCATTTCCGCTTTTAATAAGCTTTGAAAATATATTAAGTGGGTTGAACATTTTGATATAAAATTAAATATTTGAAATATATAGTAATTAATTAATTATTTTAAATATCATGAAATTTAACATAAACAATTTTATAAATACTAGCAGTCAAAGCTCTAAAATTGTTGATTTTCAGGATTTAGATCATATTGATGGAGTTTCAATTTCTGCAGTAAGCGCTGGCTTATACAAATTTAAGAGAGATGAATTAGTTTTATTTTATTTTAGAGATGGTGCAAATTATGCCTCTGTATATACCCAATCAAAGTTAATATCAGAAAATCTAAAATGGAATAAAAAAATCAAAGCAAAAAAAATATTTGCATTATTAGTTAACACTAGAAATGCCAATGCATTAACAGGTCCAGAAGGCCATGACGCATTGAAGAAAATTTCTTTAGACTTATCTTCAAAATTAACTGAGATACAGAAGAGAGATGAAGATGCTCCGAAACAAATTTCCTCAAAAGAAATACTTTTTGGTTGCACAGGTACTATAGGAGAGAGATTTCCATTAGAAAAAATTAAAACTTCATTACCAGAATTAGTTAAGAAAATAAAATATACACAAAATAAACTAATCTGGATGAAAGCTGCAATGGGTATAATCACAACAGATTTAAAACCTAAAGTGTCAATGGCTGAAACAAAAATTGGTTCGTCAACAATAAAAATTTATGGAATTGCAAAAGGCTCAGGTATGATTTATCCAAATATGGCAACTACATTGGGTTATATATTTACTGATGCAACTTTATCCTCATCAGTTTTAAATGATGTCTTAAAAAATAATATAAAGACAACATTCAATGCAATTTCATGTGATGGTGACACAAGTACAAATGATATGGTTTCAATATTTTCAACAAGCAAAGTTAATCATTCAGAAATTAAAAAATATAGTGATAGTAAACTTAAAAATTTTAACAAGGCAGTTCATGACGTTTTGTTGAATTTAGCAAAGCAAGTTGTTTCTGATGGAGAGGGAGCTTCTAAATTTATTTCTATTAATTGTATTAATTGCAGAACTGAAAAAGATGCAAAAAATATATCTTTTAAAATTGCAAACTCATTATTAGTTAAGACAGCAATTGCTGGAGAAGATCCAAACTGGGGGAGAGTAGCTATGGCAATTGGAAACAGTGACTCTAAAATTAATGAACAAAAATTATCTATTTCTTTTGGACCATATAAAATTTATCACAAGGGATCCTTATATAAATCCTACGACGAGGAAAAAGTTATGGGATACATGAAAGGTAGGTCAATTGAAATAGAAGTTGATATTGGTCAAGGGATTAAAAAATTTAAATCGTACACTATGGATTTAACAAAAAAATATATTGAAATTAATGCTGATTATAGGACTTAACTGTATTGAAATTTCATATATTAATATTTAAGTAATAAACATGATTAAGTATTTGTTAAAATGCAAAGATTGTAAGCATGAATTTGAAAGCTGGTTTAGTGCCTCTAATGAATACGATAGGTTGCTCAAATTAAAACTTTTAAATTGCCAATCCTGCGAGTCAATAAATATTGAAAAGTCATTGATGTCTCCTAATTTATTGAACACCAAGAAAAAAGAAAATTTAAAAGAAATTAAAAAATTTAAGGATGTTCGAAAAAAACTTTCTGACTACAAAAAATTTGTAAAAGATAATTTTGAGTATGTAGGGGAAAATTTTACTTATAAAGCAAGATCAATTCATTATGATAAAAAGAAACCAAAAAAAGGTATTTATGGTACCGCTTCTCTTAAAGATGTTAAAGAATTGAGAGAAGAAGGGATAGAGACTGATATTATCCCATGGATACAAGAAGATAAAAATTAAACTTTTTTAAATTCTGAAATATAATTTACAGACTTATCTGATGTTACAGACCATTTATTTAAGATAGGATTAAAAGTCATTCCATTAATTTTTTTTAACTTTAAAGAATTTTTTTTACAAATATCTGTTAAATACTCGGGTTTAACAAATTTTTCCCAATCGTGTGTACCTATTGGCAACCATTTTAAGACATACTCAGCTCCCACAATTGCAAATAAGTAAGATTTAAGGGTTTTGTTCAAGGTTGCAATGAACATCACACCTGATTTCTTTAAAAATTTCGAGCTCTCTTTAATAAAAAAATTAACATCTTCAACGTGTTCAACAATTTCCATATTTAGAATTATATCGAATTTTTTTTTAATTTTTAAATTTTCAGGAGAAGAATTATAATACTTGATTTTTAGTTTGCTTTTTTCTAAATGATACTTAGCTACTTGTATATTTTTTTTAGAAGCATCGATACCAACAACATCCCCTCCAAGTTTTGCCATAGGTTCTGAAAGTAATCCACCACCACATCCTATATCAAGAATACTCAAACCTTTAAATGGCTGTTGATTTTTTTTTATCTTAAAATCTTCCACAATTGTATCTCTTATGTATTTAATTCTAATAGGGTTAAATTTATGTAATGGCTTAAATTTTCCATTAGGATCCCACCATTCCTCAGCTATTTTTGAAAATTTTTCTATTTCTTTTTTATTTATTGTGTTATTTTTCATTGTTTATTGACATTACAATCAAGATGTATTTTATCAATATATTTTAATTTATATTAAAAAAAATTATCAATGAAAATAATTGTATTAAAATTTGGAGGTACTTCAGTTGGTACAACTGATAGAATTAAAAAGATTGCAAAGATTATTGCTAAATATAAAAAAAAATACAATGTAATTGTACTTTCATCTGCAATGAGTGGTGTGACAAATAATTTAATCAATTTGTCCAAGAAAATTAGCAAAAATTTTTCAGACTCTGAATATGATGTTTTAGTTTCATCAGGAGAACAAGTGTCCTGTGCATTAATTTCTGGAGAATTAATTAATAAAGGTTTTAATTCAAGATCTTGGATGTCATGGCAAATCCCAATCAATACTGAGGGAAAATATAAATTCTCAAGAATTAATAAAATTAACAAAAGTCAAATCGTGAATTATCTAAAAAAAGGAGGTATTCCTATAATCACAGGATTTCAGGGTATTAATAACAAAAACAGAATAACCACGATTGGTAGGGGTGGAACAGATGCAAGTGCAATCATGTTTGCTAAGTTTTTCAATGCTGAAAAATGTATAATATATACAGATGTGGATGGTGTTTATTCTACAGATCCAAATAAACTTAAGTCAGCTAAAAAAATAAAAGTTATATCTTATGAAGAGATGCTAGAAATGGCCTCTCTGGGAGCTAAGGTTATGCAACCTCATTCAATACAAGATGCTAGGTTGAATAGGGTAGATATAGAGGTTAGATCTTCTTTTACAGATAATGAAGGTACTCTTATAACAAAAAGAAAAAATATAATAAATAATAAGATTATAACTGGTATTTCAAATACAACTAATGATGCCAAAGTGACTCTTTTAGGTGTAAAAGACAAGCCTGGTATTGCAGCATCAATTTTTAAACCTCTATCTGAAAATTCTATAAACGTAGATATGGTGGTACAAAATATTTCTGCTAATGGAAAAGAAACTGATTTAACTTTCACGATAAAATCAGATGATCTTAGCAAAACAAAAAAAATAATTTTGCAAAACAAAAAAATAAATTTTAGAGATTTGATTTTTGATAAGAATGTTTCAAAAGTATCAATAATTGGAGTTGGAATGGTAACTACTCCTGGAGTAACTTACAGGATGTTCCAGTCACTTGCTAAGCAAAAAATAAATATTCAAGTAATATCTACTTCAGAAATTAAAATCTCTGTGTTGATAGATAAAAAGAATGTAAGAAAAGCTATATCTTCTCTACACAAAGAATTTAAATTAAATAAATAATTTATGAACATTAGACCATTTAGGGAAATTAAAAGAAGAAAAACAAAAGAAATTAATGTTGGGCATATAAAAGTTGGAGGAGATAATCCAATTTCTGTTCAATCAATGACTAATACGTTAACTAAAGATGTTAAAGAAACTGTAAAACAAATCGAACAAATTGAGGAAGCGGGAGCCGATATCGTAAGGGTATCATGTCCAGATGAAGACTCAACGAAAGCACTTAAAGAAATTATTAAAAATACTTCTATTCCAATAGTTGCTGACATACATTTTCACTACAAAAGAGCAATAGAGGCAGCAGAGAGTGGAGCTGATTGTCTTAGAATAAACCCAGGAAATATTGGAGATAAAAAAAAAATTAAAGAGGTAATTTCAGCTGCAAAAAATAACAATTGTTCTATTAGAATTGGTGTTAATGCTGGATCTCTAGAAAAAGATTTATTAGAAAAGTATAAAGAGCCTTGTCCAGAAGCTTTAGTAGAGAGCGCATTAAGAAATATTAGTATTGTAGAAGACTTTGATTTTAATAAATTTAAAGTAAGCGTTAAATCCTCAGATGTATTTTTATCCATTGAGGCTTACAGACAACTTTCTAAGGTTACTGACTATCCACTTCATCTAGGTATCACCGAGGCAGGATCTTTTTTACCAGGAAGTATAAAATCATCTATAGGTTTTGGATCACTTCTTATGAGTGGTATTGGAGACACTATAAGAGTCTCTTTATCTGATAATCCAGTTGAGGAGATAAAAGTTGGAAATGAAATACTGAAATCATTAAATTTAAGAAATAGAGGGGTTAAAATTATTTCTTGTCCTTCTTGCGCAAGACAAGCTTTTAATGTGATTCAAACTGTTAAAAAGTTAGAAGACAGATTAACTCATATAAAAACTCCTATTTCTTTATCAATAATTGGATGTGTAGTTAATGGACCGGGCGAAGCAGCACAAACAGATATAGGTGTTACTGGAGGAGGAAAAGGTAATAATATGCTTTATTTAAATGGAGTTGAAAGTGAAAAAATATCTAGTGATGAGATGATTTCCAAGATTGTACGATTGGTTGAAGAAAAAGCAGAAGAAATCGAAAAAAACAAATAATGGTACCTTTATCAAAAGTTCAAGATTTAATATCAAAACATTCCAAATTAGAAAAAGAGCTATCCTCACAAGAAATTGATAAAAAATCTTTTGCAGAAAAGTCAAAAGAATACTCTGACTTAAGTGAGATTATTAAAGAGGCGGTTTCTTACTTTAATTTTCAGAAAAACAAAGATGAGTTGGAAAATTTAATTAATGATAATGACTCAGACAAAGAGATGAAGGATTTAGCTGTAATTGAATTAAATGAGCTTGAAAAAAATAATAAAAGTAATGAAAAAAAAATAAAATTATTTTTGTTGCCAAAAGATGAGGCAGACACAAAAAATGCAATGATAGAAATAAGAGCCGGTACGGGAGGATTAGAGGCAAGTTTATTTGCATCTGATTTGTTTAAAATGTATGAAAAAGTAAGTCACAAAAAAAAGTGGCTATTGGAAGTAATATCCATCTCTAAAAGTGATGCAGGGGGATTAAAAGAAGTTATTGCATCAATAAAAGGTAAAAACATTTATTCCTCACTTAAATATGAAAGTGGCGTTCATAGAGTTCAAAGAGTTCCTGATACTGAAACTCAAGGAAGAGTTCATACATCTGCTGCTACAGTTGCAGTAATGCCGGAGGCTGAGGAAGTTGATGTTAAAATAGAAGAAAAGGATTTAAGAATTGATGTATTTAGAAGTAGTGGTCCAGGTGGTCAAAGTGTAAATACAACAGACTCAGCAGTTAGAATTACTCATATTCCAACTGGAATAGTTGTTAGTCAACAAGATGAAAAATCACAAATAAGAAATAAAGAAAAAGGATTAAAAATCCTTAGATCAAGAATTTATGAATTAGAACGACAAAAAAGAGATGAAGAAAGGTCAAAAGATAGAAAAAGTAAAATTGGTTCAGGAGACAGATCCGAAAGAATTAGGACATACAATTTTCCACAAGGAAGAGTAACAGATCATAGAATAAATTTAACATTACATAAATTGTCCGAATTTATGGAAGGTGAAATTTTTGATGAGATGATTGAAAACTTAGTGATCCAGGCTCAAGAAAATGAACTTAGAAATATATAAATATGAATTATAACCAAATTTTAAAAAAAGGTGAGAATTTTTTAAAAAAAAACAAAATTCAAAATCCATATCTTGATGTTGAATTAATTTTATCAAAAGTAGTTAATAGGAAAAGAGAAGAAATATTATTAAATACAAATAACAAGTTAAAAAATGAAGAAATATTCAGATTTAACGATTATTTATCAAGAAGATGTCAAAATGAACCAATGGCATATATTCTTGGTTATAAACATTTTTGGAAATATAAGTTTTTGACAAATAAATCTGTTTTAATTCCAAGACCAGACACTGAACTAGTTGTTGAGGAAACTTTGAAATATTTACCAAATTATAAGTCAAAAAAAATTTTAGATGTTGGAACAGGATCAGGTTGCATTGTGGTTTCTTTGATAAAAGAAAGGCCAAAATGTAAAGCAACAGCTATAGATATATCTTTAAAAGCCTTAAATGTTGCAAAAACTAATGCAAAATTGCATCAATTAGAAAATAAAATTAAATTTATCAATATCGATATTGACAAATATAAATCTTATAATTATGATTTAATAATATCAAATCCTCCTTACATAAATAATATTGAATTAAATAGATTGGATGATGATATAAAACTTCATGAACCCAAATTAGCACTTTCAGGAGGTTCTAATGGTTTTAGGGATTTAAAAAAAGTAATTATTAAAAGTAAAAAATTGTTAAAAATAAATGGAAAATTGATACTTGAAATTGGACATAAACAAAAAAATCAATGTTTTAAGATACTTAATGAAAACAAATTCTATATCAATAAAATATCAAAAGATTTATCTGGTAAAGATAGATGCATTGTAAGTACCAAATTATAAGATGAATAATTTTAAAAATAATAATAGAAGAAGTCGATTTAAACCTAATGGAGATAGAAGCTTTAGAAGAAATGGTAATGGACATAAACCAAATGGAGATTTTAACAATGGTTCTTCATTCAAAAGAAGACATCCAGGAAAAAATAACCAAAATGCAGCAAGCTTAGTCGAAAAATACAATGATCTCGCTAGGGAGGCGCTCACAAATGGAGATAAAATTTTATCTGAAAATTACTTACAGCACTCTGAGCACTTTTCTAGAATTCTTATATCTCAAGAAAATTTAAGAAATCAGAGAGAAAATCATATAGAAATTTCTGATGATGAAAAATTAAAAGATCAAATAGATAAAAAAGAAGTAGAAAAGTCTACAACAAAATAATTTACATTTTAGATATAAGATTTGATTTCATGACATCAATTTTAATCTTATTTACTTCAAAATCTTTACGTTGATCACCTTTTAATATTTTTCCTGAGGGAAGCTTAAGTTTTTGTGAATTTATTTTTTTTCCATTTTCGATTACCTCATAATGCAAATGAGGACCAGTAGAAAGACCTGTTGATCCCACATATCCAATTATTTGACCTTGTTTTACTCTTGTGCCTTTCTTAATACCTCTGCCAAACTTAGACATATGTGCATATACAGTTTGATAAACTCTATTATGTTTTATTTTTACACAATTTCCACCACCACCACACCATTGTGCTCTTACAACTAGTCCATCTCCTGATGCTAAAATAGGGGTGCCTGTTGGAGCTGCAAAATCTGTTCCTGTATGCATTTTTGTGAAACCCAAAATAGGATGTTTCCTTTTTCCAAATGATGATGACAATCTTGCACCATTAATGGGAGTTTTCATTAAAGTTTTTCTCATACTTTTTCCATTCTCATCAAAGTAATCAATTTTATTTTTTTGATATTCATATCTATAAAGTTTAAGATCTTGATTTTGCAAGCTCAGGTTTGCAAAAATTATATTTCCAGTTTCAACTATCTTTCCATCTTTATTAATGAATTCTTCATATATTATTTGGAAACTATCATTTTTCCAAATATCCCTTTGGAAATCTACTTGAAAACCATAAAGCCTTGCAAATTCTATAATAATATCTGGTTTTACTTCTAAACTCAGTGCTGTTTGATATAAACTATTAGTAATTTTACTTTCTTTATAAGCAATAATTTTTGTTAGTTCTTTTTCTAAAACTTTTGATCTAAAATAACTATTTTCAATATCTCTAATATAATGAATTTCTTTTTTTTTATTAATTTCAATTATAAACTCTATTACTTTAGGGCCATTTTTTTTATCGATTTTAAAAAAAATTTTTTGATTTGGTCTTAATATTTTTAATTCTTTATTTTTTTTGACTGTTTCAAGAAATAATTTTCTCTCTTTTTTTGGAATCATAATGCTGTTAATTATAATTTCATAATTGTCACCATCTTTTACGATGTAATTATATTCTATAAATCTATCCTCTAAGTTAGATGTTAATTTTTTAAATGATTTTTGAATGTAGACGTTGTTAATAGTTTTCTTTATGTTTTTGTATTGAGAATTCTTATTATTTTCGAGGGCAAATGTGACAAATATTGATACAGCAATTAGTAAAATTAACCACAAGAAATGTGAAATTGGTTTTATTTTTTCTCTAAATTTTTTAATCACTTCAATATTAATTAGTAAAAAAATGTTGATATATATGACTTTTTAACACAATATTTGTTTATCTAAAAACTTGATTTATAAATTATTTCTAATATAAGCGTCACACTCAACATGTAAAAAATGTTATTTATTGGGCTTAAATGCCTAATTAGCTATTTAAATTGTTAATATTTTAAGAAGAGAAGTGTGGACGGTTAAGGTTACCAAAATTTGTCGTACACACTTCAACATTATACAAATATTATTCTTAGTATTTGTATAGAAGCTAGTGTGCGCCGTTTTTAAACTTGAGAGTTTGATCATGGCTCAGAACGTACGCTGGCGGCACGCCTTATACATGCAAGTCGAACGAAGTAGCAATACTTAGTGGCAGACGGGTGAGTAACATGTAGGTATCTTCCCTTTGGTGAGGAATAACACGAGGAAACTTGTGCTAATACCTCATAAGTCTTTACGGAGAAAGCTTTATGCGCCGAAGGATGAGCCTGCACTTGATTAGTTTGTTGGTGGGGTAATGGCCTACCAAGACTTTGATCTATAGCTGATCTGAGAGGATGATCAGCCACATTGGGACTGAGACACGGCCCAAACTCCTACGGGAGGCAGCAGTAGGGAATATTGCACAATGGAGGAAACTCTGATGCAGCGATGCCGCGTGAGTGAAGAAGGCCTTTGGGTTGTAAAGCTCTTTCGTCGGGGAAGAAAATGACTGTACCCGAATAAGAAGGTCCGGCTAACTTCGTGCCAGCAGCCGCGGTAATACGAAGGGACCTAGCGTAGTTCGGAATTACTGGGCTTAAAGAGTTCGTAGGTGGTTAAAAAAGTTGGTGGTGAAATCCCAGAGCTTAACTCTGGAACTGCCATCAAAACTTTTTAGCTAGAGTATGATAGAGGAAAGCAGAATTTCTAGTGTAGAGGTGAAATTCGTAGATATTAGAAAGAATACCAATTGCGAAGGCAGCTTTCTGGATCATTACTGACGCTGAGGAACGAAAGCATGGGTAGCGAAGAGGATTAGATACCCTCGTAGTCCATGCCGTAAACGATGTGTGTTAGACGTTGGAAATTTATTTTCAGTGTCGCAGCGAAAGCATTAAACACACCGCCTGGGGAGTACGACCGCAAGGTTAAAACTCAAATGAATTGACGGGGACCCGCACAAGTAGTGGAGCATGTGGTTTAATTCGAAGATACGCGCAGAACCTTACCAACACTTGACATGTTCGTCGCGACTCTAAGAGATTAGAGTTTTCGGTTCGGCCGGACGAAACACAGGTGCTGCATGGCTGTCGTCAGCTCGTGTCGTGAGATGTTGGGTTAAGTCCCGCAACGAGCGCAACCCTCACTTTTAGTTGCCATCATTTAGTTGGGCACTCTGAAAGAACTGCCAGTGATAAGCTGGAGGAAGGTGGGGATGACGTCAAGTCCTCATGGCCCTTACGTGTTGGGCTACACACGTGCTACAATGGCATTTACAATAGGAAGCAAGGTGGCGACATCAAGCAAATCCTAAAAAGATGCCTCAGTTCGGATTGTACTCTGCAACTCGAGTACATGAAGCTGGAATTACTAGTAATCGCGGATCAGCGCGCCGCGGTGAATACGTTCCCGGGTCTTGTACACACCGCCCGTCACACCATGGGAGTTGGTTCTACCTTAAGGCAAGGTTTAAAATCCTTGACTACGGTATAGTCAGCGACTGGGGTGAAGTCGTAACAAGGTAGCCGTAGGGGAACCTGCGGCTGGATTACCTCCTTTCTAAGGATGATTAGGGATTTTTCCTAATCTAAATAATATAACAGGTAATGTTGACCGTCCTCATTTCTCTTTTTAAAATAGTGTTTCTCCTTTTGCACAAAAGGGCCGGTAGCTCAGTTGGTTAGAGCACACCCTTGATAAGGGTGGGGTCGAAAGTTCGAGTCTTTCTCGGCCCACCAATATTTTGGGGGATTAGCTCAGCTGGGAGAGCGCCTGATTTGCATTCAGGAGGTCAGCGGTTCGATCCCGCTATCCTCCACCAAGAAACACTTAGTTATTTTAACTGTGAATATTTTATAATTATTATCAATATCTATATCCGATTGTTCTAAAATCTGAACAATCAACTAATATTCGAATAGATGAATATTTTTTAAAAAAATTTGATTCAACACAGAATTTTTTTCTGTGCATAAATCAAGCGTTTAAGGGCGTGTGGCGGATGCCTTGGCACTGAAAGCCGACGAAGGACGTGGTATACTGCGATAAGTTACGGGGAGCTGTATGCAAGTTTTGATCCGTAAATTTCCGAATGGGGAAACCCACCACTTTATGTGGTACTTTAAACTGAATACATAGGTTTAAAGAGACAACCCGGAGAACTGAAACATCTAAGTAACCGGAGGAAAAGAAATCAATTGAGATTCCGTTAGTAGTGGCGAGCGAAAGCGGAATAGGCCAGTAGGTTTGTTAAAAAAATTTGAATAGTTTGGAAAAGCTAACCAAAGAGGGTGATAGTCCCGTATGAGTAATGTTTAACAAATTTCTTGAGTAAAGCGGGACACGTGAAATCCTGCTCGAATATAGGGGGACCACCCTCTAAGCCTAAATACTCTTCAGTGACCGATAGTGAACTAGTACCGTGAGGGAAAGGTGAAAAGAACCCCTATTAGGGGAGTGAAATAGAACCTGAAACCGCATGCCTACAATCAGTCGAAGCTCTTTTTAGAGTGACGGCGTACCTTTTGTATAATGGGTCAGTGACTTAATTTATAAAGCAAGCTTAAGCCATCTAGGTGTAGGCGCAGCGAAAGCAAGTCTTAATAGGGCGATTAGTTTTATGAATTAGACCCGAAAACGAATGAGCTTACCATGAGCAGGTTGAATGCAAGGTAACACTTGCTGGAGGACCGAACCAGTTGACGTTGAAAAGTCTTTGGATGACTTGTGGTAAGGGGTGAAAGGCCAACCAAATTCGTAGATAGCTGGTTTTCCGCGAAAACTATTTAGGTAGTGCGTTGAATAAATATGCGTTTAGAGGTAGAGCACTAAATGGGCTAGGGGGAAGAGATTCTTACCAAACCTAATAAAACTCCGAATGCTAAACGTAGTTCTTCAACAGACAGACTGTGGGTGCTAAGGTCCATGGTCGAGAGGGAAAGAGCCCAGACCACCAGATAAGGTCCCAAAATTGTGATTAAGTGTGAAAGGATGTGGAAATTCCATAACAGCCGGGAGGTTGGCTTAGAAGCAGCCATCCTTTAAAGATAGCGTA
>CACMYJ010000001.1:0-37500 GCA_902617895.1 uncultured Pelagibacteraceae bacterium | reverse complement strand
AATTTAATTTTTGATTTAATTAAAAATTATATTGATGAGGAAATCCCTTATAAATTAAACGGTGAGAGTTTTCAAAATCTAAAATCGTATAACAGTATATCTTTAAAAAAGTTATCTTATTATTCAAATGCATCATTTATATTATCTGAAAAAAATGAGATAAAATATTTCCATTTTTTGCAACCAGTATTATTTTATAAAAATAATCCTACAAAAGACGAATCTAACACCTTGAATGGAGTTAAAGATACTTATGGTTACGGAAAAAGACCAAATTTTATTTTTAATAAAAACTTTTGGAGTGCCTTTAAAAGTTTTTATACAGATGTAAGACCAAATTTGAAGAATTTTGAATTTAGCTATGATATTTCTAAATTATTTGAAAATTCTTCTGATAAAGATTTTGTTGACCATGTTCATTATTCGAAGATTGGAAACAAAAAGATTGCAATTACAATTTTTGATAAGTTAGAAAAGGATATGATGTGTACAAAAAATTAATAGGAGTGTTTGTTATATTATTATTAATATTTTTTATATATATTAAATTTTTTTCGTCTCAAAACATAAGAAATAAAATTGCAAGTTTGCTAATTTTTAAAAGATTAGATAAAATTGAAAATGAATTACACGAAACAAGAAAAAATCTAGAAAATTTAAAACAGATTTTACAAACTTTAGAAGATGGTCTTTTATTTGATAAAAAAACTTTTGAAACAGTTGAATTTGGAAATTTAGTAAAAAAAAGTTTTTTGATTGATGACAAATTTCCTGAACAGTTTAAAACATATACTTCTAGATGGAATTTTATTGAGCAATTAGAAAATCGTGTGATTATAACATATCATCACGGAAAAAATTATTTCTTTGATGTTAAAGATCTTGAAGATGAAAAGTTAAACTTAATTAAAATAAATTCTAATTTAGAAGCATTTATATCAAATAAATATGAAAATGCTTTGATCGGTGTCAGAGATACATTCATTCATTCTGATGGATGGTTTTATGTTTCATTGCTTAAAGAGTTTCAAGAAGACTGTAATGGTTTCATAATTGTTAGGTCAAAAATGAATTTTGAAAAAATGAATTTTGAATTGTTCTATGAACAACCAAATGATTGTGATAGCAGAAGTTACTTAGATGGGTATGATTGGCATGCTGGAGGAGCCATAGGTGCTAATTGGAACAACGAATTAATTTTATCTATAGGTGACTTTAGTACGTTAAAAGATGCGCAAGAAAATAAAAATTTGTTAGGAAAAGTAATTGAAATATCTAAATCAAATAAAAATACTTCTTCAATTGCTTTAGGTTTAAGAAATCCTAGTAGTCTAATTTTATATAAAGATGATATTTTTATCACAGATATTGGACCCAAATCTGGAGATGAAATTAATCATATTAATAAAAATGATAAGTTACCAGTAAATTTTGGATGGCCATATTCAACTTATGGTGAGCATGATTTTGAAGTTGATTTTAGTTATAGTAAATCACATAAAGATAAGGGTTACAAAGAACCCTTGGCGTATGGAACTCAGAACTTATCTTTTACACCTTCAAATATAATATTTTTTGAGAGTAAAAAAACACAATCTGAATATTTAATGTTATCAACATTAAAAGAAAGAGGTTTGTTTTTATTTAAGGTTAATAGAGACGAGAACAAAAAGTTAATAAATATAGAATTCTTAGAGAAAATTTTATTCAAAAATAGAATAAGAGATATGAAGTTAGTTGAAAATAAATTATTTCTTATTATGGAAGACCCAGTTGAATTAAGTGTAATAAATTTTTCTCAAAACTAATAACAAATTTCTTATTAAAAAATAAATTTGAGTTTATATTTTATAAAGATTTATATTAAAGTTCTTATGCCATCCTAAATTTTGAAATATTATTTCTTCCTGAAAAATATCTTCAAATTCGGGATTAGAAAAGATATAAAAAACTTCACAATTTTTTTTTTTTGATATCTCTCTAATTTTATTTAAATTGTCCTCCGTAATTTTTTTAGAAAAACTATTTTTATTATGAATAATTAAAGTAGTTTCATTTTCAATTGAATTAAAGTTAATATCCTCAACTTTATTATTCTCAAAATTTATATATATTTTTTTTTGGTTGTTATAAATTTTTTTTAAATTTTCATCAAAAGTATTTTTAAAAGCTGGATCAAGCTCAACACCTATGAGCTTTATATTTTCTACTGATGACTTGATTAATATTTTTCCAAGAATAATTAATGGCTTTCCAAAGCCTGTTCCCAAATCATAAATGATTACATTTTTATATTTTATTCTATTCTTTAAAAATAGAGCAATTTTTTTTAAAGGTGAATTGTAAGTTGGTTGGTAATGTTTATGCGAATTAATATCAAAGTTTTTAACCTCATATTTTGAAGGTTGCTTGATACCCATCGTTTTTACACCGTTGAATAAGTCAAAAAAAACACACTCAACTATTTCATCATAATATCTTCTTAAACCCTTAAAGAGGCCATGAAATTTAATAAGATTTATTAACATATTATTTTATTATCAATTATGTAACTAAAATCAATAAATCTTTAGAAAATTTTAAAATTTATTTGATTTGTCAAATGTATATCAAAAACATTTTATATGAGACTTAGAAATCTTTAGTTTTTTAATTTTATTTAATGAAATTTAAATAACTTTTGATTTTCTTTACATCAATTTTCATTAATCCAAAATTTTTGTATTGATTTCATTTAAAATTAATTAATTAACTTCTAAAAAATTTAACAGTTTGTTTTTAAATTTTTTTGTTTTTGTAAAGGAATATCCTAAAGACTCTACATTAAATCTAATAATGCCTAATTTATTAATTTTATCAAATGAAATTGCGGAATATACATTGTCATTATCTTTACATTTCAAATAAAAAGGCCAATCATTATTTCTTTCGAGTATCTTAACACTATAACCTTCTGGCTCTGAATAACGCATATCTGTAAAATTAATATTATCATATTTACATTGTCCTTTTGATTCAAATAGTTGATTTATTAATGCATTATTGTGATCAAATTTATACTCAAAATACGATGTGCCTTTGTTATTTTTTTTTAAAAAACTTTCTCTTGTAAAGCTATTTGGATCATGAACTAGTAATCTTTTTTCCTCGTCCAAATTTCTTAAAAGCTCTTTCATCTTTTTGAATTTGGAAAGTGGAAAATATTCAGAATGGTTTGGAAAAATTATTATTTTGTATTTTGACCATGTGTTAAGATTTTTTTCATAATTATAATCATAATCAATATCCAATTTTATACCTAAATCTTCATAACTTTTTATTATTTGTAAATTTTTTTCTAATAACCTTATTTTCTCAACCTCATATGATTGAATTGGAGCTTCATTTGCAAATTTTACAAAAGGTAAATCGTAAGGTCTTGATCTATCTAAATAATTGTTAACATAATCTAGATCACTAAAATAATTCGGAAAAGCTGAAGCTGGAAATATAACCAAAGCCTTATTTTTTTTTTCTAGTTTCTTTTCAAGATTAAAATAGAAAGTATATATTTTATCTTGTTTAATAAATCTTATATCTTTGGAATTTGTTGAATAGGATAACATTTTTTTAAAAATTTTAATTAATAATTTTTCAAAAAAACCTAAATCACGATTTAAGGTGATTTCACCTACATACATGAAGCTCTCATATTTTAAGCAATCTTTTCCTATTAAATCTGAAGGTATAAATCCCAACATATAGTTTTTTTTACCTACCAAAGGAATTGAATTACACTTCTGCTTTATATGTTTCTTAGGACTTTTATTTGAAAAACTGTATATAGATAAATTAGCTTTTTTTCCCTTAAAATTTTTAAGATAAATATAAATTTGTGAATTTTTTTTTAACTCAAATATATTATCAGAAGTTGTGAGAATTTTTAGAGCTGAAGTATCAATTATTTTTTTATTTGTAAAAATATTTTTAAACATTGTTGAAGAAATACTGTCTTTAAATAAAATTAAGAGTAATATTGTAATAAAACCAAAAAAAATAATTTTTGAAAGTTTATTTTTAAAGAAGTAATTTATTTTCATTAATTATTATTAAATAGTATTTTATGATTAAACAAGCTGTAATTTTAGTTGGAGGAAGAGGGACCAGGCTTAAAAATCTTACCAAAAAATTACCCAAGCCACTAATTGAAATTAATAATTGTTCATTTTTAGATTTAATTTTAAAAAAATTAAGTAGCTATTACTTTAAAGAAATTTATCTTTTAGCAGGTTTTAAGGGTGAATTAATAAAAAAAAAATATCATAATAAAAAAATTTTGTTTTCAACTATTAAAGTAATAATTGAAAAAAAACCTCTTGGTACAGGTGGGTCTTTGAGCCAACTTAAAAATTTAATTAACTCTAACTTTCTGCTACTAAATGGAGATAGTTATTTCGATATTGATTTGAATAATTTTATCAAAAAAAGTCTTCTTTTGTTAAAAAAAAACTTTTTATGTTCAATGGCATTAACTAAAAATAACAATTATCTATCAAACAAAAAGCTTAGTAATTTAAAAATATCTAAATTTAAAAATGTATCTTTTAACAAAAAAAAAGGGCTTATGAATTCTGGTGTCTACATATTCAACAAAAAAATTATCAAAAGGATACCAAAAAAATATTTGTCACTTGAAGAGGAAGTTATCTCTCAAATGGTATTAAAAAAACAAGTTGGTGGGTATTTCTTTAATAATTATTTTATAGATATTGGAACTAAAAAAAATCTGAGTGCATATCGTCTGAAAATCAAAAGCAATAAAAAAAATCAAAAATGTGTATTTTTAGACCGTGATGGTGTTATAAATAAATCAAATGGATATGTAACTAATGCAGAACAATTTAAAATTTTACCCGGTGTATACTCAGCAATTAAATACTTAAATAATAAAAAAATACTTGTAATAATTATTACAAATCAATCTGCAATCGGAAGAGGATTAATTTCAGAAAAAAAACTAAATGAAATTCATTTAAAATTTTGCACTGATATGGTTAAAAACAATAAGGCATACATAAATGACATATATTATTGTCCTTTTATTAAAAATGCAAAAGTTCTTAAGTATAATAAAGCTTCAAAATTTAGAAAACCTAAACCTGGAATGTTAATTAAAGCCATGAGGGATTGGAATTTATTTAGAAAAAATTGTTTATTTATTGGTGACCAAATTACTGATAAAATTGCAGCAGAAAAAGCAGGAATACAATTTCATTATAGTAACGATAAGAATTTATATAGTATAATTAGCAAATTTTGTTAATTCGAGTAAATATTTTCTTTAAAAATGTTTTTGTTGAGAGATTTTATTTACTTTGATTTTTTAAAACTTTTTCTAATTTTGTTTCAAATCCTATCGGAATAAGGTTGTAACTTGTTTTTTTAAGAATAAAAGTTATATGATTTTTCTTAATTTTGGTCTATATCAATTATAAATGTTAACAATAGAGTAATCTTTAATTAATGGTTTTTGATATCACGATTATTGGAAATGGTATTGTTGGCACAATGTCAGCTTTTCAGGTTTCAAAAGAATTTAAGAATAAAAAAATTGCCTTTATATCTCCTCCTGGAAGAGAAGGATCTGCATCTGTGGCAGCTGGTGCAATGTTAAATGTATTGGCAGAAGTTGACTATGGAATTATAAAGGACAATTATCAAGAACGTAAAATTCTTCTAGGAATAGCAGCTCAAAAAAGCTGGGATAAATTAATAAAAAAATATAAAATTTTTAAAAATATAAAAACAGCAGATGATACTATTGTTTATCTCTCAAAAAATGCAACCACATTAGAGAAGAAGTGCTTTAAAAGGATTTCATATTATGTAAATAAATTTAATAGGGAATTAAAAGGAGATAAAAAAAATAAATTATTTAGAAAAAAATTAAAATTTCCCGCAAAAACTATTTCAATAAAAGGAGAGGGAGCGATTGATACAAAGGCTCTTTTTAAAATATTAGACAAAGAGATACCTTCTTCTAAAAATGTAAATGTTTTTGGTGAAAAGTGTTTAAAAATTTCTAAAGTTAAAAAAAACTATCAACTTTTATTAAGTTCTAAAAAAAAAATCTTTACTAAAAAAGTATTGTTAGCCGCTGGGTCCTATGTTCATGAAATATTAGGAGACTTAGGTTCAGATATTCAGGATACTTTTTATGGCATCGGTACAGCCTTTAGTATTAATTCGAATAAAAAAGATATAAAATTGCCTAAACGTACAGTAATTAGAACTCCAAATAGAGGAAGCACTTGTGGGGTACACTATGTCCCAAGACTTGATCATAATTTTTATATTGGAGCAGGCAGTTTCATATCTAAAACACCGATTTTTGAACCAAGAGCAGCAACTTTAGAATATTTACTTAGCACATCGAAGAAAGAATTTATTAATAGTTTTGGCAAAGGCAGAGTAAAAGTAAATATCGGATTTAGGCCAATGAGCTTTGATGGAAAACCTCTAATTGGAACTTTAAAAAAACATAAAAATATATTTATTGTTAGCGGCACAAAAAGAGATGGTTTAACTTATTGCACTGAAATAATTAAAACAATCATTAGTTGGTTTAAGGAGAAAAATGACAATATTGAACTAAATACTTTCATTGGCTGGGAACCAGAAAGAAAGCCAATATCTTATATAAATAAGGAATTTGCAATTAATGCATATATAGAGAATAAACTAGCAGGACTGTTAGAGCACAAAGAAACAAATAAAAATGAAAAAACTTTAAGGAAGGAACTATTTAGAGAGGCAAATTTGATGCATAAAAAAATAATTAAAAAGTATAAATTGTCGAAAAATTTTGGTGTTCATCCTGAAATATTAAATGTTATCTAAAACTTTAAGAATTATACATAAATTATTTATTTATTTACTTACTCCCTTACATTTATTTTCTGTATTAATTTTTTTTATTTCCAATAAAAAATTATTAAATAATAATGTTATTTTCCCTTTTTTTACATGGAGCTTTGGTCATCAAATTATTGCTTATGATATTGCATCAAGGACTCATTACAATAATAAAATATCCTTAATAGAAATTAATCATCCTAGAAATAATGAATATTTAAGTGAATGCTATGTTAATCTTGAGCAATATAAATTTGATAGTATTTTTTTTCCCAAAAAACATCCTTCTAATATAGCAAAATCTTACTATCTCAGTCTAATTTATTTAATTTTAAATTTTATTAATTTTTTTAAACAAAAAAAATACATTCTACTTGAACACTTGAAATTATATGAAATTAAAAGACTAAATAAAATTAATTTAAAACATTTTAGTAATAAATCTAATAGTATTGTTACATATAATAGTTTAACAGGTGTTACCAACATCATTAGATCGAATATAGGAAAAAAACCTGATCTACCAATTAAGTACAAAAGTCAAATCTTAAAAAAATTAAACAGAGTTTATAAAAACTTTTCCAAAAACAAAACTTATACAATTTTATTGAGAAGAAATAGATCAGATGAGTATTATGATAAAATTAGAGATGGTGGAAATGAAAGAAAATATATTAAATTAATAAATAAACTTAAAAAAAATAAATCCAATATTGTATTAACCGGAGATTTTAGTCAGAGTTTCATTAATAAGAATAAGTGTATAGACCTAAAAGATAAAAAATTATTTGGAGAAATACCTTTTAAAGTTCTGAATTTATATTTTTTGTTATACAGCGACTATTTAATAACGCAACATTCTGGAGCCTGTTTGACTTCAAACTCTAATGGAAAAACCACAACTATTATTGTTGATTCATTTCCATTTTATTTAGGTACTCATTGTTCAAAAGACCGGATATTAATGAAAAATGTAATCTATAAAAAAAAGTTACTCAATGTTAAAGATATTTACGAAAAACAAAATCATAGACTACTTAGACTAGGAAAAGTAGATAGGGAAAAAGGTTATTTATTAAAAGAAAACACTGATGAACAAATTTATAATGCTGTGTTTAAACCAAAATTTCTTAAAACAAAATTTGATAATGATTTAATGATACACTATACAAAAACAAAAGTTTTAGATTTATAATTTAATGAAAGAAAAGATTAAAATTGGAAAAAGATTTGCAAAAGGTACTTCCAGCAAATCCGCTAGATTAAGTTACAAAGCTGTTTTTGAGGGTAAAACCTATAAAAACTATAATAATAAAAATATCATTTTTCCAAAAAATGCCTCAGTAATATTTCAAAAAGATCCAAAGTACTTCTCATTCTTATTTTCTAGATATAAATTTGTTTCAAAAATGATTGATCAAAATTCTATGGTTGCAGAATTTGGTGCAGGAGAAGGTTTTGGGTCACCAATAGTTTCTATAAATGCAAAGAAATTAGATTTGTATGATTTTTTTGTGCCATCTTTTTTAGAGGGTAAAAAATTTATTAAAAGTTTTAAAAATATAACTTTTTATTTTCAAGATATTTTAACTCTAAGAGCAAAAAAAAAATATGATTTTATATATTCCCTAGATGTCCTTGAACACATTTCACCAAAACAAGAAAATCTATTTATTAATTCAATAAAAAGAAATTTAAACAAATCTGGAACAGCTATAATTGGAATGCCGACTCTCTTCTTCCAAAAATATACATCAATAGAAAATAAAAAAGCTCATATAAATTGCAAAAATTATGATGATTTTAAAAAATTTTTAAAAAAACATTTCAAAAATACATTTATCTTCTCAATGACAGATGAAGTACTACATACAGGTTATGAAAAAATTTCACCTTATTTTATCTCAATTTGTACTAATAAAAAATAAGTTTAATTAAAATGCAAATACAAAATTTTTTTATATCAGAAAATAAAAAAAATATACAAAAAAATAAACTTAGACTAAAGCATAGAAAAATAGTAAGTAAATTAAACCCTTTAAAAGTTCATTCAAAAAAAATAATGAATGATTATAAAAAATTTGGTTTAAATTATTTCGATAATTCAAAAATTGGAATTGGTTATGGAAATTATGTAAAAGACAATCGATTTAAAGAACCAATATCAAAAATTTTAAATTATTTTAAAATAAAATCAAATTCAAAAGTTTTAGAAATAGGATGCGCTAAAGGGTTTATTTTATATGAATTCCAGAAAAAAAAAATGAATGTGTATGGAGTTGACATAAGCAATTATGCAATAAAGACAAGCCTAGAGACTGTTAGAAATAAAATAATTTTGAAAAATCTAGCAAAAAAAAAGTTTTTTAGAGACAATTATTTTGATTTTATTATTTGTAAAGAGGTGTTGCCTCATTTAAGCAAAAAGGAAATTAAACAATTGATTGTGAACATTAATGCTATATCTAATGATAGCAAAAAAATTTATTTTATTATTCAAGTACCAAGTATGAAAAAATACAAACAAAATTTTAAAAATTGGGATATTACTCACAAAAGTATAATGACCAAAACAGAATGGATTGAATTTTTAAAAAAGAATAAGTTTAAAGGCAAAGTATCATTTAAGGAGCTAGTATAAATGAATGTTTTGGTAATTGGTGGTGCTGGATATGTCGGCACAGTATTAGTGAATGAGCTTCTAGATTTAGGTCACAATGTTACTTCTTATGATTTAATGATGTATGGGGAACAATTTAATCGTAACAAAAACTTAAGATCAATTAAAGGAGATATAAGAGATTTAGAAAATTTGGAGAAATACGTTCAAAACCAAGATTGCATAGTTCATTTGGCCTGTATTTCTAATGACCCAAGTTTTGAACTAAACCCTGCACTTGGTAAGTCAATAAATTTTGATTGTTTTGAGCCATTGGTAGAAATTGCAAAAAAAAATTCGGTGAAAAAATTTATATATGCATCATCTTCAAGTGTTTATGGAGTAAAAAATGAAAAAAATGTTACTGAAGATAAATCATTAGAGCCACTTACAGACTATTCTAAATTTAAAGTATTATGTGAACAAGTATTATTGAGGTATAGATCTGATGAATTTGAAACAGTAGTAATTAGACCAGCTACAGTTTGTGGATATTCGCCAAGACAAAGATTGGATTTAATAGTAAATATTTTTGTAAATCATGCATTTAATAACAAAAAAATAAGAATATTTGGAGGAAGTCAATTACGACCTAATATCCACATAAAGGACATGGTGCAAGTTTACCTGGATTTATTAAATATTGATACGAAATCATTGAGTGACCCTGTTTATAATGTAGGATTTGAAAATCATAAAGTTCAAGATATTGCAAAAATTGTTCAAGATTGTTTTGAAAAAAGAAACAAAAAAATTCAAATAATTTTTGAAGAAACAGATGACCTAAGGTCATACCATATTGACTCGTCAAAAATTAAAAGAGAATTAAATTTTTTACCAAAAAAAAATATAGAAGATGCTGTTGAAGATTTAATAGAAGCCTTTGAAAATAAAAAATTAACAAATTCAATGGAAGATATCAAATATTATAATATTAAACAAATGAATTATCTAAATATTAAATGATTAAAGTCCCCTACGTAGATTTGGTAAAACAAAATCAACCATTAAAAAAAAAAATTACAAAAAATTTTCTTAAAGTTTTAAATTCTGGGAATTATATTCTTGGAAAAGAATTAGAAATTTTTGAAAATAAATTTAAAAAATATATCGGATCAAATTTTTGTGTAGGAGTTGGCAGTGGAACAGATGCGTTATATTTATCTCTTAAAGCTATAGGCCTAAAAAAAAGCGATGAAGTTTTAACTGTTTCTCAAAGTTACTTAGCATCAGCCTCTTGTATTAATTTAGCTGGTGGAAAAATAAAATTTGTAGATATTAGAAACGACTTAAATATTAATGAAGATCTTATTTTAAAAAACCTAAATAAAAATACTAGAGCTATAATAGTTGTTCATCTTACAGGAAGACCCGCAAATATTGGTAAAATTAAAAATATTATTAAAAAATCAAAACTACCTCAAAAAATATATCTAATTGAAGATTGTTCTCAAGCTGCAGGCTCAATAATAAATAACAAAAAAGTTGGATCTATAGGAGATTTTGGATGTTTTAGTTTTCATCCTTTAAAAAATCTTGCTGCATTAGGAGATGGTGGGGCAATAGTCTTAAATAATAGAAAAAATTATAAATGGTTGTTAAAAGCTAGAAATCATGGGCATCCAAATAGAGATGATTGTGATTTCTTTAGTCACAATATGAGACTAGACACTTTACAGGCTACATTTTTAAATTTGAAATTAGAAGAATTAGAGAAAACTATTAAAATAAGAAGAAAATTTGCAAAATATTATCAAAAAAATATCTCAAAAAAAGTGATCCATATCAAAGAGTCAATAAATACAAGATCAACATATCATACTTATATCATAATCTGCAGTCAAAGAGATGCTTTAAAAAAATACCTATTAAAAAAAGGCATTGATACCAAAATACATTACCCTAAACCAATTCATGAAATGAATGTTTTTAAAAATAAAAAATTTAATAATTTGATTAATACAGAAGCGCTATCAAAACAAATTTTAAGTTTACCTATAGCAGAATATTTATCAATTAATCAGATTAAATATGTAACTAAAACTATAAATGAATTTTATGAAAAAAAATAAAGTTGTAGTTACAGGAGGTGCTGGTTTTATAGGATCCCATTTAAGTGAGTACTTAAAAAAAAAAAATTATCAAGTAGTAGTTATAGATAATTTATCGTCTGGAAATATGAATAATTTACCCAAAGGCATTAAATTTTACAATTTCGACATATCAAAAAAAAATAAAAAATTTGAAAAAGTATTTAATAACGCAAAGTATGTTTTTCATCTTGCAGCGTTAGCAGATATAGTGCCATCTATTGAAAATCCACAAAGATATTATGATGTAAACGTTACAGGTACTTTAAATGTGATTAAAGCATGTTTAAAAAAAAAAGTTAAAAAAATTATTTATGCAGCATCTTCTTCTTGTTATGGAATACCTAAAAAATTTCCAACAAATGAAAAATCTGAATTATTGCCTCAATATCCTTATGCTCTAACAAAAATGTTAGGAGAAGAATTAATAAAACATTGGGGTTTGGTATATAATGTGAAGTATACTTCATTAAGATTATTTAATGTTTATGGTACTAGGTCAAGAACGTCAGGTGGATATGGTGCTATGTTTGGTGTTTTTTTAGCTCAATTAGCAAATAAAAAACCATTCACGATAGTTGGAAAAGGAAATCAAAAAAGAGATTTTACTTATGTAACTGATGTTTGCAGAGCTTTTTATTTAAGTGCTATAAATAAAAAAGCTGATTACAAGATTTTAAATGTAGGTAGTGATAACCCTCAATCAGTAAATAAAATTGCAAAGATTTTAGATAAAAATGCAAAAATTATTAATTTACCTAAAAGACCAGGTGAACCGGATCTTACTTTTGCAGACACTAAGGAAATAAAAAAAATATTAAATTGGAGAGCCAATATAACTATAGAGGAGGGCATTAAGATACTTAAGAAAAATCTAGTTTTATGGAAAAGAGCACCACTTTGGAATAAACAAAAAATAGCAAAAGCAACTAAATTGTGGTTTAAATTTTTAAAAAATGAATAAAAAAATTATTAATTCAGTTTTATTATCAAAAATTAAAAAACTAAATAATGATAAAAAAATAGTATTATGCCACGGTGTTTTTGACCTATTACATATAGGTCATATCCGTCATTTCAAAGAAGCCAAAAAACATGGAGATATATTAGTTGTTTCAATAACTACTGATAAGTATGTAAATAAAGGCCCTAATAGACCCTACTTTAATATTGATGAAAGGGCAATGATGGTGTCATCATTAGAAGACGTTGATTATGTTTTTATCAGTAATTATCGGGACGCTATAAATGTATTAAAAACTTTAAAACCTAATTTTTACATTAAAGGTAAAGACTATAAGAAAAAATCGAAAGATCTTACAAAAAAAATTTATGAAGAAGAAACTGCTATAAAAAGAGTTGGTGGAAAAATTATTTTTACTTCTTCCCAAATGAACAGTGCTTCGACACTTATAAATAAATTTTTTATTAAGACTTCAGAAAAACAAAAGGACTACATAGAAAAAATAAAATCTAAATATGAATTTGAATATATTAATAAAATTTTACTTAAAATAAAAAATATAAAAGCACTGGTTATTGGGGAGACTATTATTGATAGATATATTGAAACCAAAGCGCTAGGTCTAGGTAGCAAAAGTCCAATTGTGGCAGCGCAAATTTTAAATCAAAATGATTATTTAGGTGGATCAGCAGCTATATTAAATCACTTATTGGCGCTCAACTCAAGTTCAGAAATTTTAACGCCAGCGAATAAATCTGATAAAAAGTTATTAAAAAAATTAAAAAATAAAAATATATTTTTAACTTCAAAGTGGAAAGTGCCAGTTAAAACTAGATTTCTCGAGAGTTTCAAGAATAGAAAAATTTTTGAGGTCCAAGAAATAACCAACAAAATATGGGATATGGATAATGAAAGTAAATTTATTAAAAAAATTGGTCAAATTATTAAAAGATTTGATTTAATACTTATTGCTGACTTTGGTCATGGTCTTTTTAGTCCAAAGATAATTGATTTTATTGAAAAGCAAAAAAAATTTAAATCTGCAAACGTTCAAACTAATTCATATAACTATGGTTTTAATTTGATCACTAAATATAAAAATTTAGATTATTTTTGTATAGACAAAGTAGAAATGAGCCTTGCAACACAAGATAATACTAATGACATAAATGTTTTAAATAAAAAATTATTGAATAAAATGAAAAAAAAAACCGACTTTTGTATTACAAGAGGAAAAGATGGAGCATCTATGGTAAAACAAAATAAATTACATAATTCTTGCCCAGTAATGTTTGCAGACCCAGTTGATACAGTAGGCGCAGGTGATGCATTTTTTACTTTATCCTCAGTTTTAAAACAAATGAAAGTTGAGGATGACTTAAATCTATTTTTATCTAATTGCTATGCTGGCTTAAAAACAAGAGTTATTGGCAATAGCAGACCAGTCACACTATTAGAATTACAAAGAGCTATTGATTATTTATTAAAATAAACTATCAGAATGTGTAATAGTAAATTTATATGAAAAATTTTTTTTTTAAAAATTACTTTGAGCAGTTCAAAATAGATTTAACGGCTGACCTTTCAATAATTTCAAAATTAGAGAGAATAGCTAGATTGTTTAAAAACACCCATAAAAATAAAAAAAAAATAATTTTTATGGGGAATGGAGGGAGTGCAGCAATGTCTAGTCATGTATCTGTTGATTTAACTAAAAATGCCAAAGTGAGAGCAATTAATTTTAATGAATCAGACCTAATAACATGTTTGAGTAACGATTATGGCCATGAGAATTGGATGAAATCAGCTTTAGAACTTTATTGTGATAAGGGAGATGTAGTTGTTTTAATTTCAACATCTGGAGAGTCAAAAAATATTGTTAATGCTGCTAGATGGTGCTTAAAGAACAGAGTTAAATTAATTTCTTTCACTGGAAGAAATAAAAAAAATAAACTTAAAACATTAAACAAAAAAAGTATTAATTGTTGGGTTGATAGTAATTCCTATAATCATGTTGAGATGATACATCATGTATGGCTTTTATCTATAGTTGATAATTTGATAGGGAAAAGTGAATATGAGCCAAATTAATTTTTAAAATGAATAAAATTTTAGTTACAGGAGGAGCTGGATACATTGGCTCAATTTTGGTTAAAAGATTATTAGAGTTAGGAAACGAAGTTACAGTTATAGACAACCTGTTATATAAACAAAACTCTTTGATCGATTGCTGTAATTTTACAAAATTTAATTTTGTAAAATTAGATATAAACAACCATAAAGAGTTAATTTCATACATTAGAAAAAATGACGTAATTATTCCATTAGCAGCTATTGTGGGAGCTCCTGCATGTAAATTAAATCCCGTCTATTCTGAACTAACAAATTTTAAAACTATGGTTGAGCTGTCATCAAATATTAGTAAAGATCAGATGGTAATATTTCCAACGACTAACAGTGGTTACGGAGTAGGTGAAAAAGGTAAATATTGCACTGAAGAATCTGAGTTAAAACCAGTTTCTTCCTATGGAAAACAAAAAGTAGAACTAGAAAAAATTTACCAAAATAATAATTCTTCAATTTCACTTAGGTTAGCAACAGTATTTGGTCCATCGCCAAGGATGAGAACAGATTTATTAGTAAATGATTTTGTTTTAAGATCTATCAGGGATAGATGTATTGTTTTATTTGAGGAAAATTTCTCAAGAAACTATATTCATATAGATGATGTTTGTAATGCGTTTATATTTTCTTTAGATAATTTTAGCACAATGAAAAACCAAGCTTACAACGTTGGATTAAGTTCCGCAAATCTTACTAAAAAAGAGCTATGTTTAGAGATAAAGAAACAAATTGATTTTGAAATAATATCATCACCTATAGGTGAGGATCCAGACAAAAGAGACTATATTGTTAGTAACGAAAAAATAGAAAAGCTTGGATGGCAACCAACCAAAACTATTGAAACTGGTATTAAAGAGTTGAAAAAATTGTATAGTATTTTAAATCTAAATTCATTCTCAAACCTTTAATGATATTTTTTGTTTTAGGGGGCGAAGGTTTTATTGGAAGTGCCATTTGTCGTTATTTAAAAAAAAATAAAATTAAATATTTTTCAATTACAAAAAAGAATTACAGAAAATTTTTGTATAAAAATTGTGATATTTTTGTAAATTGTAATGGAAATTCAATTAAATGGTTTTCGGAAAAAGATTACTCAATGGATTTTGATAAAACTGTTATTTCTACTTTTAAAAGCACTAAAGATTTTAAATTTAAAAAATATGTTTTGATCTCTTCAGGTGAAGTTTATAACAAAAACATAAAGATAAAACATGAGAATAGTAAAATTGAGTCTAGCAAACTTTCAAATTATGGATTTAATAAATTATTAGCTGAAGAGATTATAAAAAGAACATGCAAGAGTTTTTTGATATTCAGAATGGGTGGTTTTGTTGGTAAAAACTTAAAAAAAAATCTTGTTTATGATTTGATCAATAATAAACAGATTTGGGTTTCAAAAAAAAGCACTTATCAATATATTGATGTAGATGAGGCTTCCTCAATAATATTCAAAATTTTAAAAAAAACTAAAAATGAAATATTTAACTTAACAGGAAAAGGTCCTATAAATCTAGTGGATATACTTTCTCTTTTAAATATAAAAAGAACTAATTTCAAAAAAAAACTAAAACTAGAAAAAAATAATCTTCATTTGAAAAAAATATCTAAATTGACCAAAATTCCAACTACAAAAAATCAATTGAAAATTTTTTATGATAATTTCAAAAACACCAATTAGACTTACTTTATTTGGAGGTGGAACTGACTATCCACTTTTTTTTAAAAAATATGGTGGTGAAACACTAAGCTTTGCAATAAATAAATATTCTTATGTTATTGTAAAAAAAAATAATCTTCATAATGATTATAAATATTTTTTATCATATAAAAATATTGAAAAAGTAAATAGAATTTCTAAAATTAAACATCCCTCAATTAGAGAAACATTAAAATTCATGAAAATTAATGATGGCTTAGAGATACATTATACAGGAGATATTCCAGCAAAAACAGGTCTTGGTTCATCTTCATCATTTACAGTTGGTTTATTAAAATCTCTTTATGGATATTTAAATAAAAAAAAAAACAAGAAACAAATTGCAAAAGAAGCCATTCATATTGAGCAAAAAATGATAGGGGAGAATGTGGGTTGTCAGGATCAAATTTCTACGGCGATTGGTGGTTTATTAAATATAAAATATTTTAAAAATGATTTCTTAATAAAAAGATTAAAATTAGAAAATTATAACAAAAATAAATTTGAAAAAAGTATTATACTATTCTTCACTGGGATAGAAAGATTTGCATCAAAATCTTTAAAATCACAATTAAAAGATACTGCTGAAGGAAAAAATATTGGTCGGCTACTTGAAATAAAGGATCAGGTTCAAGAAGCCAAAAAAATTTTTTCAAAAAACATTAACATTAAAGATTTGGGAAAATTACTTAATGAAAATTGGAAGATTAAGAGGGAGTTATCAAAAACTGTTACAAATAAAAAGATAAATGAAATTTATGATATTGCTATAAACACAGGCGTATATGGAGGTAAATTAGTAGGCGCTGGCGCTGGTGGATTCTTGATGTTTGTCTGTGATCAAAAAGTAAAAGATAAAATAAAAAAAAAATTATATAAACTTAAGAGTTTAGAGATTAAAGTTGACACTATTGGGTCCTCATTAATTCTTAAATGAAAAATATTTTAATTATACCGTCAAACTTTATTACAAATATAGAATCAAGATTTTTTTACAAAACTAAAAATATAATAAAAAGTTTTATTAAGTTTGATTCTAAAAAAATAATAGAAAATATGAATGCACATAATCTATGTGCTGAAAATTATCATTATGAGGGATTTGCTGATTTTAAAAATTTGAATGTATATATGTTAGGTGAATATTATCCTGAGTACATAGAGAAAATTATACCTAAGTTTTCAAGATATCCTTCTATGCATAGGTCAAAATTAAATAACTATATCTCAATCAATGAGGTGATCAATAATATTAAAATTTTTGATTGCATCATTTTTGGATCAAGAGTTAGTAAAAAAGTTAATAAAATTTTGAGTATTGCAAAAAAAAATAATATTTTAAGAGTTTTAGTTGATCATTTTGATGATCAAAATATATATTTTTCGAATAATTATGAAAATTATTTGTATGATAATTTTAAATTTAAAAATGATTTCGATTTAATGTTTAAACATGATTTGCCAAAAGATTGTGATTTGGAAAATATCTATCCAATTTGTCCAATGCCAATAAGAAAAGATAATTATTTTGATATTTTAAAACCAAAAACAGATAAAATTCTAAATATTAGTTTTTCAGGTAGAGTAGGACATAACAATTCTACTGATCGAGAATTTTTTCAAGATTTACTAGAAAATTATGAAAACAGTAATTTTATGAATATAAATTTTAAACAAAAAATCTCAGTGAAGTCTTATTTAAAAACTTTATCTTCAAGCAAAATTGCTGTCTCCCCTTATGGCAAGGTGTGGGACTCAACTCGTCATTCAGAAATTGCAATATATAATTGTCTTCCGATTATACCTAAGCCAAATTGCAAATTATCAGATGGAATTGAGGTAAATGATGAAAATTCAATTAATTATGAACTTAATTATGATGATAAAACTAAAAAATTTAAAATTTTAGATGAGGATATTCTAAAAGATAAAATTCAATATTATTTAAATAATGAGAATTTATTAAAAAAAAACTCTCTAAATTGGAGCAACATGATTAATAAATATAATTCATTTGGAGCAAGAGCAAACTTTATATTAAAAAAGATTAAGAGTTATTTAAAATGTTAAATATTTATAAACAGATAAAGTCCTTTGTTTATTTAAATAAACTTCAAAAAGAAAATATCGATATTTTAAACAAAAAAATTCTAAACAAAGATTATAAACTAGTAGAAACAAAATGCCCTATATGTTCAACAATAGAGAATAAAACAAACGACGAGCTAATATCAAATAGGGATAGATTTGGAATAAATATTAAAAATGTCATATGTAAAAATTGTGGTTTAATAAGACATGATAATTGTCTTGATGAAAATAGTCTTGAAAATTTCTATAAAAATGAATACAGAAAAATTTACACAGGCAAAACTAGCTCTGATCTGGATCATTTAAATAATATTTTTGTAGCTCAATATGAAACAGGTAAAAAATATTATAACTTGATAAAAAAGTTAATTGATCAAAAATCTTATAAAAATGTTTTGGAAGTTGGTTGCAGTTGTGGAGGAATATTATCTTATTTTCAAAATCAAAATTTTAAAACTATTGGTTTAGATTATGATAAAGAATATATAGAATTTGGTAAATCTAGAGGTTTAGATTTAAGTTTTGGAGGCATAGAAAAAGTTAAAGACAAGAAATTTGATATTATAATCTTATCTCATGTATTTGAACATATCCCTAATTTGAAAAAATTTATAAATACTATAACTTTGAATCTAAGTAAAGATGGTATCATTTTCATTGCTGTTCCAGGTGTATACAACAAGAATTATTATTCTATTAAACATATTAGATACAATTATAAAAAAATTTTATTTCTATATTATCTTCAAAACGCACATATATATAGTTTTTCAAAAAAAACACTTTCCAATTTTTTTAAACTTGTTACAAAACAGCTTAAAGTAGTTTTTATTGATGAAGAAATTAATTGTATATTAAAATTAAATAGTAAAGCTGAAAATAAAGAGTTGAAGTTTGATAAAAATTTATCGAACGATTATTTTAATTTTAAGTTTTTTTATTATATTAATTACCTAAAATTTTTATTAATAAGTTTTTTTTTGAGGGATAAATCATGATCAAAACCATTGTAACTACAACGATAAATAAACCAACTGAAGCACTTATAAAGTTTAGTAAAATGAAAGATTGGAATTTAGTTGTTGTTGGAGATAAAAAAACTCCTCATAAGTTTTATGAAGATAATAAAGATATAATTTACCTTTCTCCATCAGATCAGGAAAAGATATCAAAAAGATTAAGTAATCTTATCGGTTGGAATTGTATTCAGAGAAGAAATTTTGGTTTTATTTATGCTCACAAGATGAGATCTGACATCATTGCAACAGTTGACGATGATAATATTCCTTATAAAAATTGGGGAAAAAATTTAATGGTAAAAAAAAAAATCAAAGCTAGAGTTTTTAAGGCAAACAATAATGTCTTTGATCCTCTTTCTGTAACTGAGCATAAAAAGCAAATTTGGCATAGAGGCTTCCCAATAGAATATATTAAAACGACAAAAACCAAGTATTTAGGCAAAAAAAATGTAAAATGCATCGTTCAAGCAGATTTATGGGATGGCGATCCTGATATTGATGCAATTTGTAGAATTGCGAATTCACCAATTGTGAAATTTAAAAAATTTGTTCAATATACCAGTAATAACATTTCACCATTCAATAGCCAAAACACTTTTATTGATGGCAAATATATTAAATTTTATTACATGTTTCCTCACATTGGAAGAATGGATGATATTTGGGGTTCATATTATTTCCAAGAAAATATTAAAAAAAACGTCGGACATATTGTGTATGCTTCAGCAAGCGTATATCAATCTAGAAATCAACATAATTTAACTAAAGATTTAGAGGGAGAAATTTTTGGATATAAACATAATTCAGAAGTTTTAAAAAAAGGTGTTTTTAAGTTTTTGCCAAAAAAATCTTTAGAGTCCTATAAAGAATACATAAAGCTCTTTTAAAAATGTTTTCAAAAGTTTTTGGTTTATTAGGTAGCAAAAACAAAAAGTATTTTTTTTTAATTATATTTATGAATTTTTTTGGGGTTATTCTTGAGGCAATAGGAATAGGTTCAGTTTTACCAGTAATATTAGCAATTACAGAAGTAAATATTTATGAAAAATACGAAAAGTTCAACTTTATATTTGAATTCCTAGATTATCCAGAAAGAAAAATTCTAATTTTATATTCAGTCATTTTTTTAGTCTGTGTTTTCTTAACCAAAAATTTTTTTTTAATTATTTTCACAATTATAAATAACAAATTTATATATGGAATTAGTAAAGAACTAACCAACTCACTCTTTGAAAGATATTTAAATTATAATTATCATGAATTTATTAAGCAGAATATTGGTAAACTCATGAGAAACATATTAAATGAAATTAATCAATTTACAGTTGGTATATTAATGCCAATAATAACTTTGATAACTGAAATTACTCTATTTTTTGTCTTTTTTTATATTTTAATATCTTATGAGCCTAAAGGCACTATCATAATTTTTATATTTTTAAGTATTGTTTTTTTGCTCATATATCTTCCAGTAAAAAAAAAATTAAAAATTTGGGGAGAACAAAGGCAAAAAAATGAAGGTTTAAAAATTGATACTTTGAACCAAGGCTTACATGGATTTAAAGATATTAAAATTTTTAATATCGAAAAAATTTTTTCTAAAAAATTTGAAGAATATAATTCTAATTCAATTTATTTTACAAGAAACCAAGTAATTCTTCAGCAACTACCAAAATACTTTTTTGAAATTTTTGCTATTTTAAGTATTAGTTTTTTATTATTCTTCTTTATTAAAAATGATACAGAATTTGCAAAAATAACTGGCACATTAGGTTTATATGCAGCATCGATTTTTAGACTAATGCCTTCATTTAATAGAATTTTAGGTTCTCTACAAAGCCTTCGTTTTGCAAATACAGTTTTAAATAATTTATATAGTGTGTTTAGAGAAACTGAAAAAAATAATATTCTAGCTAAAGATAAAGTTTATAATTCAAAAATTAAAAACTTTTCATTTAATAACTCTCTTGAATTTAAAAATATAAATTTTGGATACAATGAAAAAACAATTTTCAATAATTTAAATTTGAAAATAAAAAAAAATCAATTCATAGGTCTCCTTGGAGATAGTGGGTCTGGAAAAAGTACTTTTGTTGATTTATTGTCCGTTCTCTTAGTACCTCAAAGTGGCCAGATAATTTTAGATGAAAAATATGATATTTTATCTAATGAATATAAAAAAAATTGGCAGTCTTTAATTGCATACGTTCCTCAAAAAGTTTCAATTTTTAACGAAAGTATCTACGAGAACATCACTTTAAAGAATTATAGTGAGAATGTAGATGATAAATTATTCGACCAAGTTATAAGAGAATGTAATTTAGATCAAACTATTAATGAGCTAGCAAATAAAGAAAAAACTATTATTGGAGTGGGGGCTGTTGGTTTATCAGGTGGACAAGTACAAAGATTGGGGATAGCAAGAGCAATTTATAGACAACCTAAAATTTTAATATTAGATGAAGCAACCAATGCTTTAGATGAAGAAAATGAAAAACTAATAATAGACTTATTAAATTCAATGAGAGAAAAGATTACAATTATAATAATTACTCACAAAAAAAGTTTATTAAAAAACTGTGATAAAATTATTAAAATCGGTAAAAGTAGTTTGAATTATGAAAAAACTGAAAAATAAAAAAATTATAATTACAGGCGGAACAGGTTTTTTAGGTTCAAATCTGTCTAGATTATTAAACAAAAATAAAATTAAACATAAGTGTTTTAATTCTAGAGATTATGATCTGCGAAATCAAAAAGAAGTTGATAGAATGTTTTCACTTCATAAACCAGATTATGTTTTTCATTTAGCTGCAAAAGTAGGAGGTATTAAAGATAATAAAGATTTTAAGGCAGATTTTTATTATAATAACATACTCATTGATGCAAATATTTTCAAAGCCTCAAGTAAATATAAAATTAAGAAATTAATAACCACTGCTGCTGGATGTGGATATCCAGTAAAAATGTCCACTAATTTAAAAGAAAATAAAATTTGGGATGGCTATCCTCACGATGTTAGTGCACCTTTTAGCCTGGCAAAAAAAATGCAAATTGTTCAATCTAGTGCTTACAAATCTCAATATAAATTAAATAGCATTGTTTTAATACCAAGTAATGCGTTTGGTGAGCACGATAATTTTAACCTTCAACAATCACACGTTATTCCAGCTTTAATAAGAAAATTTTCAGAAGCAGTAAAATTCAATAAAAAAAAAGTTTTTGTATGGGGATCAAAAGAGGTTTACAGAGATTTTATTCATATTTCTGATATTGCTGAAGGATTATTTATTGCTGCATTAAATTACAATCAAGTTTTGCCATTAAACTTATGTACAGGAAAAAAAACATCGATTGGTCAAATTGTTGATATTTTAAAATCAGTATCTGGATTTAAAGGTAAAGTATGCTGGGAAAAAAATAAACCAAAAGGACAAAATGTAAGAACTATGTCAAATTCTAAACAAAAAAAATTGTTACCTCAATGGAAGCCAAAAAAATCTCTTAAAGATGGTTTAAAGCAAACTTACGATTGGTTCAATGAAAGTTATGAGTCAAAATATTTAAGATTATAACAAAAATACATGTATAAACCTAAAATTAGTATTATTGGTGCAGGATATGTTGGTTTACCTTTAGCATTAGAATTTGGAAAAAAATTTCAAACCAATTCGATCGAGATTTCAAAAAAAAGACTGTTACTTTTAGATAATAAAATAGATCCTGGCGGAGAAATAAAGTTAAATGAATTTAATAAATCAAAATTTTTAAAATTTTCAAATTCATTTAAATCTATTTCAGACTCAGATTTTATAATTATTACAATACCAACACCCATAAATGGAGTAAATAAACCTGATTTACGCGGACTAAGGGTTTGCATCAAACAGATTTCTAGATATATAAAAAAAAACTCAATCATAATTTTTGAGTCAACATTTTTTCCAGGATTAACTGACGAAATTTGTATACCTTTGTTAAAAAAGTATTCAAAATTAAATTTTGGTAAGGATTTTTACGTGGGTTACAGTCCTGAAAGAATTAATCCAGGAGACAAAAAAAAATTAATAAATATTAATAAATTGGTTTCTGCCAGTCATCCATTTGCGTTGAGGAAAGTTTACACTCTATATAAACAAATTATTAAAGCAAAAGTGATAAAAGTGAAAACCATCAAAGTTGCTGAAACTGCAAAAGTTTTTGAAAATGTTCAACGTGATACAAACATTGCTCTTGCAAATGAACTATCGATGATGACAAAAAAATTAAATATAAATACACTTGATGTGATAAATGCAGCATCAACAAAATGGAATTTTGTTAAATATGTTCCAGGATTAGTGGGTGGTCATTGTATTAGTATAGATCCATATTACCTAACGTATAAATCAAAAATGGCAGGTTTTGATGCTAGAATAATTAATTTAGCTAGAAAAATAAATAATGGAATTGTTAATTTTTTAATTAAGGAGATAAAAAAAATTATTAATAAAAAATTTAATAGCAAACTAAAAATTTTAATTTTAGGTTTAAGTTATAAAGAAAATGTTGCAGATTTTAGAAATAGCAAGGCAGTAGAAATAGCAAAAAAATTAAAATCAAAATATTCAAATATTACTTTTTGTGACCCTTTAATGAATAACAGTGTTGCAAAAGAATATGATCTTAAATTGAAAGATATTAAAAGTATTAAAAAAAAATATGATTTAGTTTTACTATTAGTTCCACATAAAATTATAATATCTAAAATTATGAATAATATTGAGAAGTATACAAATCATAACTCAGTAATAATGGATATTAAGTCTAGTTTAAAATTATCAAATGTTGCAAAAAGAGATATTTGGATGCTATAACGATCTGCATATTATAAATAAAAAAAGGATCAACATGTTTAAAGATAAAAAAATTTTAGTTGCAGGAGCTGGTGGTTTTATCAGTGGCTATTTAATAAAGAGACTTATGGATATGGGCGCTAAAATAGTAGCTGTTGATGTAAAACCAAAAGAATATTGGTTTCAGATTTTTGATGATAACGATAACCATCAACTTGATCTCAAAGAGTTAAATAATTGTTATAAAGTAGCTGAGGGTGTTGATTATGTTTTTAACATGGCTTGTAATATGGGAGGAATGGGTTTTATTGAGAATAACAAAGCGGAATGTATGCTATCAGTACTTATCAATACTCATCTGTTGATGGCTTGTAAAAAATTTGGTGTAAAAAAATACTTTTTTTCATCTTCTGCCTGTGCATACAATAAAGATAAGCAAGAAGAAGTTTTTATCGATGGTTTAAAAGAAAGTGATGCGTATCCAGCAAATCCTGAGGATGGCTATGGTTGGGAAAAACTATTCAGTGAGAGAATGTGTCGTCATTTTTCAGAAGATTTTGGTATTAAAGTTTGTATAGCACGTTATCACAATATATATGGTCCACAAGGAACGTTTGATGGAGGACGTGAGAAAGCTCCAGCTGCATTATCGAGAAAAGTAGCACAGTGCATTATTGACAACAAAAAAGATTTAGAAGTATGGGGTGATGGTAAGCAAACTAGAACTTTTTTATTTGTTGATGATTGTGTTGAAGGAACTTTGAAATTATTTCAATCAGACCATGAGGAACCAATTAATATTGGTAGTGATGAACAAGTTAGCATTAACCAAATGATAGATATGATTGAAGAAATTGCAGGAATTAAAAAGCTTGAAAGAATTTATTTGTTAGATAAGCCCAAAGGAGTAAGAGGCAGATCAAGTAACAATGAACAAATTAAAAAAGTTTTAAATTGGAATTACTCAATTTCATTAAAAGAGGGACTAACAAAAACTTATAGTTGGATTTATGACCAATTAACAAATAATAAATCTAATTCAGGCAAATTCACTAGATTTTAAATTGAGAAATATAAATAATATTAATGTTATAGCTGAAGTTGGCTTAGCACACGAAGGTAGTATGACTTTGGCCATGTCCTATATTGATGCAATATCAGCAGCTGGTGCTGATGCAGTTAAATTTCAAACACATATAGCAGAAAGTGAAAGTACTTTATTTGACAAATTTAGGGTTAAATCAAAATATGTTACTGACAAAAATAGACTTGATTATTGGAAAAGGACTTCATTTAAAAAAAATGAATGGAAAATATTAAAAAAATATTCTGAAAAAAAAGGTTTGCTTTTTATGAGCTCACCTTTTTCATGCGAGGCAGTTGATATTTTAGATGATTTAAAGATAAAAGTTTGGAAAATTGGTTCTGGTGAAGTTAACAATTTACCTTTAATTGAAAAAATAGCAAAAACAAAAAAACCAATTTTTTTATCTTCTGGTATGAGTACTTATAATGAGTTAGATAAGATTATCAATGTGATCAAAAGATACCATAAAAAGATTATTTTGATGCAGTGTACTTCGCTATACCCATGCCCACCAGAAAGAAGCGGTTTAAGCTTAATCAAAGATTTTAAAAAAAAATTTGATTTTCCTATTGGATACTCAGATCACACAGCTAAGGTTGGAATACAACTTGCAGCAATAAGTCTTGGAGCTCAAGTTATTGAAACACATGTAATTTTTGATAAAAAAATTCAAACATTTGACTCTTGTGTATCTATTGATTTTCATGAATTAAAATTTTTGTGTGAACAAATTAAGGAAATAAAAAAAGCAATCAAATCAAAATCAAGTAAGATTAATTTAAATAAGGATTTAGTTAGAAATAAATTTCTATTTGAGAAAGGTATATATTTAAAAGTAAATTTAAAAAAAAATGAAAAAATAAAATTTGATTATTTAGATTTTAAAAAACCTGCAATTGGTATTAAAGCAATAGATTATAAAAAAGTTCTTAATAAAAATATTAAAAGAAATTTAAAACTTGGAGATCCACTGAAAATGAAAGATGTCATATGAAAAAAAAAGTTTGTGTTGTAATAGCCAGTAGAGCTAATTATGGTAGGGCAAAAGTATTATTACAGAAAATTAAGAATTCTAAAAAATTAGAGTTACAAACAGTTTTGGCTGCAAGTTCATTATTAGAAAAATATGGTGACTTAAGAGAAATATTAAAAAAAGATAAAATCAAAGTAAATGCAGAAGCATTCATTGTTTTAGAGGGTGAAAACACTCTCACTATGGCTAAATCTACAGGTATAGCAATAGTAGAATTATCTTCTATTTTCAATAATTTAAAACCAGATATGGTAATTACTATTGGTGATAGGTATGAAACAATTGCAACAGCAATTGCAGCAAGCTATATGAATAAAATTTTAATTCATATTCAAGGAGGTGAAATAACAGGTTCCATTGATGAAAGTGTTAGACATGCGATAACAAAATTATCCCATTTGCATTTTGCAAGTACTGTCAAATCAAGAAATAATATAATTAGGCTTGGTGAAAATAAAAGAAATGTTTATTTTTCTGGCTGTCCATCAATTGACATATTGTCTGAAAATAATAGAAAAAAACTTTCTCATTATGTCAAAAAGATAGGTGTTGGATCAGATATTAATATTAACAATCCTTTCTATTTAGTTGTTTTTCATCCTGTAACAACAAAATATGAAAAAAGTTATAAACAGACTCAGATTTTAATAAATTCTATAATTAGATTAAATAAGCAGGTTATTTGGTTGTGGCCAAATGTAGATGCAGGTTCTGATGGTATTTCTAAATGCATAAGAATTAATAGAGAAAAAAATAAATTAGATAAATTTAGATTTTTTAAAAATTTCCCTGTTGAAATTTATAACGAACTATTAAAATCAGCTCACTGCTTGATTGGTAATAGTAGCAGTTTTATTAGAGAAGCTTCTTATTTAGGTTCACCATCCATAATAGTTGGAGATAGGCAATTAAAAAGAGAAAAATCAAAAAATGTAGGTTTAGTAAATTTTCAAGAAAATGAAATATATAAAATAGTAAAAAAATATGAGGGTAAAAAATTCAAAAAATCTAGGATATATGGAGATGGTAAAGCTTCAGCACGAATTGTTAAAATACTTGAGCGGTTGAGAGAAATTAATATTCAAAAATCATTGAATTATTAAAAATGTATAAAAAGAAAAAAATACTTGCTTTAATACCAGCAAGAAAAGGTTCCAAGTCAATAATAAACAAAAATTTATTAAAAATTAAAAATAAAACTTTAGTTGAAATTGCAATAAAATCTGCAAAAAAATCAAAGTTTTTGTCAAATATTATAGTTTCTAGTGATGATGTGAGAATTTTAAATTTAGCAAAAAAAAATAAAATAGAAACAATAAAAAGAAAAAAAAATTTATCTGGAGATAAATCACTTATGTATAATGTTGTTTTAGATGTTGTAAAAAAATATAATCAATATGAATATATAATGATATTACAAGTAACAAATCCATTTAGAAATTCTAAATTAATTGATGAAGCAATAAAAAAAATTATTAATTTAGATGGAGACACATTGGTAAGTGTTTCAAAAATCGACGATATTCATCCATCAAGAATGTATAGATTAAATAAAAAATTTTTAAAACCATTTGATGTAGAAAAACAAAGCTCTAATAGACAAGATCTAGAAGAATTATACCATAGAAACGGATTGATATATATATTTAAAAAAGAAAATTTATTTAATTATAAAAATTTTTATGGAAAAAAAATTTTACCATTAGTTTTGAGTAAAAAATATTCTATAAATATTGACTCATATTTTGATTATGAGATAGCTAAATTATATTATGAAAAAAAAAATCATTAATTTAGAACCAAAGTATTTTTCAGATAATGCAAAAAAAATTTTAATAAAATATTTTAAATATATCGAATATAGTAGGTCAGCTGGAAATATTAAAAATCAAATTCAGGACGTAGATATAATAATATCAAGATTTAAATATAAACTTGATAAAAATTTATTATTAAACTCAAAAAAATTGAAATATATTATTTCTGCATCAACTGGCCTTGATCATATAGATTTAGATTACATAAAGAGACATAATATAAGAGTTTTAAGTCTTAAAAACCAATTCCAATTTTTAAAAAAAATAAAATCATCATCAGAACATACCTGGGCCTTACTATTATCGTTGCTAAAAAATATTCCTAAATCATTTGACTCAGTAAAAGAATTAAAATGGAACAGATATAAATTTTTAAATAATAATTTATACAATAAAAAAATTGGCATTGTTGGTTTAGGGAGAAATGGAAGAAATATTAAAAAGTATGCTGAATCATTTGATATGAAGATCACAACTTTTGATAAAAAAGACAAAAAATATAAATTAAATAAAATTTTTGAAAATTGTGATGTTGTAGTTTTGACAATTGAGTTAAATGATAAAACAAAAAATATAATTAATTCTGAATTATTAGATTTAGTTAAGAAAAATTTTTATTTAATTAATACGTCAAGAGCAGAAATAATTAATCAAAATCATTTGATCAAAAAAATTAAAAAAAATAAAAATTTTTATTTTGCAACAGATTTTCTTAAATTTAGTAGTAATTCTTTAACCGACTCATCAAAAAAATTAATTAAAATGTCTAAATCAAATCAAATATTAATTACTCCACACATTGCAGGTGCTTCACTAGAATCTTGGAATTTATGTGAAGAATATTTAGCCAAAAAAATAGCTAAATATGCATAAAAAAAAAATATTATTTGTTGCAGATGATTTTGTCGAGAGTCAATTTTTGTGGCTATTGCCAATAATCGATGGTTTTTTACAAAATAAAAATATTAAAAATTTGATTTTTGAAAAACAACTTCCAAAAAAGATTTTAAAAGAAGTTCATATTAAAGATTTTTTGAAAAAATATAATATTATTTATCTTGACGAAAATAAATATGTAAGGCGTTTAAAAATTTTTAAATATATTTTACTTAATATTAAAACATTAATCTTAAAGTTATTAAATTTCAACAATTTAATAAATACCAAAAAAAATAAAAATTGGTATCAATTTCAAATTAATCATGGAATTTGGGATTATGTTAATTTAAATATTGATGAAAATAACTTGAGAAAAAAACTATACTTTAAATTTATTTCTATAATTATAAGTTTAGAAAAAATTTACTTAGTAGACAATCTAGTCCGTAATTATAATTTAAAATATGCTTTTTTAGGTCATACAGTTTATGCATCAAGATCTCTAATTGCTTCTTTAAGGATTAATAATGTAAAAGTGTTTACTCAAGCATCATTTAATATACATGAACAGAAGAAATTAAAAGACGTGAACTGGGGAGAAATAGATCTAGAAAAATTTAATTACATAAGAAAAAATAAAAATTTCAAGACTGACTCAAATGATTATTGGTTGAAAAGAATGTCTGGTAAAGGGTCATATGAGGACTCTAAAATTGCATCTATTAATTTTTCAACAAAACCCTTAGTTATAAAAAATTTTATTTTTTTACATATATTTAGAGACTCGCCATTTAATACTATAGATAAAAAAAGAATTTTTGTAGACTACTTTGATTGGATTGATCGTACTTTAAAAATAGTTAGTAAATCAGAAGAAAACTGGGAATTTAGATTTCATCCGTCTTATAAAAGATGGGGTGAAAATCAAAGTAAAATTTTTAATAATTTATTGAATAAAAATTCTCAATTAAATAAAAAAAATATTTTTGTAAATTATTCAAAAAATAGCAATAATGAAATATTTAAAAATGCAAAAAAAATAGTAACATTTTCAGGAACTAGTCAGTATGAGGCTGTTGCTCATGGACTGAAACCAATAGTTATTTCTTATTCTCCACTTCTTAAAATTAAGAAAAATATTGTATTTAATCCATCAAGTATTGGCCAATATAAAAATTTGATTTTAAAAAGAGATTTCAGAGATTTTAAGCAATCAAAAAACACCATGAATATTGCGAGAGATGTAATCTATTTTAGAGAAAAAATATTAAGAATTAAAGATATGATAGGTGGAAGAGATACTTATAGAAATGATAGTCCTAAAATAATAAGCGATAATTATAGAAAAACTAAAAACGGAGTAATTAAAAATTATAGTAGTTTATTCAATTTAGGAAAAAATTTATCAAAATCAAAAACAATTTATTCAAATGTTATAAATAAATATTCAAGATGAAGATTTTACATTTATCATTTTCAAATTATTACGGTGGAGCAAATGTTGCAGCCTATAGAATTTTCAAAAGCCAATTATTAGCAGGAACAAAAGTGGATTTTTTGGTTATAAAAAAAAGGGGTAAAGAAAAAAATATAATTAAATATAAATATAATAACTTGATTTTTAGAGAAAATTTTAGAAATTATTTTGTAAGATTTTTTGATATTTTTACAAAAAATAAAGAATTAAACTCATACAACATTCTTCCCTCAAATATACATGAATATATAAATAATTCATCTTATGACATAATTAATTTACATTGGATTAATAATGAAATGATATCTTTAAAAGAGATATCAAAAATTAAAAAAATATTATTTTGGACATTTCACGATATGTGGCCAATACTTGGAAGTGAGCATTATAAAATTGAAAAAAAAAAAAATTTATTAAGTGTATTTTTTAAATATATAAATTTTTCTGAATTTATTGAATTTAATAAACAAAAATATTTTTCTAAAACTGATATCAAAGTTATTTCTCCAAGCCTTTGGTTGAAAAAGAAGGTTTTGAAAAATAAAAATTTTAAAAAAAAAGAGATAAAGGTTATAAGAAATCCAATAGACACGTCTTTTTGGAAAATAACTAGATCAATAAAAATAAAGAATAAAATTAAATTACTGTTTGTAGCTGTAAATCCATATAAAGATCCTAGAAAAGGGCTTTTAAGTATATTTGAGGTGCTTAAAAAATTAGATGCCGAAATTCATATAATTGGTGCAGACGGTGTTAGTATAGATTTACCAAAAAACTTTATAAATTTAGGATACGTAAGCAATAAAAATAAGTTAAGAAAAATTTATAATTCCTCTGATGCATTAATTATTCCATCAAAACAAGACAACTTGCCAAATGTTGCTTTAGAAGCCATGGCCTGTGGATTGCCAATTATAAGTTCTAGTAATTCAGGGTTGAGTGAAATAATTAAAGATAAGTTCAACGGAAAAGTCTTAAAAAAATTTGATTTAGAAAATTTACAAAAAACTTGTAATTGGCTTAAAAAAAATAGGGAAATTAAAAAGAAAAAATTTATAAGAAATTTTTGTATTAATAAATTTTCCTATGCAACAATTTCTAAAAATTACTTAAAATTTTACAAAGAGGCATTAATTGAAAAAAAAAATAAGCATAATTATACCAACTTTTAATTCGGAAAAATTTATTGAACAATGTATTAAGAGTGTTTTGTCTCAAAGTTATAATAATTGGGAAATTATTGTTTGTGACAATGAGTCAAAAGATAACACGATCCAACTAATTAGGAGTTTGGTTAAAGAAGATGATAGAATAAAAATCTTACAAAAAAAAGATAGTGGAGTCGCTGAGGCACTGAACAATGGATTAAAGTTAGCTACAGGTGATATTTTTTGTTGGCTAAATTCAGATGATATATATATGTCTACAAGAACATTAGAAATAGTTAATCAAAACATAAATAAAAAATTTGATTTTGTAAATTCAAATTTTTTAAATATTGACTCTGAAAATAAAGTAATAAAAAGTTTTTATTCATATATTCCCAACTATAAAATTAAAAAGATATTTTATTTTAATCAAATTTTTACAGGATCATTTTTCTTTACAAGAAAAGTTTTAGAAAATTTTAAAGGTTTCAGACATGAATATAAGTATTCTTTTGAATACGAGATAATTATACATTGCCTAAAAAATTTTAGAGGAATACATGTAAATAAATTTTTAAGTTGTTTTAGAATTTTACCCAACGCATTATCTTCTAATAAGAAAGATTTGAATAATGAATTCATAGATATTTTAAATAAAGAAAATTTAAAATTCTCAAATAGTTTTATTTATAGAATTTTTGGGATGATAGTATCCAGAAATTTACACTTAGCTGTAATAAATAAAATATTCGACAAATATCGAGGTAAAAAGATTTAACAAATGAAAATTGCCTTTATTTCAAATACAGATCATAAAGGGGGAGCAGATTTATCTGCAAAGAAAATATTTAATTTATTAGACCAAAAAAAAATACAAAAATACTTTTTTGTAAGGTTTTCGATAACTAAAAATAAAAAAATAATAATAGTTGGAAATAATTTCCTTAATAAATTAAGATCTGTATTATTTATTCCTTTTAAAAAACTTATCAACGAAAAAGATTTTTCATTTAACTTACTACCTTCATTTTTTTTTACAAAGAAACAAAAAAAAAAATTTGATATTTTTAATTTTAATTGGATAGGATCTGAAACAATTTCACTTAATGAAATTAAAGAAATTAATAAACCTTTAGTTTTTATCCTTCATGATCAATGGTTATTTAGTGGAGGAGAGCATTATTTTAATTATCTAAAAAAAAAGAGGAATTTTTTTTTTAGAATATTAAATAAAATTATTATTAAAAAAAAAGAATTTATTTTTAAAAAAAAAAATTATTATTTTGTTTGCCCGAGCTTATGGATGGCCAAAAAACTCAGACAAAATAAAAGAATTAATATTAAAAATATAAAAATTATCCCTTATCCAATAGATAAAAAAATATTTAAACCAATTTCTCAAATAAAAATAAGAAAAAAATTAAAAATTAATACAAGAAAAAAAATAGGTTTATTTATCACAGCAACTCATATTAATGATCCAAGAAAAGGATTTGATTTACTTCAAAAAAGTTTACAAAAAATTAAGAAAAAAAACTTTGAATTGTTTATAGTGGGCTCAAACACAGAAAGAGTTGAAATTAATCATTCTTATTTCTCAAAAAATTTAACTAACTCAAAATATGAGGTTGCTAAAATAATAAATTGCTCTGATTTTCTCTTGTTTCCATCTAAAGCTGATAATTTACCTAATGTTGTTTTAGAGTCTTTAGCATGTAACAAACCTGTAGTTGCATATGATATTGGAGGAGTAAACGAGGTTATTAAGCATAAATTTAACGGATATTTAGCAAAACCTTTTAATAAAGACGATTTTTCTCAAGGTATCACTTATGTTTTAAAAAACTGTAAAAAGTTATCTAACAATATATCAAAAGATAAATATTTTAAAAAACATATCGATGAAAATAGAATTAAAAAAGAATACTTTAATTTTTTTCAAGAGATAATAAATAACTAATCAATACTTAATGATTGATTTGTAAATTTTTCTAATTCAGATGTAGATTTAATTTTTTCAATTATATAATTTATTGAATTATTTGCGTCATCATAATCAATAATATGAATTTTTTTTGTTTCTAAAATTTTTTTTGGAATTGACACTTTTTTACTTGCAAATAAATCTAAATGATTTTCCATACATTCTAGAGTAAATAAAGAAGAAAAATTTTCTTCAGACACTATAGAAAATTTTGAGATTTCAATTAAATCTAAAGTATCTTTATGAGAGAGTCTTCCTTGGTAATATTTATCTAAATTATTGATTTTATCACCAATATATCTTACTTTTATATTTTCTTCTTCTTCTAGTTTTTTTATGAGATTTCTATAAAAATTGTTTGATTTTGTAAAATAGTCACGATAATAAATAAGCATATCAATTTGCTTTAATGGAATTTGTTTTTTAAGATTTATGTTATTGTAAACAAAATTAAATTTACTTTTTTTCAAAATTTGACTTGGTAAGAATTTTTCCATTAAATTTGTTGAAAAAATATAAGTTGGTACTTTTCTCAATAACAATATTCTTGCATTTATATAATATAAAATTGGCACAATAAATTTTCTTATAAAACTCTGAAAATTGTTAACCTTATCTTTAAATATAGATCCAGTTATAGGTCCAAATTTTGTTCCTGGGGGTAAAAGAGCAATTAAAAGTGTATTCCATAAAGGTAGAAAGTTAAGATAAGCAACTTTTTTACCTTTTAAAAAATGATACCATAAATAAAAAATACCAATTAAAGGGACAATATATCTTTTAAAAAAATTAAAATTAATTTGACCTTTCTCGTCAGCTGTATTTGGAAAAAATTTATTATTTTTATATGCAAATCTTTGATTTGTATTAAATATATAATAATTCTCCTCTGTATTTTCTAAATATTTTCTTGCTAAGAGACCTTCACCTGTATTTGATGAAAAATCTGTTGCCCATGCATATATAAATTTTGATGATTGGTTTTGTGCAGAAGTCCATCTATTTTCAATAGTATCAAAATAAAATTGTCTTGAAAAATTAAGTTTTCTAGTCAATGTGAGCAAAAGCCAACCTGGTCCATCCAAAATAATATAAATTATTTCCTTAATTCCAATTTTTTTTTTGAAGAATTTTGTTTCATTAAAATAGGGCTCTTTAAATAAGTTATCTTTGAAACTTATTTGATTTGGATGATATTTAAATCCGGCTAAGTAAGATTTTAAAATATAAATTTGATATTTTTTTGAAAAACAATTCCAAATATAGTAGTCACCAGCAAGTTTAAATTTTTTTAATTGATCTAAATCTACCTCACTCATTATTTCTTTTTTCCAAAATGTAGATTCTTGTTGTATAAATGGAAGATATTTACCGTAAACTGCTGATTGTATTAAATTAGATCTATACTTGTATGGTATATAGCTATTAATAATTTCAGACTCATTATTGTATAAAAATTTCTCACCTGTTAACCATTTAATATGGTTATTGTGTTCAAAAACATTTGCCACAATGTTAAATGCTGTTAGATTATAAAAGTCTCCTGCATTAATATATGCAACAATATCTCCAGAAATTTTATTAAAACCTTTTGTTAATCCTTCATACATTCCATTATCTGGCTCAGAAATTATATGAATATTTTTATGATTTACTTTTATTTTTTCGAGTATATTTAGTGTTTGATCATTAGATGCTCCATCTATTATAAAATATTCTAACTCCGCTTTATCTTGTTGAAAAATTTTTTGATTAATCACAGAATATACAGTTTCCTCAATATAATCTTCACTATTTTTGCAGGTGGTAACTATAGAGAATTTTAGTTTATTACTCATATATAAGATTAAGTTTTAATTTAAATATAAAAAAGGTAAACCTATCATAAAATTTTAAATGAAAACTATTAGATATATAGATAAACCAAATAATATTTTTAAAAAAGAAAAATTTATACTCAGTGCACTAAACTTAGCTTTTTTAAGTTATTATTTTGATAAAAAAATAGAATTTTCTCATAATTTAGTTGTTTGGCCAGATGGTATATTTTCAAAATTATTTATAGTTTCAAAAAAAATCCCAGGAAGTCAGTTGATAAATCAATTAAAACTGAAAAACTCAATTAACGAATTAATAGTTGTGGGAAATTTGGGAAAAATTAGCAAAAATTACTTAAAAAAAAAATTTAAAATAAAAATTATACATATAAAAATTCCACTTATTGATGAAAAATCCATACAGAATTTATCAATTCGATTAAAAAAAAAAAGTATATGCTTAATTACTTTACCAACACCCAAGCAAGAGTTATTGGCTCAAAAAATATCAGAACAAAACAAATTTTTTAAGATTATATGTATAGGAGGTGGTCTTGATATAGCGTCAGGATTTATCCAAGAATGTCCAAAGTTTTTGAAATCTATGGGCTTAGAGTTTATTTGGAGATTAAGAACAGATACATTTAGAAGAATTTTAAGACTAATTAAAACATTTATAAACTTTAATTTTAAAATCATATTTAAATCTGCGAATTTAAAATTTAAAAAGCTTTAGATTTGTTATGAAGTGTTTGATTTAAATAAATCAAGATTAATAAATCCATACTTTGAGATAAAAAACTATTTTCTACCAAACCTCTTAAAAAAAGTATCAATAAACAAATATAAACTAGAAAATCTAATTTTGATTTATTGTCTTGAAAAAATAGAAAATGCAAAAATTTACTCAAAAAATATAGTAAAATAAAAATATATATTAATACTCCAATTAAACCATTAGAATATAAAGAATAGAAAAATGAATTTGAAATAGAAATGCCCCATTTTTTTTTATCAGCAAGAATTCCATGCCCGTATTTAAATTTTTTAGTACTTTTTTTAAAATCATCGATTACAAAACTCCAATAATTTACCCTACCAGTTGTAATATCATCAGAAAGTGTCTTTTTATTCTTGTCAGTTTTGAAGGTATTTGGATTTTTAAGTCTAACTATTCTATTATCAAAAAATTTTTTATTAAGAATTTTTGTTATTTTATTCTTTTCAGTATTTAGTATTTCGCTTTTTTTAATCTTTTTATCCTCATCAATATCAATATTTTTTTCTATAATATTTTTTTCTATAATATTTTTTTCCAAAATATTTTTTTCTTGAATTTCATTATTATTAGAAAAAATTATTTGTTTGTGTTTTAAATTATTAAAATAATATTCTGTTGAGGTCTGAAAAAATATTAACACAAAGAAGGGTATTAGTAGATAATAAATACTGTCTTTGAATAATTTTTTAAAGTTTATTCCGTGAAAGAATAAATTAAATAAAATTAAAGATATTATTAGACTACCAACTGAGAATCTTGATGATAAAGATAAAATTAAAAAAGAGATTACAAACATAAGTATCTTAAGATTTGAAGAGTCTTTTTTTGTATTAAAATAATAAAGTATTAAAAATAAAAAAACTAGAATTCTCGCAAAACCTGTCGTTCTTGGAGTTGAGTTATTTAATAAATTAAAATCAAATTGCAAAATATTAATTGCTCTTAAATCAAAAATTGAAATAAAACTTGTTTTGCCAATTAATAAACTAACAAAGAAAAGAATTGAAATAATAAAAAGATAAAACACTAATGTAATAAAAAAATATTTTAGTATTAATTCCTTTCTTAAAGAATTTAAAATCATTCCATAAATAATAATATTTAG